>JAFWIP010000003.1 GCA_017514805.1 Candidatus Saccharimonadota bacterium
AACTCGTTTCCATATTTCCGAGGCGACGCCCTGAGCGATAGCAGCTCTTTTAGAGCTGCGCTCTCCTACTCCCAGCACCAAAAGAAATACCTGAACTTCGGTTCAGGTTTTTCTTTTCTAGAGTAGGAGGAGAACCGTAGTAGAGTATAATATAACCATGAGCAATAACTCATTTGATCTACTAAGGACCTTTCTCGTATGGTCGGCCATCATAATCGCATCAGCGATCGTCCTCGTAATAATTTTTCGTCTAATCGCAGACCTATCATTGCGCCGCCACAGAAAAGCATTCAAGGCACGTAACCCAAAGCTGTCAGAATCGATCATCAAAGCAAACACTTACCTAAAAGAAAACCAAAAATCCTACACAGAATGCGCACAGTCATTAGGTTTTAATCAAATAATCAATTGCTCGAGCGCCATCGTAAATAGTTCAACCTTAAATCCGACAAAATACATCTTTAAATACGCCAACCTAAATCATTCTACAGAGTGTATGGCTACGCTCGATTATCTAGAATCATACATCGACTGCTATTATACTTATGAGAATGCAATCGCTAATGCCTGGAAGAAATACAAACAAAGCACGCCTTTCATATTCAGACTATTCATCAGCCGCCACAAAGCCGCCAATACTCTGTGCGGCATCAAAAGTAAAATTAAGCTAATTACGCCATACGTTTATTTTCTATACGTGAGCCCAGCCGGCAAAACGCGACGCGGCCACAAAATCGAAATAGACGAGAAGCTGATAACGGAACTTCGCTCGGAGATAGGCGGGAAGTTGACGAAAGAAGGCCACGCCAAAGAACAGCGTAGTGCCATGACAAAAGACCTGCGCGAAGCAATCAAGCAGCGCGATAATTATACCTGTCAAATTTGCGGAAATAGCGTTCTAAAAGAGCCAAACCTATTATTAGAAGTCGATCATATAATCCCAGTATCCAAAGGCGGCAAAACCGAAGCAGACAATCTCCAAACTCTCTGTTGGCGTTGTAATCGATCAAAGAGCGATAAGGACTGACAACATTGAAAGATACGGCTGTTATGTTATAATAATAGCAATATGTCAAAAAATGTTGCGAAAAAGGATAAGAAAGCGCCAAAAGTAAATAAAATAATTCCAATAATTTTGTGCGTAATTCAGTTTATATCGAGCACAGCATTAATAATCTCACTCAAACGCCTTAATCTCTTACAATTATGGCAGTTATTCCTAGCAGCATTCATCCTATACGCACTTGTAGCACTAAATATTTACAAACTCATTTTTAGCAAGCATGCGCGTCGTTGGATAAAAGTCACTCTCGCAATAATCAGCGTCGTCATCACAATTATTACGTCTATCGGATTTAAATATGTTCGCCAAACCGTCGACTTTATCGAAAACATTACTGGCGCCCATCATGAGACTCAAACCTATAAAGTTCTTGTACTTAAAACAGCGCGCTACGACAATATCGAGCAGCTCAATCAGCAGCATATCGGCTTCCTAAACACTAATCCAAACCTCGAAAACACCAAAAATACTCTCAAGCGAAAGATAGACTACAAAGATACGAATTATAGCGAGCTAGGCACTCTCGTAGCAGGAATTAGTGATTACAAAGTGTCCGCAATCGTCCTAGCCGACAGTTATCTTGAATTTCTCGAAGAAAACAACCAAGAATTTGCCGAGAAAACAAAGGTAATTTACGAATACGAAGTTCGCATCGACGAAGAGAAAGACATTAAGCGCGTCAATGTCGCCACCGATCCATTCATTATTTATATTTCCGGCAGCGATTCGCGCATCGGCCTAAATGATACTGCAAGAAGCGACGTAAATATTCTAGCGGTCGTCAGGCCTAAAGATGCCAAAATTCTGCTCGTTTCTATTCCGCGCGATTATTATGTTCAGCTTCACGGTACGACCGGAACAAAGGATAAGCTCACGCACGCAGGCATCTACGGCACACAGATGAGCAAAAAAACAATAGAGGATTTATTAGGAATAAATATCAACTACACAATCAAGGTAGGCTTTAGCACGGTAATTAATATTGTCGACGCAGTCGGCGGCATCGATATTGACTCTGATCAAGCCTTTACGGCCTGGACCAATAAGGATTGTAGGTTTACAAAAGGGACACAACACGTCGATAGCGCCTGCGCACTCGCATTTTCCCGCGAACGCTACTCATATGCAACTGGCGATCGCCATCGTGGAGAAAACCAGCAGCAGGTTATTACAAAGCTCGTAGAGAAGTTCTCGAATCCACACTACCTCATAAACTACCCTAGAATTATCTCGGCTGCAGAAGGTAGTTTTGAGACGAATCTCAGCTACGATGAGATTACAGATTTTGCTCGCTATCAGCTAGCTGAACTAAAGAGCTGGAAAGTTGAATCAATTTCTCTAGACGGCACCGGAGCAATGCTACCTACCTATTCTATTGGCAGCCAAAAACTCTACGTCATGCTGCCAAATCAAGCCACAATCGATTCCGCCAAATTCAAGATAGCAGAATACCTCAAGTAGTTGCTATTTTTACGATTCTGTGATATAATAATAGCAATAATATTCAAAAAGTGTTATTAAGGGAGCATTTTTTATGGAAGAAATCGACATTAAGGATTTCTTAAGATATCTAAAGAAGTTCATCATACCGATGATCGTCGTCGCAATTCTCGCAGTCGGCGCAACATTTTTCTATGATTTAAACATCAAGAAACCAATGTATAAGACAAGCACTACCGTCGTTCTCGCGCAGCAAACAGCTGAGAATACTAGTGCATCTACCCTTAACGACATTAATATCAACCAAAAACTTGTTACCACCTACTCCGAGATCGTCAAAAGCAAACTAGTCTTACAGCAAGTCATCGATAGTCTATCTCTAGACACAGACGTCGACTCCCTTAGTAAACACGTCACCGTAACTGCTGTTGATGATACCGAAATCCTCAAAATCAGCGTTGAGGACGAAAGCCCAGAAAACGCCGCAAAAACTGCAAACAAAATCGCCGACGTTTTTAGTGCTGAAATCGTAAATATTTATAAATTAAACAATGTTAGCACGATTGACCACGCACAGATCCCAGAAAACGTCAGTAATAATACTACGATCCGCGATAGTCTTATTGCATTATTGATCGCGATTTTCGGCGTAACAGCAATCTCGTTCATCATCTACTACTTCGATGATACGATTAAATACAGCGATGATATCGAAGCCAAAATCGGACTTCCAATTGTCGGTAAAATCGTCAAAAGCGACACGCCAAGAAAAGCTGCCGTTGACGAAATCATCGTCGAGCACTATCCAAAATCAGTCGTATCTGAAACGATCAAAGGTCTTCGCACGAACCTACAATTCTCAAGCGTTGATAGTGGTTTTAAAACCATCCTAGTTACTAGCGCAAACGCAGCAGAAGGTAAGAGCTTCGTCTCGGCTAACCTCGCAACGTCATTCGCTCAAGCCAATAAGAAGGTCCTCCTTATCGACTGCGATCTGCGCAAAGGTCGCTTGCATAAGATCTTTAATATCGCAAACCTAAACGGTTATTCTAATCTCCTTACTGATAATATCGAAAACTATAAGAAATACATTAAGAAAACTCACGTCAAAAATCTCAACGTTATCCCGCGTGGCGTATTTCCTCCAAACCCAAGCGAGCTTCTCTCGTCAAACAAGAATCGCGAGCTTATTAAGGCTCTAAAAGCGAAGTACGACATTATCATCTTTGACGGCGCGCCATGTAACGGCGTAACCGACTCCGCAATCATGTCTACGCTCGTAGACGAGACTCTGATTGTCGTCCGCGATAATAGCACCAAGAAGGCAACCCTCGACACCGCAAACGATGCGCTCAAAAAGGTAAACGCTCGCGTTGCTGGCATCGTCCTAAATGGCGTTAATCGTAAGACTGCTCGCTACTATAGCTACTACGGAGATTAGAATGATCGATATTCATTCCCATATTCTTCCGGGGATTGATGACGGTTCTAAAAGCTTCGACGAAAGCCTAAAGATTTTGCGCGGTCTATCGCAGCAGGGGATTACAGATGTAATTTGTACGCCGCACTATATCGCCGAGACTAAGCAAACTAGCACAAAGGCAAACAATACTAAACTCCTCGCAGAGCTAAAGCAAAAGGCAAAAGAAGCAAGCATTGATATAAATATCTATCTCGGAAACGAAATCTATATTGATCGCGAAATTTCAAAATTAATTCGCCTCAAAAAGATTTCCGCGTTAAACGATAGTAAATATCTTTTAATTGAGCTTCCAATGAGTGGCAAGTTCGAACAGTATGAAGATATCTTCTTAACACTTCAACAAAAAGGCTGGAACGTAATTCTAGCACACCCAGAACGCTATCATAGCTTCCAAAATGACTATAAACTCGTGACAAATCTACATAAAAGCGGCATCTTATTTCAGTGCAATCTTGGCAGTTATATCGGCCAATACGGAAAGAAAGCTCAAAAGCTCGCGAAAAAAATTGCAAAAGAAAAATTGATCTTCTGTCTAGGCACAGACATTCATCATGAGCGTGATTATAATGAAATCGCAAAAGCAAAGCGCAAGTTGCAAAAGTATTATCGAGAATCAGAGCTAAATGCTATTCTTGTCGAAAACCCTAAAAGAATAATATAATATAAGCATATGCGTACGCCCGATTGGTGGAAGGATATCAAGCGCATCTCTTACGTCGATCCGCGCTGGTTGGTGATATGGATAGCAATATATCTCACGTTTTTATTGCTCGATATTTTGATGCCGAATTTTTGGGGATCAGCACTATTGAAATATCTCGGCATTTTCCTATGTATCGTTTATGCCAACCAGAAATACAACAAAGATTACAATCTTCAACTTGCACTATTGTTTACATTCTTAGCTGACACAATTCTAGTCTGGACGCCCCACACTTTAGCTGGCGTATACGTATTCTGCTTTGCGCAATTCATGCATCTTACGCGACTAACAAAACTCTCACAAAGCGCCCTCGGCATATACGCGCTCGCAATTAGTGTCTTCTTTGCTTTAACCATCACTCAGGGTCTACAACCAATCATTGCAATCGCAACAATATATGGACTCGAACTAATCTGCAACCTAGTAATGTCAATTAAAAACTATCGCGCAGACCGAAAAAGCTTCCGCGCAAGATGCGCCTTCTATGGTTTCACCTGTTTTATCTGCTGCGATATGTGTGTCGCATTAAGATTCTTGGCACTCAATAATATCATCCCAGCAATTGCCTTACCACTGACTTCATTTTTAGTTTGGGTATTCTATTACCCAAGCCAAGTCTTAATTGCTAATTCGAGCAACCTAGAGCCAACTAGGCGCACAAAATTTGCAAAAAACAAACGCATTAGATAAAATAATCTTATGAATATTGGGAATAGCAAACCGTACGCAATTCTTGTTTTTGGCGCGCCAATGAGCGGCAAAACTACTTTCGCTACCCATCTTAGCGATTCTATCAAAGCGCCTTTCTTTAATTTTCCAGAACTTCAGAGCAAGCATCGTCTTAGCCGCAAACTCGCCATCGATATTATCAAAAACATGACAAAAGGACAGGCGCCATTCATTATCGAAGGTCTTCTTGATACCGAATCAGATCGCGATGAAATCCGCAAACTCCTAACAGAGGCAGGCTACTGCCCAGCATTAATCTGGGTCCAAACCGACCTAAATGCCATTAAACAGCGTATGCGCCACGCCTATCGCACACTCGACGAGGCAAAGGCGGCATTAGCCAGCTCATACGAACACATTGAGGCACCAAGCGAAGCTGAGAAAGTCCTAGTTATCTCTGGCAAGCATACCTATCAGACTCAATGTAAGAATGTAATCAATAATCTCAGTAGCTTCCGCGGCTAATAATGTCTAGTTTTCAAGATAAAGATTTTGGTGAAGTAGTCGTGCGCCGCAGCGCTTGGTCGACTCGTGCTAAATTTTCTGTCGCAACATCCGGCAAGCTCACAATCACCGTGCCATCCAGTACCTCAGATTTTCTTGCAAAACGCTTCCTAAATTCAATGCGCAAAGAAATCAAAGAGAAATTGCCAGTCAAAGACCCCTCAACGCAACGCGCCAGAGATGCGCAAAAGAAAATCTTAATGAAAAAAGCACGCGAGTATCTACCATATCGCCTCGAATTCTGGGCAACAAAATATAATTATCACTATTCAGGCATACGCCTTTCTCATGCAAATACGCGCTGGGGAAGTCGCTCGTCTAGCGGTACTATTTCTCTTAATATTGGCCTGATGAAAGTGCCAGAAGCGTTGCGCGACTATGTAATTATTCACGAACTAGCCCACATCAATCATATGGATCATTCCGCTGCCTTCTGGAAAGAAGTCGGCGAACACGACCCAAACTACAAACGCCATCGCGAGCAGCTAAAAGCCTTCTCACCTGGTGTATAATAAAAGCATGAGCCGTTTCATTGATATTATTTCACCTATCTATCAAGATCTACTAACGCGTTGCGAGCGCCGTAAGATTACAATTAATCTAGACATCCAAGATCTCAGCCTAAAAATTAGCAACGACGATATTATACGCGATTTTTATGCAACAGAGCTAAAGCGCGCACTCAAACTATGCCAATCTGGCGACAAAATTACAATCGCACAAGCGGTAAACGACGACTCAGTTAGACTGAGTGTTAAAAATTCGTCTCGTACACTGTTAGATAATGAGACTATCGAAAAGCTCCGCGCAGACGGGTATGAAATCCGCTCTCGCTTTGGATACGATACAATTATTGCGAAGAAAATCTCAAAATAATTATTGTTTTACTAGCTTCATTGCAAAGCCACCGCCTGGCGCCATATAGACCTCAATCTTATCGCCACGGCGGAGAATTTTTTCTTCGATAACATAGCCAAGCTGATGATCACGATAGTGCGCATCTTCAGAATCGCGATAAATTGTCGCAACATAATTAATCTCCGGATCAAGAAAATCGAGATACAGCTCAACCTTGCGACCTTCTTCATTCGTAACGCCGCCAATATACCAAGAGCTACCTTCCCATTCTTGACGTGCGACTACAAAACTCTTGCCAATCTCGCCAAGAAGCGGAATTGAACGCTCAAAACGCGACGGGACATCATGAATAAACTGGAATAAATCCGGATGTGATGTCTCATAGAACTGAGGACGATCAGCTGCCATCTGCATAGAAGAATAGATCGTGACGTAATAGGCAAGCTGACGCGTAATTGTCGAAGCTATGCGTTTAGAGAAGTTCGCCACATCAAGGATACCTGGCGTATAATCCATGCCTCCACTGAGCAAGCGCGTATACGGCAAGAAACAAGCGTGAGACGGAACTAATGCGCCGCCCTCATATTCCTGACCACGCGCACCCTCGCGCGTCATCAAGTTTGGCCATGTGCGCTCGATGCCAGTACCCTTAATCGGCTCATGAACATCTAACATAATATGATACTTCGCCGCAAGTTCGAGCGCCTTCTGATAATGAAGCACGCCAAGCTGCGAATGATGATATTCGCGATGACCATTAATCGTCATCTTCGAACCAGCATAGCCAGACTTTACATAGCGAATCCCGTACTGAACGAGGAATTTATACGCATCTTCAAGCTGAGCTTCATAATTATCAATAAAGCCGACTGTCTCATGGTGGCCAACGATTTCAACGCCATTTTGGCGCGCATAATCTGTAACCGCCTTCATATCAAAATCAGGCGTAGACTCCATAAACTTATTGTTGACACCATTTTCGAGCCAATCACCCTCCCAACCTTCATTCCAACCTTCAATCAAGAGCGCAGGAATACCGAGTCTCTTACAGTAATCAATATATTGGAAAGCATGCTCAGTCGTAGCGCCATGGCGCTCGCCTGGAGCCCAAGTCCATTCGCCAACAAACATTGCCCACCAGATACCGAGAAACTTCGTCGGTGCGACCCAGGAAAAATCATCCTTCGGCGCATCATTCAAGTTCAAAATCATTCTCGAAGTAGTTAAATCTAATGGATCATGCGCAATCGTAATCGTACGCCAAGGCGTCGAAAAAGGCAGCTCAACATAAGCGCGCATCCCGTCAGAAAGCGGCGTAATATCAGATTTAAGCGAAGAATTATTCAACTTCAAGGTCATTGCGCCGTAATTATAAAGCGCCGCCTCATGAATCGATATATAATGACCAACCGGCGTCTGAATCGTAAGAGGGGTATGTACTGAATCGGTTAAAGAATAAACTGGGTGCTCAGTATAATCATACTCGTAGCGATCAGGCTGATAAGCTGGAATACTCCAGGAACGAGAATTAGAGTCAACTGAAAATTCCGTAATCTCGTCTGCAACAATCATATTTTCCATCTCTGGCTGCGCAGGAACTTCATAACGGAAAGCAACGCCATCATCATAAACGCGGAAGCGCATCGTAAGGAGACGATTCGGCTTCACATTTTCCTCAAGATAAATAGCAGTTTCGTTGTAGTTATTACGTATCTCGCGCTGCTCACCCCAATAGGCCTTCCAGTTCTCGTCAATCGAACGCGAATAAGCACGGACTACAGAAAAATCCTCAGCGAGCGGGGAAGCGTCCTTTAGAATTAAGCCCAAACGAGATTTGCGCAAAATAATCTTTTCGTCTTTATGGACGAAATAGGAAATCTGGCCGTGATCCACCATGAAAGTAACAACCACCCTTTTGTTTGGGGATTTTACTTCGTAGATTGCGTCCAGCTTCGGCTTCTTAAATAAATCGCCGAAAAGACTCACAAAGCAGTCCTCATTAACATAAGCATATTATATCACGAAATAATGTATAATATTGCTAATGCTTTGGCTAATTTTATGTATTATTGCAGCTCTCACTTGGAGTTTCAGCGCATTCATAGACAACTATCAAACCGATGTTATTTTTAAGGGCAAAATCCCGCAAGCGATGAAAGTCCTGAACGGACCAGTTTATATTATTATTGCAATAATCGTCGGCATTATCTTCAAAATTCAATTCCCAGAGCTCGGCACAATCGGCTTTCTAATGTTATCCGGCGCACTTAGTTCAATTGGAGCACTCGCCTATTATCAAGCCCTAGAACACGAAGAGGCGACCGGCGCCGCTATTATATATCAATTGCAGCCGATCTTATTCTTGTTAATTGACTTTATCATCTTTGGCGAACAAATCTCGCTTCGTCAAATCTTAGGTTTTGTTGTAATTCTCCTAGCGCCAGTGATCGTAATCTTCTCTAGAAAACGCGCTTCAAGCCGCAGGGTAGAAATCCGCGCAGTCGGACTACTAACACTGTACGTAATAATCGCTACGATTTCCGCAGAATTTTACACTCGCTCAAGCGGCGGCATAGACTATAAAGCCGTATTCGTGTTTTACTTATTCGGCCGCGGCCTGATGGATTGCATCATTGGTCTCTATCCAAAGTATCGCAAGCGCCATAAATACATTCTCAAACATCGCCCAAAAGCATACATTTTTACCGTCGTATTTAACCAGATATTATGCGCTTTTGCCGACTTCACCTATCGCTACGGCCTAATAATCGGATTGGCCGCAATCGCTAGCGCCGTCACAAATGCCACACAATTAGTCCTTACTTTTCTATTAGGCGTAATCCTATCAATTTTCTGGCCAAACTTCGGCAGAGAAAAACTCAAAAACCACTTGATTATCTCTCATATTATTGCGGTAATTCTTTGTATAATTGGAATAATTATCATACAATAAGCTTATGGAAATCCTTCAACAATACGAACCAATTCTCGCTATCGCAATTGGCGTATTTCTATGTCTCTTCGGTTATCGTATTAAAAAGGTTGCATTTGTCGTAATTTGGTTTCTCATCGGCTACTACCTCATGTCTCTCGTAGTCGAAAATATCACCCAAGATCCAATCTGGCAGCAAATCCTACCGCTCGGCGCTGGCCTACTCCTCGGCGTGCTAGGCTTCAGTATCGAGAAATTCTGCATATTCGCCGTAGCAACGTTCACAGTATCTACTACCCTAATTGACCTATTTCAGATGTCGGAGCCTATTCCAATTGCTTTCGCTGTCGCAGCGGGCGTTATCGTAGGCTGCATCGCGGTTGCCTTCATTAAACCACTCGGCATCGTCACGACTGCGCTTTCCGGCGCAAAACTAATCGCAAAATACACCGTGTCGGGTCTAGCATTAAATCATGAGCCATATTTCTTGATCATCCTAGCAGCCTGCTTCGTTATCGGCTGTCTCTACCAATTCAAAAGCAATCGGCATCTTGGCTAAATGCCAGTCGGTTTATGCTAAAATTGAATAAAAGAGTGGAGAGATGAAGAAATTTCGTAATGAATGGAAATATTGTTGCGACGAAGGCGACATCGCCCTTATTTCTGCGCGCCTTACTAGCGTTCTAGACATTGACGAACATACTCTCGCACAAAACAAATATAGCATTCATAGTCTATATTTCGACGATTATCGCAATACTTGCGCAAACGACAACGCATTCGGCGTAGAAAAACGCTTCAAGTGGCGCATCCGTTACTACGACGGACCAAAAAAGAGCCTACATCTCGAACTAAAGCAAAAACGCTTCGGCTACACTCATAAAGAAAGCTGCCCGATGACAAAAAAAGAGTTGAGCTTAATCCTAGACAATAAGCCCGAAGAAATCCTCTGGAAAACTAAATATAAATTACTCAGACGCTTTTGCGTGGCAATCATGTCTAGGCGCTTCGAACCGAAAGTAATCATCCATTACGAACGAACGGCTTACGTCGAGCCAATCACGAACATCCGCATCACATTAGACCAGAACATTGCAGCCGGAAACGATTTCGAGCACTTCATCGACGGAAAATACATGCGCTATCCAATCCAAGAAAAAGCCAGACATGTCCTAGAAGTAAAATTC
The DNA here is from genome assembly GCA_017514805.1 of Candidatus Saccharimonadota bacterium. Lineage (GTDB taxonomy): Bacteria > Patescibacteriota > Saccharimonadia > Saccharimonadales > Saccharimonadaceae > UBA2834. The sequence goes on from JAFWIP010000003.1 coordinate 10,900, forward strand.
GATTACATACTGCCAAGCTATATAAAGGATATAATAAACTCACATGGCTTCAGACAAACATCCTTTAGCAAATACTATCTAGGAAGAAAGAAAATGGAGGAACTAATATGAATTTAACAGATATATTTAACAACATCGGGAACGCATTCTCGACATCCATCATCGACAGCGTCACGATCATCAGCGTCTTATTTGCCGTACTGATTTTTGCAGTCTATGAATTTGTCGTATATCGCTTCGTATCGCATCGCAGTTTCTATAACAAATCATTCAATATCGCAATTTCAATCCTTCCATTCTTTATCGCAACAATCATCCTCTGTCTTCAATCTAACGTCGTCATTACTCTCGGTACTATCGGCGCGCTCGCCATCATCCGCTTCCGTACCGCCGTCAAAGATCCAGTCGACATGATCTATCTGCTTTGGTCAGTACATACCGGTATCATCTGCGGCTGCCAACTCTATCCGGTCGCATTGTTCACTTCATTAATCGTTACAATCGTACTCGTAGTCCTGGATCACGTTTCTTTTGGCAAAAAGCCATTCATCCTCGTCATCCATACAAACAAAGACGAAGAAGAAGCGATCAAGAAGGTATTAGAACGCCAATCAAAAAAATATCGTATCAAAAGCCGCAATGTTACAAATAAAGGTTGCGACTACGCAATTGAATTATCCGTAAAACAGCCAAGCGAGCTTAGCAAGCAGCTTAGCGACACGCCAGAAATCGAAAAATTCTCAATCATCGAATACGATGCGGATGACATAGTATAAAATGAACCGAAATTATGTAGCAATAGTGGTTGGAATTATAAGTTTAGGATTGTTTATTTTTGCTGCAAATTTCGTTGCGCCACAAACAGATTATCATCACGCAAAAATAACAAACGAAGAATACAATTCCATCATATCTTCTCATAAAAAAGCCGATGACAGTATTCTAAAAGATCTTAAATTTAATAGTCAAAAAGTCTACTACGCAGAACAAGATAATACTTGGTATTATTCCATCATCGAAGGAAATAAAGACGCCTATAATCCGCGCATAAATACTAATGGCAACAGCAAACTAAGAATTGCATTCAAAGATTATCAAAACATCGACGAACAAACCATCGCTTCGGCAAAGACACTAGATTTTATTGCATATAACGACGACTATTATTCAGAGCATAAACTAGCCGTCACAACTCTCCCGATCATCGCAATCGATCACGAAGACGAAATCTTAAGCGACGATGATATTGAAATGGAATTCGAATTATTCGATAATCGCAAAAACGCCCTGAAACGCATTACGCAAACAGCAGGAAAAATTCATATCCGCGGCAAGAGCTCAGCTACTTTTGAAAAGAAATCCTATCGTCTAAATCTGCGCAACAAATCACCTGGCGAGCACGACCGCAATGCGAATGAACCATTACTAGGCATGCGCGAAGACGACGACTGGATCCTTTTTGCTAATTATCACGACAACGAAAAGATTCGCCAGACTCTTAATTCGCAGCTCGCGAAAGATTCTAGCGGCTACGGCACGGAAAACCGCTTCGTAGAAGTAATTAATAATTCAAAATACGAAGGCTTATATACCCTCAGCACAACCATCGATGCAAAGACATTAAGCTTCCAGAAAGATTCCGATGGGAATTATATCGATTATCTATTTAAAAAATGGCACTGGGGCAGACTCGATACAGAACAAGGCGACGAAGCAGTCGATAGCTATGAGCTAAAGACAGAAAAGATTTCTTCTGATAAAGATGCTTGGAAAACCCTACGCAGCTACCTTAAACATACCGAAACGGAATACGACCATGAATATGCTACAACTCACACAGATATAGACAGCGCCATCGACCATATTTTACTTACAGAATTATCGGCAAACATCGATAGTGCAAACGGCAGTCCTTTCATCAAAAACATCTTATATGCAATACGTCACAAGGATAGCGACTACATCGTAAGCTATATTCCATGGGATTTTGATATCTCATGGGGAACAGGCTACATCATTGACGCACTCGACGACACTTCATATCAAGTATCTCCGGATTCATATATCGACTATAGCCCGCTAACCATCGGTAAACTCGCAGAAAACAATGAAGAAATCCGCGAAAAAATCAAAACAAGATATCAATACTTACGCCAAAATGTTTGGACTGATGACTATATTAATAATCTCCTCAATAGCTATCAGAAAGATATCTTTAATTCTGGCGCCTTTAAGCGCGAAAAAGAGCGCTGGCCAGATGGCTACTATAGCCATGACGAGTTAGACTCAATCAGAACATATATTAACAAACGCCTCGAGTATTGCGATTACTGGTTCGAGCTGCGAGAAGACGAACCAGAGCCACTTGAAACGCTCTAGCTATTGCATTTTTAGGATAATTAGGCTATAATATAACACGTTGCTTATAGAGATAGCCCGAAAGGGCTATAGTTGTTTTCCAAAAAAAGGGGGGTTAAATGTATTATGGTCGAAGAAACCTACACTGATGTATTACGCGGAGCATCAGAGGATCTGATAAAGGAGCTAAATCATACACCGCAGCGCTATATACCAGCGCAAACCTTAGGTTGCATGGTAAGCTTATGTAGCACTATCAATCCTTGCGAAGAGGACAAAAAAGAAAGAATCACTTCAGGGGACATTGAAGGAGATGCAAAGGAATTAATCGATAGCCTAGACGTTATCAAGGCGCATATTCCCGAAAGCATCCAAAACTGCATTAAAAAACTTCAAGTAGTTCTCAAAACTCACGCACAAGCATCATAGCAACAAGCGTCGTATGATTATACGGCGCTTTTTTATGCGTGATGGTATGGGCGACCATCATGAATCTCTTGCGCCCGATATATCTGTTCTGCCAAGATTAAGCGACAAATCTGATGCGGGAACACAAGCTTCGAAAAACTCCAAACAAGATTAGCGCGTTGCACTAAATCATCAGGGAAGTGGCCAAAGGCGCCACCAAGCACAAAAACGACGTCTCTTCCCGCGTATAGCGGCTCAGAAATCAGTCGCGATAACTCTGGCGAATCAAGAATTTTACCATGCTCGTCGAGCAACACGACAAAAGTATCCGCAGACAGACGCAATACACGCTCAGCAAGCTTTTCCTCATCAACAAAATCCCAGCTCATTACAAATGGCTTACGCAAACGCTTCTCGTATTCACTACAAGCCTCAACGAGCCAACCATTAGATTTCTTACCGCCAGCAATTATTCGAATCATATTGCATAATTTTAACATTTTTGGTATAATATCGGAAGTTACCAAAGACAGTGGCGGTGTTTATCACTTAATTATGCCACCGAGGATTCTTCAATCTTATTGTCTAGATTATTGGTGACGAGCCTTAACATTTTCTGGCTTTAACAATAATAACCAAAAGGAGATTTCTATCTATGGCAATTAGCAAAGATAAGAAACAACAATTGGTTGCCGACTTAAACGAGATTCTTTCCGATGCTAAGATGACCGTTTTTGCAAAGTATCAGGGCCTCAGCGTCCAGGAAATGCAAGAACTTCGCGCCTTGGCTCGTGAAAGCGGCGTACAAATCAAGGTCGTCAAAAACCGTCTCGTCCGTGTTGCTATGGGCGAAATCGCGGCTTACAAAGACACCGATACTACGGCTCTCGAAGGTCAGCTCCTCTACGCTATCTCTAGCGAAGACGAAGTTGCCCCAGCACAGGTGCTTGCGAAATTTGCAAAAGAGCACACTATGCTCGAGCTCAAAGGTGCTTTCTCCGCTGACGGCAAGACCTTAAGCGAACAGGAAGTTCAGGATCTTTCCAAGCTTCCAAGCAAAGAGCAGCTCATTGGCCAGGTTGTCGACATGCTCCTCAGCCCAGTCAACGACGTTACGAATGGCCTTTCTGGCAATTTGCACGCCTTGCTCGATGGTGTCGCAGAAAAAGCGAACGCCTAAGTTTGCAATCAGGTTTCATAACCGAATTTTTTATCAACCAATAATATGTAAAGGAGTCAATCATGGCTGCTGATGTTAAGAAAATCGCAGAGGAATTGGTTAAGCTCACCGTCCTCGAAGTTAACGAGCTAAAGAACGTCCTCAAGGACGAGTATGGCATTGAGCCAGCTGCTGCTGTCGCTGCTGTTGCAGCTGCTCCAGCTGATGGTGGTGCCGCTGCTGCTGACGAAAAGAGCGAATACAACGTCGTTCTCAAGGACGCAGGCGCACAGAAGATTGCTGTCATTAAGGCAGTTAAGGAAGCTACCGGTCTTGGTCTTGGCGAAGCTAAAGCTATCGTCGACGCTGGTGGTGTCGTTAAAGAGAAAGTTGCTAAGGACGAAGCAGAAGCTCTTAAGAAAGCTCTCGAAGAAGCCGGCGCAACCGTCGAACTCGCTTAAGTTCCATCAAATTTCAAGTCAGAAAATGTTACAAATCGAATCCCTTCGGGGATTCTTTTTGTTGCCCCTGTTATTATTGACAAACTATACTGCTTGTGCTATAATATATTAATGGCAGCAGTTAGTACAATAGCGTGCTAAGCCAGCCAAGTCTCACCATATAAGGAGGGTAATAATATGGGAGAATATTATTTATTTAGTGAAGCGTTATTAGCAATCTGTGGCAAAGCTACGCCTTGCACACTTAGGCCGGACGAAATATTTAGGCCACGCGCGAAAAATCTATATACCTGTAGCGTCTCAGAAAATGTCGTATATTTATACTTCACGAGATACGATAAGACGAATATAATTGGATGGATATTCGACGCAACAAACAAAACCATTGAGTGTCCAATTATAGTGGCCGCAGAAGCTGAATGTTGGTTCAACAACTGTGCAGGACAACGATTAGTTGATTCAAAAAAGTATGTCGACAACATACTCGTTACAGATACACCAGATCATCAAAGAATATGCGTAAGACCTTCAGATATGCTAGACGCAATACTCGCTTCATAACAATAACCCCGCTTATTTAGCGGGGTTATATTTTTCGCCAAATTGACAAATTATAAAACATAAGCAAAATGTCAATGGTAAAAAATACAACGCTTTTTGCGATATATCTGTTATTGCTGTGGAAAAGCGAATAATTTCATGCATTGACACTAGTGCCGAGAAAAAATATAATATAATTAATAAAACTAACAGACAGGGATGCGAGGTATGTCTGAATTACCAGAAAAACAAATAAAAAGACTACGAAGCCTTTTGACCGAGGCAGAAACTAATCTTTCTGCTGCGAAAGAATTATTAACTTCAATGCTTGGCGATGGAGATATCATTACTGCGCCATCTAGCACCGTAACCGAAAGCCCAGAGGGCAAAGTTATCGAAGGTGTATTTGACGGCCAAATCATGATTGGCCCAGACGGCAAGAATTATCCAGTACCAGCCAACTACGCCAGCAAGTCCAAGCTTGTTGAGGGCGATATCCTAAAGCTTACTATTAGCGATAACGGTAAATTCCTCTACAAGCAGATTGGCCCAGTTGAGCGCAAAACCGTCATCGGCACGCTCACTAGCCACGACGATCAGTACTTCGTCGAGGTCAACGGAAAAGAATACAAGATCCTTTATGCATCTGTTACATATTTCCGCATTAAGGTTGGCGACCAAGTTACCGTCATCATTCCGGCAGAGAACGAAGACGCCACTTGGGCAGCAGTCGAAGCAAGTCTATAAAAAAAACGCCGGTCTTAACGACCGGCTTTTTGTCGCCTAAGTACTAGCCAGGTAGACAGTCGAGGCATACAGCATCGCATAGCAGAAGAATAGCGCAGAAATAGCAACCATCGAAAGAGAAGCGACTAGTTCATGCGTTCTAGCGCGAAACTTGATTATATTTACAATTGCAAATAGCATGCCTGTAGCCGCAATCAGCGGAGTAGCAAATACCATCGTATAATTCACATCATCTAAATCGCCATGGAACATTAAGGATAATTCGAAAAACATCAAAATAAACGCCACTAAACTACAACCCAAACTAAAAGCTCGGATGATACGACGTTTTTCTTTTATGCTGATTTTTGTTTTTGCCATAAGCTCTTTAAATAATAACAAAGAATGAGTCTTTTGGAAAGTGCTTATGGTAAAATAGAGTTAATATTAACCTGAAAGGGAAAAACGAATGAATAGTGTCAAAAAATACATTGCCGAATTCATCGGTACCGCTATTTTGGTACTTTTCGGCTGCGGCACCGCTGTCGTTAGTGGCGGCAATCTAATATTAACTTCATTTGCCTTTGGCCTCGCAATTGTAGCGGGCGCATACGCCATCGGCGACATTTCGGGCTGCCACGTCAACCCGGCCGTCTCGCTCGCAATGCTCATCAGTGGCAAACTATCCATCAAAGATTTCTTTGGCTACGTTGCTAGCCAAATTGCCGGCGCATTCGCAGGCTCAGGCCTCCTCTATGCAATTCTCAGCTGCACTAACCTCGGCACAAAAGCCCTAGGCGCCAATGGTTTTGATGGCTACAGCGCAACTGGCCTAAACATGACTGGCGCAATTCTCGTCGAAATCATCTTAACATTCGTATTCGTCTATACAATTCTCGGTGTTACCGCAAAAGTCGAGCGCGCACATATTGCCGGCATCGTTATTGCGCTAACACTCACCTTCGTACATATTATCGGCATCAACTTAACTGGCACTTCCGTAAACCCAGCTCGCTCTCTCGCACCAGCCGTATTACTCGGCGGCGAAGCAATTAAACAAGTATGGGTATTTATCGTAGCGCCATTCGCCGGCGCCGCTGTTGCAGCTTGCGTCTACAAAATGCTCAATGTTGGTTGCGCAGCAGAGACTAAACCAACCAAGAAATCCAAGAAATAATAGATACATTATCCCCTCATCTAAAGCTTTAAAGAAGACCGTCGTCAGGCCAGCCCGCCGTTGCGGGTGTCCTGCGACTCGTACTCGGCCGTAGCCTCCGTAAGCTTCTTAAAAGCTTCAGATTCAGGGGGTTTAATATATCCCTAATCACTATATTTTCTCACCTGAAGCATATTTGAGAGCTCGCGCAGCCTACGGGCGAGCGTGAGGAGCGAGTCGCCCGTGAAGACGGGCCGACTCGACGACGTTCTCTCTAATATGTTTCAGGTGAGAAATCATTTTGAGGTATAATTGTAGTATGAAGGCATTGTATCGGAGGTACCGCCCGAAGACGCTCGCCGAGGTAATCGGCCAAGAGCAAATCACTAGCGTGCTCGAAAAATCGCTCAAAAACCACAAGATTTCGCACGCCTATCTTTTTATTGGACCACGCGGAACCGGTAAAACCTCCGTTGCGCGCATTCTTGCTCATGAGATCAATGGTTTTAAATACGAACTTGAAGATGACTACCTAGACATTATTGAAATTGATGCAGCTAGTAATACTGGCGTAGATAATATTCGCGATCTCCGCGAACGTGCGATCATCGCGCCAACCAAAGGCAAGTTCAAGGTTTACATCATCGACGAAGTTCATATGCTCAGTAAGTCAGCATTCAATGCCTTGCTCAAAACGCTCGAGGAGCCGCCAGAGCACGTCGTATTCATCATGGCGACGACTGATGCGCATAAGGTGCCTATTACTATCACGAGTCGAAGCCAAGTCTATACGTTCAAGCTCGCTAATCCGAGCACGATGTTTGATCATCTAAAAGATATCTGCAAAAAAGAAAAAATCAAAATCACTGATGACGCAATAAAAATCGTCGTCAAGCGTGGTGGCGGCTCATTCCGCGATTCATTATCCTTACTTGATCAGGTATCGACAATTAGTGATGGCGAAATCGATGGCGAAATGCTCACTAAAGCACTCGGTCTACCGCAGGAAGCAATTATCGAATCTCTTATTAATGCTTATGTTTCTGGAGACCTAGCAACAATCCGAAATCATCTAACCGAGCTAACAGAATCCGGAATTAAAGCAGAAATTACCGCTAATGAATTAGTCGACGCAATTATTGCTAATCCGGAACCGCAGTTATTGCCACTGCTCGATAAGCTTATTGACGTTAATCGCTCAAGCAATCCGGCCGCAAGGCTACTCTTGGCGCTTTGCCAAAGCCAAAACAGCATCGTAATGCCGCGCCAAATAGCTCAAGCGCCAATTATCCAAAAAGCCGCTGCTCCGGTCAAACCGCAACCAACACCAAAGACCGCAGACAGTAAAACATCGCAGCCTGCGCCTTTACCAGAACCAGAACCGGCGCCGCAACCGATAGCAATCGCAAACGACACAGGCGCAACGGAGATATGGCAAAAAATCATCGCACATGTCGCCGAAAAACACCCACTTCTTGCACCTGATATCGTTACCGCAAAATATACCTTTGAAAACAAAATCTTGAAGATATATACCGGCAACTATGTACGCGCTAAGAATATCGAAAAACGTCGGAACGCAATCGCAGAAATCCTGCCAGGCGACATTACAATCGAAATCACTAAGGAAAAACTCGCTACAGATCCAGAAGTAGCAAACATTGCCGCCATCATGGGCGGAGGAGAGGAGGTAGAAATCAATGAGTAACGAAGAAAAAACTACTGAACGCATTACGCCACAAAACCTAGATGCCGAAAAATCGCTCCTAGGCGCAATTTTGATTTCTGAAGAATCGCTCCCGGATGTTACGCAAATTGTTAAGCCGCAAGATTTTTATGATGAGCGCAATCAGCACATCTATAATGCAATGTGGAACCTATACGAGCATCATCGCCCAGTCGATTTGCTTACCGTAAAAGATGAACTAAAATCAAAGAAGTTGACTCAGAAGGCTGGCGGCTCCGCCTATCTTTCAGAGCTATCCGGCTACGCGCCAACCGCGGCGCATGCTACTGCTTATGCCGAAATCGTCAAAGAAGCAGCAATTCGCCGTCGTCTTATTAGTGCTGCCGCTAAAATCAATGAGCAAGCCTACAAAGAAGATACCGAGACTAATGAAATCCTCGATGAAGCAGAGAAATACATTCTCGAAGTATCCGACCAAAACACCCATTCCGATGCAGAGTTTATCGGTGATTTGCTTTCGGGCGCATTTGATCGCCTCGAGCAGCTTTACGAAAACAAAGGCTCAATTGCTGGCTTCAAAACTGGCTACCCAGACCTAGATAAAAAGACCGCCGGTTTTCATAAGTCCGACTTAATCATTCTCGCCGCACGTCCTGCAATGGGCAAAACCGCACTCGCACTAAACTTTGCTCGCAACGTCGCCGCAATCAATAAAAAGGCCGTCCTAATATTCTCACTAGAGATGAGTAAAGACCAATTAATAAACCGCATGCTTTCTGATGCATCTGGTGTTAATTCATATGACCTTGAAACCGGTAATTATGAGGCTGACGATTTTACCAGAATCAACGAAGCTATGTCGGAACTTTCCGAAGAGCAAATCTACATCGATGATAGTCCAGGCCTATCAATTATGGAAATGCGCACTAAGGCTCGTCGTATCGCCCACGAGCACGAGCTAGCCCTAATTATCGTAGATTACCTCCAGCTTATGTCTGGCGGCAGCAAACGCGACCAAAACCGCGTCAACGAAGTCTCCGAAATCTCGCGCGGCCTCAAGTTAATTGCTCGTGAGCTCAACGTACCAGTCATCGCACTATCGCAGCTCAGCCGTAGCGTCGAAACGCGTCAGGGAAGCAATATTCCAATGCTCTCAGATCTCCGCGAATCAGGTTCCATTGAGCAGGATGCCGATATCGTAATGTTTATTTATCGCGAAGATTACTATAATGAGGAAACTGATCGCCAAAATATCGCCGACCTCATCTTAGCAAAGCACCGCCGCGGCGCAACCGGCAAAGTCGAACTCTTCTTCGATAAAGAGCGCGTACGCTTCATGTCACTTGATACTAAGCATGAGTAGTTTAATGCATTTATATATGCTATAATCAGATACAGTGAAGAAACGAACGAAACAATTCTTTTTGTATCATCATCGCATCGGTTTGGGCTACTTTTTGCTAGGCATTATATTTATTGCTTTGCTAACTTTTCTCCCAACTATCGCACCGAACGGCCTGACCGAAGACGAAATGGCTTCAACGATCGCAGCCAGCGAGTTAGATAATGGCCTCATCGAACAGGGCAATATTATCGATTTGCCGTACCATATTCTTCAGAAAACAAGTCTTCATTTCTTCGGCCTTAGTATTTGGTCGATTAAGCTTCCGTCGATCGTGATCGCCGTATTTGCAGCCCTCTTCATTATTCTCCTCTTAAACCGTTGGTTCAAAAACGATGTCGCCATCGTTGGCTCAATCCTCACTACTCTTTCAACCGCATTTCTATTCTTAGCCGGCAACGGTACACCGATCATCATGTATGTGTTCTGGCTCGCCCTCATCTTGTGGCTCGGCTCAAAAATTGTCGGCAACGACCACGTCAGCCCAATTCTCGTAATCTCATTTTTCCTTTCCGTAGCACTTTCAGCCTATACGCCACATTTACTCTACGTCGCCTTCGCGGTTGCTACAGCAGGCATCATTCACCCCCATCTCCGTTTTGCGCTAAAGCAAATGAATTTTTGGCAATTATTACTCAGCTTCGGTATCTTTGTTCTCGCAATTACACCACTCGTTATCGGTTGTTTAGTAAAATCTGAAAATATCCAATCGTTACTAACGATGTCAAACTTTAGTCTGGGGAACTTCATACAGAATATATCAAACGCATTTGCGCCATTCTTTAGCTTTAGCTTAGTCTATAACAGCATTTATCTCGCGCCGCTCTTTGGCCTTGCGACTGTCGTTATTGTTATTATCGGTATTCTCGCAAGCATTGGTAAAATGTTCACTTCTCGTAATACCGTCGTAAGTCTATTAGTCATCTATGCAATTATTATTTCCGGCCTGAATCCAAATGTCGCCATTTCCATCATCATTCCAATCGCCATTCTAACTGCGGCCGGCGTCGAATCGATCGTCGAAAAATGGTATTCGCTCTTCCCAGAAAATCCATACGCGCATCTCTTCGGCATTACCCCGATGGTCGTTATAATGTGTATGATTATCGTCTCGAGCCAGACACATTATGTCTTTGGCTATCACTATGTGCCACGCGTTGCTGATAATTTCAATAATGACCTAGTCACAATTCGTGAACGCGTCGATACAAATACTCCAATTCTTCTAACTAAAGATACAAAGTACAAAGATTTCTACCGCCTACTCAATAAGTACACGGAATATAAGACAATTGAAAGAATCGACCAAGATATGACCGAATATGTTTCATTTGGCGCAAATCGCACTGAGAATTTCAAGCTAAAAGAGATAATTACTTCACCAAAGAGCAGAAATTCTGATAGACTATATATATACTCAAAAGATACAGATAATAAGGGAGAAAAGTAGTATGGGCGCCACAATGGACCAAATGAAGATGATTAACGAACTTCGCAAAGCTCAAAAAGAGCTAAAGAACGAGATTGTCGAAGTAGAAGCCGGCGACGAAGCAGTTGTCGTCCAGATTACCGGCGAGTTAAAGGTTAAGAAAGTCACCATCGATCCAGAGAAGGTTGATCTTGACGATATTCATGAACTCGAGCGCTGGATTGAAAACTGTATGCGCGACGGCATGGCAAAGGCACAGGAAATTGCTACCGAGAAGATGAAGCCACTCATGGGCTCTCTCGGCAACTTCGGGATGTAATTATGCTTCCTAGCGCTCTCAATGATGTTATTGACGCACTCGGGCGCTTACCAGGCGTAGGTTCACGTACTGCGGAACGCTACGCCTACTTTTTGCTAAAATCGGATTCTAATATCTCCGAGAATATCGCAAATTCACTCTCAAGGCTCCACGACGGCGTTAAGAGTTGTCCAATTACTTTTGCTATTATGGATGCCACCGAGGAGATTTCGCCGCTCTACAGCGATCCTGCGCGCGATAAAAGCATTATTCTTGTCGTCGAGGAACCGCTAGATATTTACGCAATCGAACATACTAAGGCCTACAAAGGCACCTATCACGTTCTCGGCGGCGCTATTTCACCGATGGACGGCATTACCGCGGATCAGCTTCATATTAAGGAGCTCATCGCTCGCGTCGAGGCTGACAATGTAAATGAAATAATTATTGCTACTAACCCATCTGTAGAAGGAGAATCTACCGCCGTCCTCCTTGATAAACTACTGCACGAGAAGTATCCAGATTTACAAATCACTCGTCTTGCACGTGGTCTGCCTCTCGGCGTCTCCCTTGAATATGCCGACCAAATCACACTCACCTCTGCACTCAATAACCGTACTAAGCTATAGTAGTATTGACAAATTAAAGAGCTTGTGCTATAATTATAGTAATTTTGTTCTTTAATAATGTTGTTCATTCAAGAGAACGACATCCGCCATAATCCAAGAGGGGAAAGGAGGAAGTGCGGGTGGCGGCGCACGAATAAAATATGAGAAAAATAGCATTAGGGATACTTTGCGTGATCATTCTTTCGTTTTCCTGGAGTGTAAACGTTTTTGCTTCTTCGGAAGAAGATAATCCAAAACCGGAAGAACCTACAAAAATAACTTACGAATCGCCTGATCCTGAACGGGATGTAGAGCCACGTGAGACAACCGACATGGAGACCATAGCAAACGAAGAAACAGAAGCGGATAAGCTCCGAGACAAATATGAGCTGAAGATTGAAGGCCTAAATTATGACTACGCTGAAAAATACGAGTCAGCAGCAGGCGGAGTAACCTTAGCACTTATAATAGTAGCAATGTTTCTTCTCGTTTTTACGCTAGAACTCATCCATACTAAGTGTGAAGTTATGAGACTAACAGAAAAGATTGAAAAGATGGAAAAAATGAATAACTAGTCACATAAGCCTCCAATCGATTGACTGGAGGCTTTTTCGTGCCGCTATTGACTAATCAGGAAATATATGCTATAACTAATACGGATGCAGTATGCATTGTTTTTATTTTTTCTACTCAGAAAGGGGGAATAATAATGAATGGGTGGAATAAGCGCTGTAAAGAAACAGCAAGAAGTACGGAAGAAATGTGTGGCTTCCATCACTACGGAACGGCAGGAATGAGATATGAAAGATATCATTTATACGTTCTATTCGTAGAGGGTCGCAGTCACCACGAAATCGACATAACTAAACAGTGTCGGGACAAATTTGGTAGATTAGACGCAAACAAAAGATCAGCAATCGAGGCGTCGATGCCAGACACGATCAAAGTAGATGTCGATAAATTCGACGGTAAAGGCTATGTATATTCGCTAGACGAAACCGACTTGGATAATTGGCTTGAATCCGTACAAATCTAAACAAAAAGCCTCGGTCAGAAATACGACCGAGGCATTTTTTATTATCGACTGGTTGGCGTTGGGAATTTCTTGCCTAAGAATCGCACCGCTTCACGCAGCTCGACAATTACCTTGCCCATGATCTCCATGCTTTGCCACTCGCCATTATTGCGTGCCGGGCAAAAGTCTGCAATCGCATTCAGGCAGGTCGCAATCATCTTCATCTCATTCTCGCCCATACCGCGCGTTGTGATTGCTGGCGTACCAAGACGAACACCAGATGGCGCAAAACGCTTGCGTGGATCATTTGGGATTGCATTTGCATTCAAGGTTAGACCACAACGGTCGCAGAGTTTTTCAAAAGTCTTACCATCAACACCGCAAGTCTTAACCGTATCAATCAAAATCAAATGATTATCCGTGCCGCCACCAATCAGAGTAAAGCCGCAATCCTGCAGCTCAGAAGCCAAAGCTTGCGCATTCTTCACGATCTGCTTCGCATAGCGTTTAAACTCAGGCTGAAGCGCCTCATAGAAACAAACTGCCTTCGCTGCAATCACATGCATCAATGGGCCACCTTGCGTACCAGGGAAGACCGAACGGTCAATTAATGTAGGAATATTTTCAATCGTATGGCCCACTTTCTTCAGCGGGTTACTGACAATACCCTTCGAAAGAATCAAGCCACCGCGTGGACCACGAAGCGTCTTGTGTGTCGTAGTTGTCATAACATGGAAGCCATGATTGAGCGGATTTGGATGGACGCCACCGGCAATTAAGCCAGCAACGTGCGCCATATCTGCCATAAGCAAACAGCCAGGAATCTTCTGACCAATTTCAGCAATTCGATCAAAATCCGGAACCTTCATAAAGGCAGAATAACCAACGAGGATAATTTTTGGCTTATGCTCCATTGCCAAGCGCTCAATCTCCTCGTAATTAAGATCACCTGTTTCAGGATCCGTGCCGTAGCCGATAAAATTATAGATCTTTGCGCTCTGGGTAACTGGCGCACCATGAGTCAAATGGCCGCCATGACCAAGATCCATGCCTAGGACAGTGTCGCCAGGCTTTAGCCAAGCATTATAAACAGCATTGTTTGCCTGTGCGCCAGAATGAGGCTGGACATTCGCATGATCAGCATGGAAGAGCCTGCGCGCACGCGCAATCGCTAGACGCTCAATCTTATCTGTATTCTCTTGGCCACCATAATAGCGATAATCCGCCACTGTCGTCTCGCGAAGTGCGCGAGAATCAGAGCCATCAAGACCTTCAAAATTCGGATAGCCCTCAGAATACTTATTCGTTAAGATAGAACCCATCGCACGCAAAACCTGCGACGAAACATAGTTTTCGCTCGGAATTAGTTCCAAGCCTTCGCTCTGGCGGACTTCTTCATCAGAAATAATTTCAAATATCTTTTCGTCCATATAACCTCCAAATACTCCCTTTGTTCTATTCTAGCATGTTTGAGCAAATAGGCCGAAAAAGAATCAATTGACTTTACATAGAAGTGTTATATAATATAAATATCCCAAGCAGAAAGGGGGTTGATTTTATGCCAATGGGACCAAGCGGACCAGGTGGTCCAGGAGGATTTGGCGGCGGTCATGGCCATGGAGGACCGTATGGCGGGGGACACGGCTTCGGCGGAGCGCATGGACCTATGGGTCCAATGGGCCCGATGGGCCACATGGGGATGATGATGACCTTTTCGGCGCTTAACACAGGCACCGGCACAAAAAGCGTCAACCCCGGAGAAAACCACCCGACCGTAACAGAGAAAAAAGCCAAGAAAAAGCGTACCCTCGGACAGAGGATTAAAGAAAAGCTTTTAGACTTATACGCTCAACTTGACTAGTACCTACAAATTTATCGATAGCGCGCGGTAATCCTGCGCGCTATTTTCATTCCCGCAAAATCTTAAACAATAAAAACGCCCGAGCATAAGCTCGGGCAAAAATAATAAGTTACAAAAGGAAAATAAGCTACTCGATAATAAATGTCATCTCGCCTTCACGTCTCTTCGTATCATAGTAAGCTCTAAATTCATGCAGTTTCATGCTTTCCTTACCCATGGCATGCAAATCAGCCTTACAATAACCATGAAGGATCAAGCGGTCGCCAGAACCATCGTCATAACTAATCTCAGTAATTCTGAAATCGCTTGTAGGAACTAAGAATGCACAACTTGCATGATGATCCTTAGGCAATGAATAGCCCAGGACGACATGAAAATCAAGGTTAATCTTAAATGTTTTTGAATAAGCATACTTAAAAGCATCAAAGATAAGGTCCTTGCTTGGTCCACCAGTTACATCAAATTTTCTTTCGTTTTCGGTACGCATACGCATATACCTTCCTTTCTCGTAATGTACACTCAGATGCATACGCAAATGAGCTAGTCTCGCTAACCTCCCATTAGGCTAACAATTATATTGTACCACACTTACGCAATTTTGTCAATAGAATTATCGCCTAAACATCAAAAAAATCCCCGACAAACGCGTGGATTCTAAATTAAGGATTTGGTGGCTCCGGTCGGACTTGAACCAACGACACAAGGCTCTTCAGGCCTCTGCTCTACCAACTGAGCTACAGAGCCACACTCCACTATATTACCACACATCGCCGCTCATTACAAACACCTTTGACTATCGAGCTAATTATGTTATAATCATGTCAGTTCCATTTGACAGGTGTAGTCTACGAAAAGGGAGGGATTTCAATGAGAAATAAAGAAGACACGTCAATCGGTAAGCATATTTATTTATATTTTGAAGGTGATTTCGCTGACGAGTTGCGCCCAAAGCGCCGCCCAAAGAAAAATGGCGTAATCGTAATGGCAACGGTTCTAGAAGCAAACAACAAGAAGCGTAAGCCAAAGATCATTGCAGTTAGTAAGAAAAGATACTTCGCCGACAAGTCGATCTATGGTGGCCACGGAATTAAACTTGACGCTACAGACGCGAGAATAATCACGCAAGCTGAGTTTGATGATATTCCATCATACGACAAGATAGTCCTAGAGAAGATCTGCAAAGATAATGGCTTTTCAGTAAAGAAATTTATCGCCGCCTACAAAAAGTTTGCTAAAAACAACAAGCCGACAAAGGCAAAGAAGACCAAAAGCGACGACGAAGCAACTAATGGATAACACCTTTCAAATGCTCTAATCCTCCCAGTTAATAGGGGAGGATTTTTGCTGTTTTGTGCTAAAATATAACTATGAAAAGAATTAATACGTCGCCACTTTCCGGCATGCAAGAACTATTACCAACCGAGCAGGCCATTTTTGACCAGCTCAAACAACAAATCAGCGACGTATATCACCATTACGGTTTCTTAAATATTGAGACGCCAATCATCGAACGCGCAGAGGTCTTACTTGCTAAGGCTGGCGGCGACACCGAAAAGCAGATCTATATGGTCAGCAAGACCGCCGAATCATCTGATAGCGCCGACCAGGCTCTCCGCTTCGACCACACCGTCCCGCTCGCTCGTTATGTCGTCGAGCATAATAACGACCTCGCCTTTCCGTTCCAGGTTACTCAGATTAATCGCAACTTCCGCGGCGAACGCGCTCAGCGTGGTCGCTTCCGCGAATTCTATCAGTGCGACTGCGATATTATTGGTCGCGACAAGCTCCCGATTGCCTACGACGCAAAAGTTATCGCCTGCATTCACGACGCCTTAAAGACCTTCAATCTCCCAGAAATGAAGATTCGCATCAGTAACCGCAAAGTTCTCGCTGGTTTCCTTGACGCTATCAAGGCCACCGACAAAGCTGCCGAAATTAGCGGCATCATTGATCATGCCGAGAAAGTCCCTCTTGAAAAATCCCGCGCCGCACTCGAAGAGCTCCAGCTTAGTGGCGACCAGGTTGAGAGAGTCATCGCATTCATGTTCACAAAGGGTAGCTACGACGAAGTCGAGACGAAGCTCGCCGAAATCATCGGCAATCTCGCGCCAGTCCGCGAAGGTCTCGACGAATTAAAAGAAGTCTTCAATGTCCTAAATAACATAGAAGGCATGTCGGATATCGAGATCGACTTCATGATCATCCGCGGTCTTGATTACTATACTGGCACCGTTTATGAAACCTTCCTCAAAGATTATCGCGAAATCGGATCAATCTCGAGCGGCGGTCGTTACGAGAATCTCGCTGGCAATTTCAGCGACCAAAAATTCCCAGGCGTCGGCGGCAGCATTGGCCTCACTCGCCTCTTCTTCGTACTAAACGAGCAGAAACTTCTCCATGTCGAAACTTCCGCTCCGATAGACTACGTAATCTTACCGCTCAGCACTGACGAATATGGCAGCGCCATCAAGCTCGCAAATCGACTACGCGCCAAAGGTAACAATGTAGATATCGACTTCGACGAGCGCAAACTCGGCAACAAATTCAATCGCGCCGCAAAGATTGCTAAATACGCCATCGTCGTCGGTAGCGACGAAGCAGCATCTGGCAATTATCAGGCAAAGAATCTCGCAACTGGCGAAACGGCTCCGCTCAAACTAGACTAATGGCTCAGTTATATTTTCGCTATGGCGCCATGGGCTGCGGCAAGACCATGCAGCTTCTCCAAGTAGCGTTCAATTACGAAGAACGTGGTCAAAAAGTCTGCGTCATTAAGCCGCGCACCGACACAAAAAATGGCAGCAAACTCCTTACACGTATCGGTCCAGAACGCGAAACTGATTTTACTTTTTCGCGCCGCGACAATATCTTCAACAGGATCAAGAAATCCTACGCTGACGTAGATTGTATTCTCGTCGATGAGGCGCAATTCCTTACCGCCACCCAAGCCGACCAACTCATGCAGATCGTCGTCGAGTTAAATATTCCCGTCATCTGCTACGGCCTCCGTCTAAACTTCCGCCAAGACGACAAGGGCTTCGAGGGCTCCACACGCTTGCTGCAAATTGCCCACAAAATCGAAGAAATCAAAACCATCTGCAGCTGCGGACGCAAAGCCACGCTCAATACGCGTTTCTTAAACAACCAGCTCGTTACTGAAGGCCCAGATATTCTTATCGACGACGGCAAAAGTAAAATTGAGTATCGCGCACTTTGCAATAACTGCTATCATAAATTAAAAGAGGAGTCATAAATGTATATCGTTATCGAAGGCCAAGACGCCACCGGCAAATCAACCCAAGTCGAATTACTCGCCGAGCATCTCCGCAAAACCGGCAAACCAGTCATTACGATGCACGAACCAGACGGCGATCTTGAATCCGCCCATGAACTACGCCGCATTATCAAGGACAAAAAATACAATCTTGAACCATTCACGCATGTCCTACTATTCACAGCCGCTCGCCAGGAACTCTGGCGCAAGC
Organism: Candidatus Saccharimonadota bacterium; assembly: GCA_017514805.1. Taxonomy (GTDB): domain Bacteria; phylum Patescibacteriota; class Saccharimonadia; order Saccharimonadales; family Saccharimonadaceae; genus UBA2834. The sequence continues at coordinate 29,493 of JAFWIP010000003.1, forward strand.
TTGCCGAGCCTGTCCTTCGCGAAGGCGGCTATGTTATTTCTGCACGCAACTGGTGGTCCACGCTCGCATATCAAGGCTACGGGCAGGGAGTTAGCAAGAACAAAATCATCCGCGTCACTAAAGAATCAATGCCAGAGCAGTACGTTAAGCCTGACAAATGCGCAATTCTCACGCTTCCGGACGAAACCCGTCTCGCTCGCCAGACTGGCCGCGACGATAATTCAAAGAACGATACTTTCGAATCAAAATCAATGGATTTTCAGCACAAAGTCGACAACGCATATCTTCATATCGCTAAAGATTTCAATGTCCCAACTGTCGACGCCAGCCCTTCAATTGAAGAAATTCAAGCTGAGCTAATCAAATTATTCGGACTCTAAATGCACGAATCCTGGAAGCCAGTCCTGCAAACCGAATTCGAACAGCCCTATTTCAAGGAGCTATCAAAGTTCTTGCATTCCGCCTACGCGCAAAAGACTATTTTTCCACCGAAACAGCAGGTATTTTCCGCTTTTACTACCGACTTAAATAGCGTAAAAGTCGTCATTATCGGCCAAGATCCATATCATGGGCCAGGACAAGCGCATGGCCTTGCCTTTTCAGTTCGCGACGGCATTCAACTACCGCCAAGCCTACAAAACATCTTCAAAGAAATCCACGCCGAAACCGGCGCAGCAATTCCGAGTACCGGCAACCTTCAGCGCTGGGCAGAGCAAGGCGTCTTACTGTTAAACAACGTCCTCACCGTCGAAGCTCATCTCGCTGGCAGCCACCGCGGTAAAGGCTGGGAAACCTTCACGGAACATATCATTCAATATCTCAACGAGCACTGCGATCATCTCGTTTTTCTCCTGTGGGGACGCGACGCGCGTAATAAAGCAAAATTGATCGACACCAAGAAACACCTTATATTGGAATCCGCGCATCCATCACCGCTCTCCGCCCATAATGGCTTCTTCGGCAATAATCACTTTATTAAGTGCAACGAACAGCTGAAACAGTGGGGTAAACCAGAAATAATATGGTAAATTAAAGAAAACTATTGACTTTTTGTCAAAAGTGTGCTAATATATAAGTATTAGGTTAACCACACGCAGATGCTACGCTACCAAGCGTAGCATTTCCGTTTTCTGGGGATTTCTTTTTATATAACTCACAATTATTCCACTAACAAATTGTTGCTTTTCCACGCTATTACTCTGTCAAAAATCTTACTTTTCAAGACTAGCATAAGCATTATTTCTCGCGTTATAATGAAAGCACGATAACAAACTTCGGTCACTGCTATCGAAATGCGCATCGTCGCCTGTATCTTGTCATTGTACGGGCGGCACCGAGCCGAACACCATGGCTCACATAAATGACTCCAAAAAATTTTAATCAAATTCAAGGAGTAATTTATGAAAAACATTAACAACCAAGCACCAAAAGGCGAGAAGGTAGAGGTCATGGCGCTGTTTAATTACAGTCGCATTCCATGCCAACCGCTCTACTTCCGCAAAGCAGGGGAGGGCGAAATTGAGATCACCGAGACTATCGGTGCTCGCATTAAATTCGTCGGCAACTCCGCCAAGCACATATTTCAATGTGTAGCAGGTAAACTCAGTTGCCAACTAGAATTCGATACTGCGTCCTTAGCTTGGACGCTCTTCGAGTGCTAAACCCCATGCGCAAAAATAGCCCGCTTGGGCTATTTTTAATTGCCATGACGCCTCCTCAGGAACATCGCAAACAATAATCCGCTCGCGCCGAACATAACTATAACGATATTCGCAATATTTAAACCACTCACATAATCTAACCCATTCTTTCGCACGATTTGTTCTAAAGGTAAAACTACATTATTCGAATCGCTATTATCAGTCTCGATATTTCGACTATTGGAAATAGCCGTACCAACAACAAATTCACGCGGGCGATTATTTTGCATGCTTGGCATAACTGGATTAATTTCATTAGTCACCCCAACATCAACAGACTCATGCACTTGCGTCACTTCACTGAGATTACCATCCTTGTCCATCCAAGCTAATTCCAGACGATACTCTGAGCCAAAATCAACATCGCGAATCTCAAATTCTTTTAGCTCAGCATCAACATAGCCAAGATCAAAACCGTTAAAGCGCAACAACAAATACTTTGCTTCATTAATTGGCGACCATGACAAATATAACGACGAGTCGCCACGCCGCAAAGAAACATCACTTAACGCTGGCAAACTTACTATGTTTTCATCGAATAGCTCAGCAATATCCATATTTCTCACCACATTAGCCGTTGCGCGAAACTGCGGGCGCTCCGTCAACTCTAACTCTTGATATCCCGCTCGACTCATCAGATAATCCATCCCATAGGCAATCTCGCCATTACTCACATATAGCACGTGACCAGAATTGATAAACGGATTCTTTGAACTGCCACAAATATAATCATCGCGATTACACCAAAGCGAATACTTACCCACCAAATGCGACGCCTCGTATTCTATGCGCGCGCCAAATATTCCTTCATAGGTTCGGCAATTCGGCGCATAACTGCGCCAACTCGAAAGCTCTCCGCCGTTACAGGCAGGTGGAAATAATCCTTTGCCTTCAGGCAGATAAGTTTTCGGATCGCCAAGCAACATAATAAAGACGACCGAATCACGATCAAAATACTTTGCCGCATCCGCAACAACCATCGCGCCTTGTGAATAGCCAATAAAGCCAAACTTCATCCTTGGACATTTCTTATGTGCAGCCTGATAATATAATCGCAAATTATTCACGCCGATTTTGACACTATTGCCAAAGCTATAAGCTCGTCCAGCCGAAACGTAACTTTGAAATATCTGAACCGGCGTCGAAATGCCTTCAGCTGGATAATCCAAATCGCGCACAAATGTTGATAGTGCATATTTTTTCGAAATCGCATCCGCGCTCGACATTATATTTATAAACTCGCCCGTCTCCCCAAGTTCGCCGCCCGAACCACGCGCAAATATATATTCAATATCGACACAATTAATCTCGGCATTCGTAGTATACGGCGACCAGGCCATGCAGTTAGACGAAACAAAAAGCGCGCAAATTATCGTTCCGAATAATAGTAATAATTTTTTCATGGCCTCATTTTTGCATTGATTTCATAAATCAAAAAGCATAAGTACGTTATTTTAGGCATATTTGTATTTTTATGGTGTAATTTACTATATAATAGTAGTGTCATGGCAAAATCTGACAACATTATCGAAGTAAAAAATTTCAAAATTTCTTTTGCCGAAAAAACCGTTATCAAAGACCTGAATTTCAATGTCAAACGCGGCGAAATTTTTGGCCTTCTTGGCAGCAACGGCTCCGGCAAGACAACTACTATCCGTGTTCTCCTTGGCCTCTATCGCCAAGACAAAGGCGAACTTCTCATTAACGGCAAAGCCTTTGAGCCGACCGACGACATTCGCATCGGCTATCTACCAGAAGAGCGTGGCCTTTACAAAAAAGAGACCGTCTTTGACGTAATGATGTATTTCGCCCGACTCAAAAATCTAAGCAATCCAAAAGAATGGATTATGGACTATCTTAAACGCGTCGGACTCGAAGATTTTGCAAAGACGAAAATCAACAAACTTTCTCAGGGTATGCAGCAAAAAGTCCAGCTCGGCATCTGCGTCATGAATGATCCAGAATTACTTATCCTTGACGAGCCGACTAAAGGCTTTGACCCAGTCAACCGCCGTCTCCTCATGGACATCATCGAAGAACAGCACAAGAAGGGCTGCACAATCATCATGATTACTCACTATATGGATGAAGTAGAGCGCCTTTGCGACGATATCCTTCTCCTAAAGGACGGCGTCGCGCGCGCACAGGGGCCAGTAAAAGATGTTCGTAAAAAGTTCGATAATAAATCGCTCGACCAAATCTTTGTAGATATTTATGGCGAAGAAGTGGAGGCAGAAAAATGAACAAAACTAAAGAAATAATCCGCTTCGAAGTACTTCGTAGCCTCAAAAAGCCTAGCTTTTGGATTGCTGCAATTCTTATCCCAATCGGCTTCGGACTCTATATGGCCTTTGCCGGTCTCGTCGGCTACAATGCGAGCGAAACGCTCTCTAACGGCACCGACACCACCGATAAAAAACTTGGCATTTTTGACGAAGCAGAATATCTTAACGAAACGAAGTTTGTTAACGCCGACCAAAAAGAGCAAGAATTGGAAATCATCAAAGATAAAGAAACCGGCATTTCTGCCGTCAAAGAGAAAAAACTCGACGTTTTCTATTACATTTCTAAAGATTTCACCGAGACTAAAAAAGTCGAAATCTACACAAAGCCAGAATCTTCTAGCTTGATGGACGATTATTCGATTCCTATCCGCACGCTTTTATCGAGCACCGCTCTCAAGAATGTCGATGAACTAGACTACGCCGTTATCACTCAGAATATTAACTTTGATACTACAACCTTTGACGCAACAGACGATCATGTCGTCGATATGAACGAGCGCATAAAAGAAATCATCGGCCCAGCTATCGCATTGGTTTGTTTCTATATTCTGATGGTTGTACTCGGTAACCGTCTTACCGCCGCCATGGTTGAAGAGAAAGAGAACCGCATCAGTGAGCTCCTTCTTACTAGCATCAAGCCCGTCAACCTTATCGTCGGTAAAATCGTTTCCTTAATGATTGTCGGTCTAATTCAGCTATTTGTCCTTATCGTACCGATGCTTGTCCTCTTTAAGATTGGCCAGAATGGCAATATCCTACCAGATTGGCTTCAGCTCAGCTTCGACTTCGTCAGCATCGCACAATATCTGCTTCTCCTCATTGCTTCATATTTCCTCTTTACCGCAATGAGCATGGTCATTGGCGTAATCTCGCCTACTGCAAAGGACGCAAACTCATACTCGTCCGTCATGATTATCATGGTAATTTTGCCAATTTTCTTCATCAACGTATTCATGCCTGCAGGCACTAGCGCGCTCACTTACGTCCTTAGCTATTTCCCACCAAGCGCGCCAATCGCTCTCATGCTTCGTGGCGCCTTCGGCAACCTCCCAACCTGGGAATTCTGGCTCGGCTTAGCCGATGTTGCAATCTTTGGCGTTCTTATTGCTAAGCTCGCAACCTACATTTTCTGCCGCAACGCAATTGAATTTACGCCAAAAATCAACTTTAAGAGACTATTTGGAACTCCGCGCAAATCATGGAAAAAGTAAGTATTCTTCTTGGTAAAACCGTTCAGAAAATCTCTCGCGTTCGCGGTAATGGCGGATCCGCTTTGCCGGGCCTCGTCATCGAACGAACGAATCCAAATTTTATCAAGAAAGTACTAGAAAAATTACCATACGGCGTCGTCGTTATTTCTGGCACTAATGGCAAAACCACGACAACCAAAATGGTTACCGAGCTCTTCGAAAGCCAAGGCTTAAAAGTCTTCACTAATGAAACCGGGAGCAACTTTGTCCGCGGCGTTATCTCAGCAATTCTCAAAAAGATCAAGATTAGCGGCAAATTTAATTATGATATCGCCGTCCTCGAACTCGATGAAGCGCACGCCGTAAAATTCAGCGAAGTAGCGCCAATCGACTATGCGCTAATACTTAACGTTCAGCGCGACCAGCTTGATCGCTTTGGTGAAATTGACCATACTGCCGCCTATCTACAAAAAGTCGCCACAGCCACGAGAAAAACTGTCGTATTGAACCGCGAAGATCCACGCGTGAGCAAAATCACGGCCAAAAATACCGTCTTCTTCGGCCTTTCAGACGCGCTGGTTAAAAAGTTCCCATCAGACGACGACCTATTAAGCCACAACAAGACAAAGGCATCGAGCAAGAAAGCGCTCGTTACGCTCGAAAAACTAGGCGACAAAGCGTCCTACTCAATCGACGGCAATAATTATACGACAAATCTCAAAGTAAAGGGCGTCTACAATGCTTATAACGCCGCAGGCGCACTTGCCGTCGTTAAGACAGTTCTGCCAGACAGAAACACTGACGAATTAATCCAGTCGCTTGCAAATATTGAGTCCGCATTTGGACGCGGCGAAGTATTTACGATCAATGGCTGCGAAGTCGAATTGTTGCTTGTCAAAAATCCAAGCGCCTTCCAACTGAGCCTCGCTTCCTTTGTAGACGACAAACATGAATACATGATCGCAATTAACGATGCAATCGCAGACGGCCGCGATGTGTCATGGCTCTGGAACGTCGATTTCCATTCATTACCAATAATCAAAATGTGTTCCGGCACACGCGCCACAGACATGGCCCTGCGATTAAAATACGACGACATTAAGACCGCAGCTTGCATCGAAGACCTAAAGCAAGCGGTCACAAAATTCACATCGTCCAGCAAGCAACCAAAACGCATCTTCGCTACCTATACGGCCATGCTAGAAATTCGTAAAATAATTTCCGGAAAGAGTCTCGTATGAAATTAAAAATCCTGCATCTATATCCAAATGAAATGAATCTCTATGGTGATCATGGCAACATTTTGACGCTCATTAAACGCTGCGAGTGGCGCGGCATTAAGACCGAGGTTATCGAACATGAACCAGGCGATCTGATTCCAGACGACATCGATATAATTTTCGGCGGCGGCGGCCAAGATTCAAACCAGAACAAAATCGAGAACGACCTGCGTAAAATCGCACCGAAACTAAAAGAGCTCGTCGAAAACGACACGCCAACGCTTGTCATTTGTGGTCTTTACCAGCTATTTGGCGACTTCTTCGAAACGTCCGAATCAGAAATTATCCAAGGCATTCATATTCTCGACATTACGACCAAAGCAGGCTCAAATCGATTAATCGGAAATGTCGTTATTAATACGCCAGAATTCGGCGAAGTCGTCGGCTACGAAAACCACTCTGGCCTCACAAGGCTCGGCAAGAATTCCGTCGCATTTGGCACCATCGTTAAAGGCTATGGCAATAATGGCGAAGATATGACTGAAGGCGCAAAATACCGCAACTGTATTGGCACCTATCTACACGGTCCAGTCCTACCAAAGAATCCACGCATCGCAGATTTCTTAATTAAAAAAGCACTCGAAAAACAGGGTAAAAACACCAAGCTCGAGCATCTCAACGATGCAATTGAAACGCGCGCCCACAAAGTCGCAGCCTCTCGTCCGCAATAGTATATAATAAAACTATGAAGGGAAAGAGAGTATTATTGGCAATTCTCGGTGTCGCCGCAATCGCGACTGTGACTTGCCTAGTTTTAGCTAGCAACACAAATACCCAAAACGAAACTGATAACCAAATTCAAACCGAGGAAACTCCTCCAGACCCGAAAATCACCCAATTTGATGCCAAATATTTATTTGTCGGTACGACATTTTGGGGAAGAGATACCAATAAAAGCTCGCGCGATTCTGAGCTTGGCGTTACTTATCCATTCTCACAACTTAGCACGCTTGGACGAGAAAATTATCAGGCTTGGATTGGTGGCCTAGAATGCCCAGTTACTGATGCCGGACATAACTATGCCGAAGAGAGCAAGATTTTCAAATTTAACTGCGATCCAGATTACTTGCCAGAGGCAGCTAAATACTTTACTGCCTTTTTACTAGGGAATAATCATGCCGGCAACCAAGGCCTCGAAGGCATGCGCACCACCCGCAAATATCTCGAGCAAAACAATATTCAATATTTCGGCACACCAAAACGCACCGCCAACGACCGTAGCGATACTGAATTCGCCAACGACGAAGCAGACGCAAACAACTGCGGGGTTGTAGTCCTTCCAGTCAAAGCCACCTATGATAATAAAGAAGTAAAAGATCTTCAATTCCCATTCGGCTTCTGTAGTGCACACGGCGTCTATGGCGTTCCAGGCGATGATTTCCTCGAAAACATCAAAACCTATGCTGCAACCATTCCGACAATTGCCATGCCACACATGGGCACAGAATATCAAACCGGCCACGACCAACTCCGCCAAAATATTTATCGCAAGATCATCGATCTTGGCGCAGAATCCGTCATCGCCGATCATCCACATACCGTTCAAGATTCTGAAGCATATAACGGTAAACTTATCGTCTACTCGCTCGGCAACTTCATGTTTGACCAGACCTTCAATGCAGAAGTGCCACGCAGCGCTGCAATAGAAGGCAACGTCACGATTACTACCGACAGCGCCGACCTTGAGAAATGGAACGAACTCGGCGAATCCTGTCTAAAGAATAAAACAACCTGCTTCGAAAAAATAACCGAAGCTAAACTAACTAAGCCGACAATCAAGTGGAATTATGCTTACCACGCTACCACGAGTGCCGGCAATCGCATTACGCGTCTTGCCGACGAAGCAGACCAATCTGCCATCGGCCAGCGTCTAAAATGGGACGCCACCGTCGCAGGTCTCGCACAATAAACTAGCTATAAAAAAATCGCCGATTCATACAAACATCGGCGATTTTCGTTTCTCATGCTTTTTATCCGTCTACAGTTTCTATCGAAGAATCTACCAATTTTCGTAAGGATCGTAATTAATTGAAAAATCCCAATAATTACCATTTACGTCGTAGAAATGATTCTGCGAACCATCTCCGTAAAATGACTCAAAATTTGGCGGTAGAACTCGTCCAAAATTTGGACAGCCTTCGATTTTTTCAGTTGCCCATCGCGTAAGTACATCTTTAGCAATATCATAGTTAGTCTGCGAATAGGCTCTACCCGAATACCAGGCGTACTGGCCTGGCTGGGTTATAATGCCGCTTATAGATGCCGGCCCCCATCTGCCATTATCGAGGCGGTTAAGCACAGTCCATCCCACTGCTGCACGGCGATTTAATGGATAAACTGAATTTGCCTCAATATCAATCAACTGAGCGAGCATTATTATATCGGATTCAGAAAAGTAGGTTTCAAGCTTTGCCTCAAATTCCTCTTGCTCGGTCTGCGCTTCGGCAGCCTGCTGCTTTCCTTTTCTTTCTTCCTCGACGGCAGTATAGCAGACCACTAACGCTTTACTATCACTGTCGTCTTCGTCATCCCCAATAACATTCGCTTCCTTCACCTCTTCTGGCTCATCTGCATAAACCGGTAAGTTAAATCCAGAAAATACTATTGCTGCTGATAATCCTGTTGCGAGAAAAACTCGCTTAAATCTACTTATTAAAATAAGGCACCTCCTATTTTGGAGATAAAAAGCATGACAAGGTGCTTTATGCGTAAGATATCTAGTAATCACGCACCATTTGTATATTATAGCACACTATCGCGATTATGTCAATAAGTGGTGTATAATATAGCTATGACTATCGGCGAATGGCTGAGCGACACCAGTAAAACAATTGAACGACTTGATGCTGAATTGATTTTGCAGCACTTCTTAGAGGTCGATGATCGCAGCTATCTAGTAGCTCACGCTGAAGACGAGTTGTCGGATGCTAGCGCAATCGATGCCCAAGTCGCGCGCCGCGCCGAAGGCGAGCCTCTCGCCTACATTTTAGGCTACCGCGAATTCTACGGTCGCCGTTTCTTCGTAACTACGAACGTACTAATTCCGCGCCCAGAAACCGAAACAATCATCAATATCGTTAAAAGTATCGGCCCAGACAGAATACTCGACGTTGGTACCGGTTCCGGATGCATCGCCGTCACTCTTTCGCTCGAACTCCCTAACGCCCACATCGACGCCGCTGATATATCCGAAGACGCGCTGCGCGTTGCGCAAAAGAACGCCGCACATCACGGCGCAAATATTGCTTTCCACAAATCAGACCTGCTGTCAGATTTTCAGCCAGAGCCAAATACGCTCATCATAGCAAACTTGCCATATGTCGACGCTGACTGGCAATGGCTAGATCATAAAACATTAGACTACGAGCCAGAGCTTGCACTATACGCAGAGCAGGGCGGTCTTTCGCTAATTTATAAACTAATCGACCAATATCCATTTAACGCTGCCGGGCTCATTCTTGAAGCTGACCCTAGCCAGCACCAAGCAATAATTGATTACGCCAAAGGTCATAACCTCAATCTTAAAGATCAACAAGGTTATATCTTATATCTTGCCAATTAGCTTAAGCATAAGCTATTATATCCTTAATGAATAAGATTAAGCTCTTAATCGGCATATTTGCTGCCGCATTACTTACCGCAATTGCACAACCAGTTTTTGCGCGCCAAGTCGTCGTTGAAGAAAATTCAGAAAGCATGATCATGCTCGACGTCGCTCGCCGATATTATCCCGTAGATGAAATTAAACAATATATCGACACACTCGCAATACACGAGAACTCCACATTACAGCTCCACTTTACCGACGATGAAAATGTCGGCATCGAGTGCACATATCTCGACCAGACCAAAGCTAATGCGACGGTCAGCGGGAATATTTATACGAATCCCGTCACAAATAAGCCGTTCTTGACTTACGAGCAAGTCACGGACCTAATGAATTATGCTGACAGCAAAAAGGTTCGCTTTGTTCCCGAAATAGATATTCCGGCGCACATGACAGGCTTCATTAATCTTGCAGAGCAAAAGTTCGGCTACGATTATGTTCACGACTCAACCACCGGCATCGCCTGGAAGCAGGATACCGACCCAGGCAACGTCGACTTCCTTCATCAAAATGGCCACGATTTCATTATGGCGTTATATGACGAATATACAGAGTTCTTTAAGAGCCGCGAATATTTCCATATGGGCTTCGACGAATATACTCTGAGAAACGACGAGAAAATCGCCTTTGCAAACGAAATGTACGATTATCTTGCTAATAAAGGCTACAAAGTACGCATGTGGAGTGACGCCGTCACGAGCGCTAATATTAATAGCCTAAATAATAATATCGAAATCATCTATTGGGGATGGTGGGATGACGCCGTAGCGTACGGATACGCAACCGTCCCGGAGTTCCAAGAAGCCGGCTTCAAAATCATCGTTACGAATCGCTGGTATTTATTCCTTGTTCCGTCCGTAGCCAATATGACACCAGAAAACAACGCCCATACAATTCGCGACATCAAAGAAAACTGGGAGCTAGAAAGCTGGAACTATAACTTCCCGAGCACGCTCAATAACCACGATAATATCCTTGGCGGCGCAATCTGTATTTGGGGAGAAAACTCCGCTGGCGTCACCGATCAGGCTATTCGCGAACAGGGAACAGAAATGTATGAAGCGATGTTTAAGAAGCTCGACATTCACCGGCGCATTATCGACGCCCCAGACGAAGAAGAAACCTCAAACCCCCAAACCGAAGACACGATCAAATATTATATTATCAGTGGCGCAGCCTGCGCAGTCGTATTAATAATCTGCGTCGTCGTAATTGTTATAAATAAAAAGAAGCAATAAAAAAACACGCCTTTCGGCGTAATCCTGTAATGGTGGAGCGTAAGAGATTCAAACTCTTGACCTCCTGCTTGCAAAGCAGGCGCTCTAATCAGCTGAGCTAACGCCCCATCACGTAAAGGAAGAAAGCGGGGGGGCGCTTTCTTCCAACACCAATATTATCACAAAAAATCAAAAATTGCAACATTTGAAGCACGAGAAAAAATGCCCGGCGCTCATGACACCGGGCATATCTTCATAATCATGCCTTGCATTTGGATAAATATCAATAGTTAAGTTGCGTCTATATCGTATTTAGCGACAAGCCAACTATTTTTAGTAATTCTTCTGGGTTACACTTTGATTTCTTATCAAAAGACCAACCATCTACCATAAAACTTGATGCGACCGCATCACGAAGAGCGCCGAATTGATCCTCATCATCAATCGCCACTCGGCCGTATTCTTCTGTACAATTGATATATTTTTCGTAGTCTTTATAGATTAGCCTAGAATAAAAAATCTCATCACGTATCTGTATTAAGTTCCATTCGAAGGTAATACTTCCTTGTATTACTACCAGAGGATCGGTATGTCTAAACTTTTTCATAACATTCTTAGCCGAACGTTCCTTACTGTTTAAAAGACTAGCATTCTCAAATCGAATCTTGTCTCTAGAGCCAATTAAATCACCGATGTAGCTATACCAGTGTTTCGTGCTTTTTAAGAAATCTCTATTAGTCTTACCTAACGCTTTTAGAATGCTCTGAAAATCCGCATCATTAATATCGGCAATATCGCAAGCAATCTTATCTTCGTCAGCAGAAATAGCATTCCATTCCTCAGCGTGAAGAAGCACAAAATCCTGAACTATAGCATTGAAAGTATCACGTTTTAATCCCTTGTCATCCGATGAAAAGACAGAATCAGTCTCCTCAGGCTCAAACTCCTCATCAGACATAACCTTAGGAATAGAGCCGCTAAACCGAGTTCTCTGAACGTAAATATTATTGTCTACATTAGCTACTCGCCAAAAATGCGATTCGTCATATCCGCAAACGACAACCGGACGAGCACCGACGTGATCTAACATAGCAACAATGGTCTTATTATCCATTTAAAATACCCCCTACATGATTATTTTAAGGTTCTCCAAATGCAAAAGCACAAAAAGGTAATATTAATATTACCAAAAACCCCTATAAAATGCAAAGGAGGATCATAATACCGTGGCAAATACTGCCGCCAAGCACGAGCAAATGAAAGATTGAGTGCATATATTTGAATTCGCGTTCGAGACCAAAGAATAATGCGCCAACCGTATACATTATTCCGCCCATGAACAGTAGCACTGTGCCGATTGCCGGCAATACCGACATTAAATCGGGTAGACATAGAATAATACACCAACCTAAACCTAGGTAACAAGCCATTGAAAAGCTTGCATATTTCTTCAAATCAATCGCATTAAGCACTATACCAAGAATCGACGTCGCCCAAACTACGCCAAACATCACCCACGCAACCGCCGGCTCGGTTTTCATTAACGCAATCAACGTAACGGGAGTATAAGTACCGGCAATTAGCGCAAAAACAGAGCAATGATCAATAACCTGCATTACTTTCTTCGCACGAAGCGAAGGCTTTAGTCCATGATAGATTGCTGAAATCGTAAATAGCAGCAACATTGAAATCGAAAAAGCCAGACCGGTCAATACGCCGGCCGCACCATATTCCTTTGCGCCGCGAATGATACAGAGCACAACAATCGGAACCGCGAAAGCTGCACCAACAATATGCGAGACCATATTAAATATCTCCTCACCACGCGTATAGTCAGGCAGCGACTGCTTCGCCTCAACCTTCTTCTTCGTCATTAATTACATTATACCGCAAATACTTAATGCTGAAATGTGGCGATTGTTGTAAAATAAAAGTATGACAAAAGAAGTACGCAAAATCGAGGTCAAAGAGGCGAAGAAAGTTCGCAAATTTGCCATGCCAATCAGCATCAATATTATTATGCTCGCACTTGGCATCTGCCTTCTAATTTGGGCAGACAAAGTTACCACTTTAATTTCAATCATTATTGGCGCAATGTTCTTAGTTTGCGCAGCCTATAATTTTATCGCATATGCAAGAATCGAAAACCGCTCGGCTTCGGATTCAACCAAGCTCATCAGCGGCATCGCGCTCTCAATCGCCGGCATCTTTCTAATTGCCCAGAGCAGCTTCCTTAAAGAATTAATCTCCGTCTTTATCGGCGTATTTATCCTTATTGAAAGCATTTTCCGCCTACAAGACGTCCTTGCCAGCAAAAATGTCAATCCAAACTACAAAAACGCTTTTTGGCTCGCGCTCATCGGCATCATCTGCGGCGCCCTCTGCGTATTCGGCAAAATCATTATTCCTGACCTAATGCTTCAGGTTCTCGGCGTAATGCTCATTATCTTCGCATTCACTGATACTACCGGCGGCATCATGGTAAACAAATCCATGAAAACCGTCAAAGCCAAAGTAATTGACGAACAATAGGATTTAATTTCCGCAGGCGAGCATTTCCTCGCCGTCGTTTTCGGATTCAGCAAGTTCGGAATCCAGCAATTCTAAACTCTTCTTATCGTCATCATCCATGTCTTTATTGTACATGAAAAAATGCCGGAGTCTATAGCGCTCCGGCATTTCATCTAGGTTATTGCGAAAACTTCTTTGCCATCTTTCAAGCCAACGAATTCGTCATCAGTGGCGCTAACACCATGTCTTGTTCCTTGTCGTATACCCCAAAACGTGTAGTCTTTTAAATTCATATCGACAAAATGATCAAGATTCCAGACAACTATCGAATAACGGTCATGGACAAACGAATATTTATCGTACCCGACCGTCAAAATGTTTTCACAATTAATCGGACGGGACGGACGCGCATGAAAGATGATATAAAACGAATTATCACAACTAAGGCTAGAATAAGCATTCAGGTAAACCTTGTCCGTAAGAATCGCGTGCTTGCTCCTAAAAGTCATGCAACCAATATCGAAGCAAGTATCCATATACTTCACCCACTCAGCAAACTCCGCATGCCAATTGAAATCCGTTAAAGGCGCTTCTTTGTAACTATCAGCGCCAAGCAAACAGCGCGAGTTTAATTTTATGTCTTTCGAGTAAATAACCTGTTTACCTAAATCATCGAGCGTATACGTTTTTTCGTCGTCGTAGATCGGCATAACAACTTTGTCTGTTTTCTCAAAACCCAAAAATGACCTAAAGAGCATCTCCTCCATATTTTAAATTCACCCCCAATTCATAAATATATCAATGAGTAACAGTACTAAATATACAAGAATTACCTCTGTTTGTCAATCTGGTCAGTAGCCAATAATTACATGCTAAAATCATGATATGGACATAAAAAGCTATAAAGCAAAACTCGATTCACTGAACTTAGATAAAAGCAAATACTGCATAATTTCGGGCGGAGTAATGCTATTCTACGGACTGAAAGAAACGACCGCCGATATCGATATTCGCGTAAAACCAGACTATTTTGAAGAAATGAAAAAGAAATTCATTTTCAAAAAATCAAATAAATATCCGAATCTTTATGAGCTCGATCCTCTAATCGAAGTTAAAGTTCAAGATTTCAACAGTAAAGATATTAGAATGGTCGATGGTTATCCAACTGAATCATTGGAGCTTACATTAAAGTGGATGTTAGAGCACAATCGACCAAAGGACCAAGAGAAAATAAAAATTATCCAAAATTACATCGAAAGACACTAGGACTCTTTACTAATCTCATATTTTGTGTCATAGTATATTTATTGTAGATTTTGCCAGCAATATGGCAAAATCTGTTTTATTTGAGGTGGGAGTTCATTAAAAAAATGGAGGTGAGTATATGAAGGCTAAAATTCTGTTAGAAACAGAAATATGCAACAGCTGTCCTTATCATGAGGAGCATCGCATTAGCACCGCTGACGACTTTGAAACCGAATTCGGTATTTATTGCGGCTTAACAAAAGACACGACCGATAGCTTCGAACGCTACACTTACAGCGGCAAAGTCAATAAAAGACTGGTTCACTCTTACGAACCCTGCGAATCAGAAAAAGCAAGCGTTCCAGCCTGGTGTCCGTTCTTGATTAAAGAGTACCAGCGAGTTATCGAGAAATTGACTAATACTCAAATGCGGTACTACATGGCAATCGACAAAAAAGTTATCAATATGGCATCCAGTATCATAAATGCACTAGCGAATAATCGATTCAGTGACTTTATATATAGCGGAGCACTCCACAACGGTTCAACCGAACGCGATATTTGTCTGATTAAAATCGCCCAGTTATACAAAAATCAATACATAAATACGGGCATCGATGGCCTAGGCCTGGGGACAGAAGATACGAGAATAATCGAAGCCGCCGCTAAGATTCCAACGGACGCAAATTGTGCAGATTTAGTCGCGGCATTTGACCAAGAAAAGAGCAATGCTAAAGACACCCAACGTAAGCCGATCCTCAATTCATCCATGGCGGTACAGGCGGCAATCTATCTTGCGGACACAATAATTGGACTAATTCCGCAAATTCCGCATCATAGCAATGCGGAGCTAGTATTCGTGGAGCGCGGCGAGGATAAAAATAACAAACCGCTACCTATCAAGACGATAGAGATTCACTACACTATCGACGGATTAGAAAAAGATTATCATCCAGTCTCATATCGTAGTGTAGCATCGGGCAACAAGGAAGGTAGAAATATAATACGTCAATATTCTATGATTACAGATTTCTTCGGAATTAAAACAGTAAAATACTTCGTTAACGGAAAACAAATTGGCGCTGGTAAAGTTAAAGAAGCGATAGAAGAGAACACATAAACTCAACTCCCACCAAGCCCCTGCTGTTCAAGGCGGGGGTTTTCTTGTACGGTAAAACCGTCATAATGCCAATGATGCACTATGCTAGAATTAAAATATGAGTAAGCTAGATTCGAAAACGACAAATATTTACCTCGATATTCACTTCAAAGAAGATGGCCATTATTATCATTTATTAAACTATGAAGTATATCCAGACGATGCCGACTCAGACAGCAATTCAAAACTCCCAGCATACCCAACCCGACTATCATTCAATGTCAATAAAGCTTTAGAGACAAACAGCGAAATTGCCGAAGCCGTCGTTGACTACCTAGGCACACTTAGACTATATCTATATTCTTATACTATTACCCGCAACTGCACATACGTTTCCTATACACACAAAACGCCTGCCTTTAGTGACAAGTTAACTTATTCGCCCACATATCAAACGTTAGACTTATTTATCGAAGCCGAAGTTCAAAAGGAAGATGGCATAAATTATGAAAAAGAATTAAACATCAAACTCCATCATCCGATAGACTCAATTACGCTGGAAGATATCGATAAACTGAATCTCGAATTCAAAGTGGGCAGTATTAAAATTCCAACAATTCTCCGAGAAGACGAATTGCCAGATGATTATTAATAAATGGCAACAAAAAGGACTCCTACGGAGCCTTTTCTTCTTTAATGGCTGGGCCTGCAGGATTCGAACCTGCGAATGACGGGACCAAAACCAGTTGCCTTACCACTTGGCGACG
>JAFWIP010000004.1 GCA_017514805.1 Candidatus Saccharimonadota bacterium
CCTCGCAAAAACGCGCTTACCGCGCCCCAAAAGGCGCACATCGAAGCGCTGTGCTAGTGTTTCTAGGGAATAAGTCTTCAATTCGTGGATCGCGTCGCGGACGGGCGATTCCATTAGCTCCATGCGCTCGAACTTGTCATAATCGCGCGAGTTGAACCGGCCGTTATGTTCGAGCATAAAGCTTTCAAGTTGCCTGGCGGTAACCGGTATTGGCTCGCCGGGTTTAGTTTTCTTGAATGAGTGGCGTTTTGCCATGATAGCCTCGTTTCTTTTGAGGTTGCGCTCAATGAGCGGTGTTATTCGCTATCGTTTTCGACTGGATAGATAAGAGCATCGACGTCGATATCAATCTCACCGTCAATATATTTTTGGAACGGATTTTTAATTACTCTATATTTGCAAGTGTTCGCATTTACGATATAGATCTCGTATGCATCTTTTTTATCTTTAGCTAATCTCCATTCTGATGAAGTAATATTTATGCGACCATTAAAATCCGGGACGGCTTTTGATTCAATATATTTGATATCTTCGTCATTTTTCGAGATTGAAAAGTCATAACCCTGATTATTGCCGCCGAACCAGTTAACGACACAATCGCTATATTTTTCTTTAAGAACGTCATATACGAGCCGCTCAACGGCGTCTCCTAGCTCTTTTTTATTGATATCCGAATCGTTTTCAGTTTTATCCTTTGATGGTTTTTCTAGCATTTGGGATTTTACTGACGATTGCTTATGCTTATTAATTCCGCTATTATCCTTGCGTTCCAGTTTGAGACTATTATTAGCGACTGATTCGTCTTCGGTTATAACTCCATTCTTTAGATTCGGGAAGATTTCAGTAATGCTAGGTTGTTCTATTGCTATGTTTATCGACTGGTTTTTTGACATTTTTTCTTTTTCTCGAAGTTCCTTTGCGTATTCTTCTAATTCTTTACGAGATTTATCGCTCAAGCCCTCAAATGCTTTTATCGCTCGTTTTTCTTCTTCGGTTGCAACTTCTTCAAATTTTTTCTTAAAGTCGATTCGTTCCAAAAAGCTTTCATTGCCAGTTAGGCCATACTGTTTAACGAACGATTCTTTATTAATTTCTCTAGTTCTTCGTCTTCGGCCGTTAATAAAAACCCAGGCAATATCATTTAGTGTGCGTATATATGATGCCGGTATTGGCTGTCTGATCTGCGACGTATAAGCCCTGCCACCATAGTTTCCAGATACTTCGTCTTCAGTGTCTTCTTTTGAGACGCTAGCAAGCAACGTTACCAAGGCAGATACCTCGGACTCATTTTTTAGGCTTGAAACTGTTTTCTTAAAATCTTGGATTGTGTTCAATTTTGAATACCACCATCTTGGATACATATCGATGGCCACCCCATATTTCTCTTTGAGATAAGCTTTTTCGCCATCATCAACGTCATATCCATAAGCATACGAGTACTGGTTTTCCGTAGTAATTGGCATACCCTCGATAATACCTAGGTTGGCGCAGAGGTCTTTTGAGCCTTTCTGTATAGGATTATTCTTTTTGTCTCTTTCTATGACGTCAGTCCAATAATCCTTTTGTAAGAAAGCTCCTTTCTTGAATACTAGTTTTTGTTCTTCGGTGCCGCGCATCAATTCAGATGCAATTGTCCTATATCTTTTGCCGTTTTGAATTGTAGGAAATAGCTCGCAGTTTTTTAATAGCGAAATGATTTCCGATTTATCTGAACTGCTTGCGGAATTATAGATATCGCATATTTCAAAGAATACTCTTTTCTTCTCTTTGTTGGGCAGCTTATCCCATTCGGCGAGGATCGTCGATTCTATGTATTGTCTCGGCGAACGTTCCTTGATGTCGAGCATGCTTAGGAATCGGCGCATTTCTTCCTTTGTCTCGTCTGATAGATTTTTGCTCGTAAAGAGCCCGTGAATAAGCTTTGCGCTAGGAATTCCTTTTGAGTAACGAAATACCTGCGCCTCGTCATTAATATATGCGCAAATGAATTTACCAGTTCTCGTTTTAATTATCGGCACTTCTTTAAGCTTATCGGCTTCGCTTTTTTCGTACCAACTGCTATTTTTGTTGCAATGATTTACGCATAGCGTATAGTACTTTAATAACCAGTCATTATTCTTTTTCTTAAGAATTCCATTATCTGCTAGATACTGAGAAAAATCGAGTATATTTATTCTTTCGACGCCTAATTTGTCTGAAAGAAAATGCCTAATTTTTGAATGAGAAGAATCTATGTCTAGCCACGGTCTATTGTAGTTGGAAAGGGTCGTCATTTCTTTCACGAGCGGCAATACGCCATTATTGGCATTAATATACTTTTTAGATGTTGTGGGGAGAATATCTGTTTCGCTCAAGATGGTCACTAATTCGTCATACAGCCTGTCATAAATTCTAGATCTGCCATACATGTCGCCATCTACCGGAAGTATGTTATTTAGGAAATCTTGATCTACATAGTTTTCGTTACGTAGACTAATTAAAACTCGCTTAAAAACTGCGGCAATTTTATCTAGGATTTGTTTATTTTCCTTGGAGTCGAATTCAATCGATTCGCGCGTAGTTGCTAGGTCGAAAGGCGCATCTACATAAAATGGCAACTCGCTCCTAATTCTTGTTGGTAAGAATGAATATAAGTAGACATCGTTAATTGGGATTATTCTGCTGTCTACAACAGAGAACGAGAAAGATATGTTACTTTCTTTGTCTTTGAATAGATAGTAGCTTTTGTCGTTTCCTAAATCTTGTACCAGCTCGTAATTTTCTAGTTGTTCTCGATTTAATACAATCTCTGATTTATTGCCGTTATCGTTTATGAATATCTCGCTGATATTCCTTAAAAACATTATGGTAGCGCAGTCGAGTTCGCCAAGTTCATCACTAATCTTGTTAACTAGCTCTTCTTTAGTATATTTACTCTTGCCGCTATTGAATGGTAAAACGGTTTTAGTTGTAAAACCATTCAGATCGTCCGGATCTATTTCGTATGGTATCGATAAGTGTTCTATTTTAAAATTATATGCACGGTTATATATCAGAGGTGTATCTGTTATGGCGAAAACAGATTTGAAACCAACGCCGAATTTGCCAATCGGTCGACCGTCTTTCTTTGTGCTATTGCCGACGCCTGTAATCGATATAATGTCTTTGAGCGTAAAGTCTTTTGAACCGTTATGATAAAAAACGAGCTTATCTGAATAGAGCTCGAATTGTACTTTAGTAGCTAATGCATCGTCAGCATTCTGGAGTAATTCATAGACGAAATGCGTGGGTTTTTCGTAGATACCAACAAGAACACCCTCATAATTGTCGCCATCGGCAACTTGGTCGTTATATCTCTTGAGGCGTCTACTCGTTATCTCTCCTAGAGTCTTGCAATTGTCTATAGAGTCCATATACATATTATAACATATTTCCTATATTTACGCCAGTATTAGCAGTATATCCTACCATTGACATTGCATTTCTTTTATTTTCTTCATTGTCATTGTTTTAAGCCTCTCCGGCTCCAGCTAAGCTAGAAATCCTTAAAAGTTCGAATCTCTTTGCCTGTATATGTATACCTCAGAACTCGCACGGCATCAGAATAGGGTAATCCTTTTTAGGTATAACCTTGATCTTAGCCGTGTATTCGGGGTGGTCAATACACCAGTCTACAACCATGCAAAGCCGAGCAACAACGCCTGGTCGCCCCTCACCAATTAAGACAAAAAGATAGCCCGAAGGGCTAATTTTTTTGTCTTAAACAAATGGTTGAGTTGGATGTGTTGAGAACCCACGCGGGTTCGCCCAAAGCCCAGTTTCCGTCAGGAAACGACGGCGCATTGCTTATATCCCACCCGACACCCCACTAGCGTACTAAAAGCCGACTAGTCTTTTTTAAAGATAAATAAGAACTCGTGAGCCAGTAAGAAAAAGTTGTATTTTATACTGCTAGTCTTCCAATAGCCTGTTGCTCGACAGTTGTGCTGCTCCTTTAATATAATCTCTTTTAGCCTAAAGCCCGCATCTTCAAATAGCTGCATTGTCTTAAAGCTAAGGGGGATAACATGGCCTTTCTTCCGTACGTCGCCCATGAGAATTGCGCAGAATTTACCTTTCTTTAGCACGCGATAGCTCTCTCCTGCTACGGCTTTCATTTGTTCGAGGAATTCGTCAATCTTATAGTTCGATATATCTTCCGGAATGTCTTTTCCTTCGCTGTAATGTATGATGTCTGCGTATGGTGGATGTGTGCAAATTAAATCTATGCTTTCGTCTTTTATACCGCATAGTTTGCGCGCGTCGCCTTTATGTATTTTAACGATACCATCCGCACCTTTGCGTTTAAACTTTGTTTTTTCTCGGCAACGGCTTAGGGCCTCGTCATTTACATCGAGGCCAATAATGTTGCGGTTTAGTAGCTTTGCCTCTACAAGCGTAGTGCCACCACCTGCGAATTGATCTAGTATTAAGTCGCCTGCTTTCGAGTAGCGAAGCAGTATATTACGGGGAATATATGGCGACCAATTACCGCGCCACTTAGCATCATGTGTTGCCCAGTCCCCGCGCTTCGGAAAGCTCCAGACACTGGTCATTTCTAATTCGAAATCGTCTGGCTCCCATTTTTTGATATTATTACTAATCATAGATGCTCCAGCTATTTCCTGCCATTGAAGCCTGCCGTGGACATTATCTTGAAAATATCCCTGTCAATATTGAGAAGTTCAGTAATAATATTTCCGAACATATAAGCATCGGGCCTATTTGTTTTCTCCTGGATTGCTAATAATTCCATTAATACGTAGAGAAATTCTACGTCATATTCGCCGTAACTGTTTAGCGGCTTAAAGCATTCAATTTTGATTTCTTTCTCACCGTCGAGTATTAAATCTCTTATTGTCTCAAAAGTATTATCGGGCAACGGAGCGCAAGTTTCCCAGCATTTTTGGATAACCTCGAGGTATTTTCTAGTCAGGGCGTCGTTTCCTTGCATTTTCATTAACACGTCAACGGCCCAATGGATATGCTTTGGGGTCCTGATCCGTTTTCCGTCTTTTCGGTATTTAATAATAATATCGTATTTAGAAAGACTCCCCTGAAAAACATAGATAATATAGTCATCAAAAACGAACTCGATGATAGCTTTTAGCGTCCCTTTTTTGATAGTTTGAGTCCCCTTCAAAATTTCCATCTAACCTCCTTAAAAATTAGTTATTAATAATTCATTAATTTTTCCGCGCGCATCGCTATTGCGGTTTATCATTCTATTTGCTGCTACTCTGCGAATATTCTGTTTCGAATATGCGTCATCAAAGAAATTATCGTTTTCGTCTGTGTTCTTAGGATCTGAATTGCTAATAACGATTAGCGCTCCTTTATTGTCTAAGTCCTGTACAAAATTCGCAAGCTCAAGCTGTTTGCTATCGTCAAATAAATGTTCAGTATATGATGTAAAGTTAGCAGTCTTAGTTAGTGGACGATATGGCGGATCGAAATATACAAACGTCTTGTCGTCAATGAAACTCGCCGAGTCCTTATAGTCACCGCATATAATATTTGCGTTTTGCAACTTCTTTGAGACATTCAACAAGTTATCTTCGTTGCAGATTTGTGGATTTTTGTAGGCTCCCATCGGCACGTTATAATCCCCGGCCTTATTTACACGATAAAGACCGTTGAAGCAAGTCCTGTTTAGGAATATCATCAGCGTCGCCGCTTCAGCATCGCGAATACCGTCGCGTTTGAGCGCATTAAAGCGCGCACGTGCTTCGAGGTAGGCCTTTTTGCGTGCGTCTGCGTCTTTAGCGAGATAATCGCTCTCCATGGTCTTAAGGCGCGAAATAAGCTCGTCCGAATTGTCACGAATGGTAATGTAAGTGTTAATAAGCTCGGCGTTAATGTCGCTAATATAAACTTCGTCGACAGTATGTTTATTTAATACGTCGAAGAGGACAGCGCCACCACCAACGAATGGCTCTGCATACTTCTTAATATGTTTCTTTTCGGCAAAAGGATAATACTTACCGATTTCGGTTAGTAATTGACCTTTACCGCCAGCCCATTTTAGGAATGGCTTTGCTTCGCCAGACTTTGCCTTTGCGGTCTTCGTCCTAGCGTCGACTGGCTTCTTTGTATTTTTTGGAATTAGCCAGTCTTTTTTGCCTTCCCATCTCTTAGCTCCGGGAATTCTGCCATTATTACAATAGTCGTTCACCCACCTTGGCGTCACTTTCCATTTCTTTGCCGCCGTTTGGACTGATATATAGTCGTCCATACATTACCTCGCTTTCTGAATATGCTTATATACTATTATATTCCAAAGCTAGAATAATGCTAGATCTGATTTTGCTAAATGTCGCGACCGTCTACTTTATTGATGTAATAGACGAATTCTTTCTTGAAATAGAACGCATGATTCTTGTTAGAAACATAGCGATTGTATGTGTCTGAGTAGATCGGGTGATAATTTCCACTCGAATCGCGCGCATCTTTGCTGCGGATTTGAATCTGACTACCGTTGGAAGTATGAATGAAGCCATCTGAGCTATGTTCAATGTGTTGTTTCAATTGTCCGCAAATAGAGTAATAATCATCGCGCCATATATCCTTTAGCGCGGCGTATTTTGGATTGGACAGATCGACGTGGATGCTTGGCAAAAAGAACCAATCTTCTGGCTTACCGTCTTTGCAAACTGGTACATATAAGATATTACCGATTTTCTTGTAGAGCTTTGTCTTTTCGAATTCTTTTTTCGCGAGTAGTTCGTCAATCATCGCGCTAATTTGCGTAATGAATACTGTTTCATACGGTTTTCCATTCTTGTCGCATTTGTTAGTCTTAAGTTCGCCATCTTCAAAGTCTAGATCTGCGCTTGAGAGATTCATGCCTAGTGCTAGTTCTAGAAGCTGGCCGGTTTTTCCTTTGGCTATAATAATATCTCTCATTTCTTCGGTCGAAAAAAGAGAGGAGAATTTGATTCCGACAAGCTTGTTTAGTTTGTCGCAAGCTTCTTGTAATTTCATATAAGATATCCTTGCTTAGAGCGATTTCTTATATTTTAGCACTGATTCGTTGATTTTATGCTTTAATTGCTCGATCTTATAAAGAGCAGAAAGGGCGAAGAAATATTCGTTAATCCTATCTAGGACAAGCTCGTCATGTATGTTAAAAATATAATCTGATTTCCATGCAGTATGGTTAGCGAGTGGGATTTTTAGCATGTCGGCGATTTCTCTTTGTATTTCAATCCTACACTCGGGCCTCTTCTTATATAAATGGTACCTAACGCATACGCCCTCGGCGTATACTATCTGGTCGCCGAAATGAATATCTTTTTCTGGTACACCATAGCACGTCAGTTTATTTTTAATTTTATTTTTTATCATATAATCAACACTCGTCTCGAGCACGTTTCTGTCTTCAACTATGAGCCCAACATTGATTAAATATTTATAGACGTCTTGTAGGCTATATATTTTTTTATTATCTTGCCGGTATCTTATGTATAAATCTTCGCATAAATATCCGGCCACTAGAACGTTAGCCGTTTTTGCGGTTACCGAAGAATACACCCTTCCATTATTTGATTTAATATACGTAGATATTGATTCTATCATTCTGCTCGTATTTTGCTCATATTCTTCGGGAGGTATTCCAGCTTTGTGAAAATATGATAAAGAATAATCTCCGTCATGAGGTAAATCGAAATATGGCTTTTGGTTGATATTGTAGTATTTTTCGTAAAAACCAGACCATTCTATGGCCGAGCCTTCAGTTGTGACAGTGTTTGATTTAAGATATTTGTTTGGCACGCCCTCATAGCAAAGAAGAAACTCGCCCTCGTTTAACAACTTTAATTTATAGCACTCTTCATATATGTATGATTCGAAATTTGTTAAATTGTTAGCTAAAATTTCATAATCGATGCCAAATGATTTTTTGAGCATCGCATAAAGTCTCCAACGGCGCATACTGCTATGGCGTACTGTCGCTTTTTCTATGTCCGCGAGAATGTGATTGACTCTATCTCCCGTGCCTTTCCCGACATAGAAATATTTTTTTGGGGTGGTTTTTGTATGCCAGGCATAGACATAATACTTTCTTGGCCCTATAGAATCGCTAGGGCAAAGGGGCGTGATATATTTATTACAGTCCGATTGATGCTCGTAATAAAGTTTTTTTACGTCGTCTCTAATGTCTTTTGAAGCGCATAAATCTTTCATATATAGATATATAGTTATTAATTATGATTATAACGCTATTTCCGTGCTAAATAACTAGACGCTCGAATGTAATGAGCTTTAGTTCATGAAGAATAGAAATGAAGTATTTCGCAAAAGCAGCTTTATCTTGTGGAAAGATATGCCATCGCTTGATGCGAAAAAGTCGCATAGCGCTCTGTTTGATTATTTAAAAAAGAACGCAAAAAAGATAGAGATATTCTCTTTGGTAATTCTTAATCTGAGCCAACATTATCTATCGTTTTTTAAACTTGGTTTTTAGTCCCGCGACAGTTGCATTAATAATCTCCGCAACCATCTCCGCATTATCAATATCTTCCACAAAATACATCGGTTTCGCGCCGTCGTACGGAATTTCTTCGGTCATTTTGTATCGTTCGTTTTCTGGAACAATTTTTACAAGTAGGCGATCATCATAAATGCCACCAAATAACACTCCGTCTAAATATAACAGGAACTCCCCCATCATCGGCCGGCAAGTAATGCCCGGCAAGTCGCGGAGTTGCTCTAGAATAAAGTCTCGATATTCTTTTGTGCTGGACATTATTTCTCCTTGTAGCGTTTATCGCCCCACCAGTTCGGAATGAGGTCTTTTAACTTGACGGTTTTGCGCGATTTGAAATCGGTTATTATTTCCATATTGCGATTTTCGTAGGCGAATTGCATGAAGAACTCGCGGCAAGCACCGCAAGGCATGCCGCCATTAACTTTTGGCGGCTCAGCGCGAAAAGCAATCATGCGACGAACGACTGTATTATGTTCGTTTATATACATGTTCAATGCCGCCACGCGCTCAGCACACAGATTCATTACTCCGCTCGCGCCTTCAATACAAAAGCCAGCATAAATCTTGCCAGTTTTCGCGCTTTGTACTGCGGCGACAACATGATGCGCGTCAAAGAATGGCGAAATCTCTTCAGGATGATATTCTTTACGCGCCGCTTCGTACATTTCTTGCCAGATATCGTCCTTCGCGGAAGGCTCCTCTGCCGACTTCTCATCTACGCCATTAAATTTCGCTTTCTCCGCTTCGGTATAATGAATGATTTTTCCACCACGCGCTAAATAGCTTTCTGCTTGATCTTTTGGCACGACATAAGTCGTATCGCCACAATCGATAACTACCATCTCTTTTTTAGGCATATGTTTCTCCTTTGCCATCTTGCAATTATTATAGCTATATTCGCGAATAATCGTCTAGCAATCGAATTAGCCAAAATTAATCAGCGCTAAGCCGACAATACAAACGATAACGGCAACTACGCGTTTCGCAATCTCGGCCTTCGTTATAGCCTCGCGTTCGATCTTTGGAAAGAAAATCGTAATTAAAATACCAAGTCCCATCACAGCGAATGGTTGAAAACTTTGCGAGACAAAAGAAACGAGCGCAACGGAAGCTAGCATGCCGGCAGCCGTCGAAAGTACATTACCAAACGAACTCAATAATTCATTGGCGAGGTTTAGGCTAATAATTTTCTTGCCATTCGTGCGGAGCATTTTATGAAAAGATTTTCGGAATGATGGAAGAAATACGTAAATCAAGACACCGACTGTAAACTGCGAAACACTCGTCCAGAACATCGTTTGATTAAAGTCGTGGTCAAGCGTGACATAGCGTTGTAAAATAAACCAAATCGCATAAGCAATCGACACAAGCGTCATTATGCCTAACACGGTTAGTTTTCCTTTATTGAAGCGCTTTTTTGATGGTTCAAAGGTCACTAAAATTGCCGCAAAGGTTGCAACTATTCCACCAACTATCTGAAGCGGAGAAATACTTTGATTCGGTAAAAACAATGGCGACAAAAATAGCATAAATACCGGAATTAGCTGGAACATTATTGCGACGATTGTCGTGTCTTCGCGAGCGAGGGCTTTGAAATATAGAACATACGCTACCGAAACAATCACAGAGTTCGCGAGCAAGATTAAGAAACTTTTCCATTCAAAAGTAATTGAGAACCCGCAAACAAAAAGATAAATAATCGACATCACTGCGCCAGCGATTACTGTCGAAACAACCAGCAGCGAGCGGAAATCGGCATTCTTAACGCCTTTCGAAATCAAATATTTATCGATATGGTTAGTCGCAGCATAAAGTGTTGCTGCAATCATCGCCATTATTGCCGGAAGAATCATAAGACAATTATATAATAAACTGCCGGAGTCCAGATTCTACCTACAGTTTGTGGTCTTTCGGCCACGCCAACCGTAAAATAAGGTAAAATTTAACCAAAGGACAATTATGGACCTACGCAAAATTGGCAGATTCATCGCCGCGAAACGCCAGGAAAATAGCTACACCCAAGAGAGTCTGGCCGAAGCGCTAGACGTCTCGAATCGCTCCGTTTCAAAATGGGAGCGCGGGATTTGCTTGCCAGATTCCGGCCATATGGCCGAGCTCTGCAAGCTGCTCAAAATCTCCATCAATGACTTATTTAATGGCGAGAAGGTAGATATGAAAGATGCTAATAAAAAATCCGAACAACTATTAATCGAAATGACTAAGCGCCAAGAAGCCAACAATAAGCGCGCATATGCGAACATCTGCATTGTCGCGGTCGGCGCGATGTTGCTCTATTTTACAGTCATCGGTATAACCGCTCGTTGCATGACAAAGGAAGATTTTTGGCCGATTTTAATAGTCGTTGCCGCTACGCTAATACTCCTCATAACATTCTTCTTTGCATTCCGCACTGAAGTTGATCTTGGACACTATGCCTGTAAACATTGCGGGCATAAGTTCACGCCAACATACGGCCAGGCCGCTCGCGCGATACATGTCGGCACTACGCGCTATCTCAAATGCCCAAAGTGCCACAAGCGTTCTTGGTCAAAAAAGCATTTCTAGATTACAATAGAGACATGAAACAGATTCTTATTGCCACCACTAATCCAGGCAAAATTGCTGCTACGAAGCAGATTTTAGCTAAGCTTGGCTACGAAGGTTTGAGTTTTGCCGACCTAAATCTTCAGCTCAAAGAGCCAGATGAAACGATGCTAACAGCAGAGGAAATTGCTGCCGAGAAAGCACTTGGTTACGCGAAGCAGTTTAGCGATATGCCCGTACTTTCACGCGATGACACGAATGAACTAATTGGCGTCGACGAAGAAGATGACCCGAAGAATCATAACAAAGCATTCGTTGCGCGTCGCAAAGGCGTCTATACTGACGATAACGGCTCTGAATTATTGGCGGAAATCGCCCATAAGTACGGCGGCTCAATTCCCTGCCGCTTCGTGTGGGGATACGGCCTAGCATGGCATGACGGCAACGAAATCAAAGTCGTTCAAGGTACCGCCCAAACCAACATCAATGATATTATAATTGTCGATAAAATCTCGCCAAAACGCGTGCCTGGCTTTTGCTTTGCACCAGTCATGAAAGTAAAAATTGGCGACGAGTGGAAATACGATTCCGAGCTCAGCCCAGATGATAACTGGGAAGCCTACTGGAATATTCAGGCCGCCACAATCAAAGAATTATTAGACCAACTATAGATTGCGCTTCTTATTGTGCTCGCGCATGATTTTTGAGAAGGTCTCAAAATCACGCGTCGCATTTTCGACCGCATCGACTGTGCTATTAAAATCAGGGTCGTCAAAATACATCGTCTTTAACGCGTAGCCGCCCTTCGCATATTTTTCGCGGAGATGGATACGAGCCTCTTCGAGAACCTCTTCTTCGGTCATTTCCGGATGAATATGCCGAGTGTAGTCAAAAACACGGCTGAGCATGTTCTCGAAATTAATATCGCGGTCAGCCGACGAAACAATTTTGCCATAAACGCTGCGCGGCTCACGACCGAGCGAAGCGCGATGATCTTCAACCGCCTCGGCCATCATTTCGATTTCGTCTGGTGAAAAATGCGCT
The DNA here is from genome assembly GCA_017514805.1 of Candidatus Saccharimonadota bacterium. Taxonomy (GTDB): domain Bacteria; phylum Patescibacteriota; class Saccharimonadia; order Saccharimonadales; family Saccharimonadaceae; genus UBA2834. Next base: position 12,095 of record JAFWIP010000004.1, read on the forward strand.
TTTAGAAAATCGTCATTACGCAACATTTTTGCCGATTCAAAATTGTGAGTTTCGTTATCAATCAAGCGACCCAAGTCGTGATAGGCGGCAATAATATAGACCATGTCGATATTAACGCCTGGCGCCTGCTCGGCAAAGCGAAGACTACGGCTAATTACATAGTTGATATGGTCGCCGGTATGGCCGCCAAGCTCTCCGTATCTCGGCAAGATTTTTGTTTCGATATAATTCTGTATTTCTGTACTCGGTTTCATTTTATTTCTCCAACACGAAGCAATGCCAATCATTATGGCCGCCATGCTCGTGCCATTCTTTTATTAATTTGAAATTGGTTTTCATTATCATATTCATAATTTCTTCCTTGCGATAATAGGCAAAATAACGCTTGGCGCCCATTTCGTAATCACCAGGAAAATCCTTCATTTCAGAATCGCGATCATGCGTGGCACGATCGAATACATTAAATACAAATCGTCCGCCCGGAAGCAATGCGTCATAGACGCGCGTCAGTGCCAAAGTAATATCTTCGCGCGTAAAATGTGCAAATACACGCCAGCAAAAAATGCCGCTCAATTCAGTAGGAAATACATCCGTAAGAACGTTGAATTTAATCGTCTTTAACCCCCGTTTTTCGCAGGCCGTGATAAAGGCTGGCGCAATGTCGGATGCGATAACGTTATAGCCTAGAGATTCAAGAATTTTAGCATTGTCGCCATCAGCGGAACCAATTTCAAGCAACTTCGCACCAGATGGCAAGTTCCCGAATGCGTCGCGAATCTTTTCCGCCAATTGTTCGCGTTTTTTGCGTGCATGTTCGGGATTCTTCCGATCGCGAATAGCCGAACCATCTAGGTATGCCTGTGCGAATTTTTCATACACAGCCAAGGTCTCGCTATTTTCTTTGCTCATATTCACATTATACTATTTCGACAAGAAAAAGAGGCCCGCACCCCAAAACTAGTAAAACTAGATGCAGGGGTTCGGACCTCAGTTAGCGCGTTTTAATTATTCCCATAAAACTCCTTTTGAATTCTGCATAAAGACCTGATAATAAGCGCCTGAGGTAATATTGTGCTTATTTCGAAAACACTCCTTTGCAAAATACCATCCTTCAGGATAAGTTAACTCTTTAGGATTGATGTCGGTCACAAGAACCATCTCGCATCCTTCATACTCAATCCATACATCGCCTTCATTCAGAAGAACGAATAGCTGTGCAGCTATCTCCTTAGGTAAATTCACGCTAGATACGTAATGCTCCATATTAATCATAGGCTCGTGTTCCTCTCTTTCGATCTATCTAGAAAAGTCAGAGCGCAGACTATTCTGCGGCTCATTTCAGCCACAATTATTTATGGCCAAGATGAGTCGCAGAACGAACATAACATAAAAATCATACTAAAGAACAATTATGCCTTTATTATAGCACACCATAAGCATTTTGTCAATAGGTGAACCTATTTGACCGACTCGTTCATCTCTTGAACTCTGCGCTCGTATTCGCGCTGCGACTTCTCCATCATTTCCTGCGAATTGCGCTCATATTCGCGCTGAGATTCCTCAACTCGCTCATCAAAGTTCTTGCGTGAGTTAGCAATGTTAATCACCGAAATAGTTGTTCCGATCGCCACGATAGCAAAGAAGATAATTACTATTGCGATTATCATTCGGCGGACTGGGCGTAGGCTAATATCAGCGGCACCGAGCGCGTCTTGAGCTTTTTTGCTCAGCTGGTCAAAATCAATATCGCCATATTCTACAGCATACTTACGACGACAGCTCTTGCAGACAATATCGTGCTCGCCGACTTTAAAATCTAGATTTGCGCCACAGTTTGGGCATTTCTTTTCAATAATTTTCATTTCACTACGCTCCTTATCTCTTGTAATTCAAAACGATATTTTTGTTTTACGTCTGGATATTTTTCATGATCGACCTCACTCAAGAACATTTCCCGTGGGCGCGCATATAGTTTCCCTTCTCCATATAACTGACGATATAAAACTAACTCTTCGCCCGTCTCGGAATGAGTGGCGGTGCCTACGACAAGGTAACTATCGCCTTTAAAATGTTTATAGATGCGATCAATCTTCAATTCTTGCATGTTTATATTATATATCGAGAAGCATCGTAAATGGCGTTTATGCTATAATTCCCTCAATGCCGATAGTGTTTTGGATTATTGCGATTATTGCCCTGGTTTTTTGCCTAACCGTGATTTTTGGCGCGCCATATGTTCCGAGCCGAAATGAAGAAATCAAGAAAGCCTTCAAAAATCTATACCCACTTAGTAAAAATGATTTACTAATCGATCTCGGCAGCGGCGATGGCAAAGTTTTAATTGCGGCAAATAAATTCGGCGCAAAAAGCATTGGCATCGAGCTAAATCCTATCCTCGTCGCGATTAGCCGCTGGCGAACTCGCCGCATAAAAAATGCGAAGATATTTTGCCGCGATTTCTTTCTGTATGATTTCCCTTCCGAGACGACGGTAGTATATGTATTTGGTGACGGGCGCGATATGCCGAGAATCGTCCGCCATATCGAGAAGCAAGCAGCAAAAATTGGACACCCAATTTACTTAATTTCTCACGCCTTCAAAGCCGAGGGTTATAAAGCAGAAAAAACACATCGCGCTTACTATCTTTACAAGATAAAGGAGAAGAAATGAAAATAGAATGGTTTGGCCACTCATGTTTTAGAATAAATGGTTCGCTCGTAATCGATCCATACAAAGATGGAAGCGTGCCTGGATATTCTCCACTGCGCCTACGCGCCGATGAAGTAATCTGCACACACGAGCACGCCGATCATTCTGGTCGCGAGTGCGTAGAATTGTCTGGAAGAGAATGTCTGCTAAATATTAGCAAAGCAGAAAGTTGGCACGATGACCAAAAAGGCGCCTTGCGTGGCCCGAATACAGTATTCATTATCACTGACAGGGACGAAAAACTCGTACATCTCGGCGACATTGGTCATTTCCCCGACGGCGAGCTCCTATCCATCATTTCTAATGCAGACTATCTATTGATTCCAGTCGGCGGGCACTATACAATCGACGCAGAAATGGCGGTCAAAATTTGCGAGGCCGCACAACCAAAACACATTATCCCTATGCATTATCGCTGGGAGAATTACGGCTATCCCGAAATCGCCGAGCTAGCAGATTTTCTTGAGGCAATAAAAACGACCACACTAGCTGATCGTGTGGTCGTACAAGATTTAGCAAGGAATTAATAATTATTTTTCAAATACAAGTCCGGTCGAAATCTTAAAACTCAATGGACCGATATCTTGCGAATCTTCTTTATAAGTCGCAGTAATAAACATCTGGCGACGACCAACTTGGCCGCGGCCAATATACGCATTCACATTATATGAAGTGCCAATATAATCTTCGTCTTCGAAACTAATATGGAAATCAATATGATCAGCGATTGACTGGTCTAGCTCGTTCATTTTAATCTGAGAAAGCACCTCGGGAACATTGCCAGTATTGACGATATTTATCATTGCCGCGTAGCTATCGCCAGGATGGGTGAGCTGAAGTTCAGCCTCGAGCTCGTCAGATGTAATTACTTTTTCGGCAGGCGCGATAGAATTATCGCTTTCCTGGTATGAATTTGCATCAAAACCAACATTATGGATAGCGTCGCTTCTGCCCAGCGCAGACGCATTATCATTATTTATTAATTGAGCATAGGCCGCGAAACCGACTGCCATAAATAGCAGCGCGAAGCCAAGCACGCCAATCACGGCGTAATGAAATTGTTTTCGTTTGTGCATTTTTGTTTTTCCTTGCTTTTGTAATCTATAGATTATCATAAACATAACTATTTTGCAACTCGGAGCGAAACAGAGAACGATATGATATAATGATTTTATGTTAGGCGTAAGCTTTTTACAGTGGTGGTACACACGCGGATGGGGGATTTATTTTCGCGGTTTCCGCGAACGCATGAGCAATACTGCTGACTTTTTCTCGATTGGCCTCTTACTCCGAACTCTTTTCCAGCCATTCCGCCAAATTTCGGCGAACGAAACCGGCGAGCGTGGCGGACTAGAAGGCGCGTTAGTAGCATTCTTTGATCGCTTATTGTCGAGAGTAATTGGATTTCTCGTTCGAGTCGGTTTAATTATTACGGGCGTCATAGCGATGACGATATCTTTTGTGCTAGGATCAGCACTAGCCATCATCTGGCCATGCGTGCCACTCTTACCAATTGCGGGAATTATTGTTAGTACTATGGGGATAGCATTCTGATGGCCGGTTATTCTGCATTCAGTCACCGCGCAATAGAGGCACGAGCGGACAAAATAATCAATTCAGCGCCAGTGAAGGCCCTGTTAGTTCTAGCGATGCTTGCTCTGATTGGCTTCGGCGTCGCACTACTCGTCGTAACGCATCAATCAATCGGCTGGATTCTAATAGGATGTAGCGCAATTCCGTTTGAGTTCCTAATCTGGGGAAAATACGAGCTAAAGGAAATCCCAGTTGGAAGTAGCAAAAGCATCAATGACCTACTCAGCAATGAATGTTTGGCGCGACTCGGCGCACACCCTACTCCACAATCAATTGCGAGCTGGATATATAAAACTCGCAGCGGCGCTTTCCTAGCGATGCGTTATGCGATTACCCCACGCATGCTCGAAGCAATTACGCGCGATATGCATAATAATCTCGACGACATTTTTAACCGCGCAATCGAGATTCGCGAGAAGACAAATTCCGAGGTCATTTCCGGTGGCGTATTGGCAATCGCAATTATCGAATGTCGCCCCGACCATGAGCAGATTCTAAAATCAATGAAGCTAGAAATTACCGACCTCTACGATGGTATTGTCTGGTTTAATTATTTAAATGGTTTAGTAAAAGGTCTACGCCAGCGCCGACATACCGGCGGCTTTGCGCGCGACTTAATGTTTGGCTACACGCCGTTGCTACAAAACTATGCAACAAATATTTCTCGCGAACACGAATCAACGCGCGGAGGTAATGTTTCTGTTTCGCTCCATCACGAGCAAATTCAGCAAATGATTGACACTTTTTCAAAAGGCGGACGACAGAATATTGCGATTATTGGCCCAGATGGTTCAGGGCGCAGTACGCTAGTAAACGAGTTCGCTTCAGAGATTTTGAATGCTGACAACAAGATTTCATCAGCAATCAAATTCCGTCAGATTTTCAAACTAGACGCGGGCGCGCTAATTAGTTCTGCGTCGGAGCGTGGCGAAATGGAGACAATCATGCGTCGCATTCTAAGTGAGGCTTACTACGCAAAGAATGTCATACTCTGGCTCGATAATGCTCAGCTATTCTTCGAAGAGGCAACTGGCTCGATCGATATTTCAAACATTCTTCTACCGGTGCTCGAGAATGGCTCATTGCGCGTAATCTTGACGATGGATCAACAAAGATATCTAGAAATCTCTGCGCGCAAATCTACACTCGCAAATGCTCTCAATAAAATTATCGTCGAGCCGGCTTCAGAAGCCGAGACAATCAAGGTCATGCAAGACCGCGTGCCGCTACTAGAGCATCAATATAATGTTACTTATACTTACTGGTCACTACGTGAGGCCTATCGCCTGTCCGAGCGCTATGTTCACGACTTAGTCATGCCTGGTCGTGCAATTAACCTACTAGAAGCCGCTGCATCGTTCCCTGATAACGGGTATATTACCGATGCATCTGTACAGCAGGCGATCGAGAAGACTGTAGGCGTCAAGATGCAGTCAAGTACTGACGAAGAAGATAAAAATCGTTTATTAAATATGGAAGAATATATCCATCAACGCCTTATCGGGCAAGATATGGCTGTGCGCGCAGTCAGCGATGCCTTACGTCGCGCAGCAGCAGGCGTGCGCAACGAAAATCGCCCAATCGGTACTTTCCTATTCCTTGGTCCAACCGGCGTAGGTAAGACCGAGCTCGCAAAAGCAATTTCCGAAGTATACTTTGGCGGCGAAGGAACAATTGTTCGCATCGACTTAAACGAATTTGTTTCGGCTGACGACGTATCGCGTTTAATTGCCGACGGCGCAACCGATGAATTAAGTCTAACCGCGCAGGTCATGAAGCATCCATTCTCAGTAGTCCTCCTAGACGAAATCGAAAAAGCGCATCCGCTCGTTCTTACTACCCTGCTCCAGCTCCTCGACGAAGGTATTCTCCGTGATGTCAAAAACCGTGAGGTAAGTTTCCGCGATACGATTGTCGTAGCAACGAGTAATGCTGGCGCAAATAATATCCGCGATTATATTGATCGAGGTCTAGATATGAACGCCGTCAAAGAGCAGCTAACAAATGATTTAATTTCAGGCGGTGAGTTTAAGCCAGAATTCCTAAACCGTTTCGACGAAATCTGCGTATTCCAGCCGCTTAGCAAGGAAGCTCTACTTTCGATTGTTGATTTGATTATCGCGAGCACAAACAAGACGCTCGAGCCGCGCAAAATTTCCGTTACACTCGAACCAGACGCAAAGACGTTACTAGTTGAGCGCGGTTATGATCCTAAGCTTGGTGCACGCCCAATGCGCCGCATCGTTTCAAAGACAGTTGAGAATATCGTGGCGCGTGCAGTATTGAGCGGCGAAGCCGGTTCTGGCGCAAGCATCACAATCACTGCTGATATGATTCTCGCGGCATTGCAATAATTAAACTGTATCTTGGCGAATTGTTTCGATGATATTTTGTTTGGAAACTTGGCGCACGGCATAGCGCATAATGAAAGTAATTAGTAGAGCAACAACCGCGATTGAAATGATGATTGGAATTAGCGGCAATTGGTACGAGAGCGAAATATTGGATTCGATTAGGAGATAGTGGATCCCATACGAAATCAAAATTCCAATAGGCAAGCCGATTAGCAATGCGCGAAGCGTATAAAGAATCGTCTCAAAACGAATCATGCGATTAAATTCATCGTCCGTCATGCCAACGGATTTTAGCATCGCAAATTCTTTGGCGCGAAGCTGAATATTAGTCGTGATCGTATTAAATATATTCGTGACGCCAATTAGTGCCACTACGACAATGAAGCCATACATAAATATCGCGGCAAGCGTGATGATATTATTCGTCTGGTCGCGGCTAGCTTTAAAATCGACGCCCATTAAGATATTTTCACCCTCTTTGGCTTCGCTGCTTCGTTCGAGGAGATAGGCGGTAATCCCTTTAGACTGATCGCCTGGATTTGCGAACATTTGCGAGTATCCGTCGGCAAATATTAACGATTTAATGTCGTAGTAATCATTAGAAATATAGAAAGTCGGGTTGTCGTTCTCGTAAGTACCCATTGGATTCTTATCAGTAATTGCCGAAATCTTCAATTTATACTCGATCGTATCGGCACTATTTTCGTCAGGGTACATTTTTATCGTGTAATCGTCGCCAGGCTTATACTCGTCGAGCACTTTTTTAAATGAGCGCGAGCCATTGCTGTGTGTCTCAGACAAGTAACTATTTAAAATTACCGCGTGTTCGAAATCGTCTTTCACGCCAGCGTTATGAGCGTATTTTTCAAAATAATCGCGAGAAAGAGTGACGACCGAAATTCTGCCCGCAGTACGAATGCTACGATGAATAACGTAATCGTTGAGATTGAACTTCTTCACTATTTCATCATAGTCGGATTCATCTCCACCATTAACAATATAGTCGGCACCAAAATCTGGATAGAAATTTTCGATAATGCGTTGGCTATCAATTACGAAGCTCGACATACCAACGAACACAGCAACGCTAACGACAATCGAAACGACTGTGGTGCGATATTTTTGACGACTACGCTTGAGATTCTTGTCCGCAATTACGCCACCGATACCAAAATAACTCCGAATGAAGCGATTGGTTTTGATGCGTTTATTTTTTGCCTTAATATCTTGATTACTACGAATCGCCTCGATTGGCGTAAGGCGTCCAGCACGAATTGCAGCGCTAGCGCTAGACAGCAGCACGATAATAAAGCCAAGTACTGCATCAGCAAGATAAACCCACCAAGGCACAAATAGACTGAGTCCATTCTGAATAATGCCAAGTAACGTGTTCGTAACAAGAATTAAGACGACCGTCGCAATAAAACCAAGAGCAATACCTGCTGGAATCGAGAACACGCCAATAGTTAATGCCTCGAGGTAAACCGAGCGACGAATCTGACGCGGTGTAGCGCCGACCGAGCTAAGCATACCAAATTCCCGCGTGCGCTCCGTCGTCGAAATATTAAACGAATTGCGGATCGTGAATATACTCGCAATGACAATAATGCCCAAAATTAATGCGCCAAAGCAGGCAAAAATTGTCGTCGTATTATAGTCAATGTCGCCATCAAATAGAAGCAGCTGATTATTAGTGCGGCGCGTATACGTATAGATTTCGGCGTCTTCTAGTGCATAGCCAATATCTTTGCCGCGGCGTTCATGCCTCTTCGGATTATCGTAGCGAACAAATACAACATATTGCTGGTCGGCCGTACGCATCGAATCATCTAACGAATAGATTGGTTCGTAGATTTTTGATGGGAGCGGCATTTCACTGCCAGCGAGATATAGATATTCTTCGCTAAAATTAAATTCTTTTGCATAAAAAACCGATTCAACGCCTGCAGCATTTTCTACAATCGAAAGTTTGTCGCCGGGAATAAATTCAAACGATTCATGATAATCGCCATATTCAGTAATCGCGTAATCACGCATGGTCTGCCAAAAGCTAGTCGCAATTGAAATGACCGCAAAAATCAGAGCAACCGATAATGCAACGCCAATCATCGTCACTATACTACGTTTGCGATTCTTGCGTAGATTCGCGATAGTCAGTCTGTTGAGGGCGCGCATTTATTTCCCTCTTTTGATTTTGCCATCTGCGACAGTAATAATACGGTCTGCCTGTTTTGCGATCTCGAGATCATGCGTAACAACGATGACGGTTTGTTTGAATTTGCGGTTGGCGAGCTTAAGAAGCTCGACGATTTCTTTACTGGATTTCGAATCGAGGTTGCCGGTTGGCTCGTCAGCAAGAATAAGCGCTGGCCTGCCATAGAGTGCGCGGCCAATTGCAACGCGCTGTTGCTGACCGCCAGAAAGCTGGTTCGGCAAATGCGTTTCTCGATTCTTCAAGCCGAGTGCCTCGATCAGTTCATTGAGATACTTTTCGTCTACCGGTTTTTTATCCAAGTCTTGGCTGAGCGTGATATTTTCGCGGACATTAAGAACTGGGATTAGGTTATAGAACTGGTAAATAATACCGATGTTTTGACGGCGGAAAATTGCCAATTTATTATCGCTAAGTTTAGTGATGTCTGTGCCGGAAATTTCAATTGTGCCGGAGTTTTTATCTGGGCGATCGACGCCGCCAATCATATGAAGGAGCGTGGATTTGCCTGAGCCGCTCGCGCCAATAATTGCAACAAATTCGCCTTCTTTAACTTCGAGGCTAACATTATCTACGGCCTTTACGAGACTATCGCCCTTACCGTAGGTCTTGGTGAGTTTTTTTACAGAAAGAATATTCATACTATTCTAGTATAACACCGGGTCAAAACCTCGGTGCTATAATTAATCTAATGCACCCGTAGCTCAGTGGATAGAGCACTGGTTTCCGGTACCAGGTGTCGTGGGTTCAACTCCCGCCGGGTGTACCATTTTTTGCTATAATATCCTTATGCACCCGTAGCTCAGCGGATTAGAGCACTAGTCTTCGGAACTAGGTGTCACAGGTTCGAATCCTGTCGGGTGTACCAGGAAATAGATTATATGAAGATAGAAGAAAATATTCCAATAGCAAAGATTACGACGATGCGTCTGGGCGGCAACGCACGCTATGTCATTACGATCGAAAACGAAGAAGACGTGGCAGAGGCCTACAATTTTGCTGAAGAGAAAAAACTGCCTGTCTACGTACTTGGTTGCGGTAGCAATATCATTGGACGCGACGGCGGTTTTGATGGCGTGATTTTGATTAATAAAATCAAAGGCATGGGCGAACATACAAAGGAAGATGAAGGTGCGATTCAGCTCTATGCATATAGCGGCGAACTCCTTGATGATTTCGTATGCTATTCGACCAAGCTTGGCTATTCCGGAATCGAGGCACTAAGTGCAGTTCCTGGCACAGTTGGCGCAGCACCGGTCCAAAACGTCGGCGCGTACGGTCAAGACATTTCTCAAACGCTCGTTTCGGTCCGCGCTTACGACACTAAGAAAAAAGAATTTGTCGAACTTGAAAAAGACGAATTAGACTTGAGCTATCGTCACAGTATTTTCAATAGCGGAAAAGAAATTGGGCGCTACTTCATTACGCGCATTATTGTAGAAGTAAAACGCGGTGAATTACAGCCACCATTCTATAACAGTCTACAGAAATACTTGGACGAACATGATATTCACGAATATTCACCAGAAACAATCCGCAAAGCTGTTCGTGCCGTACGCGAGGCAAAGTTGCCAGACCCAGAAGAAATTGCTAGTAGCGGTAGCTTTTTTAAGAACGTTTATCTAAAGACTGATAAAGAAATAAAGGCAGCTGAGGCGGCAGGTATTCCAGTTTGGGATGGTGGAAAGATTCCGTCTGGTTGGCTAATTGAAAATGCTGGACTAAAAGGCCAGGTGTTTCATGGCATGCGCGTTTCCGACAAAGCTTCCCTGGTACTTATTAACGAATCAGCAAGGAACTATGCGGATTTGGATGCAGCACGCAATGAAATTATCGAGCGCGTACGTGAGAAATTTGGCTACACCCTAGAGCAAGAGCCAATGGAGCTCGGCAAATGAGAGAGTTGAATGGGCGCGAACTCGCCGGTTTTATTAAAGAACGCCAGGCACACCAAGTACGACATCTACGCGCAATCAAAAAATTTCCGAAGCTTGTGATTCTTTACGATAACAATAGTCCGGTGATCGCAAAATATATGTCGCTTAAAGAACGCTACGGCGAAGACATTAAAGTCGACGTCGAAGTACGCAGGCTCGAGGCTGCGACGGCCGCAGAAGCAGTAAAGGCTGCCGCTGAAGATGATTCGGTTTCCGGAATTATCGTACAACTACCGCTCGCCGAATGCGACATGGCAATTCTTGATTTAATTCCAAACAAGAAAGATGTCGATGGCTTGCGCGGAGAGCGCGATACGGCAACCGCAATGGCGATCCATTGGTTGCTCACTGGCTATGGCATAGAGCTGCCTTCACTAAAACTCGCCGTCGTTGGACGCGGCAAACTCGTCGGTGCTCCACTGCTCAAAATGTGGCAGGAAAGCAATTATGATGTCGAGATGTTTCATCGCGGCGATGATTTAATGCGACTACGCGATTTTGATGTAATCGTGACTGCGACCGGTGTACCAGGATTGATTACTTCCGAAATGCTCAAACAAGGCGCAGTCGTTGTCGATGCTGGCACCGCAAGCGAAAAAGGCGTAATTGTTGGCGATGTTGCCGAAGACGTACGTAAAAATCGCGACGATCTCACCATCACGCCAAAAATTGGTGGCGTTGGCCCACTAACCGTCGCAATGCTATTCGAAAATGTAATTCGCGCTGCGGGCGAATAGATTCTAAAGCGCAATAAAAAGACTGCCACTTGGCAGTCTTTTTATTGAAGAGAGATTAGCCGTTTTGCTCTTTTGGCTTATCGTCAGATACTAACTTATATCCACCTTTAGGCACATTCTTCTTCGCATCTGGATTGTGGCCAACCTTCAATGTTTCAACTACGCCCGCATTACCGAGGCCGCTAGCGGCACTATCTTGCGCATTGTGACCAGTTGTTGCCGCAGTAGATCCAGGAGCCGTATTCGCTACAGAAACACCTCTATCATTAAGCTCTTTCTGAATAATTTCGCGCTTCTTAAAGTCAGTAGCGAGATTAGGGTCCTGAAGCGCCGCTTGAAGCTGTTGAGTAGAAATGATTGAATTTCCATCTGCGTCTCTCCTCTTGACTGCTTCTTCCATTGCAGTCGAAGACTGAGAATAGAGATCCTTATTATCAGAAAGGCTTCCAATAGTACCGTTAAGCGTCTTGGATCCAGCCCCGCTAGCCCATTCGTCGTACGATTGCATTTCTCCGCCTTTGCCCATTTCCTCAAGATAGCTTGCCGCTGCTCTATCTTTATCATTAACAGCAGCACGAACAGCGCCATCCTTCGCTAGTTCAGCAATAGCGGCAGCACTAAAGCCCTTTTTGCCTCTTGCTGCTTCGGCAAGAGCCTTCTTACCTTCGGCGGTGGAGGCAAGTTTTCTTTGATTAGCCAAGAACTTCTTTTTGTTTTCAGCGTCCTCTAAGCCATTATCTTTAGATAATTCTGCCATGTTCGCAATCATTGCAGTGATGCTACCGTGGTTCGTGCTTTCATCGAACTCAGCAGACTTCATGTATGTATCGACAGCTGAGTTCTCGGCCTCTTTGCTATAGTTTCTAATCATTGACTCGGTGTTACCCTGTTCTTGCTGATTCTTAATATAGGCAGCACGTGCGCGCGCAATACGATTTGCTCTTGGACCGGTCGTAGGCAGCGCTTTTTCCTGACCCTTCTTAGAACCGAATTTATAGGTCTTTGGATTGCCGTGCCAATCTAGCTTAGCAGCGCGGCGAAGCTTAGTCTGCTCTTGGCGGCGACGGAGATCCTGAGCACCGTTGCTCTCGCGGTATTTCTTCTGACCCCAGCCTTTAATTCCGCGCCCAACACCCATGATACCGTCCGAAAGCATACCCATCGAAGATCTGAGCACCTTTGGAATGTAATAGATTGGTACAATACTAATGACTGCCGCAGATAGCGCCATGACAAATGGGGTACTGCCAGCATTTGCACTAATAATGATGCGTGCAACGAGTTGACCGCCATAAACAAGCATACTACAAATCGGGAATAGAAGTACAACACCCTGGAAGGACTTGAACCATTTATCATAATACTTCTTCGTATTCGGAAGCATATATGCCACAAAAGCGACAGGCGATAATGCTACCAATATAACTGCCATACCTTTACGTACACTCAAAAGAACGAAGACCGTAAGAATCGCAACGACAATAGCAATAAGGCCAAGGAAGATTGGAATAAGGACTCCCCAACTCATAGATAATACGACGCCCGTGCAAATTGCACCAACAAGTAGTACGGTAATGCCGCCTGCAACAACTGGACTATGCGATGTGCCAGTTTCCGCAATCGTGACGCTTGCAACATCTGAGCCGATACCCTCAAAGATGCCCTTAATGCCGTAGCCGACAATGTTCGATACGTCGATTACTAACTGACAAATGATATATGACAGGTTAATTAGGATTGCGCCAGCAATAAGCTTTGGCAAGATCTTCTTGATGCCGTAGTTATCGATACCGAGACCGGTAAGCTGCGAAAAGATAACAAATAGAAATAGTATTGTAAAGGCGATGTTCGCGATACCCTGGAAACTCTGCCATGCCAAATATGTTCCACTGCCATCACCCGATTGGAACAACTCGGCGTCAAGTACGAAGAATGTAGGAACCAATACTTCATAGGCACTCTGAACAAAGTTCTGAGACGCGTCAATGATTGGACAAAGAATCCAGCCAATAGAGCCAGCGCCGGAATAGCAGTCGGGCTCAACCGCCTCGGTATCGTCATCATCTTCTGACGTAACGCCATCATTGTTTGCAGCAGTGTCAGTGACGGCTTTCAGCTCGTCATTCGTAACCCCATTCAGCTTCTTCGCCGTTGAAGCATTTAGCTCGTCAACAATTGCGGATATTGTTACCTGACCTTGCTCCGCAACAATACTAGCGTCACCGACAGCAACATAATAATCATCAATTTTTGTTAAGAAGTGGCCTTTATAGTTCTTTGTACTCTTAGCAATAATAGAATATAACTTCGAGCTATTTCTCCAGTCCATTGTCTCGATTGCGCAGGTCTTAACTTCAGTAGTCGAAACAAACCAGCGCACCGTGCCCATATCGTCTTCAGTCGAATCGCAATTTACGCGGATGCCGGCAACATCAGCAACATAGTGTTGATACATGTAGATCTTCTCAGATTCAGTAACAATCTGGTCGCCGAATGAGGCATTAGCGAGCGATTTTAGCGCCGTTACGCCAGGATTATGCTTTGCATAATCGATCTCGAATTTAATACTGCGTGAAGTATCCGCACTAGACGAATCCGCATCTTCGACTATCTTTAAGTCACTAACACAGAAATAGTAGTCGCCAACATATGGGCTTTTGCCGTAGCTCTCGATTAGCTCTTTATGAAAACTCGCCGGAAAACGCTGGCATCTAATGCCGGTTGAAGATATTTCGGAATTATTAACCGCGTTTATGCTTTTTTGAAGCTCGTCCATGAAAGTGTCGACGTTTTGATACATCGGCGCCGTACCGAAGTTTCCTGAATATAGACCACTCGAGTCGCCATGTGCTTTATTGTAATAAACGCCACAGTTAGTGCCGTCTGGCGAGTACAGAGATATTATGTCGTTACCTAAATCGCCACTTTCAACACCGCATGATTCGACATTTTTCTCTGGCTTACCATCACCATCAGAATCCGTTTCGGCGTCCCACTGAATTACAATCGATGTCGTCGATACGTTCTCTTGAGAGCCAATGCTCGCCGTCTCTCTAAATGATCCGCTACTTTCGGCGTCATGATATATCTTATAGCCATAAGAGAGATGAACTTTTTTCTGTCCTTTATTGTCCGGGGTCATCTCTTCGGTAGTTTTCTGGTAACCCATATTTGTCAAGAAGCTCTCGATTTCGGCCGTGGAAGCGGTTGTGGACAACATATTCCCCCATTGCGCTTTGCCGAATCTACTATAAATCGTGTCCGAGAAGCCATCGCCGCCATTCATGAGATGGTAACAGTTAGTAGCAGCATCAGGGCTGCTAGCCTTTTCTTCATCAGTCCAACCATTCGGCAAGTAGATTTTTACACCCGCACTTTTATATGGAGTAATGCCTTCCGATATTTTAGACGTACTCCTGCCGACCGTGCCAGCAGTCGTTGTTTTTCTAATCTGATAATTTGAGGAATCTCCCGCTTTATTACTAGTGCTCTTTGGCAAGGTATAGCATCTGTATAGGCCGTTTAGATACGCCTTCTTCGCGACGGTTTCTGCCGTCGATGCGCCAGCATTGTTACTGAATAACATGAAGCTAAATAGGCCGGCTAATGCAACTACTTTAATTATCTTTTTCATTATTTATTCCCCTCATTTTTGCCACTTAAGGTATCACGAATTCTCATAATGCCAGATACGATATCTATATAGTATTGGTTCGTGTCCGATGCGAAGACTTGCCCAGCTCGCCTTGCCTCTATGAATCTCTGATTGCCATCGACAGTATTAACATAGTCGCCAACACAACTCTCATCGAGACTATTATCTACTAAACATCCCGCATCGGCATAGGCTTTATATAGATCAATCTTTGCGTCCATATAATCTCTGATCGTATCAAAGGTGCCGTCGAGGCCAAGATTCTCCGCCGAGATATCTTCCATAATGGTCGACCAGCGCGCGTCATCGCTAGCATAGCTGGTCTTAGCGTAATCAATAAAGTTGGATTCATTCATTTCGCGAACGATATATAGTACCATTAGGTCGCCAAAATATGTTTTGAGGTCATCGAGATCGCTGCTGATTTCTTTGCGGATGCTCTCATCAGTAACGCTCTCGTCATATTTGCCGAGCTTATCAAGAATATTCTGGTATCTGCCACTATCAACACCTTCATTGCCGATAACAATCTTTGTATTGACAAATGAGAGACTACTACTTGGCAAATCATCATCTTTCTCTTCATCAAAGAGAATATAATTTCCTACACGATTCCAATCCTTCAAAGCAGCGCCCTTAGCAAGTGAACGCTGAGCGCTAGGCGCAACGACGAGCGCAACAACGGCAACTATTGCCAATACCCCAACAAGCGAAGCGATGATAATTAGGCGTTTCTTATTGCTTGTTCTAGCTGGCTGTTCGCCGATAGTAATATAGTCTGAGTTTTGAGCGGCAGCCTCGTTAAAGAAATCTGGCGCGCCAGCAAAAGTAGTTGGCGCAGATACGGTATTCTTCTTATTAAAATGACGACCAAACATATGTGAACCGGCAGAGGTCGACACGGGAGCACTCGGCGCGCTCGAAGTAATCATCGGTTTCGGGTCGGCGTCAGTGATAGCGGCCGCAGCAGCAGCAACGCTCGTATTGGCCGGTTCCGTAGGAACTGCAGTAGGCTGCTCAACGGACGGGATATTATTCTGCTGGATATTTGGCGACGAAAAAGAAGGAGTTTGCGACATAGCAGTATTCCCATCCTGATCCATGCCTATATTTTAACATAAGCAGAAAGTGGCGCGCAAGCAAAAATGCGGCGTTTTTCGCAACAAAAAGCCGGCACTTTTCAGTGTCGGCTTTTTGTAAGTATTTCCCGTCCATCAAAGCTTCTGGGAAAGCTCTATAGATTGGCGGTCAACTTAGTTTAACTTTTTGCGGCTAATGATATAATAACCAGCTGCGGTTGCTACGCTAGCAGCACCGATCACACCTGAAATAACAGTACCAGCACCAGTCTTTGGTAGTTCTGGGGTTGATGGTGGAGTGACAGTACATTCCTTAGCGTTAACAGTTACATCAGCGGCGTCAGACTTTTCAGTCGAAGCGTCGTTGTTATACTTACCCTTTGCGATGTTGCGAAGAGTAGAATCTTTACATTCATCAGCTGGAGTATCTACAGTAGCGTAGAAGTAGATCGTAGCTTCAGTACCCTTAGCGTAATCACCGATGTTGATACCATCGTTGCTTACGATGCCGTCACCAAGAGTTTTACCATTGGTATTAGCAGCGTTGTAAAGAACAGTGCTGCCCTTGACATAGGTCATACCTGCTGGAAGAACGTCGCGGATAACAACATTCTTGAGGGTAGTGTTGCCGATATTCTTGAACTGGATGCGATAGCGAACAGTGTCGCCAGCCTTAGCGGTAACATCTTCTGCCCACTCATTGCCACCCTTGAGCTGAACCATCTTGTTGATAGTAAAGCCTGGATTTTCTTTCTCAGTACAATCCTTGCCGTCAACAGAGACAACTGCGGTGTCAGACTTTTCAGTCTTAGCATCGTTGTTGTACTTAGCCTTAGCAGTATTGGTGAGTTCAACCTTCTCACAGATATCTGCGAGAGAGCCGTTCATCGTAACGAAGAAGTAGAGGTTAACAGTTTTACCTGCGCCAACCGTACCAATGTTGATACCGTCAGTGGTGATAACACCGTCAGCAAGAGCCTTGCCGTCGAGGTTAGTGCTACCCTTTACGTAAGTTTCGTTAGATGGAAGAATATCGCGAATTACAACATTCTTGAGATCCGTATTGCCGGTGTTCTTGAATTGAATACGATATTCAACCTTGTCACCAGCCTTTGCAGTGATCTTCTCAGCGAAGTCGTTGCTGCCGATGCGTACTTTCTTATCGAGAGTAAAGCCTTCGGTACAAGTCTTGCCCTGAACGAATACGTCTGCAGAGTCTTCTTTCGTAGTCTTAATGCTACTAGAAGTTAACTGAGCAATGTTACGGAGAATAGAGTTGTTACACTTTTCAGCAACAGAGCTGTTAACCGTAGCGTTAAAGTAGATGTAAGCAACAGCGCCAGCATCGAAAGTACCGAGATTTACGCCGCTATTAGTCATAATATTGTCGGAAACCGTAGTACCCTTTGGATAACGAGCAGTTGCAACGGTCGTGCTACCCTTAACATAAGTTAAGCCGGTAGGAAGAATATCACGGATAGAGAAATTCTCGAGGCTAGTGTTGCCAGAGTTCTTTGCCGTAATACGATAACGAACCGTTTCGCCAGCTTTGGCGGTTACTTCTTCGCTCCATTTATCACTACCAAGGAGTTTAACTTCCTTCTGGATAGAAATGTTAGGAGTTTCAGTTTTCTTAGCAAACTGTGCTTTAACGTGGAAGGTTAGGTAACCAGAGTATTTGTTACAACCTGGAATCTTACCATCCATCTGATCGTAACCAAGAAGAACACCTTCATTGGTAAATAGCTTATCGCTAAGCTTAAAGCTACGAAGCTTCATGTTAGCGTCCTGGTTAGTGTAAGTAGCAGTACCAGGGACATAAGCTAGATTAAATACTTCGCCATTCTTGGATTTAAGTATAGTTTCATCCCAAACTTTATTTGGGTTTGCGTTTGAAGACGCAACAGTACCGGTAATCGTGATAGATTTTGCGGTAGTGGTTGGGAGGGTTACATAAGCGCGAACGTTTTCTGCAACACCCTTACCAGTTTTAACGTCAACGAGGTTGGAAGCCATGTTGTTGTGTACATACATACGAACAACATATTCTTTGTCGGCCTCTACTTCCGTGCCGTCAGAGTAAAAGTTATCTTTGGTGTTACCAGTCCAGCGAGATGCTGAGACGAAGTAACGTTCATCACCGATAACGTTATCGGTAATAGAGTTAAATGTAATGTAGTCAGCTGGATGTTCCATCGTAAAAGTCTTACGAGCAGAGCCCCAAGCGAAGACTGCAAGTGCGCTAGCAGCGGACACCGCAGCGACGGCTGCGAGACCAATACCAGCTTTTGTAAGTTTCTTCATAAATATTAATTCCTTTCTTTGAAAATATTTCCTAGAATGGAGTATTTATTTTCGAATCATTAGCCGGATTGTTAAACATCCGCTTGCAAGTCAGATCGTTGCTGAACACAAATATATGTAAACGGCGGGAGACACTAAATGTGTCCCCCACCGAAAAAAGATCAAACAGGGACTGCGGAAGCTCCCTGCTAAAATAGATGCTATTTTCTGTTACTCCGGAGCCGTAAAATTATCATCGGCTGGAGTGGAGCCATCGGTGTAACCGTCTTCTTTAGGATTTCTGGAGTTGCTATCATTGACGTTGTCGTTGAAGTTTCCATTATCCTTATCGTCGTCAGCGGTTACCTCGCCTGACTTTCCATCTTTGGTTGTTTCAGTCTTTCCGTCAGTGTCGTCGGAAATATTAGAGTCATTTTTCGGATCGACTTCTGTACCATCTGATGGCTGAGTTGCAGCCGGTTCCTCAGTCGGAGCTTCCGGAGTTTTATATTCGCTCGGATTATTTTTCTCCGGTTCAGGGTCCTTTGTCTGCTCAGTTGAAGTCTCCCTTGGCGAAGTTGGATCTGACTCGTAATAATCATAATTTGGAGCCTCGGGATTATTCATTGGATCGTTTTTAGGATCCTTTGATTCCACTTCTGGAGGAGTCTTCGGAGTTTCCGGTGTCTTTGGGTTGTCTGGAACTGATGGGCCACTAGGTGTCCAATTCGGAATATCAACTGGTTGATATCCGCATTCAAGTCTAAACTTGAGTTCCGTACCCTTGTAGTTGATGCAGATGAAGTGTCCGCCTGCGTTTGTTGTTTCACGAACAACTACAGATGGTATTCCATCAGCTACTCCGTCCTTCACGGAATACATACCGGAAGTATAGTTATCAAGCTCCTTGAGCTCGATTGTATTTTCTTCATTCCAGAGTATTTCTGTGATGCGGGTAATAGTGTCATCCCATTCCTCTGAATTCTGAATAAATCTCTGAGTTGCGGCATCTGGTCTCAGTTCAACTGAGAGATCCTGCTCGGCAGATAATATAGGATTATCGCCAGTCACTCCCATCTGATCCAGATAGCATCCCCATGCACTTGCGTACATTGGGTCATAATAGAGCAAGAAAGCCATTTTACCTGAATCGTCATGCTTGCGCATATAATCCAGAACGCTTTCTGCCTCGCCTTTGGTTACTGCTTCCTGAGCCTTTGATAAAGCATCTTTATCGAAGTTTATGTCATACACATAGTCGATAATAGATTCAGCCCTACCAGCAGCTACTGCTTCTTCCGCTTTACTATAGCAATCTTCAAAGAAGAAGTATTCGCCACCTTTATCAGGCGAATATGTCATAAAGACATAATCTCTAGTAGTAGGATCGTCTTTAGACTCTTCTGTGGTTGCGTCTTCCTTTTTGACATCGTCGTCAGCAGAAACAATCGACATGAGCGGCTTGAAGAAAAGAATTATCAGTATGACTATCATCATCAGGAAGATGAGGATCAAAAGAATATTATTTTTGGTATTCTGTTTCATTCATCTCACCCCCTTACCTATTCTTTTGAATGTTGGATCCGATAAATATAAATACAAAACAAGCTAGCAATCCAGTGCAAACTGTCAGCATTTTTATCATCGTCTCGTATACGGTTCCGTCAGCAGCAACAAACATCGGATCGCCATTAGCTGCCTGGTGAATCATAACTATATAAGCTACGAAAGCCGCAACTATGCCGAAAATTGCTCCAAGAAACAGCACAGGTCCACTGATTGAGCTTCCTGAATTAACCTCTTCTTTGATTTCTTCAGTAGCATTGTCAATGTGAGTCTTGATTGTCTTGGTTGTCTTGTCGGCATTAGAGCTTACCACTTCAGCAACTTTGTCACCCGTAGCATAAATACGCTCTTCGAGCTGCTTTCCAGCTGTTCCAACTACATTGTTCGTATGATCATTGACAACCTCAGCGAGCTTGTCGCCAGTTGCAATAATCCTGTCCTCGAGTTGCTTTCCGGCTGTTCCAACTACATCATCGGTGTGGGAATTTATTTCCTTGCCGGTGCCCAAAATGAGCTGATACATGTTCTCATAATTGAGTTCCTTTTTCTTTTTCATATTAATCACCTGTTCCTTTCAATTATTAGGAATCCCCCTTAGGTGATTCCCGGGTTTGTAATATATAGGGTTAATTTATCTAAACGACAAAATTCACCCCATTACCCGGGGAGTGAACTCCGTCGATAATGAGATTTAAAGAAAATTAGCATCTACTGCACTTATGTGCAGCAATGATCTGACTTGTTAACGTTACGCCTCTTGCTAAAGCTTTTCGCACCTCCGCAATTAGCTAGAATCATTATATCAAATTTTTGGTATTTTGTCAATAGTCTTTTATGCTAGTTTACTATAAGCGCAATTTGTTTTATACATAAGCGGATTAGCGTGCTATAATCATAATCAATATGGGCCTAAATACGAAGTTAATACAGCGAATTACGAACAATTCCGTATCGGACGTAGCGCACAGCAGCGGCTATGCAGACGCCCAGAATCATGGCTCGTTTGGCGTAAGCGATAACACGACCTTTTCAGAGAGACAGCAAATTGAGCAGCGGCGCAAATATGTACAGGGGTACAGGAACGCGCGAATAGCTCAGGGCGTGAACTATATGCCAAAGGCAAAGAGCGTCGAGGAGCAAGCGCAGCTCGCTGTTGCGGCCGCAATCGCGCGCGGCAAGGAAGAAATGAAAGAGAGCCACCAAGAGTATAATTCGCATCTAGAAAAAGGCGGTTTACAGAGGTACGATACGCGCAATCGCGACAATAGCAACTTAGGACAGCCAGACTCATTCAACAGAGGTCAGACCGGTTTTGCGCGCCAGGCAGGATCAGTGAATCGCCAAGAGGCAGCCGCAGCACGTGCGGCACAGGCAGAACGCTTTTCCGGACATGCGCATCCGATACCAAAAACTGGCGGTTTTACGCGACATTAAAAAACGACCTCTATTGGAAGGTCGTTTTTGATTATTCTTCAGTCTTTAGCTCGCGCTCGTGTTTAGTGAGCTCCTCAATAATATCCTCGATATCGCCATTCATAGCGGCGGTAATGTTGCTGCGGTTGTAGTGGATGCGATGATCGGTGATGCGGTCCTGCGGGAAGTTGTAGGTGCGGATTTTTTCGCTGCGATCCCCTGTTCCAATAAGAGATTTGCGCGCATCCGAAGCGTTGGCGCGGTCTTCGGCGATCTTGCGCTCGAGGAGGCGGCTGCGAAGAACTGTCATAGCCTTGATGCGGTTTTGCTGCTGGGAGCGTTCATCTTGCATCGCGACAACAATACCGGTAGGAAGATGGGTAATGCGGACGGCCGAATCGGTAGTGTTAACACCCTGGCCACCGTGGCCACCAGAGCGGTAGATATCGATACGAAGATCCTCTGGATTAATCTCAAGATCCTGCTCCTCGGCCTCTGGAAGAACAGCAACGGTTGCGGTACTGGTATGAATGCGGCCCTGGCTCTCTGTTACGGGGATACGCTGAACACGATGAACACCGCCCTCAAACTTGAGCTTTCCGTAAGGCTGATCGCCACTAACACGGAAGATTACCTCTTTATATCCGCCAGCATCGTTAACGGATTCGGACTGGAGTTCTACCTTGAGCCCGTGCGTTTCGGCGTAGCGAGTATACATACGATAGAGGTCGCCAGCAAATAAGCTTGCCTCGTCGCCGCCAGCGCCAGCGCGAATCTCGATAATGGCTGGCTTATCGTCGTTTGGGTCGCGAGGAATAAGCATTTCAGTCAATTTCGCCTCTGTTTCGGCGAGCTCCGCCTCTAAATCTGGCTTCATTTCAGCTAGATCTGGGTCGGTCTCAGCCTCTTTGATGTCTTGCTCGAGTTGATTGCGCTTCTTGCCAAGAGAAATAAGCTCTTCTACCTCTGTTAGGCGGCGATTTTTAGCCGCAAAATCAGGGTCAGCGTAAGCATCTGGCTGACTGAGAAAATCTGTAATCTGTTTCTTCTCCGCCTCGAGAGCATCAAAATCTAAGTTCATATCTGTTATTTTAATAGATTTCTAGACGCGCGTCAACAGGGGTGATATAATGCTCCTAGGCGGATCTTTAGCTCAGTTGGCTAGAGCGTGCGATTCACATTCGCAAGGTCACTGGTTCGAGCCCAGTAAGATCCACCATTATTTTTTAGATGGAGAATAATGATGGGCCGCAAAATAGTAGCAATCACAGGTACAAAAGGTAAAACAACCGTCTCTTTTTTAGTTGATCAAATCATGCAAAAACTCGAGAAAAACACGATCCGCGTCGATACCACTGGTCATTTCGTGAATAACGAGCGAAAAAGCACTCTCGAGGAAAGTAAGGACATCTGGGGACTAGTTCCAACGGTCTGCCCAGGTCGTTTCTTGTGGGAAATGAAGGATTTTACCCCTGAAGAGCGCGATAATACTGTCGCCGTGCTCGAGTGCGCAATCGGCTGTAGCAATATGGTCGGTACAGGTATGCGCGGGCATGATGTCGCAATTTGGACTAATGTACTACAGGATCATCTTGGCTCGACCGATCGCTTACAGACACGCGCAGATATTGCCGATGCCAAAGAGTTCATCTTTAGCCGCCTAGAATACAATGGCTACGCCATTTTTAACGCTTGCGATGATTTGGTTTGCAGCAAGCTATATCATGTGCAGCCAACTGCCACGAAGGTGCCATGCGTCTTCGATATGGACAAGGTCTGCATTAATCTCGATGAGCATCTAGCTAACGGCGGAATTGCTTTCTTGGTTGAAGGCGCTCAGATTTACAAATTATCAAAAGACGGCAAAGATTTCGTCTACGATGCGACGAATCTACCATGGACTTTTAGAGGCTTCTTTAAGCCATCGATGATTAACCTCTGCCTTACAATTGCGGGCGTTTATGGCGTACTTGAAGGAAAATTGCCAGATAACCTAGCTGAAATTCTTGATTCTATTCGCTTGGATCAGTACGGCGGGCGTTTGACGACATTGGTTGCGAAGTCCGGAACGATGATTATCGCCGACTACGCACACGAGAAAGAATCCTTGGTTTCGATTGGTCACCTCGCAAAGAAGCTTGCGGAAGAGCGTGGCGGTAAGACGATTGGCGTCGTTCGCTTAGCTTATGACCGTACCGATGAGTTAATTGACGAGACCGGTCGAGCGGTAGGCGAAGCTTTTGACTCCCTCGTCGTCTATGATAAGATTGACGGTTATTGGAGAAAGCCAAAAGAGACACACCATAGTAAATTCGTCCAAGAGGTCGGTAGAATTTCTAGCCTCCTCAGTGCCGCAATCAAGAAAACGAACCCGAATGTCACGACAATTCTACGCGAGGACGAAGCACTCGAATACGCCGCAAAGACGGCCGGCGAAAACGATGTCGTTATCTTTATTGTTAACGACGACGTTCATCGCTCGGTAGACTGGGTACGCGAGAAATTTGACGCTGATTTCGCCTAAAGATTAGCAAAATATCCCCTCTGCTATAGCTTAGGGGATTTTTGTTGCGCTTTAAGACAGAATATGTCATAATATAGACATCCGTCGTTCACGTTTTGCGTGGGCGATATTGGCGTAGGAGCGAAAGCTCCTTTTTCTACCGAATAGGAGGGGAAAGAGGCATGAAGCACATTTGCAGTAGCAAGATGGTCTGGAAAGTTAAAAATGAAGGCGGAGAGGTCGCAGTCCTCTATAGTGGCGACGAAAAGATTTGCGCCGTCTATAAAGAACTAGGGGTCTGGAAGATTAATATGTATGTCTTCAGCTGGAGAGCAGGAAGATTTCTTCCTACCCCTAAAGCCAACCTATCTATCGAAGATGCCGAGGAGACGGCTGTAAGGTTGATCTGGCAAGAATGCGCAGACCAGATACGATATTACAATAAAATCAGACGCCACCTCCCAGATTGACCATAGTTCTTCTATTTAAAAGCCTGGCTTGATGCCGGGCTTTTATAATTTGACGCTTTTTAGTGCTGATGCGGCAAGTTTTATGGTCTTTTCGTGGCCGCCCTGCTCGATGGTAAGTTTTTGCGGTTTATCGGTAAGGTTAACGAGAATCAATTCATATCCTCTATTAAGCTTGCGAGCAACAGCGGCTACCTCTATCGAATCGTAGTCGCAACGGACGATTTTACTGCCCGCCGGACATAGTTTGGCAAAGTTTTTGAGGGCTTTATAGATTGGAGTAAGGATAAAATCACTCCCTGCTTCGTTTAAAATAATCGGGCTTTTGACGAAGTTGTGGCAGTAGCTTGGGCCACCTTCATAAGACAAGAGCATATTCCAGTCAATCCAAGCACTCGTGCCGCAATTGATATCTGCAATAATCTCACCGAGATAGAGCTGAGCGTCGCGCGACCAATCTGGGCCGTAAGGCGAGAATCCGCAGCACATTTCGGAGCTGACGAGCATCTTGTCGGGGTATTTCTGGCGGACCCGCCACATTTGGTCAGGATGAGTGCCATTATACCAGTGAAAGCAGAGACCGGCGGCCGGGCTATCAGGGAGAAGTTTGTCGGCGACCTTCGCGAGATACTTCTTATTGTGGTCCCAGAGGAGAAGCTCAACATTAAGGCGCGAAAGCGTGCGGGCGAGTTTGCGTTGGGCGCGATAAGAATAGCGACAAGATTCCCAGATTTGAGTGGCATGAGGCTCGTTTTGCGGCGAAAGATAGTCGATTTTTACCCCTTCGGTAGCATAGGCGTCGAGCCATTTATAGAGGTAATCGGCGTAGCGTTCATAGCGCCAAGGTTTCAAAAAGCCACCGTGGCGCTGTATAGGAGGCCATTTAAGGCACTTTGGTGGCGACCAGGGTGATGCGAGGGTTTTAAGCCGCTTACGCTTTAGAACGCGTTTTAGCAGGGGTAGGAGCCATTTTTGATCATGTTCGATTGAAAAATCGCTCAAATCGACCTTTTTTGTATATTCATAGGATTTGAGACAAAAATCATTACTTCCAACCGAAATCCGTAGCCAGCGGTAATCAAGACCATCTTTGCCGTAGTAGGCATCGAGGAATTTCTCCTGTTTGGCGGGCGGCAATTTAGCAAAATTATAGGCGGTCGCCTCTGTAATGGCGCCGCCCATTCCCTGCCAAACGCCTAGCTCTAGATCGGATCTGACAGTTATTTTAATACTCATTTTATTCGACGGACTCGATTTCGCCATTTTTTAGGTGAAGAATGCGCTGGTTGCGGCTACCGCGGAATTTGAGCGTTAAATCGCGTTGGCTCTGAATAAATGGGCCATCAATTAGGGCGTCGAGCTCTTTAATAAACTCCCATTCAATACCGTCGCGCGGGATACGTTCGTAGACAAGACCCGTGAAAGACCAAACATTCCAGCCGAGCTCTTCGTGACAGAATTTTGCAATTTCAAGGAGAGCTTTGCATTGAAGCATTGGCTCACCACCGCAGAAAGTGATGCCGCTCTGCCCTTTGAGTTTGCGAAGTTCTTCTTTGACCTTTTCGATTGAAACGGTAGCGCCGACGGTCGGATCTTCTGTCCAGGTCTCAGGATTCTGACAGCCAGGACAATGCTGGCGGCAACCCTGAGTCCAGAGAACAGCGCGAAGACCGGGGCCATTCACAATAGAATCGCGCTCGAGGTCACCGGATAGGCGAATATAGCCATCCGGAACGTCGAGTTGAGGGCGACAGAGAGAAATTTGTGGTTCGCCAGTTCTGTCGCCATCAGCTGGTTTACGAGTCTTTGAAACGGTGTTTGGATCTAAATCTTCTTTGGCAGGCATTAAGCTTTACCGACCGCTTTCTTGGCGCTAGCTTTCTTTTGCTCGCGCTTTACCTTGGTGTCGACGTCGAATTGACCAACCTTAACGTCATGCTTGACGCGGGCGGCTTCCTCGGCTTTCTTGCCATCATTCCAGCGTTCGAGTGAGCCAACGAGATAACCAGTAATGCGGCGGAGACGCTCGAAGCCGAATTCGCCATCACATTCGCGGCGGCCACAGCCTGGACAGACATCGCCTTCGATGATACCAGAGAAACCACAGACTGGATCGCGGTCAACTGGGTGGTTGACGGAGCCGTAGCCAATACCGGCTTCCTTCATATGGCGAATAACTGCTTCGAAGGCTTCGATATTTTCGCTTGGGTCGCCATCCATCTCGATATAAGTGATGTGGCCAGCATTACAGAGAGCGTGATATGGAGCCTCAATATCAATCTTCTCAAAGGCAGAAATTGGATAGTAGACAGGTACGTGGAAAGAATTAGTATAGAAATCGCGATCAGTAACACCTGGAATTACGCCGTATTCTTTGCGGTCAAACTTCGTGAAGCGACCAGCGAGACCTTCGGCTGGGGTAGCAAGAAGCGAGAAGTTGAGATGATGTTCTTTAGTAAGTTCATCACAGCGGTCGCGCATATGACCAACGATATCAAGACCGATTTCCTGAGCTTCAGTAGATTCGCCATGATGCTTGCCAATCATTGCAACGAGCGTTTCGGCGAGGCCGATGAAGCCGATAGAGAGCGTACCGTGCTTAATAACATCACGGAGCTTGTCATTTGGGCCAAGCTTTTCGCTACCGACCCAGTTGCCTTGACCCATGAGGAATGGGAAGTTCTTAACCTTTTGGTTACCCTGGAATTCGAAGCGCTGGAGGAGCTGATCAGCGATAAGATCAATCTTCTCGTCGAGCTCTTGATAGAAGGCATCCCAATCCGGTTTCTTGCGATCACCAGTGCAGACACCGTGCTTGATACCAATGCGGACAAGATTCAAAGTAGTGAAGGAACAGTTACCACGACCAGAAACGTGACCATCAGTTTCCTTGAAGCAGGAACCGAAGACACGCGTGCGGCATCCCATGGTTGCAATCTCGGTGTCTGGATCACCTGGCTTGTAATACTGAAGATTGAACGGTGCATCAATGAAGGTAAAGTTCGGGAAGAGACGCTTGGAGCTGACTTCCATACTGCGCTTGAAGAGGTCGTAGTTTGGATCGCCTGGATTGTAGTTAATTCCCTCTTTGACCTTAAAGATGGAAATTGGGAAGATTGGCGTTTCGTGGTGGCCAAGACCGTTCATAGTTGCTTCGAGAAGCATCTTGCTGACGAGGCGGCCTTCTGGGCTCGTATCGGTACCGAAGTTAATGGAGGTAAATGGAACCTGAGCGCCGGCGCGGCTGTGCATCGTATTGAGGTTATGGACGAAGCCTTCCATTGCCTGAAGAGTCTGATGCTCAGTGTCTTCATTTGCCTCTTTAACAACTGCTTCTGGGAGCTTCTTGAGAAGCTTCTTGTCATCGCCATAACAGACCTTATCGTCGACCTTGAACTTGAGTTCTTTGCCAGTGAATTCTTCGTATTTCTCGATGTTGCTCTTGAGGCTCTTGCGGAAGGTCTTGTCGACAGATGGAGCGAGAGCATAGTCGAAGTTTGGAATGGACTGACCGCCGTGCTGTTCGTTCTGGTTGGCCTGGAGGATAATTGCAGCGAGAGCAGCAGCAGTGCCGATAGAATTTGGCGTGCGGAGGAAACCGTGACCAGTATTAAAGCCATTCGTAAACATCTTGAGAACGTCGGTCTGGCAGCAAGTAAGCGTACCGGTTGCCATGAAGTCGAGATCGTGAATATGAATATCGCCGTGATCGTGAGCGTAGGTGAATTCTGGCTTCAAGAGACAGATCTTTGCGTATTCCTTGGAGCCCTCAGCACCAAACTGAAGCATCTTACCCATTGCGGAGTCGCCATCGACGTTTGCATTGCTGCGCTTAACATCGGAATCTTCCTCAGCATCAAGCTTGGAAATAGTATTATAAGTCTGCATAAGCTTAGACTTGGCTTGGCGTTTGCGAGTGCGCTCAGCGCGATATTCGATGTAAGCCTTAGCGGTACGCTTGAAGGCGGACTGCATGAGAACTTCCTCTACGATATCCTGGATCTGCTCGACAGTTGGGATGCGAGTAGTGATTTTCTCGCTAGCGACACGGACAACCTTATCAGAAATGTTCTGAGCGCGGTCATATCCGAATTCACCAGTAGCAGCACCAGCCTTAGCGATAGCCTCGGTGATTTTATCCTGTTTAAAAGAGGCGACCTTACCGTCGCGCTTGCGTACAGATTTGAACATTGTTTAATACCTCCAGAATGTTCTTTATCGTGAATTGTCTTTTTACTTAACACTATATTTAGTGTTGTATGTCATAATGTTAACGCTATATGTGGACCTTTGTCCATATAGGTTGTAAAAAAAACAATGTTTACAGATTGAAAAAATTGGGCCTAAAACACTATATATAGTGTTTATGCGTGAAATGCATACGCTATTTGCGTGAAATTTGACTGGCGAAAAGTTTGTGATACAATGTCTTTCATATTGGGAGGCGGGGATCGTTCTTTAAAGGAGGTGATCATGTGGATTCAATTAAAGTAAATTTTAAGAGACTCAGCCCATTAGCTAAGATACCAAAATATAGTACCGCCGGAGCAGCTGCTTTTGATCTCTATGCTGCTATTGAAGAATCGATTACTATTCAGCCCGGAGAACGCGTAGAGATTTCATTCGGATTTGCTATAGAAATTCCAAAGGGATATAAGATGGACATACGTAGTAGAAGTGGCCTTTTTAGGGACCATTATATAGAGGTTTATCCCGGATTAATCGATAGCGATTATCGTGGGCTGATTTCGGCCTGGGTGACAAATGGCGGCGATGAAGCTTTCACGGTCGAATGTGGCGACAGAGTCGCTCAGGGTGAAATTAGCACGTATCAGAGAGTTCATTTCGCAGTCGGCGAGACCCTATCTGAGACACAGCGTGGCGAAAAAGGTTTCGGTAGCACTGGTATTAAGTAACTCGTAAACTCCTCGATGGACTGTTTTTCTCCTGCACGCAGTCCAATTCGAGTTAGTCCTCCTGTATTATGCCCTTCCGTCTGAGTTTATCTCTGGCGGGAGGGCAATTTTCATGGTAAAATAGAAGAGCTGGAGGGGTGGCCGAGTGGTTGATGGCACTGGTCTTGAAAACCAGCAGGTTAACGCCTCGCAGGTTCGAATCCTGTCCCCTCCGCCAGAACAATAAAAGAAGACCCGTAGCAGTCTTATTTTATTGTTCTGCTTGAGGCAAAATACAACATTCCGTCATACGAATGGAAAACGGCGCAGCCAACTGCGCCGTTCCTCAGAAGTCCATATACTCAATAATGAGCGCAATAAAGATTCCGATAATAAAACTTGCTAGCCAAAGTAAACCAATGGCAGCGATAATTACGAGAATAGCTAACAACATATTTGTCACCCCCTTTGTCTATTCTATTCTGCAAGGTACTTATGATTCTTATTATAGCACATTTGGCGACAATAGTCAAGAATAAGGGCTTTAGTCGCCTCTGTAAAAAAGGTTTGGCAATTCCCCGTCCTCTATGTTATAATATCTCGGTATGGCACCGTAGCTCAGCTGGTTAGAGCGTAGGACTCATAAGCCTAAGGTCACTGGTTCGATCCCAGTCGGTGCTACCACACAACGGACCTTTTTCTTAAAAAGAAAAAGTCCGACAAAAAGAACTTATTACGAAAAATGAATCAGGCACATGTCCTGATTCATTTTTTGATTAATCGATATTAGGCGCCGACGCGATCTTTCTTCTGAGTGCGCTTTGCGTTATGCTCGACATATTCAATGATTTTGCCAGCAACATCGCGGCCGGTCACCTTCTCGATACCGAAGCCAGGAGAGGCATTGACTTCAAGAACTAGCGGACCGCGAGCAGAGCGCATAATGTCGACACCGGCAACGTTTAGACCCATTGCCTTAGCGGCGGCGACAGCCATCTTTTCTTCTTTTGGCGTGAGTTTGATTGGCGTACCTGAGCCACCCTTATGAAGATTCGAGCGGAAATCGTCGTCAAGACTCTTGCGCTGCATCGAAGCAACCACCTTGCTACCAACGACGAAGGCACGGATATCTGTACCGGCAGATTCCTTGATAAATTCTTGTAAGAGAATACTGACACCATCATTATTCGAGAGGTAGAAGGCTTGAAGCGTAGATTTAGTAGCCTTCTTGGTCTCGGCAAGGATAACACCGTTACCATGAGTACCATAAGCGAGCTTGATAATCACTGGCATCTCGCCGAGCTTATCGAGAAGCTCGTCGATATCGGCCGTGTTGCGCGAAACGACGGTTTTTGGAATATCGACACCATATTTCGCCAAGAGCTGCATCGAGCGAAGTTTGTCGCGAGCGCGCATAATCGCGATCGACTTCGAGAGAACATATTGGCCTTCCATCTCGAGCTGACGAACAATCGTGGTGCCGTATTTTGTCATATTTGCGGAAATACGCGGAATAATCGCATCGTAATTGCCGAGCGGTTTACCCTTGTAATAGACCTTGTTCTGACGTGATTCGATTGAGATATAACAGTTCTTATACTTAATGACACGGACTTTGTGGCCGCGCTTCTCCGCCTCTTCTACGAGGCGCTTGGTCGAGTAGTTGGCGTTGCCGTTGGATAGGATTGCGATTTTCATTACTTCTGGCCTCCTTTGAGGTATTGTTCTTTATAAAATTTGTATGGATCTTTTTGCATTTCTTCGTTAATTATTCCCGAGCGTTTCGGTGGACGCTTAACTAGGTTTTCGGTCTGGCTAACGTCTACGACAAACTTTCCTTTTAGTGTTCGCAGACCGATTAGAATCGGATAATTATGCGTCGAGCGATTGCTAAGACCGAAGCTTGCGCGGATCTTGCGACCGGCAATTCTGACCGAAAGCTTCACTTTATACTTAAGTCGCTTTTCGCCAAGAGAGCTCTTGGTTACGACGACACTGTATTCCTTGGTCATATGCTCCTTGCCGGTGTAATACGGCGAAGATTTGCCAAACAATTTAAAGTGTAGGACGTGGTTTTCGTCGACAAAAATGTCACTTGCCCAGACAGCCGAGCCATCTGCGCCAGTATCAACCTTAGCTGGTACGTTTTTTACCTCTTCGCCGAAATCAACGGCGACTTCGCGTCCGATGGTTATCTTATTTTTGTCCATAAAAAACAAATCCTAACTTTTCTATTATAGCACAAACGGTATTAATTGTCAATCTGTTAGGCCTCTGTTCAGCGCTTGACTTTTCTTTCCCCTTATGCTAATCTGATAGCAGGACTAAGGTCAAAACAAAAAGTTCAAACAACAAACATAAACAAGAGAAAAAATATGCGTGGAAGAACGAGAAATTTTGGGCATCTCAAACTGCTCGCAATATTCCTTTTTGTGTCAGTAGTAGTGCCGAATGTATTGAATGCTATTAACACTAATGCCGCTGACAATCTTGGTTCTTTCGAAAGCGGTGAGACCGGCATTAAACTATGTGCCCAAATTGATGGCGGTCCAGAAGATAGCTTGCGCTTCCTAGTAACCAACGATCAAGGTTTCTCTTCTGATGTAATTGTTGCAAATGATACTTGCCAAAAGATTAAGGCCGAAGCGGCTACTTATACAATCAAGCAATATTTGAGCCAGGAATATACTCTTGATTCTGTTTCTGGCGGCACTGTATCTGCCGACAATACACCATTCATCGCAACCGCAGCTGGTCAATATTCGATTATCTACTCCAATGAATATACGGCGAAGGGGTATCTACACTCTTTCGGCTATACCGCCACCAAACAATACGCCACGGCCGTAGATGTCTACTTTGACGCCAATGGCGGAACTGGCATGATGAATGCGCAGAGATTCGGCATTAATTCTAGCCAGACGCTTACCGCTAACGCGTTTACGCGCGCAAATCACAACTTTGCCGGTTGGAACACCAAGGCTGACGGTAGCGGGACTAGCTACACCGATGAGCAGAGCGTAGCATTTGCGACGGGCGGCGAGATTACGCTCTATGCGCAGTGGCGCAATACGGAGACCCTTTATCACGCAATCACGACCCGCCCAAATAACGGCGTAGATACAAATGTGAACTTCGGTCAGAAAGCCACGGTTGCCGACGGCAACGGAAACGGCTTGAATATCGTCAACGGCACTGAGAATGACCAATATCCAGTTTATTATTTCCGTGGACAAGTAACCGACAATAATGTAATCTGGGGAGATTACTGCTGGAGAGTGTTCCGCACTACCGAAACTGGCGGAACCAAAATGATATACAGCGGCACTCCGTCATTGGTCCAGGACGGCGAAAACACCGTGAAGCAATGCTTGTCTAACGGTATTATTTCTACCGAGATAAATGGAAGTATAACGAACGCAATACGATACAATAACGACCAAGACTCTCCCGCCGACGTTGGTTATATGTACGGCGAACGGGTCGGGTATGAAAGCTTGACGGCCGGCAGTACGGAATACACATTCTCGAATAATGTAAGCCGAAATGGAAATACCTACACATTGGATACAAGCACTGGTCAATCAATTACTGGAACCTGGGCAGACAAGCATAATATTGTCGCCGAAAGATATCACTATTTCTGCACTGACGGCACTACGAGTTGCGATGAGACTAAAATTGCCTACAATTTTTATGCCTATTCTTCTAATACTCGATATATCTATTATTTCCCGATTGGCGGTTATGACGATATCGAAGATGTTAAGGCTGCAATGTTCGCTAATGAACACGATAGTGTCGCTAAGACGGCCATAGAGGGCTGGTTCGAAGAAAACAGTCTCGACGCACACGAGAATGATCTTGAGGACACTATCTTCTGCAACGATCGTGAACTCTTCAGCGGCGCGCTAAAAGACAAGGATAGCAGCGCTGCAGATAGTAGCTACTTCTCCGGTGAAGCGCGCATTCATATTCGCGACCTAGACGGGAACGTGGCTCCATCGTTAGATTGCACAGATAAACGCGACTCATTCACAAAAACGGAATCGGCTACTGGCAATGGCAAGCTAGGACACAAAGTCGGCATGATTACAGCCGACGAAATGACCTATGGCGGCATGGGCTGGCATTCTAGCGATTTCAGCAACTATCTCTGGATTGGCAGCTCAGTATTCACAATGACCCCACAAACCTTTATGGGCGGCGTACGTGCTTATCTATTCGCAGCAAATACCCAGCTAAATCAGAACCCAACGATGAGCTCAATGGGGCTTCGGCCAGTTATATCAATTAGCAATCCGGTCGTATATGAAAAAGGCGACGGTTCAAGTACTAATCCATATATCGTAGAATAATTCGCGCATTTGTCAATTGCGACGGATTATGCTATAATTAGCGAAATATCAGATTAGACGGGAGTGATCTAATATGAAGAAAGAGCTATCGAAGATCCAGCACGCGCGCAGTGCGAAGGATTTTCCAGAAATCGATCTAGAGCAAGACGAATACGTCGTGCTTCATATCAAGCGTTCGCGTCTAGGTATCGCTATTATTTGGGCGATTGTCGCAATCTTGGTTGTAGCGCTTAGCTTAATCTTGATTTTCTTCGCCAAGAACAATAATGGCATCATGAATACTGTCTTTAGCGTGAATGATGCTTCGATGCATTACTTGCGCCTAGCGGTGTTTGCGCTATATATCGTGTTCTTCTTTGGCGGTTTCGTCGTCCAGAATATCTATGATTCGAATCAAATATATGTCACTAATCACCGTCTGATTCAGAAGTCGCGCGTTTCTATCTTTGCGAATTCGACAAATATTATTGAGCTACGTCGCATTGAGGATGTTTCCTTCCGTCAGAATTCTCTATTTGACCAGATTTTCCATATGGGCGTGCTTCGCATGTCGACCGTCGGCGATGAAACAACCTATACGCTGAAATATGTCGACACTCCTCACGATGAGGTTAAGACAATTTCCCATCTGGTCTACGAATGCAAAAAGACTAACGACGACACTTCGGTTAATTAAAAAATCCCCTCAATCGAGGGGTTTTTTTAATTGCGACTAGTCTTGATATAGTCGTCTTCTTTTTCTAGTGTGGTACGAAGCGTATATGCCTTGCATTTGCCGTCCTGACAGTCGCTGGTTTCGTAACTAAAGTCACTACCATCATCCCAAAGGTTCATGCCGTATGGATCAGTGAAGAGATTTGGATCAATCCAAGGTAGAATCTCAGAGTTCTCGATATTCTCCGGATAGTAGCCATTGTCGGCATAGTAGCCTTCCTCAAGTGCGTAATAAATCGCATTAATAGAGGTCTTGCGATTCTCGTCGCGACGCATCGCCTCGACACTCTGCTTCTGAAGGAAAAATAATACGACGAAAATTCCAACGAATATAATTGCTAAAATAAGTTCTAGTACAGTAAAGCCTTTTCTCGTTTTCATAAGACTATTATACTACAAATCTCCCTTGATTTCTGATAGTGTTTATGTTAATATTTTGGCAGGAATTAACAAAAACAAACATTATGGTATTAGCAGTCTTCTTAGCAGCACTTCTACTACTCTTCGTCATCGTGCGACATAATGTTGGCGTGCCTTTCCTTGCAATGATTGCCGGCGTAGCAGTCTACGAAAACTGGGGTGCGCAGTTTGCGAATTATATCTCCGAATGGCTTCCTGGGACGAGTGTAATGTGGGTGCAGTATGCGATTTACGGCATGCTCGTAGTCGGCTTTCCGCTGATTTTATACCTCCGCGCAGGCAAAAGCGGCCTCTTTGGCGTATTGCGCATCGCGGAATCGTGCGTCTTTGCCGTAATCCTTACGATTATGGTTGCCGACACATTGGCTGGCATTTTTGCCTTCGACAATCTTGCCTATGATATTGCGAGCTTCCTCAGCAGTATTCGTGGCATCGCAATGATTATCGGTATTATTGCGGCGTACGTAGATGTTTTCTTGTTCCACTCAGGGAAGACTTGGTAATCTCCCAGAGGGCGATGCCGGTCGCGACTGACACATTAAAGGATTCTTTTTGACCTAGCATTGGAATTTCGAGGAGATGATCGCACTCCGCGAGCAGTTCTGTAGGAATACCGTGGACTTCTTCGCCTAGAATTAGGGCGATTTTTTCTGGTAACTCTGGCGAGTCGGCAAGATTAAGCGAATGTTCGCCCTGCTCTAGCGCGACGATTGCATAGCCTTGCCCTTTGAGTTCTCGAATCGTATCGTTGATTTCAGCGCGCGACCAATCCAATATCTCCTCGGCGCCGAGGGCAGTTTTATGAATTTGCTTGCGCAGTTTTTCTTGCTCATAAGGCAGACCTTTGTCAAAGAAAGGCGTATAGCCGGTAAAAATCACTCGCTCTACCCCTAGACAATCGCAAGTGCGCAAAATTGCACCAACATTATATGTTGATCGAATATTATATAGAATAACCGTAAGCTGTTTCATGATATACTTATATTATGGACGAAGGTGAGGTTCAAGCCAAGCGTAGACAGAATGAAGAAGATGCGACCGCGCGCCGGGCGCACATTTTGGGCATGATTTATCTTGATACGCGCGAGTTTGAGCGCGATATCCCTTTGACTGTCGGCGTGATATCTAAAGAACAGATGCACAAGGATTTCATTATCCCACTACAAGAGGGTGATGAAGTAAGACCATATCAGTTTATGGTAACTAGCCAAACGCCTAGCAGTGCAATCGACAAGATTGAAACTGATTATAGTAGCCGCGGCCTTAGGACTGAATTTTATCTTATTTCTAATTCGGCTTATCAGGTTTTTATGCTGCGCCACGATCCGCCAATGCAGGTTCACTATGACGATATCGAGATCGCTTCCGAGGGCGACAGTGAAACAATTCAGCAAGTCTCCAAGACGCTCGATAGCGTTTCGACCGACAAAGTCTTTGATTATCTCTTAAATCAGGCTGATAAACTCGGCTCGAGCGATATTCATATTGAGAATATGCGCGACGTAATTCGCATTCGTATGCGCGTCGATGGCATTCTTCACCCAGTTGCCGAGATTAGTCGCGATAAATACCGTATCTTTATGGGCGAACTTAGCTCGCGAGCGAATGTTTCGACCGCTAGCATGAAGCCGCAGTCTGGTCACATGCAGATGGATATCCATCGCGATGGCGCTTCGCATGTGCTCAATATTCGTGTCGAGATGGTGCCGACGATGTATGGCCATGACGCTGTTTTGCGCTTATTTAACTTCGATGAGAGCTTATTGAATCTCGATTTGCTCGGTATTACAAAAGAAGAACGTGACGCAATTGAAGAGATTATCTCGCATCCACGCGGCCTAGTCTTGATGGTTGGTCCAACTGGTTCCGGTAAATCTACGACACTCTATTCGATTCTAAACGCACTCAATACCACTGAACGCAAAATTATCACGCTTGAGGATCCGATTGAGTATGGCATCCCTGGCATTTCGCAGATTCCAATCGCCACTAATGAAGGCGGCTCGTTTGCCGAGGCTTTGCGCAGCGTTTTGCGCTTGGACCCAGACGTAGTGATGGTTGGCGAGATTCGCGATGGCGATACGGCGCGCACCGCAATTCAGGCCTCGATTACTGGCCACTTAGTGCTATCGTCGTTCCACGCAAACTCTACTTCCGCAGCATTCTCGCGTATGATTGATTTGATTGGCGTAAACCCAATTTTCTCATCGTCGATTCGTCTCTTGATTGCGCAGCGCCTCGTTCGCAGACTCGACGACAACAAAGAGGCCTACCATCCGGACGAAAGCACAGTGCGCTACATCCGCCAGGTACTTGAAGGCGTAGATCTGAGTAAGTATGATTTCGACCTGAATAATATTACACTCTGGCGCGAAAAGCCGTCCGAAGAAAGTCCATTCGGTTTTAATGGCCGTACGGCAATCATGGAGCAATTAATCGTATCTGAACCAGTCCAGAAGTTTATTCGTGGCGATGTGCGTGATATTAATACGAACGAAATCGAAAAGACCGCTCGCGCCGAGGGGATGCTTACGCTCGAGCAAAAAGGCGTCCTTGCGGCACTTCGCGGCGATACAACAATTGACGAAATTGGACGCGTAATCTAGTCTTAACAGGGGGTGGAGATTGATTTTTTGGCGCAAGTGTGCTATAATATAAGTATGAGCTACCTTTGGTAGCCAAGTTTTTTGTCAACATTTTATGGTATTATTCATATTCCCCACAGATAAGGAGGTGATATCGTGGGAAAAGTTTATACGAAATGCGTACCTGGTGCAAAAGACGAAGAGCTATTCAGGATTGTCAAACGCGCAGCAATACACGCGTTTGGCCCATTCGCCGATAAGGCAGCTCGCCACCGACTAATTATTGCATTTGGCGGCGGGCATTTCATTTGTCTATCTAACAATAAGGACGACCTCTTAAACAAATTCGATGACATCGCAGACCGAAGTTCATATTACTACAGATTATGGTCACAAATTGATGTAGCTAGGATTACTCCAGGAGATGGCGAAGGGATAATTAAGTATTATCAAACTAGAATCACTTTTGAAGCTCGTAGAGCAAACGACGATATTGAGCAATTCGATAGAGATGAAGCCTTAAGAAAATCCTTTGAGGAATGTTTGAAAGAATGTATCTCATCGTCGGACAATTATTGTATGGCATAATACCAAAAAAAGAAGCCCCTTTTACGAGGCTTCTTTTTAATATTTTAATTACTCAGTGACACCAAGCTCGATGCGCTTGAACTGGCGGACAGTGATGTTCTCGCCGGTCTTTGCGATTGCTTCCTTGATGAACTGCTCGACAGTCTTAGAATCATCAAGGATGTATGGTTGATTCATGAGAACCTTGTCAGAGAAAGCTTTCTTGACCTGGCCTTCGAGAATCTGATCCTTCATGTTCTCTGGGCCCTTGAAGTTAGCTTCAAGTTCTTTAATCTTTGCAGCCTTAACCTCTTCTGGGATATCGGCTTCAGAGACGTAAAGTGGGTTCATTGAAGCGATCTGCATTGCGATCTGATGTGCGAGAGTCTTGAACTCGTCGGTCTTTGCGACGAAGCTAGTCTCACAGTTAACTTCTACGATTGCGCCGAGGCGGCCATCGTGGATGTAAGCATCGATAACACCTTCGCGAGTCTCGCGGTCACCGCGCTTCTCTGCCTTGGTGAGACCTTTTTTGCGCATAGCTTCGAGTGCCTTATCGAAGTCACCGTCAGCTTCAACGAGAGCTTTCTTTGCATCAGTAAGACCCACACCGGAGAGCTCTTTGAGTTTTTTGATTGATTCAATGCTGATTTCAGCCATTTTATAGCTCCTTTTTACTAATTATTTTGCAATTTTTGCCTTGCCCTCTTTGATAGCAGCGGCAAAGTAATCGAGAATAAGTTTGACGGCCTTGATAGCATCGTCGTTAGCTGGGATAGGGAAATCTACCTCGCTTGGATCAGTGTTAGTATCGCAGATTGCGAAGACTGGAATGTTAAGAGTCTTTGCTTCTTTGATAGCATTCTTGTCCTGAATCGTATCGGTTACAATAACGGCAACTGGCTGCTCAGCCATATCTTTGATGCCGCCATAGCGTTCATTAAGAGTATCGATCTCTTCCTGGAAACGCTGAACCTCGAGCTTGTTATAGCGCTTTTCGAGCTCACCCGAAGCCATGCGGCGCTCGAGATCTTTGAGCTTGCGAATCTGCTTAGTAACAGTCTCAACGTTGGTAAGCATACCGCCAACCCAACGAACCGTAACATATGGCATGTCGACGGATTCGGCAGCTTCTTTTACTGCACCCTTGAGCTGTTTCTTCGTACCGACGAAGAGAATCTTCTTGCCCTTAGCGGCGAGCTTAGTCATCTCTGGCAAAGCTTCGTCGAGAGCGTCGACGGTCTTTTCAAGGTTGATAATGTGTGCGCCTTCGCGCTTGCTGTGAATGTATGGAGCCATCTTTGGGTGCCAGCGGCTGGTCTTGTGACCAAAATGTGCGCCAGCAGCAAGAAGCTCCTTGATATCTGCTTTTACAGGCATCTTCTACCTTCTCCTTTGCTACATAGTAGCTGTTTCATTAAAATTAATTACTCGGTAATTATACCACGGTTTCCATCGTAGCGCAAGAGATAACAGCTTTGCCTGAAACTTAGTCTTCGTAGGCTTCGAGTTCGACTTTCGTGACTTTTGTTTCGCCGTCGCGAATATATGTTATTTCAATAACGTCGCCAACCTTGTATTCGCCAATTAATGTCGAGATAGAGCCCGCACGACCAACCTCGATGTTGCCAACCTTAGTAATAATATCGCCAGTTTCAATGCCAGCCTTATCAGCTGGACCATCTTTAATCACAGCATTACCGGAGCTCTTTGAGGAGTTATAAATGTAGGCACCTTGATTAACGGGGAGCTTGTATTCCTTTGCAACTTCAGCCGTAACCGCCACATAGGTCAAGCCAAGATACGCGCGCTCTGCCTTACCAGTCTCAATAATGCGATTTAGCATACCCTTTGTCGCTGAAATAGGGATCGCGAAACCAAGACCATTAGCAGAGGTCGATACGGCTGTATTGATGCCAATGACTTCCCCGGCCGCATTTACGAGCGGACCACCAGAGTTGCCCGGATTAATTGCAGCATCGGTCTGAATCATATCGGTTAATGTCTCGGAGTTGCTACCATTAGAATCGCTAGCAGTTACGGATCGACCCGAGCCAGACACGATGCCTTGCGTTACCGAGTTCTGGTAGACACCGAGAGCGTTACCAATAGCAAGAACTGGCTGACCGATCGCGATAGTCTTAGAATCGCCGAGCGTAATCGTCGGTAAATCTTTTGCATCTTTTATCTTGAGGTAAGCAACGTCATTCAATGGATCGGCGCCAACAACTTCTACGTCTTCGTAAGTGTCGCCCGCTTGAGTAATAACCTGTACGCTCGTAGCGCCATCAATGACATGCTTGTTCGTAATAATATATCCGTCGCTCGTAACAATCATGCCCGTACCGGCCGATTGAGTAGTGCCGGAACTAAAATATGAATAATAACCAGATTTGCGACTCTCGGTGATAATCGAAACGACCGCCGGAGTTACTTTGCTCGCGATATTAGCGACTGAAGTTTCTTCAAATTCAACTGAATTTCCCTGATAATAACCGTCTGCGGAAGCCGTAGAAACTGGCGCGTTGCCCTTAAGTCCACCGAGAAGCGCAATAATGCCGATTGCGAGACCGGCGGCCCCGATCAATAACGAAAACACTGTTAGCGCGATTAGCCCGCCATTTGAGGACTTGCGTTCTTTAGCTGGTGTCGGGACGTCTTTTTTCATGACATTATTATTAGTTGTAAAATCTGGTTTTTCGCTTTCCACCTTTACCTCCTTTTATAAACGAAATTAGATATCGAAGCTAGCTACTGAGAAGAAGAATATCATTACAAGAATAATTGAAACTGAAAATATCGCAGGAATCACGATATCGTCTGCGCGGATTTTGCCATCATGGCGGAGGGCAGATTTGTAGCCACGTGCAAAGAGGAAGAATAATACACTACAAGCAATCGGGAGCTGAGGAATATTGAAAGTGACGCTGTCGCCGAAGCTATACACGATTGCCCAGTGATAGAAAATCCAGCTCATTTCGGCCATCAAGAGACCGCAAATAAAGGTCGTGAGCGTAAAATCATGATCGTCGCCTTGCATGAGCACGTGGCGACTAGCACCATAACCAATCACGAAACAAGAAGCAACCCCTACAAGCGGATCTAGACGAGAAGCGACAATCGCGCTCGCAAAAGAGCCGAAGAAGATTGCGAACATCGCCTGAACTTCCGTCATAAAGGTTTCACTACGAGGCTTGATCACGATCAACCAGATGGCATAAATCGCCGTTAAGATAACGTGCCAGATATTAAAATCTTTAGTCTCACCAAGCGCAACGAATACTAATAGCGCAAGGCTAATGCCGACTGTAAAATCAACAAGGTTTGCCTTGATATTAATCCACCAATAACGCGGACGAACCGCCACGACGCGCCACTTTGAAAGCAAAACTAAAAGAACGCCAAAAATCCAGTTACCACTAATAACAGTAAGCGCCGTAGAAACCACCGCTAACGCGAGGTTTAGCGCAATATGAGTAACAGTACTGAGAGCATTGCGCCCTTTACGAAGGGCAATATAATCTGCCATAACTCCCTATATTCTATCACGATATAGCCTCGCTCGCCACTTTTAGAGATTCTTATGCTAAAATATAGTAATGGAACAAAAACCAAGCTTTGCACAAAAATACCCAGCACTGAAAGACATTATCAATTTCTTAATTTTTGCTGGCGCAGTAGCCTTGGGCACTTTTATCCTTAATTCATTCGTTTTTCGAAGCTACAACGTCATTGGTGGTTCGATGGAAAATACCCTTCAATCAGGTGACCGCGTAATTGTCAACCGCGTTCCTGTCTCCTTGGCTCATTTTGCCGAG
Organism: Candidatus Saccharimonadota bacterium; assembly: GCA_017514805.1. Taxonomy (GTDB): domain Bacteria; phylum Patescibacteriota; class Saccharimonadia; order Saccharimonadales; family Saccharimonadaceae; genus UBA2834. Next base: position 53,960 of record JAFWIP010000004.1, read on the forward strand.
AAGGAATACATTCCAGAACGTGGCCAGGTAATCGTTTTCTCGAATGGCGGCAATACGTCAATTACTAATTGCGACGCACTGACAGATGTCAAGGATCAATATATTATTAAGCGCGTAATCGCTTTTCCTGGCGAACGCGTAACGGTTGAGGACGGAGTTCTAACTGTTTATAACGAGGAACATCCGGACGGTTTTCATCCTGACGATTCTACACATAAGTCAGACACTGAAGGGCCGAAAAAAGACACCTCTGGCAGCGTCAATATGATCGTGCCAGAAGGCGAAATCTTTGTTTCCGGAGATAATCGTGAAGGATCTAATTCTTATGATTCGCGCAACGGATTAGGGACAATTCCGTTCTGCCGAATTATAGGACCGGCAGTAATGCGCATCTTCCCGTTCACTGGAATGAAATTCTTTTAATTAGTTTTGCGAAACGATAACTGCAATTACTACTGATACGACAGCTATAATTGCGAGACCGATCAAGACATAAGTTGGAGTTTTTGATTTTTGACCAACTGACGCATCGGCTGCAGGAGTAGCCTGAGCTGGCTGTACGTCTGCAGGAGGCATTGCGGCTGGAGCAGCCGTAACGGTTTGATCAGCTGGATTATCTGCGGCGGCATTAGCTAAGTCTGCGATTGTCGGAGTTTCTGCTGGAGCAGCTTCCGCGACGGGTGCAGTCTCTATGGTATCGACAGCTGGAGCTGGCTCTACGACCGGTTCTGCAGTAGGTTCACTAATCGTACCAAAATCAGCAGTCATATCTGCTACTGGCGCTGGTTCCGCAACAGGCTCAGCCGTTGACTCGACTGGTTCATTTGTTAAATCGCCATCAACGAAACCCGCTACTTCTGGTGCAGGAGCAGCTTCGGTGCTTGCTGCACCAGCTAAATTATTGTCAGCCGCTATTGGCTGTGCCTGTAAATTCGTCGTGTCAGCTACTGGCATATCGGCTTCGCCACCCGCAGCAACAGCTTCGTTGATTGCGCTCATATCTAAGCCAGGCGCAAACGAAGTCGCACCGCTATCATTTGTTAGCGGATCTTGATTAATGTCGCTTGAATCCATAAAAATGTCCCTTGTTTAAGTGTTTATTAACGCTTACGCTTATCGTATCAGTTTTTTATGGATTTTTCAAGGTTAGCCCACTGCTCGATAGTGAGGTCAGCGGGGCGTGCATTTTCAGGTATGCCGTTTTCGGCAAAATACTGCAAAATGCGTTCTTTTGGCAACTTTAAGCCGACAGCGAGATTGGCAACAAGTTTCTTACGGGGAGAAATAAAACCAAGTTTAATTAGCGACATCGTCGTTTCGCTTGCGCGCGGGTTAGCAAGTGGCTCGAGTATGACAACTTGGCTATCAACCTTTGGCGGCGGAGTAAAGAATTCGCGCTTCACGACCGGGCCAAGTGTCACGTTTGCGTAAATCTGAGCAGAAAGACCGAGGACCGAATAATCGCCGGCACCCGCAGCTAGACGTTCGGCGACCTCTTTCTGAATCAATAGAACAATCTTTTGCGGACGGTGTTCGACGTGGAGGAATTTTTGGATAATTGGGGAAGTAATGTAATATGGAATATTCCCTGCCACGACGTATTTTTCAGGCAAATCAAGTTCGCCTAAGTTTAGACTGAGGACATCTTTGTGAATTACTTCGAGATTTTTGCCAGGAAAGGATTTTGGCAGATTCTCGGCGAGTCGATCATCAAGCTCGACGGCAATTACTTTCTCGAAAAACTGAAATAACGCTGAAGTAAGCGTACCTAGGCCTGGACCAATTTCTACGACAACATCCGTTTCATCGGCTGATGCATGGTCGGCAATATCAAGCAAAATGTCACGATCTTTTAACCAGTTTTGACCAAGGGATTTGCGGTTCTTCATTCCCTACCACCATCCTTGCGCACGCCAGCGATTATAGGCATTCGCCCAGCTTCCATAGCGAGAGACAGCATAGCCATTCGCAGATTGGAGCTGACAGACTGGCTGGTTCGCCCAATCGCTACCACAAGCGTTAGTAAGCGTAGTTAATTTTGTCTGATATAAGCCATAGTATTTGCCGTTTGATGCATTTGTGCGCCAACCGGACTCATGCGAAATGATAAAATTAACATAGCCATAGTCGCTTGGCGAGATACCGGCGGCAGCCATCCAATCCTCATGCGAGCCAGATGGAAGGTTAACTTTCATGCCAACTTTTACTTCTTGAGTAACCGGCTGTTTTGTCACGATTTCTGAAATCTGAACGCGAGATAACTCAACGCCATCACGCATATCGACTTCATAAGTAACAGTCTTTTCGCCAACGACGCCAGCTCTAGTTACTTGGCGCTGACCGTAAGATAAATCATAATCCTGCGTCACAGTTTCGCCGTAAGGGACAGTTTCGTTAACTGTGATAGTTTGCTTACCCTGAGGTTGAATAGCGAAGCTAATTTGATCAGTAATCTTTGAATCGAGCGGGATTGAAACCCAGTTCTTATCTGCATTAGTATCAATACTCTGTTCGCTGAGGAATTTTGCCACCGTAGTAGCCTGAGTACGAAGATCTAGCTTCTGGCCATAGTAGTTCAAATGAACGACCTTTGCGCGAACCACCTGATAGGCTAGAACATTTCCGCTCTCGAGAATATTATTGTAGGGAATTAGTTGAACGCGATCCGCCTCTAGCAGCTCTATGCCCGCATCGGTAACAATGCTTTCCGGATTGGTGCTAGCGGTTTTAACATGAACGCGACGGCGACCATCAAGAACAAGCATATCGCGTGCGCGATAAATATTGATATTAAAATCTTCCGAAGCAACAGGCTCATCGAGCGCCGGCTCGACTTTGTCGCCGTCATTAAGGCTAATATCTGCACGAATCAAAGCCTCACGGACAGTCGCTGCGTCGCTGCGGACATTTATGCGCTTATCCTCGTCGAAGAAAGAAATAAAATGCGTGCCATCGGTCGATTCTGGCTTTTCGGATGGATTTTCGGAAGAAGTAGCAAATGCGCCTAGCGAGAATTGATGCAATATGACGGCAAAAAGCAAGCCAACAAGCAAAAATCCTAGTAATAACAGAGAGAGATTGCCTCTCATTCGACGCATTTTCATGCTCTTCTATTATAGCATTTTTACCCTTAAAAGCCAAGGGAGCGACGGCTATCAGACCAATTCAAAAGTATATTTGTTCACCTTGATAAAGTGGTCCTTATCTAGACTATGGAGCTTCCCCGGCGCGAAAGATTTGATTGCGCGCTGACACTGGGCAAGCTGCGGCCTAGTGAGGTGAATATTGTTTTGGGAGAGGATATAACGAAGTATCTCTTGCTCGGATGCTAGAGATTTGTCATATCGAGCCTGATGCTGGATTTTTGAGAGAATCTGATCAATTTCGGCCTTAATTTTACATTGTTTTTCATAAAGGTCCAGAAGAGCTTTCTTGGACTCGTCCGGATAATAGCGCAGCTTTTCTCTAACGCGATTGCGCAAATATCCATCTTCAGTATTCGTCGGATCCTGACGGAAGGATAAGTGATTATCGGTTGCATATCGATAGATTTTTGACTTCTTCCATGAGCGTAGCGGGCGTTCAATCGCGGCATTTTGCATCGGCGCCAAGCCACGCCACCCGGTACCACGCAATAGATTAATAACAATCGATTCAATAATATCGTCCGAATGATGCGCAACGCAAATGATTGCCGAATGTTCCTCTGCTAATGAATAGAGAAAGTCATAACGTGCCTTTCTAGCGTTTGCCTCACTACAGCCCGCGCCAAGCTTTGCTTGCTCACAAGCAAAGGGAAGTTGGTACTGCTTAGCGAGACGCTCGACGAACTCTGCGTCTTGATGTGAATTCTGCCGAATGCCATGATCAAAATGCGCAACCAAAAGCTCGTCGTCGCAATTATGCGCGAGATAGTCTAGCATTACAACAGAATCAATGCCGCCGGAAACCGCCAAAATTTTCATTAATTAAATTATACCCCCTTATATCGCTTATGCTACAATAGTAGTAATTATGTTGTTGATTGGGTCTAAGATGATTGGCATGCCAGTACTAAGCCTGCATGTTGGTGGAGCGATAGCTAGCACAAACGAAGCTATTATCGATCCTGAAGATTTGCGCGTGATAGCTTATGGTCTCGAGGGTCCAATCATCAAGAACGATCCTGAAGTCGGAGACATCTTGAGCGTAGATGACGTTCGCGAAGTAAGCGCAACTGGCCTAATCGTAGATTCTGCTGATAGATTCGTGACGCGCGAAGACGTAATACACCTAGACGAAGTAATGAACTTAGGCTTCAAGCTTGTAGGCCTAAAGGTAGTGACGCAAGACGGCAAAAAGATTGGCAAAATCAGTGACTATACCTTAGATTCAAGCACCTTTATGATTTATCAGCTAATTGTCCAACGTCCATTCATGTCGTCGCTAATCGACCCTGAACTCACAATCAATCGTTCCCAGATTGTCGAAATCGATGATTTTAAGGTAACTATCAAGCACGATAAAGCTCAAGTTAAAGTCTCAAAAACAAAAAAGAAAGCCAACGTAGAGGAAGAATTCGTGCCAAACTTTACGAATCCATTCCGGAAACCGGCCTATACCGATGAAGACTCAATCGACAGTTCTTCCGATATATCCGAGTAATTAAAACCCTGACGCATGAGATACTGAATTAACTTTTGCTCGTCGGGGTATTTTTTTGCTTTGCGAGAGATTACTTTACGAAGCTCTTCACGATCATTTCGGCCCGAATCTGCTAATACCTCGTCGATTATTTGTGACGAGATACCTTTCTGCTGAAGTTCGAGGCGAAGTTTTTTGACGCTAGTTCCCTTACTGGCATTTCGATTCTCTGCCCATGTAGTAGCAAATCGATAATCATCCACATACCCCCGCTCAGTTAGGCGCTGAAGGACTGGCTCAATAAGTGACTCGTCATAGCCCTGTTTAACCTTGGTTTGGTATTCGCCGGTCTTCTGATTCTTAATGCGCACTTTACGATCGAGCGTCTTGCGCTTGAGATAGTCCTTTATTTCTTTCTTCGAGCGCGGTCGCATCAGGGCATATTCTAATGCGCGCGCATAAAACTTGCCAAAATCCGATGCACGCTTTAACGAATCCAATTCCTCGTCGCTTAATTCGCGGCCAATTTTTATATGGAGGTCGACAACCTGCGAAATATCTAGGGAACAAAAATACTTATCGTTAATGAAGATATTGACGCGGTTTTTATCGCGAACCGCCTCTTTTATATCAGTAACGCGATAAGCTACCGGCTTTTTGAAGCCGGTAGTATCCTCATCGAAAATCGTATGCGTTTCGAGCATTATTACTCGTCGTTTTTAGCAGCCTCGCGAACCTTTGCCTCAATCTCAGCCATGAGTTCTGGCTTTTCTTTAAAGAGATTCTTGACCGCTTCACGACCTTGGCCAAGCGTCTCGCCATTATACTTAATAAATGCGCCAGACTTCTCAAGGATATTGTGGCTAACGGCGAGATCGAGCACGTCGCCCGTCTTGCTAATACCTTCGTTATACATAATGTCGAATTCGGCAGTACGGAATGGGGCCGCAATCTTGTTCTTAACTACCTTGATCTTAGTACGGTTACCCGAAATATCGTCGCCAGACTTAATCTGGCCAATGCGGCGAATATCAATGCGTACCGAAGCGTAGAACTTGAGCGCGTTACCGCCAGTAGTAGTTTCTGGGTTACCAAACATTACGCCGATCTTCATGCGAATCTGATTAATAAAGATAACAGTCGCCTTAGTCTTGCTAATAATACCGGTAAGCTTACGCATTGCCTGCGACATAAGTCGGGCTTGGAGACCCATCTGAGCATCGCCCATATCGCCATCAATTTCCGCCTGAGGAACAAGAGCCGCAACGGAGTCGACGACGATAAGATCAACAGCGCCAGAGCGAACAAGCGTCTCACAAATTTCGAGAGCTTGTTCACCATTGTCGGGCTGAGAAATTAACAAATCGCCAGTATTAACACCAATCTTGCGCGCATAAGCTGGATCAAGCGCATGCTCTGCATCAATGAAAGCTGCTTGACCGCCCTGCTTTTGAATTTCAGAAATCGCATGAAGAGCCAATGTCGTTTTACCAGAGGATTCAGGGCCATAGATCTCGATGATGCGGCCTTTTGGATAACCGCCACCAAGCGCTAAATCAAGTGCAAGCGAGCCAGAAGAAAATAGCTCAACGTCAATCTTGGACTGATCACCCAGCTTCATAATCGAGCCATCGCCAAATTGTTTTGTAATCTGCGATAGGGCAAGATCAAGAGCTTGTTTTTTGTTTGAATCGTTTTTTGTTTCGGTCTTACCGTCGCCCACCTCTTTCTGACTCTTTTTGGCCATTAGAAATACCTCCTATTAATACCTATATTTTAACATCTGCAGTAGCAAAATGCTCCTATTTTATAGAGCCTCTTTTAAGATTCGCTATAGATAGGTAGCTTTTCGAAGAAATAGTGCAGAGCATGCTCGATGTTTTCTTTGTCTTTCGGAGAGAGTTCTCCGTCGACGTTAACCGTCGGATTACGACGGTTTATCTGTGCTACATAGTTAATTTCCCCAGTCTCTAAATCGAAGCCGATTCCAAAAATATCTTCTGGATTACAACGATGAACTAATAAAACATCACGCAAATCCGCCAAATAGTCATCGCCTAATGAAATAATGCACTTTTGCGGGTCAATTGCGGCCCAGATATAATTCTCGCAAACCTCGCGAAGCTGAATAATCTCCCTCTTCTTTAACTGTAGTCTTTTATATAATTTCATTTTTTCTCCTTTTTCGGTTAATTTAATACCTAATTTTTCGGTATTTCGTGTAGAGTAACACCGATTCTGGATCGCAAAAAGCATAAGTATAATATTTTTGGCACTTTTTTGATTTTATGTTGTAATATTATGATAAAATAGAATAAATTAGCGAAAAAACAAGGATTATTTTTAATGAGCGGACACAGTAAATGGGCAACCACCAAGCGCCAGAAGGCCGTCGTAGACGCAAAGCGCGGTGCGTTGTTTACAAAAATCGGTAACCAAATTGCAATCGCAGCACGCAGCGGTACCGACCCAAATATGAACCCATCTCTCGCAATGGTACTCGAGAAAGCACGTCTCGCTAACATGCCAAAGGCAAATATTGAGCGTGCAATTGCTCGCGTTGAAGACAAGAACGCAGCAGCCCTAATTGAAGAAACTTATGAAGCATATGGCCCTGGCGGCGTCGGCATTATTATCGAGGTTGCAACCGACAATAAAAACCGTACGATGCCAGAAGTGCGCCATACGCTCGAGAAAAACGGTGGCCGTATGGCAGATCCAGGTTCAGTTATGTTCCAATTCACGCGTAAGGGTGTAATCTTCACTAAGTCTAAAGGCGACGAAATTATGATGGCTGCCCTAGATGCTGGCGCCGAAGATGTCGCCGAAGAAGAGGATGGCACGACTATCTATACCGTCTCTTCCGACTTGATGAAGGTACGTAGCGCTCTTATTGATGCTGGCTTCGAAATCGATTCGGCAGAGTTGCAATATGTACCAAACAATACTGTTCCAGTAGAGGGCGAAACGGGCGAAAAAGTCGAGAAAATTCTCGATGCAATCGACGACCTAGATGACGTCGTCGCCGTACATACTAATGCAGAATAATTAAAAATGACCTCAAAATGAGGTCATTTTTTTATGCGCCGAGTGATATACTAAATGTATGAAGAAGCAAGCAGATTACATGGTTGAAATAGGGAATATAATTGCGATGGCGCGCACTCGCAAAGATATGACCCAGGCAGAACTAGCAAAGATAATCGGCACTAGCCAATCTGCCATCAACCGAATAGAGCATGGCAAGCAAAATGCATCTCTTGAGATAATTTCTAAGATAAGCCGCGCACTAAATTACCAGATTATTTCAATTAACGAAAGTGCCACTCAGGGCTTCCGCATCAATGGCGGCAAAGAGTTGCACGGCAGCGTTACGATTAACACTTCAAAAAATGCCGCCGTCGGTCTGCTTTGTGCTTCACTCTTAAACGAGCGCTCAACTACTCTTAAACATCTCGCGCATATCGAAGAAGTATATCGCATTATCGAAGTGCTAGAATCGATTGGAGTTAAAACAACTTGGATCAACGATAATCGCGACTTATTAATTGAGCCACCGAAGAAATTAAACATAGAAAACTTAGATATCGCCGCCGCTCGTCGCACGCGCACGATAATCATGATGCTTGGTCCATTACTTCACCACTTTAAGCATTTTAGACTCCCCTACGCCGGTGGATGTTCGCTCGGTTCTCGCACAGTAGAGCCACACCTACATGCTTTAAAGAGCTTCGGGCTCGATGTTGACGCCATTAGCGAACCGGGCTTCTATAATGCAGCTGTACGCAAGGTAACAAATGATAGTCGCAAGATTGTTTTAATAGAACGCGGAGATACAGTGACAGAGAACGCGTTGATGGCCGCCGCACTTTGTCCTGGCGAAACCACAATTGTCGGCGCTAGCCCGAACTATATGGTCCAAGACGTTTGTTTCTTCCTACAAAAACTTGGCGTACAGATCGAAGGAGTTGGCACGACAAACCTAGTCGTACGCGGCATAGAACGAATTGCAACCGATATCGAATACGAACCGAGCGAAGACCCAATCGAAGCAATGAGCTTTATTGCTGCCGGGATTGTCACTAAGTCTGAAATCGAAATTAAGCGCGTGCCAATTGAATTCTTGGAAATTGAACTCGAAATACTTAGAACAATGGGCCAAAAAATGACTGTCTCTCCTGAATATCTCGCAGATAATGGGCGCACTCGCTTAGCGGACGTCCGCTTAAAGAAATCAAAACTCGTGGCGCCGATTGATAAAATTCACCCGATGCCATTCCCTGGACTCAATATCGATTCTCTACCATTCTTCTCAGTTATTGCTGCCACCGCAAAGGGGCGCACACTAATTCACGACTGGGTGTTCGAGAATCGCGCAGTTTATTCGACCGAGCTTTCTAACCTTAATGCAAAAGTCGAATTACTTGATGCGCATCGCGTGTTTATCACCGGCCCAACGAATTGGCGTCCAGCCGAATTAATGGCACCACCAGCCCTCCGTCCAGCAGTAGTCGTAATGCTTGCGATGTTAGCAGCTCCGGGGAAGTCAATTTTGCGCAATACATACTCAATTGCGCGCGGATACGAGAACTTTGCTCGACGTCTCGTGGAGCTTGGCGCCGACATAGAGCAATTATCAGATATATAAACAGATTAAGTATGGTAAAATTTAAGTATGTCAATTACTAGAGAAGATGTGCTACATTTAGCGGAACTGTCAAACATCTCACTTAATGATGCTCAGATTGAACCGCTTATCAAAGACCTCGACAATATTGTTAACTATTTCTCGCAGCTAGACGAATTAAATACCGAGAATGTCGAACCGACCTATCAATGTTTCGATATGCAGAATGTTTGGCGCGAAGACGTAATCGAGGATTTCGAAGCGAATCGCGAAGATTTGCTCTCACTAACGGTCGAAAGTGAAGATAATCAGATAAAGGTACCGAAAGTTCTATGAAAATTGCAGACAAAGACACAAAAGCCGTTGATTTAGTACGCGCCGCCTTAGAAAAGGCAAAAGAATATGAAGACTATCATGCTTTCATCTCAATGAATGAAGCTCGCGCATTGGAACGCGCACGCGAAATCGATGCAAAAATCGAACGCGGCGAGAAGGTCGGACGCTTAGCCGGTGTTCCGTTTGCCTTAAAAGACAACTACCTCAGTCCAGAGGGGGAGACGACTGCGGCTGCAAAGATGCTCGAAGATTTCGCTTCCCCAATTACTGCAACAGCGGTTGCGAAGATTGAAGCCGAAGGTGCAATCATGATTGGTCGCACTAACCTTGATGCCTACGCGCATGGCGGAAGCACCGAGAACTCTTATTTTGGTCCAACTTCCAACGCTTACGACAAGACACGTGTTGCAGGTGGCTCAAGTGGCGGTAGCGCCGTAGCAGTTGCACTCGACATTGTACCGTTCGCACTTGGCTCTGATACTGGCGGCTCAATTCGCCAGCCAGCAAGCTTTAATGGCGTTGTTGGCGTCAAGCCAACATTTGGCGCAGTCAGTCGTTATGGCGTGGTAGCAATGGCTTCTTCGACTGATACAATGGGTTGTTTTGCGAAGACTGCTGCCGATGCCAACCTCGTAATGAGCATTATGGCAGGTAAGGACTCTAAAGATTCTACGACCCTCGATGATTATTGGACGAAAGAGTTATCTGAGGCTACGCCAAAGAAGAAAAAGATCGGCTTAATTACCGATTTCATGGGTGAGGGCGTAGATCCAGAGGTAGTAAAGGCTGTCAAAGATTATGCCAATAAGCTAAAGAAGACTGGTTACGAAATCGAAGAAGTAAGTATGCCAATATTGAAATACGCATTAGCAATCTACTATATTGTGGTTCCAGCTGAGGTATCATCAAACCTCAGCCGCTATGATGGTATTCGTTATGGTCATCGTTCTGCAGATATCAAGAGCCTCGATGACGTTTATAGCAAGACGCGCGACGAAGGCTTCATGCCAGAGAACAAACGCCGTATCTTAATTGGTAACTTCGTATTGAGCTCCGGATTCTTTGATGCATACTATCTAAAAGCACAAAAAGCACGCACACTACTAATCAATGCCTATAATGAGGCTTTCGAAAAGTACGATGCGCTTCTTTGCCCAACCGCACCGCGACCGGCATTTAAGATTGGCGAGAACACTAGCGATCCATTACAGATGTATCTAGAAGACGTAATGACCGTGCCGCCAAGTCTTGCTGGCATTCCTGGAATTAATATCCCAGTCGGCAAGAATAAAGATGGGTTGCCAATCGGTGCTCAGCTCGTAGGTGCACGCAAGAGCGATCAGATGCTTTTGAATATAGTCGCTAGCGTAGAGGAGCAAAAATAATGGACGGTTCGCTATTGATATTCTTGATTGCGATCGTAATTGTCGGAATTCTCGTCTTTATTGCAGTTTCAATGACCGGTAAGCGTGGCCATACTTTCGACAAGGAAAACTATCAAGTTGACTTTCTTAGTATCGAGCAGTCGCTCGAGAAGGGGAACGAATCGAGTTATTCGATGGCAATAATCGAAGGCGACAAGCTACTCGATCGCGCAATGATGGAGATGGGCGTACAGGGACGCACGATGGGCGATCGCCTAAAGAAAATCGGCAAAACCCGTTTCAGCCAGCTAAACGCCGTCTGGCATGCACATAAACTTCGTAACCAGATTGCCCATGAGCATGACTTTAAGCCAGAGTATCGTCAAGCATTACATGCTCTAGAGACTTACAAACAGGCATTAAAAGATTTAGGAGCGATTTAGATGAGTGAGTACAAGATTACAATCGGCATTGAGTGTCACGTCCAGTTAAACACGAAGACTAAGCTTTTTAGCGCCGTAGACAATGATGCAGTTGACAAAGAACCTAACGCTTGTGTTAGCCCAATCGATTACGCCTTACCTGGCATGCTACCGGTTCTTAATAAGGCTGCAGTAGAGAAGGCCGTTCGCGCTGGCCTCGCGATGAATTGTAAGATTAACCTTGTCAGTCGCTTCGATCGCAAACATTATTATTATCCAGATTTGCCAAAGGGATATCAGATTTCGCAGATGTATCAGCCGATTATCGGCGCTGGCGTTATTCATCTCCCAGATGGTAGCGATGTAAAGATTGAGCACGCACACCTCGAAGAAGACGCGGGGAAGCTAACTCATTTTGGGAACTATTCCCTCGTCGATTTAAACCGCGCCGGAACGCCATTAATCGAAATCGTTTCGATGCCAGACATCCATTCTGCCGCACAGGCACGTGCTTACTGCGAAGAGCTACATCGCCTTATGATGTATGCAGACGTAACGAACGGCGACCTTTATCAAGGCAACATGCGCTTTGATGTAAATATTTCAATTTCAAATACTGATAAGCTTGGTACGCGCGCAGAGATTAAGAACCTCAACTCGTTCCGCAGTGTCGAGCGTGCAGTCGAATACGAATACAAGCGCCAGAAGGCATTATTAGAGAAGGGCGAACGCGTCGTTCAGGAAACTCGTGGCTGGAATGATACGACCGGCAAAACCACTTCGCAGCGTAGCAAGGAAGAGGCGCAAGATTATCGCTACATGCCAGAGCCAGATGTTCCACCAATCGTATTAGAGCAAAGCTATGTCGATAAGGTTGCCGCTGAGATGCCAATGATGCCAGCAGATTATCGCTCAAAGTTTGGCGTACTCAATCTCGACGAAAGCGCCGTTGAGGCAATTATTAACTACCCAATCCTCGCAACTCGCCTAGCCGACGTTTGCGACAAAAATGTCAATCTCGCACCACGCGTAGCAAACTGGTTCGCGAGCGTATTGCTAGCAGAAGAAAACTTAGACAAAGATTTCTCTCTTGCTACTGGCGCCGAATTAGCTGAATTGTCTGAAATGGTAGAGAAGAAAGAGCTTTCATCGACGGCAGCAAAGGACGTATTGATGGAGATGTACGACAAGAAAAATACTTCAAAGACTCCACACCAGCTCGCAAAAGAGATGAATCTTCTTCAGGAAAACGACGAAAATGCCTTATCACAAATTATTGATGAAGTATTAATGATGCCAGAATGCGCAAAAGCAGCCGAGGATGTTCGTAATGGGGAAATGAAGGCAATTGGCTTCTTGGTCGGTCAGGTAATGAAGAAATCGAAAGGAAAAGCAAACCCAGCAAGTGTTAACGAATTAATCAAAAATAAGTTATCATAGTAAGAACAAAGGAGTATAAAAATGTCATACAAGAAACCTACAAAAGCAGTTATTACCGATGCAGGATTTGCGAGTCGCTTCCTTCCAATCACTAAAACAGTGCCAAAAGGCATGATTCCACTTGGCGCAAAGCCGATTATGCAGTACGTCGTCGAGGAATGTGTCGCTGGCGGCATCACTTCCATCATTATTGTTGCAACGCATGAAGGCAAGCCGATCTACGAAGATTTCTTCAATAACCCTTGCGAAAAAATTTCAAAGCAGCTCGAATCACAGGGCAAGTCTGATCGTTTCGAGTCTGTACGCGAAGTGCTTCATATGGCAGATATTACCGTTATTGAGCAAGATCCAAGCCTACCTTACGGCAACGGTAGCCCAATCGCTAGCGCAAAGCCATACCTAGAAGAAGATGAGGCTTTTGTTGCGCTTTATAGCGATGACTTGATCTTCGGCGAAGGTGACGTTAAGACTTTGATCGAGGCTTATGAAAAGAATCCAGAGGCTAAGGCAATTATTACCGCACAAGAAATGCCACAAGAAGTCTGGAAGAAGTATGGCATGATTGCTTTGAAAGACAAAGAAAAGATGACATTAAGCCATATCGTCGAGAAGCCTGCTAAGCCAGAGGACAGCCCAAGCAACTTGACCTCATATGGACGCTACTTACTCACGCCTGAAGTATTTGAGCATCTCGTACCTGGCAATACCGGCCTAGACAATGAGCTCTGGACGGTTGACGCAATTACAAAGCTCGCAGAAGAGGGTGACGTCATCGTAACGAAGTCAAAGGGGAAGTGGCTCACCACTGGCGATCCAGATAACTATCGCAAGGCCTTTGACGAATTCTATAAAATGGAGGGCTAATAAATGGAAACACCTGCTTGGATTTTAGTATTCATTCTCTCTATCACGCTATTTCTCTTCTTATTGATTGGGATTATTCTACTAATCAAGCTTATCGGCGTAACTAAAGAAGCCAAGAAGATTATGCTTCAGGGCCAAAATATTGCCGAAAAGGCAGACGATATTGCTGACAATGTACGCGATATGACTACCGTTGGCGGCTTGGTAAAGTATTTTACCGAAAGCTATATCGAAAAAGCTGAGAAAAAGAAGTCTAAAAAATCCAAGAAAGGAGAATAAAATGGCTGAGAAAAAAGATTGCAAGAAGAGCCACAAAGGCTTATTCCTCGGTGCCGCACTCGGTGCAGTTGGCGGCGCAATTGCTGGCGTACTAATGGCACCAAAGTCCGGCAAGGAGACTCGTGCCGACATCGCCAAGGGTGCTAAGAAAGCTGGCGCCAAGGCTAAGACCGAAGGCAAAAAGCTCGTCAACAAAGGCAAAAAAGAAGCCACCAAAGAAGCTGCGGCCGTCAAGAAAAAAGTTGCAAAAAAATAATTAGCCTGCGCTAATTACTGAACAACCAAAAGAATAAGCCTCGCCCCGAGGCTTATTCTTATATTATCACATATTCCCTATTTTGTCAAGACGAGGCGAGCTAGCCCCGCCTATTTCACTGTTATTTCAGACGATATGGATCCGCCTGAGTGCCACTTCCCTCTACTTCGGTATCGTATTTAAGGGCTAGAACTGGGCGATAGCCACCTCTCGAACCGCCTGCACTACCGTAATCGATCCAGTTTACGTCGTAACCTCTGGCCATATTATTATTATTCCATCCCGCAATTAAAGGCGTCATCGTGAAATAGCCGCTGCCGTCTAGGTAAGTCTGACCAGACTGGCCAAGGCATCTTTCGTTATAATCGGTCGGAATTGAGTTGTCCACTGCAGTGCTCATGCAGAAGCCGGCCAGGACCATTTCGTCCCCAGTCAGCAAAGCAGCTGGGTAAGTTAAAGCGCCGTTACCCTTCTCGCTACTAACCGTAAACGAATCGTTGTTGTTAGCACAATCTACCGATGGATTTGCAATGCCATTATTATCAATGCCAAGGATTCGAGAGTAGCTATCATATAGCCAGAAAGTCTTACCGCCACCGGAGGTCATGTGCGTACCGCGATCATTACAGTAGACCACGTCCGCTAAAACATCAGTGTTTGACGTTATATTATTAGCGAACCAATCATCCACGACGCTCTTCGCCAACGAATTATTAGTATTAGTATTTATATCCGCAAACATATCATCGATTTTTGCGCCGTTGGTCAAGCGAATGCCGTAAGCATACTGCGAGGAGAACGAAGAATAGTAGTAAACCTCAGTACATTCTGTCGTATTAACGCTCTGCTGATCCATACAGACGTAGTTGTAATTCTGGAGATGCTCCGGTGCGAATGGGCTACCAGCAAAGCGAATCGTATCAACGAGGACATACTTCTCTCCATCCCAGCTTACGTCTTTGCCGAATACGCGGCCAAACATCATAGTGTCAGCCTCCTCGTAGTATTCTTGGCTGCCGAACATGTAGCCAAAGTGTGCCATCTCGTAGCGAATGAGCGAACCTTCAGAGGCGGGCGTTATATATGCAGGTTGATAATATGCATTCGTAGCGCTAGGAGCATCGATATATTTGTTAGCTTCCGTACAGCCACTAGACTCCTTGACGCCATCATAAATCATCTTCACGCCACCACCTTCGGCAGTGCGAATTAGGCGCCAGCAGAAGCCGTTATACTCTAGGTAGTTGTTGCTCGGGTTGCCGCGGAAGTAATGGACAGGAAATTCGTCGTTGCGGTGAGCATAGACCGTATTGACGCCATTCGAGCTGTCGAAATTGCTGCTTGCGCGCTCGTTGAAGTTGATATTTTCATCGGTGCCGTTACTCTGGCAAGCAATAATATCGTAAAGAAGCGTTGGGTTGTCGCAATCGGCCGTGTGCTGTTCCGGGATCCATTCATGAATACCGTCTTCGGAGATAGTTTGGACAGTGACGAATAAGTGGTATCTTGCCTCTTCGTATTGATCAGCTGGTTTTTCGCATACTTGACCACTAGCAGTGTCGTGACAGACATTGTTGGTACCGAAGTCCGCATTGCAGCTGAGCTTCACTGCATTAAAGAGTGAGCTTGTGCTCTCCCCTGGGTTTAGTGGAGTTTTGTAGTAATACCAACCATCACGGAGATTCCAGTCGGTTTCATTTTGGAAGATTATTTCAGCAAGCGTAATGCCGTCTTTTGTCAACGGGAGATCTGTAACACCGTCTTTTGCACGCCAATATTCATCGTACTTTAGGCGGACGTAAATCTTAGTATCTGAATCATTCTTCGCAATGACGGTCTTCGGAGTTTCATTGCATGGAGCCCAATCCTCTGGAGAGTCGAAGGTCTCAATAAATTCAGTCTGGTAGTATCCTAGCTTAAATAGGTTACCAAAGAATGCAAAATCATGGCTAACTGCCACTGTAACACCAACCAATAAAAGCACACCTACTGCCGACACGGCAAGCACAGTGCGCTTTTTGCGGGATAGATGATTAAATGCTTTTTTCATACAACCTCCTATTACTTTATTCTATAAGGATCAGCCTGCGTACCAGACCCCTCAACTTCGACATTATATTTCAGCGCAACGACTGGGCGGAAGTAGTCAGTTGCTCCACCCGCATAGCCAACATCGATCCATTCATAGACGTATCCTCTCGCCATAGTACTCGTATTTGCATGAACTAGTAGCGGAGTCATAGTCCAATAATAGCCGTCCAGGTAGTTTTCTCCAGATTCACCCGCACATCTTTCAATAGTCGTATCATATACGCTATTAACTGCTGTAGCCATACAGAATCCTGCCAGCATCAGCTCGTCGCCTGTCAGCATTGCTGCCGGATAAGTCAATGCACCATTACCAGTTTCGCTACTTACCGTAAATGCATCATTTTTGTTCGTACAGTCGACAGAAGGTTTTTGGAGACCGTTATTATCTAGACCGAGCATACGCGCATAGCCATCATAGAGCCAGAACATCTTCCCGTTATTGGAAGTCATCTGAAATTCACGGTCATTGCAATAAACAACATCTGCGAGCGCATCCCGATTTGTAGTAATATTATTTGCAAACCAATTATCTATCACCTTTTTCGCATCAGAATCTTTCGTGTTTGTTCGAATTTTTCTAAATGCATCCTCGATCTTATCTCCATTAGTCAAACGTATTCCATGAGGTAGCGACGTGTTGTCGCCATTTAACATAAACGACGAATAATAATATACATCTATGCATTGCGTAGTATTTATACTATTACGATCAATACAGACATAGCTGTAATTATTGACATGGTCTGAGCCGAATGGGTTCCCTGTAAATCGAATCGTATCAACGAGAGTGTATTTTTCGCCATCCCAGCTAACATCTTTACCGAATTGACGACCAAACATCATATTATCCGGTATCTCAAAGTGATCCTCCTCGCCATCAAACATGTAGCCTAAATGCGATGGCTCATCGCGACTAAGTGGGCCAACCGTGCTTGGAGTATCGCCAGGAACAGTGTAGGCTGACTGATAATAGCCATGTTTTGAGCCGCTTGGCGTATCAACATATATATCGGTTGCAGTACAGCCATCCGAAGCCTTTTCGCCCGAATAAATCATCTTCACGCCGCCACCTTCAGCCGTACGGACTAGGCGCCAACAAAAGCCATTGTATTCAAGATAGTTATTGGATGGATTACCGCGGAAATAATGCACTGGGAATTCGTCGTTGCGGTGAGCATAGACCGTATTGACGCCATTCGAGCTGTCGAAATTGCTACTTGCGCGCTCGTTGAAGTTGATATTTTCATCGGTGCCGTTACTCTGGCAAGCAATAATATCGTAAAGAAGCGTTGGATTGTCGCAGTCGGCGATATGCTGTTCTGGAATCCATTCATGAATACCGTCTTCGGAAATAGTTTGAACAGTAACGAATAAGTGATACTTTGCTTCTTCGTATTGATCGGCTGGCTTTTCGCAAACTGAGCCTTCTGCGGTGTCATGACAGACATTGTCGGTACCAAAGTCTGCATTGCAGCTGAGCTTCACTGCTTTAAAGAGTGAATTAGTGCTCTCCCCTGGATTTAGTGGAGTTTTATAGTAGTACCAACCATCGCGGAGGTTCCAGTCAGTTTCATTCTGGAAGATTATTTCTGCGAGCGTAACGCCATCTTTTACTAGTGGGAGGTCCGTGACGTTATCTTTTGCGCGCCAGTATTCATCGTATTTTAGGCGGACGTAAATCTTAGTATCTGAATCATTCTTTGCGATGACGGTCTTCGGAGTTTCATCGCATGGCGTCCAATCCTCTGGAGAGTCGAAGGTCTCAATAAATTCAGTCTGGTAGTATCCTAGCTTAAATAGGTTACCAAAGAATGCAAAATCATGGCTAACTGCCACTGTAACACCAACCAATAAAAGCACACCTACTGCTGACGCGGCAAGCACAGTACGCTTTTTACGCGATAATTGCCTAGAATGCTTTTTCATTAAAAACCTCCGATAGTGCTTATATTTATTCTAGCGATATCGGAGGTATTTATCAAGGATTAGCGAAAGATTCCGCGCTTTTTCGATTTACCGAATTCTTCAATCAGCTCTTTTTGTTTCTTATTGAGATTGCGCGGAATTTCAACGTTAATTGTAACAATATGCGGACCACGCTGATCGGAGCCAAGATGCGGTGCGCCATGTCCGGAAAGCTTAAAATTCGTACCTGGCTGAGTGCCGGCCGGAACTTTCATCGTAATCTTACCATCAACTGTCTCAACATCAATCTCAGTACCAAGCACCGCATCAACCATCGAAATCGTGACATCCGAGAGAATAAGGTCACCCTCACGCGTGAGATGCTTATGTGCGCGAACACGAACCTCGACGTAGAGATCGCCACGTTGTCCATCGGCAGATGGAGCTTCCCCGCCCTTGCCAGCTAAGCGAATTGACTGCCCATCAAAAATACCTGCTGGAATCTTTAGCTTAGTTTGGTTGCCATCAACAGAAATAGTCTTCGTTGCGCCAAAGATTGCTTCCTCGAAATCAATCGTAATACTCGTACGATAATCGCGACCACGACGAGCGCCGCGGAAACCGCCACCGAAACCAAAAATACTACCAAGGATATCTTCGAAGCCGCCGCCGCCAAAGTCAAAATTGAAGCTTTGGCCGTTTGCGCCACGGAAGCCAGCAAATGGATCGCCACCGCCATCACTGCCAACACCAGCATGGCCAAACTGATCATAACGACTACGCTTAGTCTTATCGCTAAGGACAGAATAGGCTTCGTTTATTTCCTTGAACTTCTCTTCCGCTTCCTTATCGCCTGGATTTTTGTCCGGATGATACTTAACGGCAAGCTTACGAAAAGCTTTCTTTATTTCATCATCAGATGCGCCTTTTGCGACGCCTAAAACCTCGTAGTAATCACGTTTACTCATGCACTAAAGTATAGCACTTAGCACTCTACCCCGCAAGAGTGCTAAGTCATAATAACTATGCCAGTAATAATCAGTACGGCCGCAATAACGTACTGGACAATGAGCCGGCGAGTAAGTCGTTTGCCATGAATAAATTTCGGGAATATTTTGCCGACAAAGATTGTATAAAACAGCGAAACAAAGAGGCCTGTTACCTTGCCAACAACAGTCATCATCGCAATAACCGGTACGATCAGAAGTCCATATTTATAGATGAATTCCGCGAACAAGAAGGACAGATTGTCGACAATCGATGCTAGAAAATTCTTGCGATGGTGTTTTCCTGCAAAGAAAGTCATACGGACGGCATGGCGCCAAGAGCCAAAACAAATCATGACGACCGTAATCATTAGCGCCGAGCCTAGCTCAAAAAAGAAGAAACTGCGCGCAAAGAGCGCAATATCGGTAGTAAAGCCCTTTACGAAATAGGCAAAGATAATATCCGACGAGATCGAAAAGAACATCGAACAAAATGCAAGAACTATCACCCGATAATCTATTTTATGACGCTGTTTCTTGCCGCCGCCGAATAGTATTACTAAAATCGCGAGCATAATAATTGCAAAACCGATGCCCTGGCCAGGCGTAATTACTTCGCCAAGAACAAGAATGCCAAGAGCGAGCGAGATGAGCGGGCTCAGCTGGCCGATAATATTAATGTCGGCCGTATCGCCAATCTGAAGAGTTCGATAGTAGAACACCGAACCAATAACATTAACTGCGCCCGCGGCGATTAAGCCGAGTGCATTCTGAATTGGCAAGAAGAAGACCATTCGGCCAAAGATAGCGAACAAAATTAAAATTCCAAGAATCATCCCTGGGAGGTGCGTAATAATTAATGCTCCCGGCTTACGTTTTGGCAAAGCAGTATCGACTAGATAATTCTGAATATAGCTACTGCTAACATAGAAAACCTGAGAAAGAATCGGAAAAATTGCCCACATCATATAGATTTATTATACCTTATATTTCGCGCCGAGAAACTAGCGTAGAAGAATTGTCGTCCTCGAAGTCGTCCTTAATCTCGCGATTAAATAAGACCGCTATTAACGTACTTAGTTCAGCGTAGCCAACAAGTTGCTCGTCAGAATTAATAATGAATACGTAGTCCGTGCGGGCGCGTAGGAATACTGCAAGCAATTGCTCGAGCGTATAATCCTCTCTGGCGAAAGCAACATTATGCTCCATTAATTTTGTGACCGGTTGATCTTTTGAAATATGAAGAAGATCTAGCTTGTCTGTACGGATCAACCCACAAACTTTGTTTGCTTTATTTAAGACCGGGAAGACAGTGTCGCCAGTCTTATAAAGCTTATCTAAATTAAGAGGCCCAAGAAAATCACTGTCTTTCAGGAAAGTAATATCATCGCGCGGCATCGTAATCAATATTGCTTTGCGTTTATCGAATGACATCGCGCCAGAAATAAGGTTACGTTGCTTGACGCTTAGCACTTCGCGCGGAGTGCGACGAAGGAGCTGAATGAGCTCTTTTTCATTAGCTGGCGTATATTCTTTTAGCTCTTTCTTAATTGCGTCTTCTAATCGTTTTTGAATTTTCTTTTCCTCGCGCTCGCGAGCTTTTTCCTCCCTCTCTTTTGATGTCGAGATTGGATTTGCGCGAAATCTATCTAGGCGCGGATCAAGCGCAGAAACAAGTTTGGCCATCATCTTATGCGGGAATGATTGCTTCATACATCTATTATAGCATCAGCGTGATATACTAATTACATGAATAAGTTTACTGTAGGTGCGATTGTAGCAATTTTGCTGGCATTCGGAGGTTTGGTTGTCTGGTCCTCGATTAATTCAGGCAATAAAACAGATTATGATAAATACGACACGGCTAAAATTATTCCAGCCGACGATAATAATGGCAATATAGGTGAGCATGTTCGCGGTAAGGAAGATTCTAGCGTCGTCTTGGTAGAATATGCGGATTTACAGTGCCCGGGCTGTGCCACTATGATGCCTAAAATCAGCAAGCTTTACGAACAATATGGTGATCGTGTCGCTTTTATATTTCGTAATTATCCAATCAGTGGCCACCAAAATGCGCGTGCCGCCTCTGCAGCAGCAGAATCTGCTGGCCTACAAGGCTACTATTGGCAGATGCTAGAAACAATGTATGATAACCGTAATGATTGGATTAGCGTATTCGACACTGAAAAACGCACAAATATCTTCGTCGGTTATTTCAATGACGTTTCAGGTAACAAGGGTGATGTCGAAAAGTTCAAATCAATGCTTGGCGATGCAAACATTCAGAAAAAGATTGATTTCGATAAAAACATCGGAAGCAAGAGAGATAACATTTCCGCAACACCTTCATTCTTCGTAAACGGAAAAGCAATTGATATTGATGGTGACGGAGACATTAAGGATAAAATCGAAAACGCTATCAATGATGCTCTGAAAGAAAACGGTCTCAAAACCGGCCCAGCCGAAAGTAGTAAATAATAAAAAATAACCGCTCTCAACTGCGGTTATTTTTTGTGCGCTTACACCTCGATATATTCATTCCAGTGAAGCGCGTCCACTTGGAGCGTCCCCTTGCGGTTACGCTTTTTCATGGTTTCTCCTGCTTAGTAATATTGCCCTGCTTCTTCTATTAGTTTTTGCGCCTATTTGGCACGCATCCCCATAAAACTAGCAGAGCCATCGCTCTTTACGACTATATCCCCAAACATGCTGAGTTATACACACGTTCCCAGAGCAACGAATCTATTGTAGCAAATACTACAATGGCTTTCAAGCATTAAAATATTAACGGTTTTTGAGGGCGGCGCGAATACGATCTTCGGTGCTGAGATTTACGTCAACGCCTTCGAGTGCTTTTGTAGCATCTGCAAGCGTAAGGCCTAGCGCCATTAGGGCATCGAGCGCCTCATCGCTTTCTAACGGCTTCACCGCGACTTGCGGTTCATTTTTGCGGCCATAATATGTCGGTAAACCAACCTTGTCGCGAAGGTCGACAATAACACGTTCAGCAGATTTCTTCCCTACTCCACTCGCTTTTGCGATATAGGCCGAGTCGGCATTCGCGATAGCGTTGCGAACCTCTTCAGCTGGCGCAAGACTCAAAATCGCCATGCCAGCCTTTGGGCCAATCCCCTGCACGGAAATCAACAGTTCAAAGAGACGCTTTGCGGCAAGACTCGTGAAGCCAAAGAGCTCTTCGGCCTGCTCGCGCACATGATGATAAGTATATAGTTTAACCTCGTCGTCGAGATTGAGATTCTCGTAATCAATCCCGCTGAGAGCTACTTCGTAGCCGACGCCATTTACGTCGACGATTACAGAGTTATCGAATTTTTCGGTCAAAATACCTTTAAGATGAGCTATCATATCTATTATTATAACAGAGTAAATTTACTGAATAACGTATGGGTCGGAATACGTACCCGTACCAGTATAAGTGACACCGTACTTAACCGAGAGAACTGGACGAACGGAAGCGCGATCGCCTGATTGTCCACCCATATACTTATCATACAAGTCAGTACACCAGCCATACATCTCGTAATCGTTTGCCCCATTATACATATATGGAGTCATCGTGTATGCACATTGGCTATTGTTCGGATTGGCAGCCACATAAGTCTTCTTAAGGTCTGAAGACCAATTAGTCGTTGACCCGCCGAGCATAACTTCATCTGCCGTCATGAGTGCAATTGGGAAAGCGAGTCTGCCATTGCCCTTTGCGCTGCTTACGGTATATGCATCGTTTTTAGTACAATCGATGCTTGGCGCATAATTTACAGATAGACGATCATATGCGGAAAAATGGAAGCTATCATAATGAGTGATAGATGATGGATCAGAAGCGGAAGACTTATCATTGCAATAGACAGTATCTTCAACCTTGTCTCTTTCCGTAATCATGCCGCCATAAAAGCTATAGACAGGGCTCTGAATATTGGAGTAGCTGTAGTCAAAGAAGTTCCATTCTGGAGGATTTGACGAAATAATATCGTGATGGTAATCGGAGGTATTTACGACCGCATAGTCTCCAGATGTAGCCGTCGTCGAATCTACGCACTGACCATTCGTAGGTTGGCCGCTATATAGCAACTTTACGCCACCGGTATCAGTAGTACGAACCGCGCGCCAACAGTATCCGTTGAATATTACGTAATTATCTACTTCGCCGCGATAATAATAGACTGGATAATAGTCATTTTGATGCGCAGACAAAGTATTGACGCCGTTACCGTTGCCAAGTGCTACGGTGGCAGTATTAGCAAAGTCAATATTATCGTCAGGGCCGTTCGTTAAACAAGCGATATGATCGTAGAAAATATCACTATCACAATCAGCCGTATATCTTTCTGGCTCCATTGGCTCATCGCTCATCTGGAAGGTAATATAGAGATGATAGGTCGCCTCAGAATAATCAGTAGGAATCGTTTCGCCAATTAGGCCATCAGCACTGTAGCGAACATCCCCAACAGTGTTAACTTCGCAGTTGAAAGTGACAGACTTGAGGAGAGAGAGGGTAGATTCATCTTTGCTAAGAGCGGTTTCGTAATAATACCAGCCATCACTACCAAGCTCCCATTTGTCGTCGTTTTGAGTATTAATAACAGCGTAGCGTTTCTCTACACCCGAATCAGTCCAAGCGAGCGGAAGATCAGTCGTTTCGTGGTCAGATGCTGGCGTAGTAGTGTTTTTGGTGCGCCAGTATTCATTTATCTTCATACGAACATAGCGCGGAGTATCCGAATGATTCGTTGCAATAGCTGTCTTTGGAGTTTCCTGGCATGGCTGCCAATCCTCAGGAGAATCAAATGTTTCAGAGAATTCTACATTGTCGCTTGGAAGACGAAATAGATTAGCGAAAAACATAGAATCTTGGTTGTAAGCGATAGTGCCAACAACGGTTAATATTAATGCCGAAACGCCAGCAATGGCGAGAACTTTTTTATTTTTGAAACGCTGCATTTTTTGACCTGTTTATTTTTGATAGACGCTTGCAGTAATTTTAACATAATCGGTTATATTTGTCTAGAATGATTAATTGAAATAAAATCGCACTTCTACCCTTGTCGAATAGTAAAAAATGTGATAAAATGAGGAAAGTTTTTAATATAAAAGGTAAGAATATGTCGTTTGAATTACTCAAAATGGTGGGTGATGCCCAGAAAAAGAAGGCCGTCATTGACGTCCGTTCTGGTGATACTGTGCGTGTTTCACAGAAAATTAAGGAAGGTGACAAGTTCCGCATTCAGGTATTCGAAGGTACTGTAATTCGCGTTGATCGCAAAGCTTCTCATACCGAGCGCATCGTTGTCCGTAAAGTTACGTCCGGTGTTGGCGTCGAGAAGAGCTTCTTGATGCACAGTCCACTCGTAGAAAAGGTCGAGATTGTTCGCCGCGGTAAGGTTCGCCGCAACAACCTTCGTTACCTCCGCGAGCGTTCCGGTAAATCCGCTCGTCTCACTCAGAAGGATTTCGATCGCCACGCAGTGAACGAACTCCCAGCTGAAGAAGAAGCTCCAAAGGCCGAAGAGCCAGCAGAAGCCGCAGAGGCAAAAGCAGAAGCTCCAGCAGAAGAGAAAACGGAAGCTTAAAGCTTGAAAAAGCTACTAGGAATAGATGAAGTAGGAAGAGGTCCCTGGGCGGGGCCTCTTGTTGTTGGTGCGTGTGTTTTACGTGAGCCAATCGAAGATTTAAACGACAGCAAAAAATTAACCGCAAAACGCCGTGAAAAACTAGCGGCCGAGATTCACGAGAAGGCTTATTGTGGACTGGGTTGGGTTTCAGCTACAGAGCTCGATC
This sequence comes from Candidatus Saccharimonadota bacterium, assembly GCA_017514805.1. Classification (GTDB taxonomy): domain Bacteria; phylum Patescibacteriota; class Saccharimonadia; order Saccharimonadales; family Saccharimonadaceae; genus UBA2834. Next base: position 78,952 of record JAFWIP010000004.1, read on the forward strand.
AACTTGGGCTTTCCGATTCCCTACGCAAAGCCTGCCGAGAAGCAGTAAAGGCCGTTCAGGCGCAAAAACCTGAATTCAATGAAATTATTATTGATGGTACTATAAATTTTCTAAGCGATACACCGCTTGGAAGGTATGTCGCTGTTCTACCAAAAGCTGATGCACTTGTGCCAGAAGTATCGGCTGCTTCAATTATCGCAAAGGTAGCGCGCGACAATTATATGATTGAACTGGCAAAAAAATATCCAAAATATGGATTCGAGAAACACGTCGGTTACGGCACTGCTCTGCATCGCGCAGCGCTCGAAAAATATGGGCCATGCGAAGAGCACCGCAAAAGTTTCCGTCCGATTGCTGAACTTGCACACAATATTAAAGCTGGGCAGCTCGGCGAAAAGTCGGCGGCGGATTATTTAGTCGCCAATGGACACAAAATCATTGAGAGAAATTGGAAAACGAAATGGTGCGAAATTGATATTATTTCCGAGAAAGACGACATTTTATATTTTACGGAAGTAAAGTATCGTAAACGCGGCAATGGCCTAGATGCAATTACATCAACAAAGCAAAAACAAATGCATTTCGCAGCAGAAATGTATCTACAAAAGTATCAAGACAAAAGCGCACGCCTAGCTGCAATTGCAGTAGGCGGAGATTATGAGGTTACTAATTTTCTAGTCCTCGAGTAGGCTCGTCTGGGCAGTCGGCAAGGACTTTTTGCATAGCAAGTTTTTCGGCTGGGGTAACCCAGAGCTTGTATTTGTACTTTACGGAGATTTGGCGGGCAACATATTGGCATTTAAAGGCCTCGTTGCTCGGTAGCCAGGTGTCGGCAGCCTGATCAGATTTCTCCTGATTGGCGGGCCCATCGACAGCTAGAAGATTAAGCGGGTCCTGGCTCACTTCATAACGTTGCTCTTTTGTAAGGAGTGCCGCGCCCGAAGCCCAGGCATTACTAAGCGCAACAACATGATCGATCTGAACTGCACTAGAAGTGTCTTGGCCACGTTCGAACTGAATCGTCTTGCCAGTATATGGATCATTTAGCATGCCGGCTTGAACTTTACAGCTGCCCGCTTTATACTCAACGTCTTCTAAATCGCGAGCGAGGATTGCTTCGCGCGTATTGCAGCCATTCGCAGTCATTCCCCAGCTATCATAAAAAGCTTTACGATAATATTTCTGTTCCGTATATTTATCTTTTACGGCAAGATTCTCGAGAACATCCTTTGCGAGAAGCGAATCAGCTTTCGTTTGCTCAAGTTTATAGTCAGGCAAATTATCACTAAATCCTAGCTGACTGGCATATTCATATGCTTTAGGATTTAGCAAAATAAAAACGCCAAAAGCTAGCGCGGCAATAATCACCGCGCCAATGCGTCGCGTCTGATAACGTGTCAGACGAGACATATTTTAATAATTCTCTGCTTGAATTTCGAAGTATGATTGCGGATGCTTACAAACTGGACATTCTTCTGGAGCAGAGTCGCCAATATGAATATAGCCACAATTGCGGCACTTCCAAACTGTTACGCCATCGCCCTTAAATACCATACCCTTTTCGATATTCTCAACAAGTTTGAGATAGCGCTCTTCATGATGTTTCTCAATTTTGCCAACTTTTTCAAAAAGCTCAGCAATTTCATTGAAGCCTTCTTCGCGAGCTTCTTCGGCGAATTTCTTGTACATATCAGTATACTCATAATTCTCGCCCGCAGCAGCATCCTTGAGGTTCGTCATCGTATCGGCAACGCCGTCATGAAGAAGCTTGTACCAAATCTTGGCATGCTCTTTTTCGTTGTCGCTAGTCTCTTGAAAGATAGCAGCAATCTGTTCATAGCCCTCTTTTTTTGCTTTGCTAGCATAGAACTGATATTTAACGCGCGCTTGTGACTCACCAGCAAATGCGGCATTGAGATTTTTCTCTGTTTTAGTTCCTTTGATTTCTGCCATAATCCTCCTATTTTCTATCTATTTTAACAGATTAGCCGCTGATGGTATAATAATAGATATGGCAATTGAACGCGTAATTGATACAAGCCTGCATGAAGACGACAGCGATGAGAGTATCGTCGAATTTAGCTTGCGTCCAAATTCTTTTGATGAATATATTGGCCAGGAACGCCTGAAAACTAATCTGAGACTGGCAATAAAAGCCGCAAAGAAACGTGGCGAGGTACTAGATCATATTCTGTTACATGGGCCTCCTGGACTCGGTAAAACTACAATGGCTGGCGTAATTGCACGCGAAATGAATGCAAACTTGCGCGCTACTTCTGCTCCATCGATTGAAAAGGCTGGCGACCTTGCAAGTATTTTGACGAGCTTGTCCGACGGAGACATTCTATTCATTGACGAGATTCACCGCCTACGCCGTGCAGTCGAGGAAATTCTCTACTCTGCGATGGAGGATTTTAAACTCGACATCGTGATCGGTAAAGGCGCAACCGCTCATAGCGTGAAGCTTGATTTGCCACGCTTTACTTTGATTGGTGCGACCACGCAGGCAGGTAGCCTCGCTGGCCCGCTACGCGACCGTTTTGGCCATAGCTTCCATCTAGAGTATTATGACGAAAATGATATTCAAAAGATTATTGAGCGCTCGGCGAAATTACTCGAGACGAAAATCGAGCCAGACGCGGCCGCGCTTCTTGCACAACGTTCTCGCCTGACTCCACGTATTGCCAACCGCTTGCTGAAGCGCGTGCGCGATTATGCCGACGTAAATGGCGACGGAATAATCGACATGAGTTCTACAACTAGCGCACTAGAAATGCTTGAAATCGACGAGTATGGTCTAGATCCAGCAGATCGCAATATGCTTTCATTGATGATTGATCGTTACGGACATCGCCCAATTGGCCTTACGACTATTTCCGCGTTAACCGGTGATGAGGCAGCAACGATCGAAGATTACTACGAACCATATCTCATGCGTCTTGGCATGATTGAGCGCACGCCAAAAGGCCGCGTCGCAACCGAACTTGCGCGCAAACATCTTGGCAAAGCGTAATTATTTCTTTGGCTCGACTTTTGCGTTTTTGAAGAAAATCTTTACAAGGCGATCGATAATTGGTCGCACCTCTTTGATTTTGAAGACAACGCAAATAAAGAGATAGAAGGCGAGACTTACAATTGAAATAATACAGAACTTCGGGAAGGTCGAGAAGAAGGAGTTATCGCTCGCGCGAAGTGGTAGCAATTTCGTCAGGATATATGAGACTATACCCGCGAGCACCGCAGCAATCGTCATCTTGAATGCAGTAATCCAGAATACGCGATCGAGAAGATGGCGTTCGCGATTTTGAATTAACAGAAGCATGCCGACCTCAAATACGGCAGAGATGCTCGTCGCATAAGCGAGGCCTTCTGGGCCAAAATTCCAAACACTAAATAATACCGCAAAAACAATCTGAACAACAAAGGCCGCAACGGAGATAATAAGCGGAGTTTTTGCATTTTGGCGCGCATAAAAACCGCGCGCAACAATATGATACATCGACTGCGTAATAATCGCGATTATAAATGCGCCGAGCACACTCGCAATCTTCGGATCGCCACCGTTTTTAATAAAGTTCACGACATAGCCGCGTGTAAAGAACGCGATAAGCGCAATCGGCATCGATATTAAAATAATAGTACTAAGCGCTGAGCGATAGGTCTCACGGAAAGCCTCTTTATTCCCCCGTCCCGCTTCTTCGGTAAGCTTCGGAAAGAAGGCTGTAGAGATTGCGACACCAATCAAGTTCACCGGCATCGAATGAAGACTCGAGGCCTGTTGATATGCGCGAATTGACTGCTCGCCCATGCGAGAAGCGAGGTTCGTATTAACGATGCTCATAACATAGTCGATACCCTGATCAGCAGAACGTGACGGCAAAAGACGAAGTACCGTACGGAAACCCTGATTACGCCAGCTGATTTTGAAATTATAATCAAAACCAAGGCCGACGAGGCCAATAATACTAACCGCGAGCTGCAAGAGTGCGCCAAAGACGACGCCAAGCGCGACACCCATAATACCACCCTCAAAGAGCTGGACGCCAAAGATATTTATACCGTTCGTAAAGACAAGAATACCGACGATAATGCCAACATTATAAAGAGCTGGTGCAAGCGAGTAAAAGATGAAGCGGCCAACCGCCTGCTGCATACTCGAAAGAACCGTAGAGATCGAGAATAAGAATGGGTTAATTGCAATCACGCGCATCATATTGATAGCGAGCGACATTGCCGACTCGTTTAGGCCTGGCGCAACAACATAGCGAACAAGCGGATCAGCAAAGATCATAATGAGAATCGAAGCAACAAGGCTAACGAATGCGAGGAAGTTAAGCGTACTCGTGCTGAGCTCCCAAGCAGATTTTTTATTGCCGGCAACAAGACGCTGATTAAAAACTGGGACAAAAGTAACAGCAAGTGCACCTGAAGTGATAATGAAGTACAAGAAATCTGGAACCGTAAATGCGGCCGTATATGCATCGAGACCGGCCGGGTAGGTATCGTAATACATAGTATTTAGCCAGCGGTCGCGGAAGATACCGAGAAGCGCAGAAATCAAAGTCGAGCTCGCAATAACGATTGCGGCGGTCTTAACAGAAAGCCGTTGATTCGCCAGTGAGACAACCGAACGAAAGTGAATTTTGCGCTTCATACTATGCTTATTATACCCTAATCATGAAGTTTTGCTGCGGCTGGCATCGAGGTGCCTTTAAGGATAGCAGCGACTTCTTTTTCCTCTAATGATTCTTTTTCTAGAAGAGCCTGTGCGAGCGCATCAAGATGCTTCTTGTTAGCTTTAAGAACAGCTTCGGCGCGAGCATTTGCTTCTTTCGTGAGAGCTTCAATTTCGGAATCAATAATCTCAGAAGTTTTCTCAGAGTAGATTTTTGCGCGGTCGCCGAAGAAGTTTACTTCCTCGGTATTAAAGACCTGGTCGCGAAGCTTCGTGCCCATACCCTCCTCGGAGACCATCTCGCGAGCAAGCTCGGCAACATGTTGAAGGTCGGAGCTAGCACCAGTAGTAATGCCGTCGGCGCCAAGAATCAAACGTTCAGCAACACGACCGCCCATTGCGCGAGCAAGGACATCCTTTAGCTCATAGACATTCTTGTAGCTACGATCTTCTGGAGGAAGGAACCAAGTGACGCCACCCGTGCGACCACGTGGAATAATCGTAACTTTATGAACAGGATCAGAATCCGGAAGAACATGGCCAACAATTGCATGACCTGCTTCATGATAAGCGGTGATCTTGCGCTCCTGCTCATTCATGACCTTTGATTTACGCTCTGGACCAATCGCAACACGCTCAAATGCCTCAGTAACATCATCATTTGTAATTTCTTTGCGATTGTTGCGAGCAGCACCAATTGCAGCTTCGTTCGCAATGTTTGCGAGATCTGCACCACTGGAGCCAGCCGTCTTTGCGGCAAGTGCGTTAAGGTCAACATTGTCTGCGACCGGCTTATTTTTGAAGTGAACTTTAAGAATTTCGACACGATCTGTGCGCTCTGGAAGCGTAACATTGACGTGGCGATCGAAACGACCTGGGCGAAGAAGCGCTTTATCGAGCATATCGACACGGTTAGTTGCCGCAATTACGATTACGCCAGTTTCATTATCGAAGCCATCCATCTCGACGAGGATCTGATTGAGCGTCTGCTCATCTTCGCGGCCAGCGCCACCACGCGCATCGCGTTTGTGCGCAACCGCATCAATTTCATCGATAAAGATAATGCTTGGGGAATTTTTCTTTGCTTTAGCGAAGAGGTCGCGAACACGAGATGCGCCAACACCTACAAACATTTCAGCAAACTCAGAGCCAGAAATTGAGAAGAACGGAACATTTGCCTCTCCCGCAACAGCACGAGCCATGAGAGTTTTACCGGTACCCGGATCGCCAGCAAGAAGAACACCGCGCGGGATCTTGGCGCCAACTTTTTCATACTTCTTCGGATTCTTAAGAAAATCGACAACCTCGGAAAGATCTTGCTTGGCAGCTTCATTGCCAGCTACGTCAGTAAAGAGAACTTTCTTTTTCTCGTTGCCATAGACACGTGCTTTTGCTTTGCCGAAGCCCATATTTTGGTTATTCATGCTCTGCGCCTGACGCATCATGAAAATCAAGAAGCCGATAATGAGAATCGTCGGAACAATGATAAAAGCCGCATCAAGAATGATGCCAAATACATCAGTATCATCTTCGATTTCGACAGAAACCTTGCCTTCATTGATTACTTCCTCAAAGCCCTGCTCCTGGAGAGTACCAGAACCATCTTTGCGCGAAATGATATTCTTTGGCAAATCAGTTTTGTCTTTTGCAGTCACTCTAAGTTCATTGCCTTTGACCTCAATCTTTTCGAGCTTTTCTGCCTTTGCATAGCTAAGCACTTCTGTGATAGTGCGCTGCTCGGCATTTTTGAAGCCATCGCCATTAAGACTTGTCGTAAATGAATAGATTAGAAATGCAACTAGTAACCAAAAGATTCCTAGTCTGACAACGTTAAGAAATTTGTTGGGTTTCTGCGGCTTTTTCTTGCCGGCAGTATTTTTGTATTCTGGCACGTTTTACTCCTATAAAGTCAATATAATTATTATACCAGAGATGGCGTCTCCGTTCTACTTGACTTATTCTGGATTTGTTGTAAAATTGCAGTAATCGTTCTTTTACGTCCCGTAGCTTGCAAAGGGGGTGAGAAAATGGCTACTCATAAGATTTTTATCGGAAATTATAGCGTTACAAAGCAAAAAGTCGGTAATGCACGCTCAGTAGAATACAGTTACGATTACGACAAATATATACTCGAAATCTTCTGGAGAGACGAATGTGTTTTTTCGAAAGAAAGCGTTATGCCAGGGGATGCTTTTTATGTACAATGCGACGGCGATAAGCCGATCGTAGATTCTCTGCATCTACCAGAGCACCCAAGCGACTTATTGATGTTCATCTTGGGCTTCGAAAAAGGTAAACGCAGCCATAATAAACGCGCGTTCAAGGCAGCATTAGGCCGCGAGAGATTAGCTCAGGCTGGCGACGATAGGGTTGAATATTATTTCAACGGCAGACATTACGATTTTCGCTATTACAAAGACTCGAAGGGTAAAATTTATCATTTATCCGCATTTATAGCCTGCGCTTTATCTAGAGACGAGTATCTGGAAATACTAAGCGAATGGCCATATGAGATTCGATATCCGCGTGTTTTTCTGAGAAAGATTTTTACGACAAATTTTGAGCTAAGTAATAAAGATGTAAATACAATTTTTAAAGCATGGGACGATTAAAAATCCGGGCCGTAATACTAGACCCGGATTTTTCTTGCAAAATAAAATGGTCGGGGCGACCCGATTCGAACGGGCGACCTCGCAGTCCCGAACCGCGCGCGCTACCAGCTGCGCCACGCCCCGACTAGCAGATATTATATCACTCTTTCTCTAGCTTGACGATTACGTAAGTATCACCCTGCTCTTTATAATTCATTGTAGAATATTCAGCGACGCGCCAACCCGAATGTTCATAACTTGTCCTAGGTTTTCCCTCAGCATCAATAATTGTAACTTGCCAAATTTCCAAGCGATCAGCCATAGCCTCACCAATATTCTCATAATCATAAACTGGTCGATTGGCATAGAAAGCTAACACATAGTATAGCTCTTCTGTATCGGCAATTATCGCCGTATTAGAATTGCCGTCTAGTGCAGTAATCGTGCCATAAATATCTTTAGCGTCGGATGCCTTCAAATTATAGACGAATACGAGACCGACAATGTTAAAAGCAAGCACCGAAACAAAACCCATAAGAGCAAGCATATGGCGATGCTGTTTTTTATTCGTCTTCTTTGGTCGTCGCCTAAAGATGCTCCAGGCTATCGCGAAAATTAGAGCTATTCCTAAAAGAGTAAGATTGCAAGCATTAACGCGCGCGCCAAAGAAGACCAATACCGGCGAGGTCGCCATTAAAAATGAAACCAAGATTGCGACGCGAAGACCACGGCGTTTTTCAAGAAATATATAACAAACTAAGATTATTAGCGCGCCACTAATAACAGAGAGCATACGCATAGCAAAGTCGGTATAACCAAAACAGTGTGCCCATAGTTTAAGTATTGCAATATAAATCGGAGACTTGCCGTCTTCTATAGAATTTGCAATGAGCATAGCCGGTTCGCTTTTTGCCAATAATGCATTGTGAGCCTCATTAAGACTAAGCGAATGGTCGACGCGCGGAATACATAAAAACATGAAAAGAAGCCCCAAAACCATGGGCGCAGCAATGCGAATAATGCGCTTGCGACTTTGGAGATATTTTTCGATATTTCTAGATAGCATAACCATATTAATTATAGCACTCGAAAAGTCGTCATGCCGTAGGCGTGATATAATATGCGTATTATGCCCGCGTGGCGGAATTGGTAGACGCGCTAGCTTCAGGTGCTAGTGTCTTTACGGATGTGCTGGTTCGAGTCCAGTCGCGGGCACCACGAGCAAAGGCTCGTTTTTTTATGGGTATTTTATCTCGCTTTGACCATTATTACCTGAGGCTGTAGCGCATGAGCCATTCCCTGGAGTACCAACGCCGTTGATGTAGCTAAGATTCGTCGTACCGCCAGTGCCGGCGACCGAACCATTCGCCCACCATGTCGAAGTATAAGTACAAGGAGAGGTGGTGACATAAAAATCTTTCGCAACACCAAAATTTTCTTTGCTATCAGTAGCAAGAGCATAGCTTGAGATAGGATAGCTTGTGTCAGCCAATTCGATACGAGCTTCTACGCGACGGAATAAGTCATTAGCGCGGCCGGTAGAATCGACCATTGGTTGAACATTTGCAAATTCTACTAGAGTACAGTTGTCTGGAGTATTACCCATGCCATCATCGACCTTTTTAGAAATAGGCGCTCGTGGGTCGATACATTTATACATCTTTACGGCGATATCCGTCTCTGGGCGACCATATGGCAAATTGACGACTAAGAAGTTAGTCCTCATATTACGATCTCCACCGTTGATTGGAGATGGAACAAAGAAATCAGCAGAACATGCATAGTTGCTCCAGCTGCCACCGAAGTTGCCCGGATCATCCTCGCAATAGACGTCTATAGGCGTATTGAAACTCTTATTAGCAGAGTAGGCTAATGAGTTCTGAGGTAGCACATTAGAATAATTCTCGCCAGCAACAATCTTATGAGCGGTTTTTACGTCATTGTTTTTCGTAGGACGAAGCAACAATGTCCCGCGGTTAGTAGGCGATGTATCGACAACACCAGCGCTGGCGTAAAAATCCTTTACATCAAAGGTTCCCGACGTCTGCATGTAGGTAACCTGGAGAGCCGGCGGCACGACTGGATTTGCGCCAAATGAATATCCGTAATCGAAGCTATTACTAAGCACCTGGCGATTAGCAGAAAGCTTACCCATTTTTGTATCATGATCAATGCCATGCTGGAAGGTTCCATTTACATTACGAACAGCATCATAATTATCCTGGTCAAACCACTGAATCTGAATGCGATTAATGCTATTTTGCTCAGTTTGATTCTCGGCGCGGAGAGGGATGATTTTCGTTGTCGCATCTTCTTTTAATACAGCCAGAAAATCTTCCGTATAAGCAGAAATCTTAACGCAAGTATAAGCTTGGTCGATAGCGTCAGTATTATAAGTTTGAGTCGTCTGGATAATGGTTTCTAAGTCATCATCATCTGTGCCATGAAGGAATTTGCCGACAGTATTACATTTTTTCGCAGTCTTCTCTGCTCTTGCTTTGTTACCGAAGGCATTATCATAGTCTGCGCATGATTTGCTACTTCCAGTAGAGTCAGAATACTTACCAAAATTAATACAGTTTTGATAGCGAAGAAGAACGATTTTCGCATCTTCAATTCCCGCTTGCGCAGAGTTGTAAGCTGATTGAGAAAGACTGTAGTTCGTCGTTCGCAACGATTCGGCCAACATGATACGCGTGAAGCTTAGCGCAATAACACCAAGCAATGTTGTTGTAAAAATTACAATATAGATCGAGGCGGCGGCTTTTTTAGTCTTCGCTAAATGCTTCTTCATTTTAGTTTTCTCCATGTTGATTAATACCTGTTTCACCAGATGCGCGGACAGCAAAGTTGAACTTATTTACTGCGCAATAATCAAAATCGTTGCTCGTAAATTCTTCTGCATCATCCATCGACCCATCATTATTATCCGATCCTTGGCAGAAATCGCCATTAGACGTGATATTCACACCACCACGATAGGTCGCAAGGATGAATGTGCCCGGATAAAAAATCTGCTTAGTCGTATAGTTTTGGGTTGCTGGTAGGACTGTGAAATCATAAAGCGCCAAATCAGCTTCATTTTCGGCAATTAGTTCATTAATATCCTTAACACCGACACCGTATTCAGTTAAATCAAAATAGGTAGCGCCTTTTTTAATCGGATTACTACTATCTCCAATCATCTCATTAGAGGAGTTACTTAGACAGGCATTGCGGTCCCTATCTACGAAACGGACTAATTTCGGAATAATAAATTGCGCAGGGCTATCAGCGGTCTTGATGACTAACACATTATTACTCGCAATACTACTTTGCGCAACGGTCTCATTCTCAACTTTCCCTTCGGTAACGAGACCGGTATTTCGCGCTGCGCGTAAATTCTCGGCCGTATTCCAAACATAGCTATAAGTTCCCGTACAAAATACTCCACCAGCCTGCACTGTTTTATTATCAACAGTGCGTTCGCGCTTGACTTCGACGAAATACTGCGATCGAGCGTCCAGTACATTCTGCAATTTAATCTCGTTCGAAGCATTACTGCTTGGATTAATATCGACATTAACACGCGACGAACCAACCGTGCGACTAAGGTCCGAAATGATCTCGCGTCCAGTAGTATTAATGCCGCGGATTGCGAGGCCTTTTTGGTAGATGTTCGTAATCTGTAAAATTAACGATGCAATACCAAGGAGCATCGTGCCAAGAAATGCCATGGCGAGCATTAATTCAATAATCGTAAATGCTTTCTTCGTCTTCATTATTCCATAACCTCCGGATTATAAAGACGAACAACGGTCGTAATTGTCGAAGGCACATGAGTGCCGGCACTATGCCAGCAAGTACGAATATAAAAATCAAAATAGTCTGAGCGCTTCACGCTGTTAATTCTGTTGTTATTACCAGCAACGTTAATCCAAATCCCCTCAACCCTCGAAACTTCGTTATAAATATTTGATCCATCATATAAAGCTCCGTCATCTGAAGTGCCGCCATTAATTCCTTCAGAAGCATCGGTCGAAAGTGCGCGATAAATGATGCGCGGATAAAGCGACGGAGCGGAAAACTTTGACGAAATGCCTAAATCATTTTTGTAGTAAACTAACATTTGATCAAGTAGGTTAGCGTACGGTACCCCCAAGTATTCTACGTTAGTCTGATTTGCTTGGACAATTTGTTTGACGCGATCCTGACTGTTATTACTGAGGTTGTTAGGAATTAATAATCTTGGATTAATTATGAATGCCTGGTAGTTCGCAAGGTGGCCATTCTCACCATAGGCGTCGTCGCACTTCTCCATATTATTGATATCAAAGAATATTTTATCGGTCGGTTTGTCGACTAGCTCACTAGGCTTCATTGCCTTGCTCGTAATTTTGTTCCACGCATCACGGAACTGACTCTTATCCATGTTGCGTTCGGCAACATAGTTATTATGAATATAGCGAAGAGCCTCCGCTTGACCGTCAATCTCATTGCGAGCCATTTCCGTCTCGAGCGTGCGCTGCGCAGTATTAATGCCATCGTTCATCATATTGATAGTCAGCAATGAAACCATGGCAAAAATTGAGATAGATAGCATTACCTCAATTAGCGTGTCACCGCGGCGGCGAGATGTCTGCTTTTCTATTTGTCGCATGATACAGGATCTCCCGTTTCTGGATTAGTTATATCAGCATCCATATCTTCTAATATGATTCCCGTCTGAGAATGCGCATTCTTGACAATTCGAATAATGCGCGCGTGATCGGCATAGCTCTCTGCGCCACCACTATCAATACAGAAGAAGACTTCTTTTTGTTTGAACGCAGAATCCGTTACGCCGCTTTGGCTCTTTAGATATCGATATACGCCAAGTCTGCTCGGGTCGGCATCGGCAGCAATATGCGCATAATCGACCGGATTATCGAGATCATCTTTGATAACATCATCCATTACGAGCGTGCGAATACTGCCATCACGTGGTGAGCGAAAAATTAAGAGCGTTATTGCTAGATCTTGGCTAGTCTTATCATTCGCGTTTGGTTGTTTAAATATGGCGCCCCATTTTAATTTTTGTGTAGATGAACCGCCAGCGACAGCGGTAGTACAGTCCGTCTCGCTATTGCTAGAGCAGTGGCGCGCGAGATTATTGGCTTGGAGGGCTTGAAGAATCTGGATATCCGTAGCGCCGGCATCATTAATAATTTCGTAAGCCGCATTGTTGTCAATAGTGCCGCCACCACTATGATCTTGCCCAATAAGCATGTCATGATAATCCTTACCAATAAGCGTAGTTGTCTGAATAGAATCTTTATTGATAGTCACAACAGCGCCATACACTGCACAAGAAGAGCGGCCGCGGCCCGCTTCTGCCGTGCTCACGGCGTCTATCGAAGATGTTAGGTATTTGCATGCGCTCTCGCTGCCATCGCGAACATCAATCTGCGTATCGGAAACAAATGAATAAGCCTTACGTAAAGCATCTGCGGCATCTTGAACAGCATCTTTATAGCGCTGGTTCGCAATGCTCGAGCCAGTGCCAACAAGAATGCCGGCCAGCAAAAAACCACTCAATGCCAAAAATAGCATTACCTCTATGATGGTGAAGCCTTTTTGCTCCTCCTTCAAAACAATGCCCATGCTTATATTATACATTAGCATAAGCGAAAAATCACGCTTTTAATACCTTGACGGGAGCTCACGCGAGTAGGTAGTAATGGCCTGACTATAGCGAGACATTTGATTGTATCCCCAGAGGTAGTTCGCCATACTGAGATTAAAGATTTCGGCGCGTTGAATTGAATAATTGCCATTTCCTGCGCCCGCAGTACGGTTGAGAACTAGCTTCTTAGTGATAACTGGCGCATCAAAGACGAGTGGCTGATTACAGACGGACGCGCTAAGATTACCAACACCATTAATAGCAGTACTATTACCATTATATCTACAAGTATTCACTACCTCATCAGCAATAATCGTAGCATCAATATAGGTTGGCTTGTTAGTGATATAGACATTTTTAGCGATAATAACTACGCCCACAATATTATCAAGATTAGTGTTCGTATTGCCACTCCTGCGGTTATAGTCAATATTGCCATCAATTACGACAGTCTGGCCCGAAGCGTTATAGACAATTGTACGGTCATATTCTACGCCAAGCGGGATTTCCGTAGGAATGCCCTCTTCGCCAATGTAGAGATTTTCGCCAGCGTTCGCACGGATAGCAATTGGGCCAGTCTCATTACTAATATGGCTACCTAGATTAGAAGTATTAAGGACGACCTTCTTATAAGGAGTGCCGCCAAAGGTAACCGTACCACTTGTCGCGCCATTACCTATATTCCCGTAGCGATCAACCATCTTTTGACGGAATTGCGCAACAGAATCGCCGCCAATATCATGCCCATTATTCTCTGTACAGTTAGTGTTAGCGAAGGTCTGCGTTCTAAAGACGCAGGTCGAAGAGTTGCTCGTGGTGGCAGTATTGACTGTGTCGTTATTAATGCGAGGAGCGTTTTCGATCTGGCTACCATAAGGAACATTTGTTCTATAAGCGGTAGTGGCGCCAGATACAAGATGTTTATCTTTTTTAACAACCTTACCGAATACGCCATACTCTGACCAGCTAGCGAATCTGACAACAGGACCATTGTTCGCAAATACCTTTGTATAATTGCTCACTTCATATCCAGCAGAACTGTAAGCGTTCGACGATTCAACGCTCATAGTCGGACGTTTTGCGACCTGCGAGCAGGAAGTCGTAGTGCGGAAGTTACTCTCACCATATCTACTGCCCTCTTCTAGACCAATGTTATTAAGAAGTGCTACGACACCCTGAGAAGCACCATGGACAATATCGCGGCCTGGATCATCGTGAGAATCAGCTGGCCAGACGGTTATTTCCGTACATACCTTATCCCCGACAGTAATGATACCGTTGTCCGGAATAGTTATATTTACTAATGTTGAATCCTCGTTCGAATTATTTAAGTTGCCCGCAGTATTAAATCGCTTGTCCAAGGTATAACTTGCGCCATTGATATTATCGAGATAATACTTAGTTCCACCATGAGTATAGTAAGTTTTAACGGATACATGGGTTGTTTTCGTAATAGTGGCGTAGGCAGTGTTGCCGTTGACGTAATCGTTCTTGCGCCCCATAATGCCGACACCTGGCCGCATTTTATATGTTTCGCCAAGATAGACGACCTGATTCGTGCCAGTACCATTCTCATTTTTTACGTATGGAGCAAGGACGTAATTGTATGGAATCTTGACAGAAGCTGTAGCATAACGCGTTTCTGGATTATGATTCGGGCTAATCGCAGTACGCGGATTGGTGCTATAGTCAACACCGGTAATTTTATAATTATTCCAGAATAGCGTCTGTCTGATAGTGCCGCCTACATCAAATACGGAAGTACTAATGTTCGTATGGCAACCAGTTTGCTTACCATTAATCTGATATAGTCCGCTAGCGATAGTAGCGCTATTGCCGGTGTGCGAACAGCCATAGCTCGTACCGGCACCGGAATCTGGTGACGTGAAGCTTGCCTCAGCTTGTTCAGAATAGTCCGTAGCGCCAGAACGCTTGCTACCAAGGAAGCCGTTACCCGGCATGAGCGTATCGCCATGTTGACGAGTCGTCCAGCGCGCAGCACTGTCGGTATAGAACCTAGCTGGGTTAGTATATTTATTCGCATAGGCGCCGCTTGTCGGAACGGCAATATTTTTCTTAAAGAGGTAGCCGTCAACAGAGGATCCATAAAATGCGGAAGCGCCGTCTTTTTCAAGACGCCCATCTATGCCGTAGTGGGTGCCGCGATCTTTGATGCCGTTCTCTTGCAGCACATAGAATGCGCCGGCACACATTTCTTGCTTGAACTGAATATTATCGCCAGGCTTTGCCCAGACGTCCGCAGTAAATACGCTTGGCCAGTTAGCATTTGTATCGTTGATTGGCGACCAAGTATATGCCGTAGATTTGGTCGCATTTTTTACGCCAATGCGGCCAATATTTTGACCATGATTAACGCCAAACGTCCATGTACCATTCGGGTCTAAGTTACAGGTCTTTTCTGGACGATGAACCTCAACGCAGACGTAGGCGCTCGAGTTAGCTTGAGTGCCAGTCATTTTATGAGTGTAGTATAAGTAATCACAGTATCTAATCGTTTCACCGTATTTAATCTTGACGCTACTATAGCCTTTCTTCCAGATTTCTGTGCGATAATTACTAGTATCTACTAGTCCATCAGTTAAGGCCGGCGAAAGCACGGTTGTTTCTTTATTTGTGCCATTTCCCCCATCAAAATGATCAACATTCTCGAAGTTCGAACGCCATTCGACATACGTTTTATAATTAGTGCTCTCTGAAGCGCCAGCGGAGCCGTGAGTACCGGTATCTTTGCGCTCGAGAATATTTGAAAAGTTAAGCGTGAAGGTATCTGCATTTTGATCAAGAGTTACATAAGCCGTATTTCCGCTCCATTTAACCGTTGGCGTAGACGTTGTGCCGTCTGTCTTTTTCTGCGTGATAGTATGACTTACTCCGCCAGTAAAGTACGCGTGCGGGCGGTAGAGACGGATACATTGCGCATACGCCGGTAGACCACTCTTTAGAGTACAGGAGGTGTTGTTAGTATCATTTGCTACATAGGTATCGTTTAGATTTGTTTTCTTGTAATAGAATGTTTGCGAAATGACCTTACTTGACCCTGGTTTCGGCATCTTTACAGAAAAAGACTGGTCAAGAATTTGTTTCTTATCACCCTTCTTGAAAGTTCCTAATGTAGTCATGCCAATACCGGCACCACTATCACTGTTAGCAGGTTTGACATAGGAACTATCACCCGGATCTACATCCAAGCCTGTACCCGATAGCCCACGCGTCAGCCAATGCTGGAATTGAACCGAATTACTCTTATTGTCATGGACAAGAATGCCTTTATTGTCCGTAAAGCCAGGACTATTTGTAGTATTATTCGCAACATTATTGTCGCTGTAGCGTATCTGCGTCTCATTAGTATATATTGTTGCAGGCGCGTCAATAAGCTCCGTACTACAACCAGAGCCGCCCCATTCGAATTGAAAATCTGTCGGGTCTACAGAAAATAGCATATTAACCGAGTTGTTATTCCTTCCGTCATCCGTACCGCTAAAATTATGATAAATAGCGCCGTCACTAGCCATCGCTAATTCGGTATTCGGAGATATGGCAATTTTATCGCTCGTCTTGCCTTTAATGATTTTGACATGCTCTGCAAATGGATGATAAGTCGGATCATATACATAAACGCTGCCGCTCGTGTTATCAGAGATATCTATATCCGAAAACGCCCATGGAACACGCTTCGATGACGTCACAAAATTGCCAGATTCATCCTTCAGCTGGATTCTTACGTTATACTTTATGCCTACGCGGTTTGCTTCGCGTTTATCATACGGGAAGGCCGAGAAGTTAAACATAGCCATATATTTTTTTGGTTGGCCTTTTTCAACTTTAACTTCTGAGTCTTCTTTTTTATAGCCAAACAGCATAGCAACCTGATTAGTATTTCCATCGTCTGGATCTGGTCCTCTACCAACCCTAACGAGTACACTATCGATTGTCATTACAACTTTGTACTTGCGCCCAAAGACATCATGCGCCGCATTATCGAATTGCATCGTAATAGTGCCCGGAATAGGGACATCGTTCTGGGCGAGACCGGCATCACTAGTGCTAACAGAATAGTAATCCCTACCATTCGGATTATCTCTATCCCAAGTAGTTTGCCAGCTCGTAGAGCGGCGATGACATGCGAAGTTGCTAGTCGAAAATGAAATACTATAACCTGGATATGGAGTGCCATCGTGAGTTTTGTTATAACATGCTTTCCAGAGGTCAAACTCTTGTTTTTCTACGATTATTATCTTGTTCAAATCAGCCTCACCCGTTTTTACGAGCGGGCCTGCGATTTTAAGGTTTTTGCCACTAGCGGCAGTAGGCTGACCAGTCGAATCACCCCAGCTTGGATCTGCAGCAAAAGTATTGCTACTAAAGAGGGCTGCGATGGTGAAAATTGCTATTATTTTGACCGCAATCCCCATGAGCTTTTTACTATTATTGTTCATTTTTGGAATCCTCCAAAATATATTCACCAATAGCATCGCTAACATTATCGAATTGCTTTATATTATCGTCGCAATTATATAAGTACTGGCTACCTGTTTTATTGAGAATAATCTGCCTCGTACCCCTGTAGGTATTGTAGACAAAATTGCTATAAACTCTTCCGTCTTCCTTTTCTATAGCCATAAACTCGATATACTCCGTCTGGTCTTCCGAATATATGTAATTAATCCCTTCGTAGTATCTAAACTCAACTTTTTCGCTAATTGCCTTGACGACAGATTCGAATGAATCTATAGGATACTCATTATCAACAAGTTCAGAAAAGATTTTTAGAGTATCGGTCATTCCGCTCGCAATCGTTTCTTTCTTTTGTTCGTTCTCAATATTATTAATAATTATCGGTACAATTATTATCGCCGCAACCGCTATCGCGATGACGACAATTGCCGTAATAATTATATGGAGTTTACTGCGGACAAAACTAGCAGCTTTTTTGAGACGATAGCTACTATGCGCCTGCTTTGTTTCGCGAAGCGCTTCTGCCTCTTGTGTATTCTTGTTATCGACTGCTTTATTAGGAGCCTCAGCTTCCTTGAGCATTCGGTCGCGAAGTTTACGTTCATCCTTTAGACGCTTACGTTCTTCATTTTTAATACGTTTTTCTTCGCCTTTAACTCTTGTGAAGAATCGCGTCCTTGTACGTTTCGATATATCTTCAGACGAAAAATTAATGTCCTCGGAAGAGTCATTTTCTTTTTCGGTTGAAGCGGCATAGGTTCCGTAATCAATGCCATTATCGCTGATTGGTGGTTCTTCAACCTCGCCCACTGGTGTCGCGCCATTAACGCTCATGCTTATATTTTAGCATAAAAATACCGCCACATAGGCGGTATTTAAGAGGAGATTCGTTATTTTGCGTATTCAATTGCGCGAGTTTCGCGAATGACATTGACCTTAATGACGCCAGGATACTGCATCGTAGCCTCAATCTTGTCGGCAATATCGCGAGCAAGTTTAAGGGCGGAGAGATCATCGATCTGCTTTGGTTCAACAATGACACGAACTTCGCGACCGGCAGAAATTGCATATGCCTTGTCGATACCCGGGAAGCTTGTAGCAACATTTTCGAGAGCCTTCATGCGTTCTGCGAAGTTCTCAGCAGAAATATTACGTGCGCCTGGGCGAGCAGCGGAGATTGCATCCATAATCTTAACAATGACAGCCTCTGGGGTAGTTGGCTCGATATCGTTGTGATGTGCAGCAATAGCATGAGTGATCTTTTCGTCCATGCCATACTTCTTTGCAAGTTCTGCGCCAATATCAGCATGCTTGCCTTCAATCTTGTGCGTAACAGCCTTGCCCATATCATGAAGAAGACAGGCGGTCTTAGTGACTTGAACATCGGCACCAATTTCTTCGGCAATCATGCCGCCCATGTGCGCCATTTCAATCGAATGAAGAAGAACGTTCTGGCCATAGCTAGTGCGGAATTTAAGTTCACCGAGAAGATGAAGGATCTCGCTTGGAATGCCAATGACGCCAACTTCGCGAGCAGCATCTTCACCGGCACGGACGACTTCTTTTTCGATTTCGCGATTTGCGCGCGCAACAGCTTCCTCGATGCTAGATGGATTAATGCGACCATCCTTCATAAGACGTTCGAGCGCATAGCGAGCAACCTGACGACGGATTGGATCAAAGCTACTAAGAACAACCATTCCCGGAGTATCGTCAACGAGAACATCAACACCAGTAGCATGTTGGAGAGCCTGAATGTTACGACCTTCCTTACCGATAATACGGCCCTTCATATCGTCGTCCGGAAGCTTGAGGCTAGTAACCGTACGGTCAGCCGTAACTTCAGAAGACATGCGCTCCATCGTAGTAAGCAAAATCGATTCTGCTGTTTCTTCGATGTGTTCATGAATAGCTTTTTGCTCTTTAATGACGAGCTCGGTTAAATCATGCTTGATGTCTTTCTCAGTCATCGCCATGAGCTTCTCTTTTGCATCGGCTTTGCTGAGACCGGCAATCTTCTCGAGCTTTTCCTGAGCCTTAGTACGGATACCGCGAACCTCTTCTTTGAGTTCTTCTAGTTCGTTCTCTTCTTTGCGAAGATTCTCGGACTTTTTGTCGAGTTGATCAAGCTTCTTATCAAGCAAATTTTCGCGCTCAACAAGACGATCCTCAGTTTTCTTCCACTCTTTGCGACGAGTAGATTCTTCTTTTTGAGTATTGTCGTGAATTTCAGTAGCTTCTTTTTTCGCATTCAAGACAATCTCGCTAGCCTCATGCTTGGCCTTGCGAATAATCTCGTCGGCTTTGTTTTTACCACCGTTTTCTTTGTGCTTGTTTGACGCATAAGAAACACCAACACCGGCACCTGCGCCAACAACTAGCGCAGCAATTGCTGGAATAATCCATTCCATAGACACCTCTTTCTTTCTGTAATCAAATTAAAAACAAATAATCCATGCCCCCTATAAAAATATTTTAGCACGTAGATTACTTTTTTGGTGGAGTAATATTTGCTGGACGACCATATTCCGGCAAAATCAAATCCACTTTTTCGCCGCGATGATTATAGAGAGGAACATTAAGATCTTGAGCTAAAGTATTTACGACCGTTGCGCCAATGCGAAGTCCCGTAAAGCTGCCTGGGCCCGAAAAGAATGTAATCTCGGAAATATCTTGCCAATCGGCGCCATTTTCGACAAGTTTATCGTGAATGTATTTATGTAAATCGCGCGCAAGTGTACGGCCGGATTCCCACTCGTAAGTATTGTCGTCTAGTTTCAATATCGTCTTTGGCGACGAAGTGTCTAAATAGAGTTTCATTCTTGCGTAATCTCCCGAGTATTCTCGTCAATATATTTGATTTCTATCGTGACATGATTTTGAGGAAGGATGTCTTTAATGCTCTGCCCCCATTCAATGACCGTAATTATGTTTGGATCGTAAATTGTTTCAGCTAAATCCTCTGCCATTAAACCAGGATCTTCTAGGCGGTAAAAATCATAATGAACGAGAGTGTATTTTTCGCCGCGATATTCGCGAGAAATCGTAAATGATGGCGAGCTAAGCTCAGCTTGTACGCCAAGACCTTTTGCGAGGCCGCGCGTAAAAGTAGTCTTGCCGGCACCAACATCGCCAATTAGCTCAATAACGGCTGGCGCCACTAATGTAGCGGCAAACTTCTCACCGTATTCCAACATCTCCTGCTCAGAATGAATTAACATGTACATATTTTACCATAATTACAGCGGTAGCTGTGCTTCGTGACCAGTTTGAGAACGACTAAAATGATTAGGATTGGAATATACAGCAGAAACGTAATCGGATTGTTTGGCTGAAAATCAGCCACTGCCCAAGGTACGCTCGCGATACCGTCAATAACAGCTAAATGGAATTGCACTAAAACGCCCGTTATAAAGGCAAATGGAGGAAATGCCGTAACGCCGGCTAGCACAGTAAACAACATGACAAAAGAAATTGTCGGCGAGATTAATATATTTGCGAGTAAGGCAAGTAGCGATACGCTCCCAAATGCGTAGATCGTAAGCGGGAGGCAAAAAAGCTGCGCCGAAATGCAGGCGATAATTAGATTCGCTAAAGCACTTGGTTTATTATCTCCGTAGAGAAACTTACTTATGAGTGGCGTCATGAGAATTATCCCGGCATAAGACGCAAAGGATAATTGCCAGGCGAGATTATTAATGTTGTCGGGATTAATTAATAAAGTTAGCGCCGCAACAAAAATTAACATTCTGATTGGATGAAATTTTCGGCCAAAATACCATCCCCATAGTGTCAAAAATGATACTAGCCCAGCGCGTGCAATGCTCGGGCTAAAGCCGGTAATGCAAATATAGATAAACAATAGCATCGAAGCTCCGGCAAGCGTGACAAAACGCGAAATCTTGCCAAAATACTTTTTTGCAAAGCCGACAACTACAGCTAAATGGAAACCAGACGCGACCACCGCATGCGCTAAACCAGCAGTGCGAAGATTGGCTTTTTGCTCTTCGGTCAAAAGATTTTTCTGGCCAGTTAAATAGCTAAGCGCGAGATTACTCTGCTCTTCATTATTAATAAGCCTAATCACATTCTGCGAAATCATATCACGGACTCGCAAAGCAAAATCTGGCACCGAAGGACTTGCGCGAGTGAGTATTGTTGGCCGGTACATAAACGCCGCGGAATTTGCGAAGCCTTGCTGAAGCTGCCCTCGAAGAGTTAATTGCTCAGAACGCAAATAGCTATCGTTTGTCTCGAGCATAACATAAACAAGCCCTAGGTTTGTTTCGAGTCCAATGCGCAGATCGCTGCCTTTGCGAATAGGATCGCTAGAAATCGTGCCCGTAATAATATAGTTTTTATTTTCAAAATCAAGCTTCGGCTGCGGAAGAATTATTTTTCAAAATATCACTACCGCAATAATAATAGCAGCAATAATTAGTGTGAAAATCGATATATGAGGGCGAGTATTCTTCTTCATGATTCTTATTCTAGAGTGAATACTTTACGAGCTAAAGCATAAGTGTTACGGGCCGTAATTATGATAAAATATATGTGATGAGAAAATACTTCAGCCTCTTAAATCCGAAGACCTGGAACAAGAAAGCGCGTTTTATTTGCGTTTCCCTTTTGTTTCTTGCGCTCGCGGCAATTGTTCTGACATGGTTCTTGGAATATCGGTATTTTATTAATAATTTCTCGCGTTCGTGGAATTTTGTTTTTGGCAGCCCTGCCGTATTTTTCTTTAATGCTTTCCTACTTTGGCTAATACTCGTAGCGGTCTGGGGATTAACAGGACGGCCAATATTAAGTGTCGGGATCATCTTTACTGTTATCGCCATAATGACCTATATCCACATTTCAAAATACAACTCTCGCGGTTACCCATTGCTACCGGAAGATTTCCAGTTGGCAAGTGAAGCTAGTACGCTAACAAAATTCGTTGACGTCTGGTCAATTGTCCGACTTGTAATCGCGATTATTATTGTCTGCGTATTGCTCGGATTATTCGCCCACTATCGTGGAGAAAAATATTTCCTTCGTTATCGCGAAGAAAAGCGAAAGAACAATTTCATCTTTCGTCACTTGCTCATTACGAGAGCAGTATTCCTGTTTGGTGCTATTTTTATTTTCATGTCGTCGACAGTTTTTGTGCGACATAATTTAGGTATACGCTACGAAAAGATTTTCCTCGGCACACAATTTACGGCCTGGAACCAAAATCGCAATTATGACGAAAACGGCTTCATTCTCGGATTTTTATATAATTTCCAAAAATTAGCACTTGGCGCACCGGAAGGATATAGCGAAGAGCGCATTGCAAACGTGAAAGAAAAATACAAAATCATTGCCGAGAACGAGAATAAAAAACGCAAAGATCCGAGCAAGGAAAACACTAGCGTCGTAGTGATATTAAACGAATCATTCTATGATCCGGATGTTTCTTTCCAAGGCAAAAACTTTAGCGACTATTACAAAATTAGTGGCGAAGTAATGCCAGAGTTGCATGCTCTACAAAAGCGCACGCCAAGCGGATTAATGTATTCTCTCGATTATGGTGGAGGAACAGCAAATATTGAATTCGAGGCGCTTACGAGCCTAACGAATTTTTGGACGAACACAGTTCCATATACCGCATTAATCCCGAAGGCTGGCAAAGTGCCATCAATCGCAAGTATGCTTGGTAAACAAAACTTTGACACTTTAGCAATTCATCCATTCAACGGCGGCATGTACAAACGCGACATTGTTTTAAAAAATGAAGGCTTTAGCAATTTTACGACCGAGATCGAAATGGATTACAAGGAGCATGACGGGAATTCGGAATACATAAACGACCGTTCCGCTTATCAGCAAGCGTTGAAATCATTACGCGAAAATGAGAACAGCCAAGTAATCGGTTTAATCACAATGCAAAACCATTCTCCGTACAATTCCGATAATTATGATCATCATGATTTCAGCGTAGAGACTGAGACTGAATTATCAGAAAGTCGCCAAGCTTCGATTCCGACATATTTGCAAACACTGCACGAATCCGACAAATATCTCGGCGAGTTCATTCGCGAACTTGATACGCTAGATAGAAATGTAGTCGTGTTATTCTTTGGCGATCATTCGGCTGGGCAATTTGATATCGTAAAGAATAGCGAAGACAAGGAAGTGCGTGATTTGTCACGAGTAACGCCATACTTTATTTATGCCAATTACGACGCCGGTCTTAAGGCTGACGCCAAACTGCCAACCACTACACCGAACTGCATGGTCAATACTCTGCTAAACAAATTGCATTGGCAAAAAGATCCGGTCTATTATCTCGTTGATGATGTTTGTCGCGAACAGCCAATTTTGACGACAAATTATCTCGACGGCACAGAATTCGAAATGACGGAAACGCTCCAAAATTATCAGCTACTCACCTACGATATTCTCGGCGGTCAACGTTACTGGATTAAGAATAAGTAATTAAGCTTTTGGAAATAGAGGAGTTTCTGGCGGAACAATTTGCTCTGCGCTGAAAACTGCGGAGATTTTCTCGGCCGTTTCTGGTAAGAAAATTGCTAGACGAAGATTCGTATTTATTAAATCTTGGATTAGATTCGTGAGCACTTCTTTGGCTTTTTCTGGGTCGGTCTTTGCAAGCGACCAAGGTTTTTCCTCATCGATGCGCTTGTTGAGGTTTTGAATTTCTCCCCAAAGAATATCAAAAGCGAAATTAAACTCATACTTCGCCATGCGCTCATCAAATTCAGGAGCATCCTTCTGCTCTGCTTTGATGCCAGTTAATTCATTTTTCCTAGCAAGCGTTGCGAGACGCTGAACGAGATTACCTAAATCATTCGCGAGCTCATTATAAGAAGCTTCATACTTTTCCCATGTGAAATCTGCGTCGTCAGTCGTTGAGCCATGGCGGAGGAAATAATAACGGAAAGGAATAAGACCGTGCTTCCCAAGAATCTCTTCTGGAGCAATAACGTTGCCAATCGACTTGGACATTTTCTCGCCATTAACAGTAATAAAACCGTGTGCGAGGAGATTCTTTGGTAATGGTAAATCGAGACCCATGAGCATTGCCGGCCAAATACCAGCATGGAAGCGCAAAATATCTTTGCCAACAATCTGCGTATCGGCAGGCCAAGAATCTGAAATATCTTCTTCTGGATAACCGAGTACCGTAATGTAATTCGAGAGCGCGTCAATCCAAACATACATGACTTGTGAATCGTCGCCAGGAACTGGAACGCCCCATTCGACTTGCTCTTTTGGACGAGAAATCGAAACATCCGGCATATCTTTTAGAAGGTTGAGGAACTCTTTTTTGCGGAAAGATGGAGTAATCTTCATTTCGTCTTTTTTAATTGCTTCGCGAATACGATCCTTGAAGTCGGAAATACGAAGATAGTAGTTTTCTTCGCTAAGTTTAACGTAGGGCTTCTTGTGATCTGGACATTCGCCATTATTCTCAGCATATTCTTTGTCGGTCACGAAACCTTCGCAGCCTTCGCAATACCAGCCCTCATATTTGTCTTTGTAAATATGGTCGCCAAGCTTCTCCCAAATAGCCTGACAGCGACGCTCATGATCGGCATCAGTGGTACGAACAAAATCAGTAAATTCAACGTCTAGCGAATGAATAAAATCCTGGAATTTTTGCGAATTTTGATCAACGAATTCCTGGATAGGAACATTTAGTTCGGCAGCTTTTTTAAAAATCTTGCTACCGTGTTCATCAGTACCAGCCTGCAAGCGAACAGTCTTGCCCTGGAACATCATATAGCGCCGCAGCACGTCCGCAAGTAAATAATCCATCGCATGACCAAGGTGCGGATTTCCATTGACATACGGGATAGCTGTGGTGATATATGTATTTTTCATACACGAAATTATAGCATCTTATCTGTTATTTCGCTAGTCGCGATATTGAATGCGTGTGCTAAGCGCGTGCGTAATTGCCGCCGCAACCGCATCGGCCGCATCGTCTGGTTTAATGATTTTATCCATGTCGAGATATTTGCGAACCGCTTCCTGCATGTCGTGCTTTTTGGCGCGACCATAGCCGGTCAACGTATTTTTTATTTGCAGTGGCGTATATTCATAAATCGGAATCTCATGCTGGCGCGCAACGAGAATACAGACTCCACGCGCTTCGGCGACAGTGATGCCGGTCGTGATATTCGTGTTAAAGAAGAGTTTTTCGATCGCAACTTCGTCTGGCTCAGTTTCTTGAATGATCTGCTCAAGTGACTGATAAATATCTAATAAACGGTCCGCGAGCGGAGTGTGTGCGGGCGTCGTAATAACGCCAGCCGTAATCAATCTCGGCTGCTTATGTGTTGTAAATCTTACAACACCAAAACCGCAGATACCAGTACCTGGATCGATGCCTAAGACTTTTTTCGTTGCCATACTAATAGTTTAGCACGCTCAAATAGTTTAGATATTTCATGTCGAAACTGAAAGACGACATATGCCAATACGAGCGATCCGACTACAATGAGCGCGAATGCTGCGATAAATATCTGCGGATTATCATAATTCTCATGCGAAATGTCTTCGACTGGAAACTGCGAAGCGTCCTGGCGTTTCTTGCGACAACGATTTGTCTCCGCGTTCAACTCATACCCTTCTGGGCAAGTTTTGGCCGTACTTGCAGCCGCCCGTTTCTTACATCTCCCCGTCAACGGATTTCGATAATAACCATCTTTGCACGGTTCCTGACTCTTCGTTTCGGGACTCTTTTTGCAGCGATTAGTCAGAACATTTAAATACTGCCCTTCCGGACAAGTTTTAACTATCGAGCTAGCAAGCGATTTTTCGTTAATACAGTTTCCCGTTTCCGGATTAATAATCTTCCCTTCTGGGCAGGTGCGAAATTCTTGATATTCATTATCCGTGGCGGGCGTGCGCGCAAAAGTTATTAGTCATTGTTCGTCAATGAGCGCGTACGAGGCTCCGCGTTTTTGGCCATGATAGTAAACCAACGAGTCAATAAGCCCATTGCCGTCAAATAGCTCTACGGCAAGCGACGTGCTTGGATCTTTTGTCAATAAAATATCCTGAATAACCGTGTAGCTATTCGCCTCAAGCTCACCCTGAAGGGTGTATGTTTTATTTTTATATCGAAGATAGCAGACCGATAGCTGCAAATTATAATCATTCGAATTATATAATTCTATAAATTGCTCCGCAGAACTTTCTTCGTAGTATGAATATAGTTCCGTTATTATTAGGCCAGCACAGGACGGCGATTCAATAGGCTCTGGCTCCGGAACAATAATTGCCTCGGGATCAATACTTGGATAATATTCATCCAGCGAATACTCCTCGGAACAGTCCGCATGACAGATAATGACACTACGGTTATCGCTTTGTTTGGTCGCAAATTTCGGTAGCTGCCGTTCGCAGTCTATTTTTCCCCAGCAAATTTCATCGATAATATTTTCTTTCTGAACAATACGCAAACGGCCAGAGGTCGAAGCTAAGCCGCTAGAACTAAAATTATATAAATAGCGCGTTGGAGCATCTTGATATTGCGGACTCTTACTAAAACCAAAGACAACCGTATTTGCACGGAGGATGGTAGGCTCCGCAAATTCAAGTTCGCCGGCAAGGCTGTCGCTGCTATTGTAGTACTGAATTCGAAAAGACGATAAGTCCAAGTCGTCAGCAATGCCTTTTTCGAGTTCAAAGAAATCATAATTTTGCGCGGAGGCATCATCTTTATATCCAGCATTGACGGCGCGAAAATAAAGCGGCGCGGAAGTTGATGACTCTTCTGCGAATACCGGCTTTGCCAAAACAAGCAGGGCGATAATTCCAAGGCTAGTGAAAATTTTGATAACTTTCATGTCACTCATAATATTGTATGTATATTTTTCTACAAGCATAAGTATAATGTTTCCTCTATAACTCTTCTCGCTTATGGTATAATGAAAGCATGAGCGATATCGTATGCATCGCAACTATTATCCTGGCTGGAATAACCCAGGCATCATTACAATTGGGTCTTGGCGGCCTGATTTTGCTTTATCACAATAGTATGGGCAAGCATCGCCGCAAAAAAACGCGTTATCTCGCAAAGAATTATATTCTCGGCGCGAGCGCAATTACTTTCCTAATGGTTTGCACGCTTTGTTTCTTAATTGGCAATTTCTTTGGCGGATCACTTTCGGTCGAATGGCTCGTAATCTGCATCGGCATTTTTGCAGCTTGTGGCGCAATCATGTGGTTATTCTATTACCGCCGCGGCAAGAAAAGCACTGAGCTTTGGTTGCCAAAATCTTTCACGCGCTTCATCCAGAAAAAAGCACGCAGTACTGATGATAATATCGAAGCGTTCTCGTTAGGCCTACTTAGCAATTTTGCTGAAATGCCATTCAGCTTAGCAATCTATTTCGTAGTCGCAAACTGCATCTTAAATATGAGCGGTCAGTTCCAAATTATCGCGGCGCTCGCCTACACTGCGATTACGATCGTGCCATTGATGGTTCTGAAACTGCGCGTAAAAACTGGCAAATCTACAGTTGAGGCGCAGAAGTGGCGCATTCAGAACAAGGCCTTTTCGAAGGTGGTTTCCGGAAGCAGTTTTATGCTCTTGGCGATGTTTGTTTTAGCTTTCTGGGTGTTATAGCATGGCGCGAGCGAAGAAAAAAATCACATACGAATATTCGTCGGATGGTATAAAGCAAAGCATTTTGCGCCAAGCAAGAAGCCTAAAAATCGCGCCAGGCTGGGCGAAACAAATTGCTGACAAAGTCGCCGATTCGGTCGATAAATGGATGGCCGACAAAGATATTGTGACCGAGAATGATCTACGCAAAAAGATCATAAAAGAGCTTGAATCATTGAGCCCCGATATCGCTTTTGCTTATAAAAATCATGATAAAATAATATAAGATGAAGAGAAAATTTGATTACGACTTAATCGTTATTGGTAGCGGCGACGCCGGTGGCGAAGCGGCGTTGATTGCCGCAAAATCAGGCCTAAAAGTAGGCCTAGTCGAAGCAAAAAAATGGGGTGGAGCCAGCCTCAATTACTCAAATGTTCCGTTTGGCGCAGCAATGCATGCGGCCTTAACCTATAAATGTGCGCTTGAGGGCGCTCGCTATGGCATCTCTAGTGCAAACCTTCGCTATAATTACCCTACGCTATTGAACTGGAAAAATCGCGCCTCAAAACAGGCTGGCGGCAATAGTAAAACAATCTTCGAAGATGCGAAAATCACTTGTATTAATGGAACTGCACGTTTCCTTTCTCAGACAGAAATTGGCGTCGGAAACGAAACGATTGCAGCAAAAAAGTTCTTAATCGCAACTGGCGCATCAGTTGCTGACACCGGTATTACTATCCCTGAGAATGTAGACTACTACTTGCCGGACAGCGCGGTAGATATGCCACGCGTACCAAAAAGCATTTTCATCGTTGGCGCCGGTTCAACAGGCTGCGAGTTCGCTCAGTACTTCGCCGCACTTGGTAGCGAGGTTGTAATTGCCGATATTGCCGGACGTCTTCTCCCGCGCGAAGACGAAGAAGTCGGTCAGGTAATGGACGAGGTATTCAAGCGCGATCGCATCAAGACACTAACTCAATCACGTGTCGTCGCAATCGAGCGCGACGGTAGTAGCAAGCGCGTAATCTTTATGCGCGGCGGACAAGAAAAATCTATTAAGGTTGATGTCGTAGTACTCTGCACGGGCAGTGCGCCAAATGTAGATCTCGGCTTAGATAATGCTGGCGTAAAATATACGCGCAATGGCATAAAAGTCGATAATAATTTACAGACAACTGCTAAGAATATTTATGCTGCTGGTGATGTTATCGGCGGGCCAAGTTCAACAGAAAAGGCAATTATTGATGCACGCGTAGCTGTCGCACATATCGTCGGCAAGTCAAAAGATAGTGTGAATTATTCTGGCCTTATTCGTATCACGAACACTTTCCCTGAAGTTGCTCAAGTTGGCATCAGCGAAGACGATTGTATTCGCCGCGATCGCAAGATCAAGAAAATTACTGTTCCGCTACAGGCTGTTCAGAAATCCAAGATTACCGATTGTTATAGTGGCTTTGTTAAATTAATCTTCAGTAAAAACGGTACATTGATTGGTGGCACCGTTATGGCGCCAAATGCCGGAATCGTTGCACAAGAGCTAGCATTCGGAGTGCGCTACGAAATGTCAGCAAATGAAATTGCCTCCGTCCCGCACGCCGCGAATGAATGGAGCGAATTAATTCGCTCTGCTGCAGAACGTATCAAATAAAAAGGCGCCCGTCAAAACGGGCGTTTTTTGATGATAAAAAAATAGTCCTAATTGGACTAAAACTTGGTGGCGGGGGTTGGATTTGAACCAACGACCTTCTGGTTATGGGCCAGACGAGCTACCAGGCTGCTCTACCCCGCGATGATTACATAATTATATATCTATCCGAACAAAAAGTCAAGCCACTCGTCGAAATTGCTTCGTTTTTGCTGAGGTTCATCGATATCAGAGTACTTTTTAATCGCTTTTTCGGAATTGTCAGGCAAGACGACCATGGTTTCGCCCTCTAACATCATGCCCTGTTTTTCGCGAGCCATGATCTCTTGATACTCTTCGGTCTTGTAATAATTTTGCTCTAATTTTAGCGTGTCCACCTCGAGTTCGAGCTTTACTGACTGAAGCTTTACTTCTTTCAGCTTTTGTTCTAGCTGCCAGTTACGCGTAGTTGCAGTGATTGCGTTATATGTAAAAACTAAGCCCAAGACGAGCGCCGCGGCGGCTGCAATATTATGCACCGTCAGATAGTCCTTCTTCGTATAATAACGGAGACGACGAAGCTGAGTCTTAATTTTATCCATAAGGATATTATAGCATCACAGATGCGTTAGGCGTACTATCGGAACTGTGGTAGAATTATAAGGTATGGGGGCATAGCTCAGTGGTTAGAGCAGTCGGCTCATAACCGATTGGTCGCTGGTTCAAACCCAGCTGCCCCCACCAAATTTTATAAAACTCGGCATTTTTGCCGATTTTTTAGTGGTAAAATTCTGTTAAGTACCTTCTGAGTTCTAGTATGTATTCTTGTGCCAATTTTGCATAAAAAATGGGGGTAAAAACTGCCGTTCTACCCCTATAAATTCGTCTGTTAATACCCTATCTAATTTGGTCACCAACCAAACTCTTGATAGAAAAGACCGTCATTCTTAAAACGATCCAACGCTACCTTTCGCGAATCAATCATATCCTCTGGCAATTCGTCCTCGTTAAACCATTTTAGTTCGGAAACTTTTTCTGGTTCACTAATCTTTATTTCGCCAGAATAATCGGTTATTTTAAAACACCCTAGGAATCTTGGTTCGCCATCCCCAAAAGAATGTAATAACCCCATAAATTCAATATTTTTCGGATTAACATCAATTCCTATTTCTTCTTTCGCTTCGCGACATACTGTCTTAGTCATCGGCTCGTTTTTTTCGACATGCCCTGAGGCGGAAAAATCCCACATCCCATCGGCGAAACCAGTATTCTGTCTCTTTTGTAAGAGATACTCTGTATCGCCATTTGTATTTTTTCTAGTCAGCAAAATTAATACTGCCGCAATTGTCCTAAAACGTCCATCTGCATTATTCATATTTTTATTTTATCATGAGATATAAGTTAATATTTTTGTCAGAACATCCTGTCTATAGATCGTTAATGCCTGCCCAATTCACCCCCGCCAGATTTTATATAAGTCGGCATTTTGGCCGTTTTTTGGTGATAGATTTTCTACTGAGCGTCTCACGAAAAAAAGAACCCTCGACTCTGTTCAAATTGGTTGCGCAGAAGTCGGGGGTTTGTTGGGTGATGCGTCAATGATTTTTCTCATATTCTTCGGTTTCGAAATCGCCGAAGACTCTGATGCAGTAGGTTATGAATTCTCCATCATTAATAAAGTGGGCGCCGGCAACTGCATGTACGACCGTTCGACGGCCCTTGATTCTTTTGCTATACCATGTAACTGGATAGCCAGTCTCTTTTAGTGTTTTCTCCCAATAATCCATGAGGGCTGGGAGCTTGCGATGTGGTCTCTGAATTTGATGATAGCCGTCTTTTTCCAGTAGTGCTATGCCTACCTTGAAGGCAGTTTCATCAAAGTCGAAATAATGCGAAGAACCAGGAACATTTTTTATCATATAGACTCCTCCTTCTGGCGGTTTTATCGCCAAAAAAATATTTTTTGAGCGACTTTCGCGACTCGTTTTAATTACCATATAGATAAGCAAAACGAGTCACAAAAATCCCGCGAGAGAGAGTCTGGCGCATCTTATTAGGGTTCTATAAGCTAAACAAACTTATAATCATTATTATACCATTTATGGTTATGTTTGTCAATATCTTATTTTCTAATCAACACATGGTAGTGAAATGAGCTAGTAGTCTGCTCTTTTTCGATAAATTCTTCAACTTGAAATACCTTCACGATTTCAAAGTCTTTGAACAAGTCTACAATTAAATTATAGTCGGCAAAGAAATGCGGTATGCCATTTTCCGGTCCGTCCTCAACTCTGATTTTCGTATTTTTGTCGACTACTGGCCAATCTTGCTGAAAACCCCAAGACTGCTTTGAGCCTAGAGTTAAATAACACTCCCCATCTTTTCTTAAAACGCGTTTTAGCTCTGAGACGATTTTTCTCATTCCTGCCGTATCGGTATGAGAAATTACATTGCGACAATAAATGCAATCGAAACTATCGTCACCGTACGGCAAGTTCAGCATATCGCCAACTCGTAAATCGACTTTTACTCCTGCTTGCTCAGCATACTCTTCTGTTCTTTCGATCGATGTTTCGCTTAAATCAAACCCAGAAGTATTAAACCCTGCTTTGGCAAATTGAATAGTGTGTCTTCCTAGCCCGCAACCGAGATCGAGAAAATTACTCTTATCCTGAGAAAGCCATCGGTTAATAAGATAATAAGATTCCGTCGCTGGCTCTTGCCAATATTTCTCATGGTCACCTTTTACCATATTCCAGTTCCATGCTTTAGAATCTATCATCTATTCTCCTTTCTATTTATTACGCAATCTATCGATGTCTGTTAAATCCCCTCGCCTACGGAATGGTTCTTTTCGTATTCTTTTACCGCATCTGCAAGTGCTTCGTGGCCAAGAATCGAACAGTGGAATTTGTGTTTCGGCAAGTTACCAAGATAATCATCGATTGCCTTAGCATCAATCTTTAATGCTTCATCAATAGTTTTGCCTTTTATCATTTCGGAAAGTGCTGAGGTTGAAGCGATCGCTGATGCGCAGCCATAAGTTTTCCAACGCGCATCAGTTATTTTATTATCTTCGACTTTGATGTACATCTTCATCTGGTCACCACAGACTGGA
>JAFWIP010000005.1 GCA_017514805.1 Candidatus Saccharimonadota bacterium
CGGATCAAAGCTTGTTCTCAGCTACCCGAAGCTTATCGCAGAGTTCTACGTCCTTCATCGGTTGCAAATGTCAAGGCATCCACTATCAGTGCCCTTATGTACCTTTTTATGCATTGACTTAACTAGTAATTGAAGTTCAATTACTTGCCGTCAATTAATTTCCTATTGTTGTCATGTTCAAATTGTTAAAAGATAAATTTTCTGGGCCAAAGAAAACTACTTTATTAATAATTCGTAGTTTGGTTTGCCTCGCAGTATTTATCAAACTATGTTCAGAGGTTCATAAAAATTGAACTTGAATCAAAAACTGAATCTATCTTATCGCATTTTTTTGACTTATGCAAGTACTTTTTTGAAGATTTTTTGTGATTTTTGGACTTTTTTGAGCAAAATGGCGTTTTTTTAGCTTTTTTAACGGCTTTTTCTACGTTTTTCCCCTATATTAAGGCAAGAATGCAAGCATTAAATATAGAACAATCGCGACAATATTTAGAGTAATAGAGAAACCTTTAGGTAGGCAGCTTTTCGCCTTCTCTCCTAGAGTGAGTATATATACGACAAGAATAAACAGCGCGAGCAGTATTGATATTAGTGGAATTCCCCATGATTCATAGCCAAGCCTCATTATCTGACTAATCGACTCGACGTGATCTAGCTTCAAGATATTATAGATAATCGACAGTACTGCTGGAATATAACAAAGAATAATAGCAGTATTCGTTCTTTTCTGAACCGTTTTAACAATGCATATATTTAATAGCAATATTCCAAGTAGGCCCGCAACCGGCACGCAGCAAATGAACGTAATCGTGGACCCTCCCGACCGAATTCCAGAACGAAGAGGCGTAGCTAAAGCGAAACCGATTGAAGCTATTGTTAATATGACAGATATAGCAGTAATTCCGGAGTAGCTATCGCCCTTCTTTAAATCCTCTCTCTTTAAAACACTAATGCCGTTATCGTTTGCGACTTGCCCTTCTTCGCTAGCGACATCTATATCTCTTGTTTTCACTTGTTCGCTATTCGCAGCCATTATTTTATCTCGATGTGACTCAATAGCAGCGAGAGATGCTACGAACATAATAACCGAAATCACTACTCCTGCCACCCAGCTGCCCATCATAATCATTGCGACCCCCATACAACCCATGCCATCACACCTCGCCGTAGCGGAGAGTAACATTGGTATTGCTACAAAAAATAAAATAATTGATACTGCTACATAGATCATCGTATAGGTATAGCTCGCGCATTTCTTTGCAGAAAAGGTAGCTATCGCAAAGACAATTAGCTCTACCATAGATATAATTCCGCCCACAAAAACAAATATGCTCCCTGTTTTACTCGTCAATAAAGCCATTGCAGCGAACAGTAATATTGTCGCAGCCATAACAGACAGGCCAATTTTTGTAACTTTAGCTGGATTAATGCCGACCTCAACAATCGACTGAGCACTATTAAAAATCGGGCTAACCTCAGACTTACTAGCGTTATCAGTCGGCATTTTATTATCCGAGGTATCCATAAATCTCTTCCTTATCTGCTTTAATTAATCGTAGTCGCGCGGCGATCTCTGCATAAGCAACAGAGACATCGCGAGCAAGAATCTTCTCTTTTTCGTGCTTGCTAAAGAATTCTTCGTAGACCCTAGCGTCAGCGGCCGTACGAACAAAGGCAGCCATATAACGTGGATAATCAGGAATAGTCTTGTCGCCCTCCTCTTTATAAAGCCAATCCCAGTTATTAAATACCCAGTCAAAGCATTCTTTGCGGACACGATGGTTGCGTAGGAGACGAATATAGAACATTAAGCGATCCTGTGGGCGCACCGAGCCATCTTTTAGTCGATCAAGATAACTTATCGCAATATCTTTGCTACGAACAGAGGTTAGCGCCTCCATTAAATCGCGCTTTAAGGCAGAATCTGGACTAGTTTGATAGATGCCGAAGTATTTCATTGAAAGCTCCGGATGGATACGAACTAAGCTGCAAGCAATAATATAACGAAGGTTTTGATCGATTTTCGCAATATAGAGCTTACTATAAGTATCGTCGATTGCCTCGAAATAATCTTCATCTTCGGAATAATGCATCATACCCATAATAATTGGGCGGAGTTTAATATCCTGGTCCGAATCAGTTTTCTTTGCGCTAACACCTAGGCGGCGATAATTCGGATAGGCGAGCTTATAAATGAAGCGCTTAAATGTAGCCTCTTCTTTGCTTTCTGGCGTAAAGAATACTTTGAGATCGGCAACGATTGAGGAGAGGATTTCCCAGATAACTGGATCGGTTTCATCTGCAAAAGCCTCGAGCAACGGCAAAAGCGAAACACTCTTTACGCGGTCAGTCTTAGCTAGTAAGCGGCGGTCAATTAAGAGGCGAAGCTTCTGTTCTTTATTTAGCTTGTCGAGTTTTGCGAGTTTCTTGTCGAGCTCTGCGTCAGATAGGTTAATGATATAGTCGCCAGTTAAGTCGTCTTTTATATCATGGATAGGATATTTTTCATCAGATTTTTCGCCAGTAATTAAGAAGCGCTCCTGCTCTCCATCTGTTAATACTGGGTAACCCGGCTGGATGAGCCATGGCGTCATAAACTCTTTAACGTCAAAATCCGCATAAGGATTAAGTGCTTTCCAAAGATCATTTGCCTCAGTATTCTTATATTTATGCTTTTCGAAGTAATCTGCTAGTCCTTTAAAGAAGTTTTTCTCTCCCATCGTGCGCATGAGCATCATTAAAAGGCGAGAACCTTTGCCGTAAACAATGGCACCATCGAACAGATTCGAAATATCCTCAACATTCTTAACCTCGACCTTTACCGGCTGTACCCCCGGTAAACAGTCGCGATGATAGGCGCCCAAGATTGCAGAAGTATAGAAATCATCCCAGGCAGATAGTTCTGGGCGAATCTTATCCGTAGAATAAACTTCCATCATATTCGCAAAGGATTCATTAAGCCAGAGGTCATCCCACCATTTCATCGTAACAAGATCACCGAACCACATATGAGAAAGCTCGTGCGCAATCACAATAGCAACATATTGGCGATGGTCTAATGCAGATTCCTCATTCGCGAGCATCGCAATCTCGCGGAAGGTAACAAGCCCCCAGTTCTCCATCGCACCAGCCTCAAAATCCGGCAGAGCCAAAAGATCCATTTTCGGCAATGGAAATGGCGTATGGAAGCAGTCGTCATAAAAATCCAAAACATCGGCCGCAAAATCGCCCGCATACTTGAGATCTTCGACTTTTTGATGAAGGCCGGCATAGGCCGTAATCGTAACGCCATGCTTCGACTTCGTCTGATAACCGATAAAATTGCCGACAGCGAACGCTAGCAAATAAGTCGACATCTTTGGCGTTTTCTCAAAAATAACGGTTTTTTTATCTGTTTCTAGTATTTCTTTTTTGGCTGGCATGTTCGAGAGGATCGTATCGGTAGGAACTTCAGAGCTCAAGGTAAGGCTAAAACTTGCCTTCGCGGACGGTTCGTCGACACACGGGAAACATTGGCGAGCATAATGAGATTCAAACTGAGTAGCAACGATTTTTTCAGTTTTTTCGCCGTATTTATACGTAGAGAGATAAACGCCCTCCATATCCATCTCGATTGGAGCAGAATATTCAAAATGAAGAGTGACAACTTGAGATTTTTTGAGACCGTTAATAATAATTGCGCCCTTTTCGCGATCATAATCAATTTCTTTGACGCCGAGCTTGACTGATTTGAGACGGATTTTTTCCGCATGTAACTTGATTTGCTCAGCTTTTGCTATACCAGTGACAGTAGCCTTACCTCTGATGCGAGTCTTATCGGCACTAACCGTCAAATCTAAATCGTAATGTTCGGGCTTAAAATAGTCAAAAAATCTCTCCATATCTTTATTTTAACATGGAGAGATTAATTGCTTATGATTATTCTGCTTCGGCAGCTAGAACAGCCTGGGCGCGATAAATCATCTGGTCAGTTTCGTCTGTAAGGACAACATAGATCGGCTTACTGTCGTTTGCCGAAATCAATGCGTAACGACCCTCAAAGACTGGGTTTTCATTCTTTTCATTGTCGAGCTTAAAGCCAAGATAGCCGAGCTTTTGGGTAACAAAACGACGGATTTCGTCGGAGCGCTCACCAATCGTGCCAGCGAATACCAATGCATCGCAACCGCCGAGGCTAGCTGCCATTTGACCGACATAGCTCTGAATACGATAGACAAAGATGGCGTGAGCCATAGTCGCACGTGGATCACCCTCGTCGCGCTTCTGAATAATCTCGCGCATATCATCAGTACTGCCAGAGAGACCAAGGAGGCCACACTGTTTATTAAGATAAAGCTCGAGTTCTTCGTCGGTCTTCATCTTGAGCGCGTGCTTAATTGCCATCGCAGCAGCAACATCCATGCTACCGGAACGAGTTGACATTGCAACGCCTTCGAGCGGGGTGTAGCCCATGGTATTATCCATCGCTTTGCCATTATAGATAGCAGAAATACTAGACCCGGAACCGAGATGCATCGCAACGAGCTTCTCGGGGAGAATGCCTTGCTCCTGCATATAACGAGAAATGAAAGCATAGCTCAAACCATGGTAGCCATAACGCTTAATCTCGTACTTATCAGCAAGTTCAGTGTCGAAGCTGTAATACTTCATCGTATCTGGCTTATCCCAGTGGAAAGCAGTATCAGAAACAGCAATAAGCTTCGTATCTGTGAACGATTCGCGAAGGAGCTTAATCTCGTTTGCAATATTTGGCACATGAATTGGAGCGCGCTTCTCTGCTTCAGCGAGCTTCTTCATGAATTCTGCGTCAACAACGCGGTCCTTAACAAAGTAATCGCCAGGAGCAACCATGCGCGTAACAATCGCGACGAGCTTATTCTTCTCGTTAATATACTGCTCATCGGTAAGAATCTGCGGCACAACCGTAGCTGCCTCGTTGAGGTGCTTAATCGTGACCTTAATATCTTTCTTATTGCCCTTTTCGTCCTTGAGAGTGCAGATAACTTTCTTGCCCTCATATTCGAAATGAAGTTGCGCTAAGAGTTGATCGCCATCGTAAAGCGCATATTTACGACTGGCGCTGCCCGGATTCGTAATTAAAATAAGTTTGCTCATAAGGGTATTATACCGCAAGTAAGAAACTATTGCCTATTCCTCTGAGGTATTGACTTTTCTGCTTATGTATAGTATAATATAAGAGTGAGCTATTTTTACAAAAAAATAGCCATGTTTCTCGTTGATCGATCATACACGGAGGTGGAAGGTATGAAAATTTCATTTAATCTTAAAGTCGAAAAAGACAAGAAAATCATTGAAACACGAGGATTTAAAAAGCTTTGCGAAATAGCCGAAAAGATAATTATCAAGACAACTCTAAACTATTACGCAGATAAGCTCGCATATGCGAGATTCTGGTTCTATGACGACATCTTCTCTAGGCCATTCTATAGGCTCGCTATCTATAGCGACGGAAAGAAGCCAAATATGAGTCGAGGCGAAGTGACAGCTATGGGGATTTTTATTTCCAAAGTGGACGTTAATAAAGATAGTGCCGCTCTGCTCTGCGCCGATGATTGCCTAAGCGTTGAATTTGATATAGAGACAATAGATGAAAGCGAACAGCATATACAGTCGTTCCATGATTACTTAGCAAAAAATTTAGAGTTAGCTTTGATCAACACGGACTATATTGTCTAGCTTCAAAAAGTATCTAGCTTCAAAAAGCCCCCTCGAATGAGGGGGCTTTTTCTAGCCGCGACTATTCTTATTTGTCGACTACTTCACCTTCGACTGCATCATCGTCGTCTTTTTTATCGGAGTCAGACTTCGCATCATCTTTCTTATCATCGGAAGCGGCCTGATAGAGCTTAGCGCCGATTGGCATAATCTTGTCGTTAAGTTCCTTGGTTGCAGCCTCGAGCGCATCCTTATCGTCTGCTTTGTTCTCGAGAGCATCCTTTGCGTCCTTAACGGCGCTCTTGATAGTTTCTTTATCGTCGTCAGAAATCTTATCTTTATATTCATCTGGCATCTTTTCAGCCTGATAGATCGTATTTTCAAGGATATTCTTAGCTTCGATAGCTTCCTTTTTCTTCTTATCCTCCTCAGCATGAGCCTCTGCGTCGCGCTGAGCTTTTTCGATATCTTCCTTGCTCATGTTGCCAGAGTTCTGAATCGTAATGCTCTGCTCTTTGCCGGTACCTTTATCCTTGGCAGTAACATTCAAGATACCGTTAGCATCGAGATTGAAAGTAACCTCAATCTGCGGAATGCCGCGTGGAGCCGGTGCGATACCGTCTAGAATAAAGCGACCGAGAGATTTGTTGTCGGCAGCCATCTCGCGCTCGCCTTGAAGAACATGGATTTCTACCTGTGGCTGATTGTCGCTAGCGGTCGAGAAGACCTGAGATTTGCTGGTTGGAATAGTAGTGTTGCGATCGATAAGTGGAGTGCGAACACCGCCCATAGTTTCAATACCGAGGGTAAGTGGCGTAACATCGAGAAGAAGAACATCTTTCACGTCGCCAGCCAAGACGCCGCCCTGGATAGCTGCACCGACAGCAACGACCTCGTCTGGGTTGACGCCCTGCATCGGGTCCTTACCGAAGAACTTTTTAACGCGTTCGACAACGGCCGGCATACGAGTCATACCACCAACCATAACAACCTCTGCGATATCGCTTGGCTTGAGGTCAGCATCCTTCAAAGCGCGTTCAACTGGGCCATCAAGCTTCGTAAGAAGTGGTTCAACGAGCTCTTCAAGCTTTGCGCGAGTGAGCGTTAGTTCGAGGTGCTTAGGACCATCAGCGTCAGCAGTGATATATGGAAGGTTAATTTCAACTTCCGTAGCAGAGCTGAGCTCTTTCTTTGCCTTCTCCGCCTCGTCCTTGACGCGCTGCATAGCGGCTGCATCATTACGAAGATCAATGCCAGTGTCACTCTTGAAGCTGTCGAGGATATGGTCGACAATCTTGTTATCGAAATCTTCGCCACCGAGGTGAGTATCGCCATTCGTAGATTTTACTTCGAAGACACCATCGCCAAGTTCGAGGACAGAGACATCGAAAGTACCACCACCAAGGTCGAAGACAACAATCTTTTGATCTTCATTCTTTTCGAGACCGTAAGCAAGCGCAGCTGCGGTAGGCTCATTGATGATGCGGCGAACTTCGAGACCAGCAATCTTACCAGCATCCTTGGTTGCCTGGCGCTGAGAATCATCGAAGTAGGCAGGAACTGTAATAATTGCTTCAGTAACTTTCTCGCCAAGGAAGGCCTCTGCGTCAGCCTTAATCTTGCTGAGAATCATTGCGGACACTTCTTCTGGAGTGTATTCTTTGCCGCCAAATTCAACTGCGACACCATTGCCCTTCTTTACAATCTTGTAAGGAGAGTTTTTCTTATCGTTCTGAACTTCTTTATCGTCAAACTTGCGGCCGATCAAACGCTTGATGCCATAGATCGTATTCTCTGGGTTAGTCACGCGCTGACGCTGCGCAACCTTACCGACGAGACGCTCATTTTTCTTCGTAATAGCAACAACCGATGGCGTAGTGCGATCGCCTTCGCTGTTCGTAATAACCTCTGGCTTACCAGCAACCATGTAGGCAAATGCCGAGTTGGTTGTACCGAGATCGATACCGATAATTTTGCTCATTTAATTTTCCTCCATTTAGAAAATCTTTAATCGTTTAGCACTCACGGTGGATTAGTGCTAATTCTTACAGATAATTCTATATCATTAGCACTCTACTGTCAAGAGTGCTAATACAGAGGTAGTACAAAGATTTTTAGTCTTTTTCAAGCATTTTTACGAAGCTAGGGGTAGTCATCAATGTCGCACCAATAAGCGAGCCGACAAATGCTGAAATTAAATCAAACATCGTATCATCTACGCCGACCGAAACAAGTTGCTGCATGCTCTGACCAAGGAATTTATCGCAACAGAACTCAAAACATTCCCAGCCAACCGCAACTAGCATACAAACTGAGATAATAAATAGAAATTTGAAGCCACGTGGAGCTTTTTTGATCTTGAAATATACTAGGCCATAATATCCAACTAGAGCAGATAGAATTCCAGAGCCAAAGTGAATGATTTTATCAAAGCAAGGCGCAGTCTTGTACCAATCTAGACAAATGCCAAGATCGAGCGCTACGAATAAAAACACATAGTAGGTTAGCTGAATGCGAAAAGAGATATGGCTCTTATATATCTTCTGAATAATAACTGGCAGAAACGGCAAGCCGACACCCGCAATTACGCCGCCCCATTTGTTATAGTTCGGATCGATAATAATTTTTACAAGAAAAAGCGCTGCCAAGATAACAAAACAGGCTCTAATAGCATAGATAATTGCACGCTCAATTTTATTCATAACAATAATTATACCTCATTACTTCTGTATTTTCGTCAAGGCTACTAGAGAAATATTATCTTAAAGACAAATAGTAAAATAGTCATAATTATCGCGACAAGAATGACCGTAATTACATAGCTCATTACACGTACAGCTAAGTCGAAGAATAGTTGCATCTTTGAATACATCGTGATCTCCTACTCAAAGTCAAATTGGTTTACTTTTGCGCCGGAAGCGTCATGGAGGAAAACAGAAACGACCCGACCGGCAGGATTACTCTTCTTGTCGTAGGTTTCATGAAGGTCAAAAAGGATAGAATAACTCGTTGAATTTTCGCCGAGACCATTGATAATCGATTCCGTTACTTCAACCTCGATCTGCTTCGAAGTATTATCTGCGAATGCAACGCTAGACAAATCTACGTCAATACATTTCGTAAGGCCATCAGTAATATCTTCAAAGTTAATAGTTTGAGTCTTTGGGAGGCCTGTCAAACCCGATTCTTTCGCTTTGAATTCATAGCTATAAGATCTAGGCGCGTTTTTCGCGTTATCAATCGTCTTGCAGATTTTTACATTTTGCTGTGAGACGGGACTGGTAGCATCCGTCACGGATAAAGCGCTAGCACAGCTAGCAATACTGGCTACAACTAGAGCCGAAATAAGTGTGGTTCTCTTGATTTTTGCTTTCATATTTGTTTTCCCTGCCAAAAACTAGACAGTTAATTTTGACCTTTTTCGTTTTTGTTTCCACTAAACCACTTAAGCTTATTTTAGCAAATCCCCCCGAAATGTCAAGGTCTACTTGTCGAGGCCGGTTAAGCGAGCGCAGTGCGCATTTTCGACGATTTGCGCCTCAAATTTGTTTGTATAGCCGTAATTGCCCGAGCGCTCAAGGATATCAGCTGCAATATCGTAGCGCGAGCAATGGTTGCGAGCTAGCTCATCTAACGGACTAGTAGTCGAACCCTGATCTTCGTAGCCATGAATCGAGAGGCGCATTGGATTGGCGTAATGCGAAAGTATCGAACGGATAGTCTCTTGATAACCATGGAAGTTTACTACGATTGGTTTATCGAGCGTAAAGAGCTTGTCGAAATCGCGAGAAGACAACTTATTATTAGTCGTGCCAATTGCCGCATACGACAAAGCCGCAATACCAATAAAACGAACACGCAGTTCCGGTACTTCGGCTTTAGCAAGCTTTATCCCCTCTAGCGCCTCGTTTGTCGGGATGTCGCCGATTGCCGCGACAATCACATCCGGTTCATCATCTGAGGCGAATTGGAATACTGAGCAACCATGTCCATCTTGCAGCTGATAGCGCGCATGATTTATGTCAATCCAGCGAGGCTGTTCATTCTTATTAAATGTTGTCAGATTTACAACATTTTTAGTTTGATTCATGTAATCCCAGGTCGCTGCAGCAGCCACGTCGTCGACTGGGAAGAAACAGTTTACTAGAT
Source organism: Candidatus Saccharimonadota bacterium (assembly GCA_017514805.1). Taxonomy (GTDB): domain Bacteria; phylum Patescibacteriota; class Saccharimonadia; order Saccharimonadales; family Saccharimonadaceae; genus UBA2834. The sequence continues at coordinate 9,826 of JAFWIP010000005.1, forward strand.
TCGAAGGCTTCGAGAGCAGACTGGAAATTAACGCAGGATTCTGATGAGTATAGCCATTGTGATCCTGGCGCTGCCAGCAAGATGTCGAAAGGATATTTAGCGCATGAACATCGTTGCGCCAATCAAACTCACTACTTTGCTTCAAAAATTTTAAATGCTGATCGAGCTGAGATGAAACGATTGGCAAAAATGATTCATATGAAGTCATACAGCCACGCCCGCCACTAAGAATATGTCCTGCCAATACCGCAAAGAGCGTATTCTCGGAGAGCATCTCAATAACTCGGCCATTTGGCGCTAAGTGTTGATCCCACTCTTCAATCTTACGGGTCCAAGCGCGGTCCGAGGCGTCATAGACGGCGGCAAGACGATTCGAGGTAGTCTCATCTGGCGAGAAGAAATAATAATCCTCATAGCGATACATCGATTCGCGAAGGCCTTCACCGAAAGTCTGCGCACTAGAACCATTCTCTTCTCCTGGACGATCAATTCTCGTAGGCAAACTCATGATAAAGCTCCTCAAAATTATATGATTTTAGCCAGTTCTCCAACATCGCTAGTTGCGCTCGGTCAGTCTTCGCATTCGGAAGCGGAACTTGATGCGCCGCGCAATTCCCTTCAATCTTAATTCCATCAACTTCTTTTGGACCAGTATAGCCTTTTGGCGTTTTCATGATAATAAAAGTATTCGGGTTAAGACAATTAAGGATAGTTTGAAATGCTTCAGTATCGGTTCCGTCCACTATGACAGGATCGTAGCCAAAACCACGGAATAATTGCAATAGTTCGCGTTCACTGCTTCTACCATAAATCGTAGGCGCTGAAATCTTGTAGCCATTGAGATGTAGAATTGGCAAAACATGCCCATTCTTATTTGAATCGAGTAGTTTGTTGAGATTTAGACTAGCCAAAGCCGTAGCCGTCTCAAGTTCACCATCACCAATTAGTACGGTGATAAACTTCTCTGGCTTGCCAAGCGCTGCGCCATAGGCCGTCGCAAGCGAATATCCGAGTTCGCCACCCTCAGCGATCACGCCCGGAGTCATCGGACTGGCATGGCTCGGAAAACCATATGGCCAAGAAAAATTCTTGCAGACATATTCGATACCATGAAGATTCGGCGTAGCATCTGGATAGTAGTTAAATAAATCACCGTCAAAATACAAATTAGCTTGTAGTGCTGGGAAGCCATGCCCTGGCCCAAGAATAAACTGCATCTTCGGGAAGCGTGCCTTGAGATTTGCGTAGGCGATATTTATGCCCGGACACGATCCCCAGTGACCAAGCAAACGCGGTTTTACGTCAGCGAATTCTAGCGGTCGATTCAGCAAAAAATTATCCTGCAAAAAAATCTGCGCAACGGAAAGATAATTGCAGAATCTGATACGACGGTTGATTTTATTAATATCTATGCCCAACCCGTACATATTACTATTTTATCATAAGCGACTTGAAATCTAAGCAAGAAAAAGGGGTGTCCAAAATGGGTCATGGACACCCCGTGTGGGATAATAAAATTTAACAGGTCGAGCCGAAGGTATGAGCTCTTATGATCTGTGCCCTGGCAAAAGGCTCCCACGTAGTTTGAAAGATATGTAAAGCACTTACGTGCAAATACATCGAAAGTTACACTAGATAACCAGCAATATATATTATATCACTTTCAAATTTAGAAGTCAATATGAAGGAGAAAATGCAATAATGTTTCTTTCGTAATTTTATCGATTTTCTTTGCCTTGGCGCCAGTCATATCATGGCCGCCGAAAGTTTCCGTAAGATGAAAAGACTTATTATGCTTCGCAACTTGATGAAGATTTGCTGTTATAACGAGTGGGTCAAAACGGCCATGAATTACTTCCATCGGGATTTTCAAATTTACTGCTTCACTATAATTGTCGGCATTTAAGATAATGTTATCCATTGCCTTACGAAATGCGGTCGTATTGAGCGAACGTTTTTCGAAACTCGAAAGCGCATCAACAAAACCAGCAATCTGAGCAACAACTTTCGCATCAGTATGGCGACGTAGGCCACCGTACAACTTAGTATATATTTGGTCCTTAAACCCGCCGATTTCGCTAGCGCGAATAATTGGCGGCGAAACCAAAACTAATTGATCAACAATATGGTCGCCATTTGCGGCATAGTCGATCGCAATTAAGCAGCCCATCGAATGACCGCATAAAATTAATGGCGTATGAATCTTGAGCTTCTTAAGCGTTCGCGTCAATACACGACGATAGCTAGCATAGTCATACTCGAAACTCTCTGGCTTTTCCGATTTTCCAAAACCGATTAAATCGAGCGCGATAAAACGTACTTTCGATAAATCTTTATCCCGCGCTAGCGGCGGGAGTGTCTCTCGCCAAGTCGCATAGCTGGAGGCAATACCGTGCAAGAAGACAATCGTAATCTCCGGCTTTGCGGCAACGCAATGATCATAGCGAACGCGCATCGTAAGTGGCAGATGAAATAGGCTTCGAAACAGCTTTAACATAAACATATTATAGCACTCGGCAACTTGACAAAGCGAGAATGCTTATGTTAAAATTTAGCTAACAATTTTGCAAAATAAAAAGGCTAGCTACTATATGACAAAAAAACGATTACTAATTGCAGGCGCAGCATTGATTAGTGTTGCCCTAATCGGCGGAACTATCGCATATCTTCAGGACAGTAACTTCTTCGATAACTCTTTTAAATTGGGCGATGCGGATACAGAGTTTACCGAGGTTTTCGAGAGCCCACAAAACTGGAAAAGCTGCGATGTGACGCCAAAAGAGTTTTACATTACTAACAAAAGTGATACTCCGGTCACAGCGAAGTTTAAGATGGAAGAATACTGGAAAAGCAAAGGCAGTACCAGTACCGACCACACTAGCGACTTGAGCATGACCTACAATAATGAACGCGTAGCGATTATTCATCTTAAAAATGAGAGCGATTGGACGCTCGATAATGAGGGATGGTATGTCTATAAAGATACCCTGGGAAAGAATGAATCGACCTCATCTATGATTGAATCGGTCGAATTTAACTGTAATCAAAACTTTGTTGGTGGAGTTTCATACTCAGCTGACGGTCTGAGCGGCGAGACGGTCGGAAGCGACTACGAAGAAGCGACTTACCACCTATTTATTACCGGCCGCACCGAACAAGCACACGATTAGCCTTTAAAATATCCCGCTATTGCGGGATATTTTTTATTCATCAAGCAATTTTAGTGTGGCGCCGATAAGGTCTGGCAAAGCCGTGTCGTAATCTTCGTAAATCCGGAAACCAGAGGCATACGGATGGCCGCCACCGCCAAAGAATCCAGCTAGCTGATCAGCAATTGGTTTGCTACTGCGGATTTTGCCAGTAAGTTTTCCGTCCGGGTAAGTCTTGATTGCGACAGCTACCTCAACCCCCTCAACAAGACGGAGCTCCTCGAGAATTAGTACGTTCGGATTATACTCGTCGGAATATTCTTGAATATCCTCAAATGGAATTAATACCGTAGCAAGACGTCCATCGAGATGGTATTCAACACGCTTAATAAGATCAGCCTTGTAGTCGAGAATACGTGGAGACTTCTTCGAGAATTCGCGGCGACGTTCTTCCATATCGGCAATCTGTGCACCGTCATCAAGTAGGCTCGCAGCCGCACGATAGTCGTCGGCCGTAGTTGAAGGCGAAGTGAGGCCGAGCGTATCAGCCAAGATGCCATAAAGAAGATGCTCAGCGCATTGCGCGTTGATTGCGATCTTTTGCTCAGTAAAAATCTTGAATAGCAGTGCGCAGCAGCTAGAAGTCGTCTCAATAATACTCTCATAATCGAAATCGAGGTCGGCCTCGGTCTCGTGATGATCGATTACAAGAACTGGCGAAGAATAGAGACAATTGCGAATGACAGGATCATCGAGCAACTTGCTTAGTAGAGTCGAGCTAGCCGTATCGACAATAATGAACGCATCGGCTTTATAAGTAAAATCGTTCGTTACCCTATCCCAGCCAGCAAAGTAGCGCATATATTTTGGAATATCAACCGGACAATAGAGCGATATTTCACAGTCGCCCAAAGCTTCTTCAAGCGCTAAAGCAGAGCCCAAAGAATCACCGTCCGGATTCTCGGCTTGGATAACACAGATATGTTTTTTGTCTTTAATAAAATCACTAAATTTATCGTACATTAAGATAATTTTAGCATATTAACAGATAGAAATACAGCTGCTGCTTACTCTCTGTAACATTTCTGAAGGCGAATAGCCGTCGACTCGGCGATAATAGAAAAACTCATCAAAATAACTCGATGAGACTTTTTCGCCATATTTACGACCAAAAGCAAATTCCGTCGTAGAACTATATAAATGACCTTTTAGCACATACCGATTTGCTCCGAAATCGAATTGCACTTCTTTACCTCGCATAAGCAAGTCCTTGAGATAACTTGGGCTCATCACTTCTCCTCGAACTTTATTTTTACTAGTATAGCACAAACTATTCAGCGGGCGCAGGATTAGTGAGTTCTTCCGATTCAGGAGCGCATTTTACCGCATCGTCAGAATCGAAGTTATTAAAATCGTAATAAGTTTGTCCGCATTTCTTGCGTGTAGGAACCTTCACGTCTGCCCGTTTCGAGAACATATAAGAATCGCCGGTATTATACAAAAATCCGCGAGCCTCATTCTCATTCAAATACACAAAGAGAAGCTTCAATTCACTGGCGGTTTCAGTCTTATCCTCGCCTCCAGATACTAATTCCGTCGGCACCAAATGAATAGAATAGACGTTATCTAAAGTCGCATCACCTTTATTTAGCCCGACCGCCTCAAATGCCTGGTCGATCGTAATTCCTAAATCAATTAGAGCTTCGCTGTCGTTCTTTACTACGACATCGCCATAATAATAGTTGTCGCTAAAATTCTCGCAACTTTGCAGCCAGAAGGATTTTTTGTCGGGCGCAAACACATAGCAGGAGCCACCCTCCGCCTGCGATTCCCATACTCCAGCTATTCGCCGATATGGATTAAGTTTCCGGACTGCAACCGGGGCGCTACTGCCCGCCGGAGTTTCTGTCGTATTTTTCGCCTCCCATATTGAGCGAAGAAACATAGCGACGCCAATCACGAAAATCGCCAAACAAATAATCGTTATAAATACCAAGAATGCTATCGAAACTGGCTTAGAATCTTTTAATCGTTTCAGCTTTTTAAGTCTCTTCTTCTCGGACGGGGTAGGAGCTGGAGCCGGAATATCCTCTTCTGGCTCGGCTTGCGCCGGGGATTGCTCTGGCTCTGGATTATCCGACTCGTATTCGACGCCCTCAAAAGTTGCCGCCTTTAAATCTTCGGCAACGGATTCTGGCGTAGGCGCTTCTTGTTGCTCGGCAGCCTCACGTTGTGGCTTATCGATGTCGTACGGATCAAACGGCTCAGGTTCGCCAGATACTCGCAAAGTATCACCGTCACTTATCATCTCTATATCAGACTGCATTTCTTCTTGCGGATACGAACCAAAAGTAGTCTCGACGGTAAGCGTTTTTACCGAGATTACTCTTTTGACTGGTATCTTTTCTTCTTCGTTCATATTGCAGTATAAAGCTTATGCTTATATTGTATCATGAGCTAATCAATAAATATGATATAATTACTGATGTGTAGGGGCGTAGCTCAGTTGGTAGAGCACTGGTCTCCAAAACCAGGTGTCGCGAGTTCGAGTCTTGCCGCCCCTGCCAAGTACTCAAACTTTTTTCAAAAAGAAAAGTTTGGAAAAGAAACTAGTATAAAACAAAAAAGCAGGCACATGTCCTGTTTTTTTGTTCTGATTATGAAGTGTCGCGACTTTCTTTTTTATTTGTTAAGTTCTATTGGAGGATTGGGGACTTCTTATAGAGAACGACATTATAGACATTGCCGTCCATCAAGGTTAGGTCGAGGCCATAATTGTCGTCGCCATAAGAAAGGTATTTATAGTGGCTGAAGTTCGTAATCTTCGTATAGCCAAAATACGAAACAAAATCCGATGCTGCTTTGAGCGGATAACCGCGATACTCAAGCGCAACGTCGTCGATAGTCGTGCCGTCACCATCAGAGGTTGCAGTCGTATAAAATGCGAGGCGATCGATTTTATTATTCTCGTCGACGGATATCGAGATGTCATCATAAGAATAATCAAATTCTGCATCAATTACCTGATGAGCGAGCGCCTCAGTAGAAATATCGCTACCGATCGTCATGCCGTTAAAGCTAACTTTTGAATAGTCGAGCTCAGCGGAAAGCGCCTTGTTCGGCGGATTGATCTGATTATAGACGACTATGAAGTCTAGCAATATAAGCAAGAGAAGAAAAAATAATGTCGCAATCCAAACAAATACCATCTTTCGATAGTGCTCTTGATACGAGCGACGGATCTTCCTCTTAGCCATGACCTTCCCTTTTTACTTATGTTTAATTATAACGAATTATGATTATTTTGTAAATTTTGAAACTCTCCCTAAAAGTCTTGACTTTTTCATAAATCTATGATAGAATAATCATACAGTTATCATTTAGTGTTCATTTTAGATAATTAAGGTGGGTGCTGAATACAGGACTGTACAGAGGTGATCCTGCAATATGTTTAATGCACATCTCTAAGGGTTGATGTGAATTACCCGCATATTCAGGAGAGGGTGTTCCTTTCATTCGGCAGGCGCGAAGCAAAAACAATAACAAAGCTACGAGTTCTTATATTTGTTCATAATACATATAACGAAGGGGGATCGTTATTGTCCTCCCAGCTATTTGCTAAATGTTTCAACCCTGCCCGCTAACTCAATTGTTCTGCATTTATCAGAACAATTTTATCCATATATTTATTTAATTTCCCCCAAGTCGGCGCCAACTTAGTTTGACGCCGATTTTCATTTTCTATATAATTATTAGAGCATCGCATCATGTGTTGCTCTTTTCTTTTTATATATGCCGATATGCGGCTAGCAGCATAATAACTCTCACTATTTGTGCGCCAGACCGCCTCTATCGTTCATATAGAGGGTACTCGTAAAAGCCTCCCTCGGCGCCTACGAGGATTACCCACGCCCCTCTTTTAGAGGGGCGCTCTTATTGCTTAATAATTAAAGAAAAAAATGTTCAAAATATTTAGAAATTTCAAAAAACACGACCTCGTCTTTTTATTTGGCGGAGTCATTGCCGTCATTCTTCAGGTTTGGCTCGAGCTAAAGATGCCTGACTATATGTCAGAAATCACAAAGCTCGTTGAAACCGAAGGGAGCGAGATGGGCGAAATTCTTCGGAATGGCGGATTAATGCTCGCCTGTGCATTCGGCAGTTTCGCCGCCACGGTAGCGGCGGGCTATTTCTTCGCAACGGCCAGCGCCAGCCTCTCGATGAATACACGCAAAAAGCTATTCGATAAAGTCGAGCGTCTTGGCATGCACGAGGCGAAGGGTTTTTCTACAAGCAGCCTCATAACCCGTACTACGAACGATATTACACAAATTCAAATGTTCGTCGCAATGGGGGCACAAATGCTCGTACGCGCACCGATCACTGCGATTTGGGCAATCACAAAGATCGCTGGTAAGAGTTGGCAATGGAGCACAGTTACAGCGATTGCAGTAGTAATTTTACTCTCTACGATTATCACGATAATGTCGATCGTGATTCCGCGTTTCAAGCTAATCCAGAAACTCACTGATAAACTCAACGGCGTAACTCGCGAGAACCTAACCGGTATTCGTGTAGTGCGCGCTTTTAACGCCGAGAAATATCAGGAGAAAAAGTTCGCGAAGACAAACAATGAATTAACCGGCATGAACTTATTTAATGCGCGCGTAATGTCGATTATGTCACCAATGATGTACTTCGTCATGAATGGCGTCACCTTGGCGATTTATGTCTCTGGCGCATACATTATTGCGAACGCGGCTGTGCCCGATAGGCTCACCTTATTTAGCGACATGATTGTATTCTCAACTTATGCGTTACACGTAATCCTCAGCTTCCTATTCGTCGCAATCACATTGGCAATCCTGCCACGCGCGCAGGTATCTGCAATGCGCATCAACGAAGTATTGAAGGCGCCAATCGACATAAAGGATGGCGAGTTCGCTGGCGAGACCGCAGAGACCGGTACGGTCGAATTTCGAAATGTCTCCTTCAAATATCCTGACGCCGAAGAATATTTATTACAAAACATCTCCTTCCGCGCAGACACGGGCGAGACCGTCGCCTTTATCGGCTCAACCGGTTCCGGTAAGTCGACACTGATTAATCTCGTGCCGAGATTTTATGACGTGACCGATGGTGAAGTTTTTATCGACGGCGTCGATGTGCGCGAATATAAGCAAGACGCTCTGAGAAATAAAATTGGCTACGTTTCACAAAAAGCCGTCATGTTCGACGGAAGCGTTTCGAGTAACGTCGCTTACGGCGATAATGGAAAGGGTAAAAAATCCGAGAAACAAATTAAAGCCGCCGTGCGTGTTGCACAGGCTAAGAATTTCGTCGAGAAAATGCCGAAGCAGTATAAAGCACATATCGCCCAAGGTGGCACGAACATTTCCGGTGGCCAGAAACAGCGCCTAGCGATCGCGCGTGCGATTGCGCGTGATCCAGAGATTTATATTTTCGACGATAGTTTTTCGGCGCTTGACTATAAAACCGATGCAGCATTGAGGCGCGATTTAGACAAGCATACTAATAAAGCAACAAAACTCATCGTCGCGCAGCGAATCGGAACTATTATGCATGCCGACAAGATCCTCGTATTAGATGAAGGTAAATGTGTCGGTATGGGCACACATAAAGAATTAATGGAGAACTGCGAAGTCTATCAGCAGATAGCACTCTCACAGCTGACGAAGGAGGAGCTCAATGTTTAACGGCAAAGGCAATCGCAACGAACAGCCGAAGAATATGAGCAAGAATTTCGGCAATGCGATGAGACGTCTGTTTAAAGAATTGCATAATCTTAAACTGCTCGTCCTGCTTGGTATTTTGTTTGCAGTAGGTGGCTCAATCCTAACAATTATCGCGCCAGGATATATTGCAGACTTGGCTGACGAGATTAGTAAAGGTCTAGGTCTGATACCTGGTAGCAGCATCGATTTTAATATTATTCACGGCATCATGATACTCATGATAATCCTATACGCGTCTGCGGCCATACTAGAGCTCGGCGAAGGCCTAATCATGTCTCATGTATCGAATATCTTCGCCAAAGATTTACGCGAACGTATCTCTAAAAAGATCAATCGCTTACCGCTACGATACTTCGATAAAAACCAGACCGGCGACATTCTTTCGCGCGTCACAAACGATGTCGACACCGTATCAACAAGCCTAAGCAATTCCCTTTCGACAATTATCAGTGAGGCAGCCCTCATGGTCGGCGTCGCCGTAATGATGTTTATCACAAACTGGATAATGGCACTCGTAGCAGTAGGTGCAAGTTTGGTTGGTTTTCTCGGAATGGGTACAATTCTGAAGAAGTCACAAAAGTATTTCGAGATGCGCCAAAAAGAATTAGGCAAACTTAATGCCCACATCGAAGAAATCTACTCGGGTCTTAATATTGTTAAGGCCTACAACGGCAAAGCAGAAAGCGACCGCAAATTCGACCAGCTAAACAAGCGCGTTTATATCGCCAACCAACGTAGCCAATTCTTGTCTGGATTAATGCATCCAATCATGGCTTTCATTGGTAATTTCGGCTACGTCGCGGTCTGCGTGACCGGCGCATTATTTACAGCAAATAACGTTATTACTTTCGGCGTAATTGTAGCCTTTATTAGCTATGTACGCTTGTTTACCTCGCCACTATCTCGCATTGCGCAGTCGATGACGAATCTTCAGTCTGCCGCTGCTGCGAGCGAACGCGTATTTGAATTTATCGACGAAGAAGAGATGTCGGCCGAAGATAACATCAAGCAACACGTCGACAAAGAAAAAATTCGTGGCGACATTGAATTCGATCACGTAAAATTCGGATACGACAGCGATAAACTAATCATTAAAGATTTCTCCGCTAAAGCTAAAGCTGGGCAAAAAATCGCAATCGTCGGCCCGACTGGTGCCGGCAAAACCACAATGGTTAATCTTTTAATGAAGTTCTACGATATTGATTCTGGCGAAATCCGCATTGATGGCATTTCGACGCGCGAAATGACTCGCGAAGATATTCACTCACTCTTCACGATGGTCCTTCAGGATACATGGATGTTTGCCGGTAGTGTTCGCGATAACATCGTTTATAATCGCCGTGGCATTTCAGATGAAGAAGTAATGAAGATCTGTAAGACTGTCGGTTTGTCACACTTTATTAAAACATTGCCAGACGGACTTTCGACTGATATTTCCGAGAATGATTCAATTTCCGCTGGACAGAAACAGCTACTCACAATTGCTCGCGGCATGGTCGAAGACGCGCCGTTCTTGATTCTTGACGAAGCGACCTCGAATGTCGATACGCGCACTGAAGAACTTGTCCAGAAAGCAATGGATAAGCTCATGGAAGGTCGCACTTCTTTTATCATCGCACACCGTCTTTCCACGATTAAAAATGCCGACCTTATTCTCGTAATGAATGAAGGTAATATTATCGAGACTGGAAACCATAAAGAACTCATGAAGAAGAATGGTTTCTACGCCGAGCTCTATAATTCGCAATTTGCATTATAAACTATTTGATTGTTTTGACTTTTTCGAGAATATCGTAATATTGCTTTTTGACAGAGGAGTCAGAAAACTTAATTTCCTTACCATCAGCATTCCAAGCCTTCGGATATTTAGCGAGCAATTCAAGTTCCGCAATATAAGTATCCAACATTCCCTGAATCATTTTAAATGCATCCGCATAGTTAACATGCGAATCCTCGTCCGCAAAATCCTTTCCTAGCTCTTCGCGATAACGATTTTTGAATTCATCATTCAACTCATTCCCGATTTGTTCAACTGCAGCATCAATTGTCTTGACCTTGTTGTATTTTTCGCGCGCAGTCTCAAAAGTAGTTTTCGCATTTTTTAGCTTAGTGAGAATATCTTTAAATTCTGGCGCATTCGCACGCAGCTTATCTGCGTCGAGCGCAGTGTTCAATTCTTCGTCAGACTGAATCTCTTCTAGCGTAGAAAGAGACTCTAGGCGATTCCTGACATAATCTTTAACTGCGCGCTCAAGCTTCCCCCAATCGCCGCCAGCGGATGTACGATCGAGCAGTGGCGTTATAGAATTCTGACTGTCCGACAAGTATATTTTGCGAAGCTGGCTAATTTCTCGACCATAAATATGAGCTGGATGGTTCCAATAAAAAGCAAAGCCCAAGACCGACACGGAGACAATTCCGGCAACGATAATTTTGATCGATTTCTTCATACGAAAATTATAACTCAAAAGATATCTTTTGCGCTTCAAACGGGTGCAAATTCATTCCGCTAGTGCTATACTAATAGGTAGATGAAAATTTTGATGCTAGGATGGGAACTCCCTCCCCACAACAGTGGTGGATTGGGCGTAGCATGCCTTAATCTGTCTAAATCTCTCGCAAAGATGGGGGCAGACATCGATTTTGTTGTACCTTATGAAGCAGAGCATCATCTAAAATATATGAACGTTCTTTCGGCAATGAAGATCGATCCGCTTATTCGCTATGGCGGCGCATACGAGTCGAAAGAAATCGAAGTGAAAAAATTTCACAAAACAGATACAAAACAGGTATTATCTATTCGCGACATCCAGAAGAGTTATTGCGAGTTCGTCGAACGCTATCTGATGGATTTTAAGCCAGATGTCGTACATGCACACGATTGGCTTACTTACGAGGCGGGTATTCTCGCAAAGAAACAGTACGGCATCCCACTCGTTGCGCATGTCCACGCAACAGAATTTGATCGTGGCGGCGAAAATGGCGGTAATCCGCTAATTCACGAGATTGAATATCAAGGCTTAATTTGGGCTGATAAAATTATTGCCGTTAGCCAGGCCACGAAGAATATCATCGTCGAGAAATACAAGATCCCGGCAAGTAAAATTGATGTCGCATACAATGGCTGGACTTCTCCAGACGACGATTACCATTACGACGGTTCAAGCTATCAATATCTCGAGAATCTAAAGAAAAAAGGCTATACGATTATTTCTACCGTTGGTCGCTTCACGCTACAGAAAGGCCTCTTCCATCTCATGCGTGCGGCTGCACGCGCAATTAGTTTCCATCCAAAGATGGTCTTCCTTTTCGCGGGTGATGGCGAGCAAAAAGATGAACTCATGCGCATGAGCGCCGACCTCGGCATCTCGCAAAACGTTATCTTTACTGGTTTTATTCGCGGCAAACAATTGCGCGATATTTATAGCATTTCCGATATTTTTGTAATGTCTTCCGTATCGGAGCCATTTGGCCTCACCGCACTCGAAGCTGCTCATCATGGCAATGCCCTGATCGTAACAAAGCAGTCTGGCGTTGGCGAGGTCTTGCATTCAATTCTTCGCTACGATTTCTGGGACGAAGACAAACTTGCTGGTGCATTAGTCAACATCGCTGAGAGCCCTGCTCTTGTAGATTCCTTACGCGATGGCATCAAACACGAATACGCACGCATCTCTTGGGATGACGTTGCGAAAAAGTGCGTCGAAGTGTATGATGAAGTAAGGAAACATAAGAGAAATCGGTTTTAGGCGAGGTAATACTAATCAATGCGTTCAATAGTCTTATATTTGCACATGCACCAACCGTGGCGCTTGAAGCACTACAGCATTTTTTCCGTCGACCACGATCATGATTATTGGACCGAAAAAGATTGGTACGCCGGCACGAATAATGAGCGTATCTTCAAGAAAGTTGCCGAAAAGTCCTATCGCCCAATGCTCGCAATTCTCGAAAAATGCATCAATACTTATGCTGGTTTCAAGTTCTCGATCTCCATCACTGGCACGTGGTTAGACCAGGCCGAAAAATGGGAACCAGAACTAATCGAAACATTAAAGCGTCTAGTTAAGACTGGTCGCGTCGAAATCGTAGCCGAGACATATTATCATTCACTTGCTTTCTTCTATGACCGCGAGGAATTCGAGGCACAGGTCAAAGCGCATCAGGACAAGATTCATAAATTATTTGGCGTTAAGAGCCAGGTTTATCGCAATACCGAGCTATCTTATAATAACGAGCTCGCACGTTGGGCCGACGAATTCGGCTTCAAAGGCATTCTCGCTGAAGGATGGGATAAAATTCTTGAATGGCGCAGCCCAAACTTCGTCTATCGTCCAGAAGGATGCAAGAATATTAAGCTACTCATGAAAAACTATCGTCTTTCCGATGATGTCGCTTTTCGCTTCTCAGACAAGCACTGGAAAGAATGGCCGCTTACAGTCGATAAGTATATTCAGTGGCTCGAGGCGGCAACCCTGCGCGGGCCATTAATCAACCTCTTCATGGATTTTGAAACCTTTGGCGAAAACATCTGGGAAGATACCGGCATCTTTAAGTTCTTCGAACACCTCGTTTATCGTTGGGATCGCGACAAGGATAATAATTTCTTGACCGTCTCCGAAGCTTGCGATGCTGCAGAGCCGACCGCAGAGATTTCAATGCCTTGGACAGTAACCTGGGCAGACACTGAGCGCGACTTGTCGGCTTGGCTCGGCAATTCAATGCAACACGAAGCAATGAAGTCTGTCTATAGCCTCAAAAACGAAATACTTGCAAGCGGCGATCCGAAGATTATCGAAGACTGGCGTCGTCTACAGACCTCTGACCATCCATATTACATGTGCACAAAGTATTTCAATGATGGCGACGTTCATGCCTACTTCTCACCATACGATTCGCCTTATGACGCATTCTTGTATTATATGAATGCTCTTCGCGATATGCGCGGCAGACTTGACGGTATCACACGACGTAAAAAATAACATCAAAAAACTGGAGCATATCGCTCCAGTTTTTTATTGCTCAACCACGTATGGATTTTCCTTTGTGCCGTCGCCAGAAACGCCGACTTTTGTTCCAGCTTTTAGCGAGACAGATGGGCGGAAACCGCTCTTGTCATAAAAGATTTCACGATTAAACATATATGTACTGCCCATAACATAATAACGGTTGCTGCTGCCGGTTCCAGACGATTGTGGTGTCATTGTCCAGTTATACCACGAGCTCGTCAAATATGAATCCATATTGCCATTATTCATGCCAGCAAGCGTAAATTCATCCGCCGTGAGTAGCCCAACTTTGTAGCCCAACTTACCATTACCATTAGTCGTATCGGACTTCGTAAACGCATCTCTTTGCAAAGGACAATCTAAAATTGGTGCGTATCGACGATAATTGAAGGTAAAAGTCGCACCAGTTGCCGACGCCGAATAGACGCTTCGATCATTACAGAAAATAGCATCTTCTAGCTCATTCTCGTGAGCATCAAGCCCATTCGCTACGAACCAGCCCTCAATCGCCGTCTTCGCAATTGAATCATGCACGTTTTCGAATGCACTCTCTCGGAGATCAGCATAGTCGTCATAGCCACCGAGTGGACAATAGTTAATCGTATCGGAATACGAGGAGTAAGAATAGATTATCGCAATGTTTGCTTCATCGCACGTAGTTGTGCCATCAAGACAGAAATATGGATATCGACTAGAATAGCTACTTGCGGTTCCCGTAATATAAGCGCCCTCACTTGTATCGAGCGTATAGCTATTGCCATTTCTGGTCACACCGTTCGAGAAGGTAAAGACCGTACTTCCTGCCGTTATGCTCTCTTTATATATCTTTTCATTATACATATAACCAGAATCGGCAAAGGTGCCTTCACTAGAATGTCCTTGTTCGTAGTAGTTGATTGGGAAGTCATGGACGTTAGTATATTGGCGATCGAATGTAGAATAATTGCTATGGATTATATCGCTATAGGAGCTGCTAGCGCTCGCCCGACATTGGCGTGCTCCATCCACGACAGTAGGTACGCCATTATAAACAATCTTTATACCACCAGTATACGTAGTGCGCACAATCTTCCAGCATATGTTTGACCAGATTATGTTGTTGTCCGGGATCTGCCCACGATAATAGTAAACCGTCTGGCCTTTTTCGGTATAAGGATCAATGCCGTTACCATTTGCTACGACTGGATCATCAGAGATTTTTGCTCCACGAGAATAATCGATTGTCATGGCTGGGTTAGCTTGCGCGGTAATAATACTATGCAGATCGGTCCAGGAATCTTTGTTTTCGGCCTCGATTGATTGCGCGGTAATCTTGAGATGGTAAGTCGCATCGCCATATAATTTATCGGCGCCAGTCAGAGTGTCAATATTAGCATCACAATTAAGCGTTACGGCCGTCATGAGCGGATTCGTCGTAGCGCCTTTGGCGAGATCCGTGTCATAGTAATAATATGAACCTTCTTTTGTCCAGCCGGAATTCTGAGGAAAATTAATTTGCGCCATCGTCAAACCAGATGCGGCGGAAACGAGCGGTAATTCAGTCGTGCCGTCACTAGCGAGCCATTGCTCTTCTAGCTTAACGCGCACGGCAATCGGACTAGACGAACTCGAGTCATTGGTAACAGTAAAGATTTTATCGATCGTATCACAAGTCATCCAATTTTGCGGCGCATCAAATGTTTCCGTGAATAATGTCTTATAACCTGGCAATTGCATCTTATCGGACATGACGGCCCGATCGTGACTATAGGCAATTGTTGCGCCAACTGCGATAAGCGCAAGAGCAGGAATCGTGACGACCAGCAAGCGCTTTCGATTATTCTTAAGATGTTTTTTCATATTTTGGCCTGTTTATTTTTATCGATAAAAAAACTTATGCTTATTTTATCTTAAAAATGCATCTCTGTCAAGACTAGATAAGTCGTATTAGCGATTCGGCAGTGAGAATAATATCCTCAACTGTTGATCCGCGCGAGAGATCAGAAACCGGTTTTGCAAAACCAAGCAGAATTGGGCCTGCGACCGTTGCGCCGGCAAATTGCTCGAGCGATTTATAGAGAATATTACCAGAATTAATGTCTGGGACGATTAAGACATTCGCCTTGCCAGCAACCTCGGAACCGCCACGCGCGGCCGCCTTCTTTTCGCCGACGCGAGGATTGACGGCAGTGTCAAGTTGCATTTCTCCATCAACAATTATATCCAACCTACGCTCATGAATAATATTGAGCGCCTCGGCAGTTTTATCCATCGAAGGATCTTTGCCTCCAGAACCGAATGTAGAGAAACTAAGAATCGCAACACGCGGTTCTTCGTCGAGAATCTTCGCGGCAGCATCATTTGCTAATTCGATAATATCTGCGAGCTGAGCGGAGTTTGGATTTTTGCAGGTAGCGCCATCAGAAATAATAATGCGACGACCATCTGGAAATTTCGCAACAAATAAACTAGAGAAGGTTTGCTTTCCGTCAGCAATGCCAATAATATCGCGTGTAGCAAGAATTACATCGCGCGATGAGTAATCGATGCCAGCTATCATCGCATCGACATCGCCATCGAGAACTTTTACAGCAGCAGACTGAAGATCGGATTCGAGTAAAACTGGCTCACAGATATCGCTTAGACGAGCAGCGGCTTCTTTTATATACTCATTATTTGCTTCTGGAAATATTACTTTATACATAAGCTTATTTTATCATCAAAGTTTACCAAGCTCTAGAATGAGCGAGCTAGGATCGTATTTTTCCGAAATTGAACGACCTAACTTAGTGAAATCTTCATTGTAATCCTTGCGATATTTCTCAAGCTTCTTTTGCATCTCTACAAAACTTTCTTTAGTGCAAACCGAAACGCAAATCGCCGAATTCTTTGCCAATTCGGAAATCTTTCGTGCGAATGAATCGATTCGATTGCGTAGCTCTTCATATTCTTCGGTTTTTAGATTTGCAAGCGCATCACTGAGCGTTTGGAACGATTGTTGAATTTGATAAAAATTCATTGAGTTTAATTTTTCCGTATCAACATCATCCAATTCGAGCAATAAACTTTCCAGCGCAGCATCTAACTCTAGCAGCTCGGCAATGCTTGTCGTATTTTCTTGGAGATTTTTGTTATAGTCGCGTAATTTTGATAGTAACTCCAGCTGGTGTACGCGCGCATAATCATTCTCGGAAAACGATGTAAGCGTATCCTGATAGCGCGAAATAGAATTATCATAAAGCGTCTTATTGCCAGACCGGAACGCTGACGAGATGAGGCTCAATTCAACAGATAATTCTTCGGCGCTCTCTTTGGCAAGGCGATAATCGTGCTGATTCTTTGCCGTAAAAATTGCTAGTATTTCACCGGCACAAAATACCAACGCCGCTACGAAAAATACAATTGCAAAATTTCGACGACGAAGCTCATTGCGTTTTTTGTCGCGTGTAGATTCGCGATTTAGCTTTCGAATTTGACGCCTAGTATTGCTCATCTCATCCCCCTAATTACGTTACTGATTAGGTTCGCATATACAATCCGGCCAGACGGATTAAGGTGAATATGGTCTGCGTACATTAGTGACCAGTTATCGTGCGCAATTGACCACCAGTCCGCCAAATACACATTGCTATGCTTGCTCGCAAATGACTTGAGCGTAGCATTCTGTTCATCGCGCGGCTGAAGTGGCCCGGCATATGCCGTAACTAAAATAAACTTATGGCCAGAGCCCGCAACATTAACTATATCCTGCAAAAGCGCTTCGGTAATCGTGCGTTGATTCGTAGCTAAACTAATAACGATCGTCGACGGCAGTTTGCCGGAAGCCGCATAGCCAGACAAAATTCCAGTCGCAGTTTCGATGCCGCGATTCTCTTTTGCGTCAACAAATGATTTTGCAATCGTTGCTTCAATGGCCTGCTTTGCACCAAGCGTAACCGAATCACCGATCACTAAAACCTTCGCGGAGTTTGCATTTGGCGCCGCCAAAGAACCACTAGGCGCAGGAAGCGTCTCCGCATTCTGTGCAAGCGCTAATTCAGTATTCATTATTTCAATCGTGCTCTCAAGCAAGCGAGTCGCGTTCACAAAATCTGAATCAACAGAAGCACTCGAAATTAATTCAGCCGAGCTATGATTATTTTCCTGACTTAATTGCTCAGCAATGCTAGAAGCCTGCGGAGCGCGAACGAGCGTAATCGTCATCACTGCAATGATTCCGGCCGTAATTGTGGCGTAGCTAGCTTTAATAATGCGACGGGATTTGCGAATTTTCTGCCAAGGCTTTTTAATTTTCGACAGTTCAAACACAACGTAAGCCAAGGCAAAACTCAGCAGTATATTTATAAGCGCATATCCCCATAGCGCCGTATCGGACGGCAATAAATGTGGTAATAGAATATAAAGCGGCCAATGAAATAGATAGACGCCATAAGACAGATTCCCAAGGCCTTCAAATACACGCACAACATTCATCGTCTTGCGGCGTTCGCGAATATTATGCTGGAGTTTTATAATACAGGCTAACGTAATGATCGTTAAAAAGGCCATAAAAGGCATCGCAAAAATAAACGCGAATGGATTGCTGTAATCAATGCGAAGAGCAAGAACTACCATCGCGATAGAACATAAAATCAGCCCAAGTGTCGGTATACCTTTCACAGTACGAGGCGTGCGCGGCACGAAGAATTTAAAGACCGCAAAAGCGCCGCCTAGACAAAATGCGCCCATATGCGAATCAAGAGCAAAATACGCCCGATCTTGCATCTCAAATAGTCCGCCATAACATGCCATTAAAATTGCCGAAATAATACTGAGCGCCAATAGTGATATCCCGAAAAATTTAATCGCGTTTCGCTTTGTTTTAAATACAGCCAAGTGAAGTTTTAGAATGAGCGGCAATAACAAATAAAATTGAAACAATAGAGCCAAAAACCACGTATGCTCAAACACATTAGGCAAGAAGGTATTTTCATAATTCCCGCCAGTGATTAGCTCAGATATATTCGTAGTAAAAGTCAGCGCGGTCAAAGTATTACGGCGCGCACCTGTCAAAATATCTGGCGCGATAAATATACCAAGCACGAGCGTAAGTGCAACCATCGCTAGCAGTGTCGGATAGAGCCGCTTAATGCGCGACTTAATAAACTGCCCATATTTCAGCTCACGATTCGCATCAATCTGATTAATTATTTTTGCGGATATCAAGAAGCCGGACAGGCAAAAAAAGATTTCGACTGCTAAATAACCTCCAGGCAGAAATTCGCGGAATAGGTGGTAGGTCACGATAAAGACTATCGCAAAAAAACGAAGTGAATTTATACCTACCAACTTATGCATAATTTAATTATATAGAGTTTCCAAATAGATTAAAAACTTAAGCGTAATTAAAATGCTACAATGGTTTCATGAATCAAACATTTTTCTTTTACGATCTTGAGACGTCCGGTCTTAGCCCGAAGACCGATCGCATTATGCAGTTCGCCGGACAACGCACAACGATGGGTCTAGAGCCAATTGGTGAGCCGATCAATATTCTTATTAAGCTCGCAAACGATACTTTGCCTAGCCCCGACGCAATCATGGTGACTGGCATCACCCCACAAAGCACACAGCAAGACGGGCTTACTGAAGCAGAATTCTGCAAGTATGTTACTAACGAGATTTTTACGCCTGGCACCGTAGCTTGTGGTTACAATTCCGTGCGTTTCGACGATGAACACATGCGCTATTGTTTTTGGCGTAATTTTTATGACCCTTATGAATGGCAATGGAGCGATGGCCGTAGCCGCTGGGATATGCTTGACGTCGTGCGAATGACACGCGCACTTCGACCAGAAGGAATTAATTGGCCCATCAAAGACGGCAAGGCGACTAATCGCCTCGAATTAATCACGAAGGAAAATGGGATTTCGCACGAGAATGCGCATGACGCATTGGCGGACGTGAATGCCTTGATAGACGTAACGCGTCTAATTCGCGACAAGCAGCCACAACTCTATAATTACTTGTTCAAGATGCGCGAAAAGAAAGCCGTGCAACAACTAGTGAATCTCCAAACCCCAACACCCTTCGTTTATTCTTGTGGCCAATATTCGAGCGCGAACGAAAAAACAACAGTTGCCTTCCCGATTGCGCCGGCAAAGAATGGCAACGTGCTCGTATTTGATTTGCGCCACAATCTCAATGAATTACTCGAACAAGAAGAGCCAAAATTCTATCCAATCGTAAAGGAGATGAAATACAATCATTGCCCGGCCGTGGCGCCGCTTGGCGTGCTCGAACAGGGTGACGGCTGGAAGAAAATCGGCCTAGATAAAGAGACAGTCGAGAAAAACTTAAAAGCGCTACTCGCACATCCTGATTTCATCGAGCGAATGCGGAGCGAGAATGAAGAGCGTGCAGAATTTCCGCCTGCACCCGACAGCGAAAGCGCACTTTATGACGGATTTCTCGATGCGCCAGACAAAACAAAATGTCTCGCAGTCGCTAGCGCGTCAGCAAACGAACTCGCGGATTTTCATCCAGATTTCAACGATCCTCGATTGCCAGATTTGTTACTGCACTACAAGGCGCGCAACTATGAAAATTCACTATCCGAAGATGAGCATGCGGCATGGGAAAAATATCGCGTCGAGCGAATCAAGGCGCAAGCAAATCACTATATTAAACGTATCCAAGAGTTGGCTGAGACCGGTGCCGATTCATTCCTATTAGAAGAGCTTCAGCTCTGGTACCAATCGTTACTGCCGTACTGATTTTTGACATGGGAAAAGGTCGGCGTTTAATTGCCGACCTTTATTTTTTCCGTAACCCACATTATAGCATATTCATTGTTTTTACAAGTTTAGGCTTTCTCGATATAACCGCATTCTTAAGCTTGAAGTAACAATATGCTACGAATGTAGCAAATATTACGATCCCCGTTAAACTAATGATGTCTCCCCACGCTGCATGACTATCATAGTTTCTGCCTAAGAAGTTGATGACGAACTGGACAATGCCTGCGTAGTGCTCAAATATCACGATAGCTTCCGTTGCTATCACTACGATAAAGAACTCTACCCAGTTCATAATGCAAGAAAGATCCCATTTTTTAGAAATCTTCTCTGTCCAGCCGTCATTCCAACCGGAAATCACAGCCATACCAATCAGAATATCAAAGAAGACAAATGCCTTAAATGAAAACTGTGGCATAAAAGAGTGTACCCATGAACTCATTGACATATCCATATACATTACCTCCCATAAAATAAAAATTTTTCTCACAATTACCTGCAGTTCGAAGTGCGAGAATTCGTACGCCAAACTGCAGATAATTGCCTAGGAGGCGTATCTGAAATGTAGGTTACTAATTTGCGATGATGTCCTAAAAGAACACCATGACTAGATTATATCACAGATAGCTAAAAAAGTCAATAGCGCTTATGCTATTGAACTCGAAAAATACCCCTTTAAATTAGGGGTATTTTTCTGAATTTTTACTAATTGGCGTACTGTTCGCGGAAAGAGCCGCCATAAAGCTCTTGATAGAGATTCTCGAGCTCGTCTGGGACCTCTGGAGAAGCCGGTTTTTCAATCAACATGACGATAAACTTAAGAGGTGAGCCTGCCGGGATAGTATCACCCTGTGCCTGATCGCCATATCCGAGAGCTGCAGGAATTGTAATCTCGCGAACGCCACCGATATGCATTCCCTTAATGCCCTCAATCCAACCCTGAATCATCTGAGTAGTACCTTTGAGCGGGCTCTTTAAAGAGACAGGATTTTCGGTGCTATTGAAAGACGAATCAAAGATTTTTTCATCCTTGAGCCAGCCGATATAGTATGCAGCGTAATCGACGTCATAATTCGTCGCATTGCCGTTTTCGTCATACTGATACTCAATTTTACGACCAGAACCTTTTACGAGATCTTTTGTTTTGACCTCAGTAACATCAGCGCCATTGAAGGCTTTGACATTAGCTAGGTAAGGCTTGAAGGTCTCGAAATACTTGCCAGAAAGCTCATTCGCCTGATCGTTCAGCTTGGAGCTATATTCACTATAGAGCTGGTTGAGACGATTTTCTTTCTCTTGAGTGAGCTGCGACTGAGTCTCCGAGTTCTGATAGTTCAAGACAATACTAACATAGAGCGCGAAGGTGCTAAAAAGCATAAAAGCAGCAATCGCGAGGATAATCAGGCGTTGTTTCCCTGTGGTTTTTCTTTCTTCATTTACAATCATATTACCTCCGTCCACCCGATTATTTTATAGCTTCTAATTTTTTCATTATACCTTGAATTTCTTCTTTTGTCAGAGTTTTATCTGGCGAAGCAAATTCGAGGTGGAAGCTCAAGTTCTTCGTCTCACTTCCCTCGGCCTGATAGATCGAGGTCGGGCGTAGCGAGTAGATAAAGTCACCGAGAATCTCGCGAATGGCAGATTCAATCTTAGCATATTCTGTGTCAGCCGAAACGGTCAATGTGAGATCGCGCGATACGGAAGGATAGTCGCTAATGCGGAAATCTTTAGTATTAACGCCCTGCTCTGCCTTGAGGATGGTAGCAAGCTTCAACTCAAAGGCAGCGACGCCGGCTGGTAGTTTGAAATCGCGCAAGATGCGGCGCTGAACCTCGCCGATATAACCAAGAATCGTGCCATCAGCAGTCTTGATAGTCGCCGAACGCTTTGGTTCGTAATAACTATTCGTGCTAGTAGACTCAAATACTGAAATTTCGAAAGGAATATTTAAGCTAGAGAGGAGACTCTCAAGATATTTCTTGACGATATAATAGTTGCTATTTTCGGTATGGTCGGCAAAGAGGAAACCGAGCTCATAACTACCCTGCGGAACATTATCGGAATCGACGCCAAGATCGCGTGGATAAACCTGGTTCATTTCAAAGAGAGCGAAACGGGCATGGCCGGCGCGTAGATTGCTGTAGCTTTTGTCGAGTAAGCTCGGAACGATGCTCTGGCGGATATACTGCAAATCTGGCGAAATGGAATTGACAATCTTATAAGCATTGTCTGGCTTCTGGCCAACTTTCTGCATGAGATCGCCATGGACGAAGCTATAAGTTAATACTTCGTTCGCACCGCGGGCGGAAAGATGATTACGAATCGTGGCCTTGAGACCGAACATCTCATTTGGATCTGCGGTAGCATGAAGTGGCAGGATTGGCGCAATATTGTCAAAACCAGAAAGGCGACCGACTTCCTCAATGATATCTTCAGCGATATGAATGTCCGTGCGCCAGAATGGTACGACAACACGAATCTTGTCGTCATCGAGCGTAACCTGAAATTCAACATTTTCTAGAATGCGCTTGACGTCTTGGCCAGAGAAATCAGTGCCAAGCAGGCCGTTAAGCTGGCTGAGCGTAAGATCTACCTCAATTGGCGCTGGCGCCTCAGTCTGAGTATCAAATAGAGCAAGCGGTTTGAGATAGTGCGAAATCTTATCAGCGAAGCGGAGTGCAACAGCTTTGGTTTGGCCAGCTGGCTGCCCCTTCGTAAAGCGAGTAATTGCCTCAGAGAAAATACCGTGCGCCATCTGAGTCTTACGAAGATTATAAAGACTGAAGGTAGCAGACTCGAGAATTACGCGCTTCGTGTTCTCGTCGATTGCCGTTGAAGCACCGCCCATTGCGCCAGCAAGTGCAACTGGAACATCATTACTCGTAATGATAATATCGTCTGGAATTAGCTCGACAACTGCGCCATCGAGAAGTTCGAGTTTTTCGCCCTTCTTTGCGGCGCGAACGATAATCTTTGGCGTTTTAGTGCCGCCAACTTTAATAAATTTATCGTAGTCAAATGCATGAAGCGGCTGGCCGAAGGCGAGCATCACCATATTAGTTGCGTCAACAATCGGATTGACTGGGCGCATTCCAGAACGTGCAAGCATTGTTGCGTCAAAATCGAGATACGGAGTCTTATTCTCTGCAACAGATTCGAATACGATCGCCGTATAGCGAGGACAAAGTTGTTCATCGATTTTGATTTCGAGCTTTATATCCGAATCATTCTCGAAGTTTTGCTCTGGCTCAAAGTACCAATCTTCAGTCGTATGTTTCTGGCCAAGAATGCCAGCAACTTCGCGACGAAAACCGAGAATACCAAAAGTATCTGGGCGATGCGTGAGAGATTTATTCTCGATGTCGAGAATCTTATCGTCGAGATTGCCAAAAGTCTCAGAAAGCGTGCGACCAGGCTTAGCCCACTTCGGATCGAGCTCGACAATGCCAGAATGGTCATCACCAAAATCTAGCTCATCGGCGCCAGCCATCATGCCATAGCTATCATATTTGCCAAGCATTTTGCGCATGCCAATCTTGAAAGGCTCATCAGTATTGAAAGTCTGCGGGACGATTGCACCAGGCGCAATCCAGGCAGCAAGCATGCCCTCGTGAACATTCGGCGCACCGCACATAACTTGAACGTAGCCATCTTCGTCGCGTTCAACGTCGGTCGCCTTGCCAGCATCGTCAATCTTGCAAAGATGAAGATGCGTGCCTTCAATTGCTTCGCAATGCTTGACCTGGACGACGTAGATTTTGTCGTATTTGCCAGTCTGGTCAATAACGCCTTCGACTTCAACGAGACGAGCGCCGATCAATTTAACGAGTTCGTCGTCAGTAATATTATCGGTCTCTAGACCACCTTTTAACCAATTAAGTGATACTAACATGCGAACTCCTTTAAGAAATCAAGTTTTGCAGATTCGAAATTACGAACGTCAGTCAGTCCGTAGCGAAGCATAACAAGACGATCAATGCCACCGCCCCAAGCAAAGCCCTGATATTTCGTTGGGTCGATGCCGGCAGCCTTGAGGACATTAGGATGAATCATGCCGCAACCGAGCATTTCAAGCCATCCATCACCCTTACCGCCGAGCGATGCTGGTTTTTCGATTAAGAATTCGAGGCTAGGCTCAGTGAACGGGAAGTAACCCGGCTGAGTCTTAATATTAAGTTTTTGGCCATAGTATTTTTCGAAGAATTCGCGAAGAATGCCGAGCATGTTGCCGAGCGTACAATCTTCGGATACATAAACACCCTCGCACTGATAGAAAGTGTGCTCGTGGGTTGCATCGACGTCCTCATTTCGATAGACGCGACCAGGAACAGCGACCGCAATCGCCTTCCCCTCAGCGAGTTTATGTGCGTTTGCTTTTAGGACACGATTCTGCATCGTACTAGTGTGAGCTGGCGGGATAAAACCCTCTTCCGTGCGGAAGGTATCGTAACCATCGCGTGCAGGATGGCCCTTCGCAAAGTTGAGGCTATCGAACATATGATATTCGTCGTCAAGCTGAACGGATTCAGCAATATCAAAACCCATGCTCTGATAAATCGCGATGACGCGATCGAGCTCGGTCATGAGCGGGTGTTTACTACCAAAATCGGCAGTCAAAAACTGAGGAAGTTCCCCATTAATGTCACATGGCGCACTAATATCTAGCGGCACGATGTCTTCCTGTTCGGCAGCGGCCTCGGCGGCTGCGATTTCGGCGTTTAGTTGCTGTTTCTTTTGATTGATTTGTTTACCAAAATCTGCACGCTGGTCGGCCGACAGGTCCTTAATTTTCGCATATTCTGCGTTGAGCTTTTTGAGCTCATTTTTTAGTTCCTGAATGGTGGCCATAATAGATATATTTTAGCACATTTCACTCTGTTTGCGAATTTTCAAGCATCATACGAAACGACGTTCGCCTAGCGAACAATAAAGATGACAACCAGCGCAGCGATTGCCAAAATAACAAGAATCGTCCAGAACCAAATTGAGCCACTAGTCTTCTTCATGTTGCGAAGATATTCAGAATCCATGACACCATCATAATCTTCTTGCTTACTAGTAGACTCGAGACGTTCGCGTAGATCGGAATTAATTCTCTCTGAAAGTTTACTACGTTCTTCGTCTTTTTCAACTAAAATTCCCACATTTCCTCCTAATTACCTATCTAGTATACCATAAGCGAAGATGTGCTATAATACACTTATATTATTTAAAGGAGGTGCGATGGCAACAACCAAAGCCAAGTCGACCAAGAAGCCTGCGGCAAAGAAGACTACCGCAAAGAAACCAGCTTCAAAGTCGAAAACTACAGTCAAGACTGTCAAAGCTACCGCTAAGGTAACCACAGTCAAATCAGAAAAGGTGGGCGCAGAAAAAACCAAAATCGTCTCCGAGAAGAAGTGTCATCCAGTAAAGGAGTTCTTCGCTCGCAAGGGTGACCCAGACGAAAATATTCTAACAATCTTTAAAGATACAAAGATCATCGGTGCAATCATCGGCGAGATTATCGGTACCGCGCTTGTTACCGGTGTCGCATTAACGCTCGGTCTATTCAATCCGCTTTATTTGATCTTTGCCTACACTGGTATCACGGCTGCCGTGTTCGCTCTTTCGGGCGCACATCTCAACCCAACCATTACTGCTGGTATGATGGCGAGCCGCCGCGTTTCTGCAATCCGCGGTGTTCTATACATCATCTCCCAGCTAATTGGGGCATGGATTGGCTTCATGATCGTCAATTCGTTCTACCAGGCTGGTATTGCTAGCGGCAACATCGACGCAGCTTCTACGGTTCTTCCAACCCTAGCAACCGCAGACAGCATCAAGGCAACCACAGAAGGCTTTAGCTTCTTCTGGACCATTACAATGATTGAGTTCGTCGGCGCAATGATTATCTCATTCTTCTTTGCACGCGCACTCGATTACAAGCGTGGCGCATTTACCTTCGGTGCAGTCGTTGGTAGCGGCGTTTTTCTCGCTATGCTCTTCGCGGTCGTATGCTGCAGCAACTTCCTCGGTATTCAGGATAATGTCTTTATCATGAACCCAGCAAGTGCATTTATGTACGGCTTGCTCCCAGCAAGCGCAGAGGGCTTCGACGCATTGATGGGTCAGCTCATGCCAATGCTCGTAAGCTACGTAATCTTCCCAATCTTCGGTGGCGTAATTGGTTTCTACGTATCCGATTTTGCAAACAAATTGCAACACAGAGATTTGAAAGCTTAACTAATAAAGATTGTTTAGATAAAAGAATCCGTAAAAAATACGGATTCTTTTTATCGAGGAAATATATTATAAAATAAGCATAAGCTTTGAGAGACACAGGGATGTTAAAAACAAACAAGCCATAACAGAGGCCAAAATTGACATTTTAGCATAAGTGTGATATAATAGTATTATTGGATTGTACTCGTAGATAATGGCTCTTTAAGGAAGGGGGAATGTAGAATGTCAGGAATGTCTGAAGATCAGGGCAGATCACTTGCTATCTGTTTAGGAATTCTCGTAGTTACGCTTGCGATATGCGTATTAATACTCTTCTATGATAGGAAGAATGCGGCAAGCCTTGACGCTGAAAGCGATAACGTCGAAAACGAAGTCGAGGTTTACGATGGGCAGGCAGATGAAGTTTGCGGACAACGCCTCACGCAATACACGAGTGACGGCGTGCTCGATTTAGAGCAATTTCTTTATAGCTACGGCTATAAGCCGACGGAAAGTGGCTGGGTTGGCGAAGAAGGAGTATTAAACTTTGACTACTCGAAAAACGACTCAAAGCCAATCATATGCTTTGATACTGGCGAGAAGAAATATAAACGCCAAACTTCCGTCACAGCAGACGATACTGTCGATTGCGTGAGGGCGCAAATTGGAGTAAAGAAATTCACTATGTCTCGCGATGATATGACTGCCATCGGCAGAATAATAATTGGAATAACAGATGATTTTGAAACTGAAGAGTAAATCCAAAAAATAGTCCGGCTAAATTGCCGGACTTTTTATATTGTATCGAGAATACGTTGCCAGAGTTCGTCTAGGACAGCCTTGTTCATGTTGCCGACGACGGCAAGGCCAGAAACGCCGGACTGCATAAAGATACGCGCGAGCTGAACAATTGTGCTCTTATCGATATTTTCAATCATCTTTGGCGCATCAGCCATTGGCTCGAATTTACCAGTGGTAATATAGTCCTTGAGATAATAATTGCCAATCTGATCCGCAGTCTGAGCGAGCATCTGATGACGACCGAGCGCATAAGCCTTCGCGGCAACAATATCTTCTTCAGAAATATCGCCATTGATTACCTTGCCTAGCTCAACAGCAATTAAGTCAAAGAGGTCAGCGGCATTTTCGGAGTTCACTTCCCCGTCGAAATCCCAAGTGCTCGATTGGCGATCAGATTCCGTCTGCGAGCCCATGCCATAAACGATACCCTTCTTGCGAGCAGCGCCAAAAATCTTGCTACTCATCGTGCCATTCAAAATATGATTAAGACAAGTCATTGCATACTGCTCAGCTGGCTCAAGAGCGCGTTGAATAACAAACGAAAAACCAAAGCTCATATTACTGGCGTCTTTGCGGCGAATCAATACTGGCTTTGAGCTACGGTAGGCCGAAAGTGGCATTTCGAATTCTTTGCCTGGCTTCAAATCCCAGCCCTCGAGCATATTAATAATTTTACGCTTGCGTCCATGAAGGTTACCGGTAATAATAAAGCGCATGTTTGAAGCCGTATGGGTACGACGATAGTGATCGCGGACATCTTTGAGCTCAATATTATTAATCGTCTTGAGACGCTCGCCATAAGTTAAGACTTCTTCGCCGAGTGACTGCTGAAGCTTTGGCCAAATTAAGCGACAATAATCATTCTGATAACCCGTAAGCTCCGAGCGGACGTTGCCCTTTTCGGAAATAAGTTCTTCTTCATTAAAGCGCGGCTTCGCAACAGCTAACTCTTGAAGCTC
Source organism: Candidatus Saccharimonadota bacterium (assembly GCA_017514805.1). Classification (GTDB taxonomy): domain Bacteria; phylum Patescibacteriota; class Saccharimonadia; order Saccharimonadales; family Saccharimonadaceae; genus UBA2834. The sequence continues at coordinate 38,462 of JAFWIP010000005.1, forward strand.
GAGAATGCGTTCCCATTCAAAGTCCGCACACTCTGCCTCATAAGCAATAAAGTAATCAGAAGTCCAAGCATTATGATAGGCGCCGTTCTTCGTAAACTCAGATTCATAGGCCTGTTCGTCACGGAACTTTGCGTTGCGACCAAAAGCCATATGCTCCATCAAGTGGGCGACTTCATAGATTTCTGGAGATTTAACAAATTTATTGCCAGCACGAAAAATCACCCGAATATTTAGGACTGGGCTACTAGGCGCATCAATAAGGAGGCCCCGGGCGCCATTTTTGAGCCGGACCTCCTCAATCGAATGTTTCAACTATCTACGACCTTTTTTCTTGTTCTGGCGAGCCTTTTTCTTGGACTTGCGAGCGGCATTGCGCTTGGCATTGCGATCGGTATTTCTTGCGCCAGACTTCTTGCTAGTACCAACAGATGATTGATGCTCAGCAGCTTTGCCGACACCGTGTTCATCTTTACTGAACTCATCGTCCATATTCTTAACGCCGGCAGAGACTTCGTTCACACCCTTCTCAGTGGCGCTTTCAGCCATCTTGGTGAGCTCAGTATCGTACTTCTCATCGGAAACTTCAGCAACCTCTTGCATACGAAGAGTGAGAAGAATCTTCATTACTTCCTCGCGAAGAGCACGCTGGAGACCATCAAAGAGTTTTTGAGATTCAGAGCGATATTCTACAAGCGGATCACGCTGACCAACGCTGCGCCAGTGGATACCTTCACGGAGATGCTGCATGTTCTCAAGATGTTGCATCCAGAGAGTATCGAGAACATTGAGATAAACCTCACGCTCAATCTTGCGCATCGTGTCGTCACCGAATTCAAGTTCCTTATCGCGATAAAGTTCTTCGACGGCAGCGAGAGCGAGCTTGTAGCGATCCTTTTCCTTGCGCATACGACCGATAGAATCAATCAAGTCGTCGTCGAGATCAAAGATGCGCTTAAAGTTCTCAGCGAATTGCTTATTGATGCGAGAGCTAAACTGAACGAGCTCAGCAACCTCGTCCTTATAGAGACGAGAAATCTCTGGGCGAATATTGTCACCGTCAAGAATCTTGCGACGCATCGTATAGACGACCTTGCGGTGACGGTTAATGACGTTATCATACTGAACAACATTCTTGCGGGAATCAAAGTTGAAACCTTCAATACGCTTCTGGGCCGACTCGAGAGTCTTACTAACCATGCCGTTGCGAATTGGCATATCATCATCAACACCGAGGCGCTTCATAATCATCGCAATGCGATCGCCTTGGAAGATACGCATAAGGTCATCTTCACAAGATACGAAGAACTGAGTCGTACCAGGATCGCCCTGGCGGCCGCCACGACCACGGAGCTGATTATCAACGCGGCGAGAATCATGACGAGCAGTGCCAATCACGACGAGACCGCCGAGTTCAACGACGCCCTTACCAAGCTTAATATCGGTACCACGACCAGCCATGTTGGTAGCAAGGGTGACTGCGCCCTTTTCGCCAGCCTTAGCAATAATCGCAGCCTCACGCTCATTGTTCTTTGCGTTCAAAATCTCGAATGGGATGTTTTCTTTCTCGAGATAAGCAGCGATGCGCTCGTTGTTTGCGATCGAATCGGAACCAACAAGCACTGGCTGACCGCGATCATGATATTTATGAATCTCAGCAGCAATCGCCTTGAGCTTTGCAGCCTCAGTACGATAGATGAGATCATCTTTATCGACACGAATAATTGGCTTGTTTGGTGGAATCTGAATAACGTCGAGAGCGTAAATCTGCTGGAATTCCTCTGCCTCAGTGAACGCCGTACCGGTCATACCAGATAGCTTATTATAGAGGCGGAAGAAGTTCTGGAAGGAGATCGTCGCGAGCGTCATTGACTCTTCGCGAACCTGAACAGCTTCCTTTGCCTCGATTGCCTGATGGAGGCCTTCGTTATAACGACGACCATGCATGAGACGGCCGGTATGCTCATCGACAATCATAACTTCGCCAGAATTAGTGACGACATAATCTTTATCACGCTTAAAGAGAGTCTCTGCGCGGAGAGCCTGCTCGAGGTGATAAACGATACGGGTATTTTCAGTACTATAGAGAGTCTCGATACCGAGAATCTTTTGGACTTTTTCAACACCAGCGTCAGTTAAGGAGACAGTACGACGCTTTTCGTCGACAATATAATCTTCGTCGGCAAGCTGAGCGCAAACCTTAGCGAACTGATAGTAGCTCTCTGGGTTGTCAGCAGCTGGAGCGGAAATAATAAGTGGAGTACGAGCCTCATCGATCAAGATAGAGTCAACCTCATCGACGATCGCGAAGTTCAATTCGCGCTGACGGAGGTATTCAGCATCCTTGACCATGTTATCGCGGAGATAGTCGAAGCCAAATTCATTATTCGTACCATAAGTAACATCACAGAGATAAGCCTCTTTGCGAGTAGCAGGTTTCAGGTGCTTCATACGAGGATCATCATGATCGGTATTCTCGTATTCGCGGTCATAAACGAAGCTTGCTTCATTGATGATAACACCAACGGTGAGCCCGAGGAAGTCGTAGAGCTCGCCCATCCAGCCAGCATCGCGCTGAGCAAGATAATCGTTGACCGTAACGACATGAACGCCGCGACCAGTAAGTGCATTCAAATAGACCGGGAGAGTTGCAACGAGAGTTTTACCTTCACCAGTCTTCATCTCGGCAACATTGCCTTCATGAAGAACCATACCACCGATGAGCTGAACATCAAATGGGCGGAGACCGAGTACGCGGTCACTTGCTTCACGAACAAGCGCGAAAGCTTCTGGAAGAAGCTGATCAAGCACCTTATTGTCGGCAGCAATCTGCGCCTTTTTGTCGATCTTCTTGGTCTTTGGAGCTTTTTTGCCCTTTTTATCAGCATCAGCTTTAACCTTTTCGGAAGCGGCTTTTGCCTGGGCTTGTTTATTGAGCTTATTAAAGCGCTTCTTAAGCTCTTCGGTCTGTTCAGCGAGCTCTTTTTTGGTCATCTCGGAATATTTGCCGCCGAGCTTATTAATTTCATCAACGCGCTTCTGGAGACGATGTAGAGTCTTTTTCTGCGCATCACCAAAAATATGTTGCAAAACTTTGGTAGTTTTAGTCTTATCGGCTAGTTTGTCGGTAGGTTTTTTGTCTTTAGGGGCCTTCTTGGCTTTTGCCGCCTTGGCCGGTTTTTCTGCCACCCTCTTCTGTTCTGACTTCCTCTCTTTCATCGTTCTAGTATAGCACCTAAAATTACTTCTTCAAAAGACGCTTTAGGAATCCTTTCTTGTCGTAGTTAGTTTTCTCTGTCTTAAAACGGCGAATCTGACCATCAAGCTTAGCTTCGATAATATCGATACCAGCATAGACATTAGAAGCCTGATCCTTAGCAGCAAGGACCTTACCGCCTGGAATATCCATAGAAACAGAAATTTCATACTTGTTGCCATGAGCACGGTCAACCTCGGTAACAACTACCTTGACAACGACATCTTTGCGATGGTCGCGTGGAAGGTGGCGATCAAGCTTACCAAGGCGCTTTACGACGTATTTTTTGAAGCTCTCTTCGACTTTGTAATTAGAGCCGCTAATATCAATTTTTTCGATCATTTAAATGGTCTCCTTTCCATCCAAATACTTTTGCAAAACCTTTGGCACGCGAACGGTGCAATCTGGGTTCTGATAATTTTCGATAATCGCAATCATGATACGGCCGAGCGCGGCAGCAGTAGCATCATTGGTATGAACAAGTTCTAGATCGCCATTCTCACGGCGGACACGAGTCTGAAGGCGACGAGCCTGATAGTCGGTCATATAGTCAGCAGTGTGTGTCTCACGATATTTCTGCTGGCCCGGAAGCCAAACTTCCATATCGATACCACGAGCATCAGGTTTGCCGATATCAAAAGTACATTTGCGAATCACGCGATAAGGGAGCTCGAGTTGCTCGAGGAGCCAGCGCTGAACAGCAACGAAGAATTCGTGCTCTTTGCGGCTAGTTTCCTTCGTAGAGAAGCTCTCCATCTCAAGCTTGTCGAATTGATGCATACGAATGATGCCTTCCATATCCTTGCCATAGGTGCCAGCCTCTTCACGGAAGCTAGATGCATAGCCAAGATAACGGATAGGAAGATCTTTTTCTTCAAAAATCTCACCAGCGTGCATAGAACCGAGAACATGCTCAGCGCTACCCTGGAGCCAGAGTTCCTGGCCTTCGATTTTATAGCGATCCTCACGTGGCTCGAGGCGATCCATCGCGTCATAGATATCAGTCTTGAGCATAAGCGGCGGAAGAACAAGCGTAAATGGTTTCTCGGAAACCTGGCCTTCAAGTCCTGCGCCCTTAATAATCTCTTTGATAACCTTCTCATCGGAGAGACTATTCATGAGGAAATTAACGATAGCCATCTGGAGCTTAACCATGTCGCCCTTGATATAGGCAAAACGAGCGCCAGCGACCTTAGCGGCACGCTCTTTATCGATCCAATCGCGGACCTGGCCAATTTCATAGTGATTCTTTGGGTCTTTGATATCCGGAATCTTGCCGCAAACTTCGGCAACTTCGTTCTCGTCCTCAGAGAGACCGACTGGAACGTCGTCTTCGTAGACATTTGGTACCTGCTTAAGCTTAGCAATGAAGCTCTGCTCGATTTCGTCGAGCTTTGGCTCTTGCTCGGCGAGCTTCGCCTTTAGCTCCTTGCCCTGTTCGATAAGTTTCTGATCTGGCTTGCCGCCCTTCATCTGAGCGGAAATTTGATTGCGCTCTTGGCGGAGTTGATCAATCTCACGCGAGAGCTCTTTGCGCTCGTCGTCGAGTCGCAAAATCTCATCGAGATCAATCTCGTAAGCTTTGTTGCGGATTGCATCCTCGACTTTCTGACGATTCGCACGGATGTAATTAATGTCTAACATATTAGATATAGTATACCATAGAAAACAGAGAAAAAACGGCGTATTCAATGGTATAATCAAAATATGGATAAGCGTTTACGAGAATATATCGCCTATATTAAAAAAGAGGCGAAAAATCCCACGCCAGAACTGATTGAATATCACAAGGTTATGACCGCGCAATTTCAGCACGAGCGCCTAATCCATCTGATCGTAACGCTATTCTTTGCGCTATTTATGATTATTTTCTTCATATTCTTTGGCGCCGTCGAGCTAAGCCTGCCGACAGGCACTTGGGAGAATATAATCGCCTACAGCATTGGCGCGGTAGCAGTCATTCTATTAATTACGACTCTATTCTATGTGCGCCATTATTATCGCCTCGAGAATGGCGTACAAGTGCTAGAAGAAATCACGCGCAAATTATATAAACGCGACAAATAAAAATCCGCCTTTTATCAGGCGGATTTTTGCTTTTTCTATTTGCGACTGTATTCGTGAATCTTTTTACCATCAGCGGCAAAGAATACAACTTTTTCGTCACCGGATATCTTAATCGTATCGTTATGCTCGTTATAGTAGACATAACCGCTAGCGTGGTCTTTTTCTTGCTTGTTAGCGACATCAATATAAGCATATTCGTTCGAGCTAACGCGCGCGAAAACGATCTTATTTTCGTTATAGAAGGAAAAGTCGAGATATTCGCCAGAAACAATCTCTTTGCCATCCTTATCTAGTAGCGCGACAGTCTTATTAGCAGAGCTCTTTGCGGTATAATAATCGCCGTAATTGCGAATCTCATTATACTTCTCGGCAAGCGTTTCGCCTTTGCGATTCACAAGCAAATAACGCTCGTCATTTGGCTGATTTGGATCGCGGACAATAATATTATCATTCTTATCTAGGCCAATGAGGTCGCCGTAGCTGGTGTTTTCAAGCGAGTAGAGCATCTCGCCATCGATGCTGTAGAGGTAAACCTTCTTATTATTGCTATTACGGACATAGTAACCTTTGAGAGAAATCGTTGGCGCAAAGCTAGCATCAATCGTACCTTTTTGTTCGTTCTTAACAAAGAAAGTCGCCTTCTTTTCTTTACTATCGAACTTCACATAATGATCTTCGTCATAAACACGGTATTCACTATCGTAAGAGCTAGCAGCAATATCAGATACGGTTGCGCCACGGATTAGATAAGTCTTATCGTCTTTGCTACAAGTGAGATAATTGCGACCAATCGTTGCGTCGGAATTTAGAGTAATACTCTTACATTCGTCGCCATATTCAGTAACCTTACCATCGCGATAAATTGCGTACTTGTCGGAATCTTTGCCGGAACGATCGCGGAGGACAATAATCGATGAATCTTTCGTAGCGCTCTCGATGCCATATTTATTATCCGTCAAGTAATTAATCATGATAGATAATTTTTTGTTATCGAGAAGGAGGATGCCTTCATCATAACGGGCGTAGCTGACAGTATTAGCATTATAGGCATCAATATACGGCTGCTCGCCTTCGAACTCGGCAAGACGATCGCCTTTGGCGCTATAGAGCGAATAATGCTTCTCTTCGGTCTCTACCGCTAAGAATGGTGCACTATAGTCATAAGTAACGGACTTATAGTCAGTAGCAATTTCCTTGCCATTGCCGAGGATGAGCTTCTTTGACTCGTCTTCCTTAGCTTCTCTCACTTCATAGAAACCTACAAATGAGCGAATTTCGGCATATTTATCGTAATCGACGGAAATCTTGCCATTATGATCAATGATGGCATATTTGCCATCAGTATTGCGGACGGCAGCATAGCCATCAACGAATTCGCCCACGCTAGTAAACTCAAATTCCGTGAGGCGTTCGCCATTATTCCTGAACAGTGCATATTTTGCCTCAGGGGATTCATTCTCTGGAAGAAATACTGCATCGGTATCAAATACGGTCTTATCAGGATTACTATTCGCGAGATGAATAATGAAGATAATTACGCCAATAATTAATGCGATGCCAACGGCGGCGACAATAATTGGCAGAAAACGCTTTTTTGAGCGGCGCTCAGCCTTTTCTTTTGCTGTTTTTTTGCTTTTCTCGACCTTCTTTTCGTCCTCAATAACTGAGGCCGTTTCTTTGGCTTTCGCAGTTTCTTCACTAGACATTTTTCGATTCCATTAAATATATTTTTAGTTTAGCATGGACGGCCCAGATTTAACACTTTACTTGATAGAGATAATCTGATATAATTAGTCGTAATTATGAAAAAATCAATCCAACCTAAAGACTATGGCTTTGTGGTGTTTGCCGATGAGCAGGCAAAGTTTTCTTTTCTAACTCGCTCCACCGCTAAGTCTGACGAAACCATCAAATGGACGGATGGCAAAGAGTACCCACTTGTAAAGGTACAGATTTCTAGCGCATCCCACCCATTCTTCACGGGCGAAGAAAAGATTATTGATACCGAGGGTCGCGTCGATCGCTTCAAGGCTCGCGCTAAGAAAGCAGAAGCACTCAAGGCTACTCGTGGCAACAAAGTTGCTAAGGCCAAGAAGGAAGCCGAGAAGAAGGCTGCCAAGGCTGAAGCTAAATAATATATTCGGAGTTATAGATTATGGCACGCAAAACTAAGGGCAAGAAGGTTCCAACTGCAAAGTTGAACCGCAACAATAATCACAAACACAGCGAAAAGCGCAAGCATTTCAACTTACGCGACGGTCGCTAAAAATGTCCCCTCGTCTGAGGGGATATTTTTTATGGTCATTGACTTTTTTAAGCATATGTAGTATAATAGAAAGATACGCTTTGCTTCTCGAAGCGCAAATTTTAGAAAATCCGAGGGGGATATAAAAAAATGGGAAGTGTACCTGATTTATCACATATTGTCTATAGGCCTGCAGGATGCGGGATTAAGTTTCTTTTCGTCCACGACGTCGGCTTAGTCGGCGTACAAGACGCAAGTGGCAAACGATATTTTTACGGAGATACTGTCGAGGTGACGATTGACGAAGTAAATGATAGTATCACTCATCCAGGCTCCGGCATTCTTCTTCAAGTATGGCCAACCGACAAAGGATGTAGATGCCTCTTCGAGGTTCTTATGAACAACGGAGAACGAGGCATGATACAGCCAAATCTTATTCAAAAAGCAGCCTAAAAGGCATGCGCTCCAGCCATCTTAATGGCTGGAGCATTTTTTATGACTTCATTTTGCTTGGGTTAATGATGTTGTCGACTTTTTTCGCTTCAATAATTTTGCGCACATTCGCATTAGTCGGCGAAATACCCTGTTTCTTGAGCTGCTTGGCAATTTCGCGACCAAGGCCAGATTCTTCTTCAGAATAAACGCAGCCGCAGTACTTTTGCATGTAGAGCCCAGCCGCGCGCGCTTCGTCTTGCCCTTCCCGCCAGCCTTCGCGGAAGTCGCGGTAAAGGAATTTAACACCATATTCTTTTGCCATTTTTTGCATAATCTCGGCGATTATATCGTGCTTCTGATAAATGCTATAGAGCAACGTGGTCGTAATCGTGTCGTAGCCGTTCGCCTTGGCGTATTCAAAGGCTTTGCGGAAGCGCTTTGGATAGCAATAATCTTCGCAACGCGTGTCGAGGCGCTTTGGATCGACCTGGCAAATAAACTCGTCCAAACCATAGGCATCTTCAAGCACAAGTTCAACCTGCTTTTCGGCGGCATAATTCTTCAGGCAGTCGCGACGCGCCTTATATTCAGAATACGGATGAATGTTGGGATTGTACCAAAATAAGGTCGGCTCAATACCCTCAGCACGAAGCGACTTTATACAGTAAACACTGCAAGGCGCACAACAGGTATGCATCAATAATTTCATAGTTAGATTCTATCACAATCATGGTACAATTGATGGTAGCCAAATTGGCTCTATTATATCGGGGAGGTGATCTTTTATGGAGAAAAAGAAAATCTATATTGCTGGTCCGGATGTTTTTGCGCCAGATGCAGTTGAACTTGGCATCAAGTACAAGATAATCTGCGAAAAGTACGGCTTTATCGGATTGTACCCATTCGACAATGAGGCAATTACGAGCCGAGAGATCTACAAGGCCAACTGCAAAATGATCGAGGAAGCGGACATTATTGTAGCGAATCTTAATTCCTTCCGCGGTCAATGCGTAGACGACGGGACGTCTTTGGAAATTGGTCTCGCGAAGTATCAAGGCAAAATTATATATGGCTACATGTCAGATACGCGCAGCCTTCGCAGCAAGATTGGCGAGAAAGACAAAGACGGAAACACGGTCGAAGATTTCGGCCATCCGGTCAACTTAATGGTTTTCAACAGCTGTGACGGAATCTTTCAGGGAGATTTCGAAGATTGCATTAAAGCAATTTCAAAACAGTAATCTACTCTCCGTGGCGGCTAGCAATAGTCGCCATTTTTCTTCCCAATAAAATGCTCGAGATTGAGCAGATAAGCGCAGCGGAACAGATAGTTAGGAAAGCAACATAATCAAAGCCATTATCGATAGTATTCGGGTTAACGATACCAAATACGATATGGATACTAACGTCGCTATTCGGCGCATAGAATTGATTGCCATTAATAATCGAAATCCGATTACCTTTAGTGTCCGTAACAATAATTTCATCGACATAGTAGCCTGGCGCCGGCTTTGCATTGATAGTAACAAGCGTACCGCGAAGAGTGCGGGTAGTGTCTACGTCTACCGTACCGCCTGGGAAATCTTCAGAAATTTGATTAATTACCTCATGATACGGATAGACTGCCTCCATTGAATTCTCAGCAATCTCGCCATGTTCAGTAGCAACATAGTCAGTTACATTATGCGTATAGAGGCCAGCATAGATAAAGTTATCCTTGTCTTCACTAAGGATTGTTTTTGTGCCAGTAGAGTTAAAGACTGGGCGGTTTTCCGATTCGTCGTCACCAATTTTGATACTGATTTTATCAATATCTTCTTCAGGGTTATTAAGCGGATTTGCCTCGATAAATGGCAAATTCGCATTGAAAGTACCGCCAGTAATATTAACCTCAATTGGCTGCTTAGTAGTGTGCTGTATGACAGAAACGGCAACGTTGTGTGCAGCAGAGCCACTCATCTCTGGGGTTACATAATAATCGCCGTCGCCACCCGTAAAAACACCGCCACTAATATTAAGTGTACCGGCGCGAACCTCGAGAGCAATGTCGCCGCCAGTAATTGTGCCGCCAGTAATTGTCGTCACGCCGTTGCGTTGCGGAGCGTAAATACCGACCGTATCGGAAATAATCTCACCGCCATTGATAGTAATCTTCGCATTATCGCTTCCAGAGCCATTCGCAGCAATACCCTGAGAGTGACTCTCGATTTTGCCGCCATTCATCGTGAATTCCGTATCTGCATAGACGCCTACGCCGACACCGCCGCGGCCCGGTTTGGTTGGATGGACATATTTCGCCTTCGCGAGGCCACCATTCATAACACACTTTGAACCAGTCTTGGAGAGATGAATCGCGAACGAATCGCCAGCCGCCTCAATCGTGCCGCTATTGAAGATAAGGGTCGAATTCGACTGTGCATAATAGGCCGCCCAATCCGGAGCCGACGTATAGATAGTACCGCCGTCAACCGTAACCGTACCAGTATTGATAACGGCCGGAACGCTAGACGAAGTAACCGTGCCGCCTTTTAAATTTGCCGTGGCGCCAGAGAGAAGCCAGAGCGCATAAGTGCCGAGACCCTCGATAGTGCCCGACTCTAAAGTAATGATGCCGCTGCTGCCAACTTGAACAACGCGCGGACTACTAGAAACGCCCGTAATCCTACCGTCATGATTCGCGGAGGTATCTTTGATAGTTATATTGCCGTTTGCCAAGAGAGTTTTGGAACCGACAGTGAGCGTTTTTCCATTTAGATCGAGCGTAAAACCATCAGCAGTAATTGAAGTATTGCCAGTAAGCACAATATTATCCTCTAGGCGATAACTGCCTGGAATAGCTCGGTAATCCTTGAAGTCTTGTAGTGTATAAATCGGAGTTACCTCGTCAGCAAAAACATTAGTAGCCATAAGAAATAGCGATGTAATAATGGTGGCGAGGATTACTTTAATTTTCACTATTTATTTTAACCTTACAAAAGCCAGTACTACCAAAATGATAGCATAAGCACAATCGAAAAGCAATGTTTATGCTTTTGCGACAAGACCATCGGCTAGGAGAATATCGACGTAATCCTTGAGTGTGTAGATTTTTGCCTTGTTCTCCAAATATTCACTGAGGAAGATACGGATCTGACCGAGACGCATTTTGTCCTGAGCCTGAAGCGCAGATTCAATATATTGGTCCCCATAAAGACGTGAAGTAAAGATGATCTCGAGGACGCGCGTAATTATTTCGGAAAGTTGCTCAACGTCGCCATTAATATTAATGCCCTCTTCGTATAGATACATGTGGACGTATGGCGCCGAAAAATCATGATAAACGTTATTGACGTCGTAATTGGCAATCTTATAACGACTCGTAGTCGAGTCGTATTTTACGCCGAGAATAATATTGCTTTCGCCGTTAAAAATCCCGAAGCCACCATTAATAAACATCGATAGGATGATATTAATACCATTATCGTTAGCGATACCAAAGAAACTACGCAAACCTTCTAGATGAAGCTGCGTGATAGCTTCACTATTCTCAGCGTCAGCAATAATTGCGTTCTGAAGATCTTTTTTCTGAATGAAGTATGATTGAAAAGCGCCAAGCTCCGGAAGAGTATTCTGTGGATTAAGCGCATACTCAGCCTTGCGATGATAGTCGCCAATTGAAACCGCATCATCGCGCGCAACATCAGAGATTTTTTCGAGATAAACACGATAGAGCTCGTCGAAGAAATCTTGATTAGGTAAATTTTCGGCCTGACGAATAATATTCTGGCCACGATTAATACAATAATCAATGGCGTAGAGTGATTCGAGATTGTTATTAAATAGAATCTTCATTAATAATAATTATATACTAGTAGTAGGAGGAAAAATGAAAACATTAATAGTTTATTATTCAGCGCAGTGGCACACAAAGACAATTGCAGAAATGATCGCGAAAGAATTGGGCGCAGATTTGTTCGAGGTCAAGCCAGCCAAAGCCTATACCGAAGCGGATTTAGACTACACCGATGGTTCCTCACGCGTATACCGCGAGCATAAAGACGAAGAATTACGAAAGGTTGCTCTGGAAACGACCGATGTCCCTGGTTGGGATAATTATGAGCGCGTAATTGTTATGTATCCAGTCTGGTGGGCAATTGCAGCTTGGCCACTCAGTAGCTTTGTAACGTCCGTCGATTTCGGTGACAAGATTGTATATCCGGTGGCAGTTTCGCATTCTTCCCCGCTCGGCAAGAGCGGCGAAGCACTAGCGAGCGCAGCCAAGGGCGGCAATTGGCAAGAAGGAATTCGCTTCTCGCAAGATGCTGGCGAGGCCGAAATAAAGAAATGGGCCGATAGCCTATAAAAAATAACCTCCTTCGCGGAGGTTATTTTTATATTTAAGCAGTGGCGTAGGCGAGATTATGAGCGAGGGCTTGCTCCTGCAAGCGCTCAGCGCGAACAGCGTCGCTAATAGCAGAGTTGACGGAATGTTTGACGCGGGCCTTTTCCTCGGCCTTTTTGCCATCATTCCAACGATCAAGCGTGCCGACGAGGTAGCCAGTGATGCGGCGGAGGCGTTCAAATTTTTCGCCGAAATATTGTTCATGCGCTTCAAAATATTGCTTCGCCTTGGCTTCGGTGCCAAATTTTTCGATTAATGCGGTACCCAATTCTACGAGGCGGCTAACATGGAGATTTTCGTATTCGTTGAGGCATTTTAGTGCCGTTTTGATATCCGCATCAGGAATCTCAGCATAGCGTTTGAGCGAATTCGCATAACGTTCAAAGTCGAATTTTGCCGCGTCAGAAGGATTGAAGTAGATAATATTTTTCATAGTGCCTCTTTTTGTTTATTAGATTCTGAAATTAGTATAAGCACTATATATAGCGTTGTCAATTATTTTTTGACGCTATATCTAGTGTATGTTGTAAATTTTACAATGTTTAAGATTGAGCGACGTATTTGCGAAACATCCAGCCAATCTTGGCCTTTAGGTAGTCACGGATATCGTCAAGCGATAGCCTGATTTCGCCACGATAATGTTTGCGCACAATCGCGATTGCGCCGTTGGTCGTAAAGAGAAGCTCTAACTCAGCAGATTTATCCGTCACGCCATTTTTATGAAGTACTGAAAGGACGCGCTGACTCATGCTGTTCTCTAGCTGTGTGAGAAAATCGATCGAGGCATCGCTAGCAAGGAGCTCGCGATAAATGCCCTCTTGTTTTTCAAAGAAGTTAAAGACCTCATCGATATACTGCTCGATCCCCTCGAGCGTGGCGAGATTATCATATTCAGAAAAGAGACGCTTTTCGAGCTCAGCCTGAAGTTCAGCGCCGACCTCGTAGAGATTGTTATAGTAATTATAGAAAGTCCCTCGAGTAATTTCGGCACGCTCGGCAAGATCGGTAACCGTAATATTACTAAGACTGCCGCGCTCAGCCAAAAGCTCCGCAAAGGCTTCTTGAATTTTGCGGCGGTTTTTCTCTGTTACGCGGGTATATTTTGACTTTTCCATGTCTCTATTATGCCACTTTTTGCACAAACAGTCAATATTTTGTCTAATTTTAGACAGAGTCTAAGGTTTTTGTTCTTTTCTAACAGAGGTGGAGTAGATATAATTAAGTGGTTATGCGAAAGGTCACAGATTTTATCGTTAATCACTGTTATATTATCTTTGCCGTCTTTTTGGTGCTAACTGGTATTTGTGGCATTCTCGCAACGAAAGTCCATATTAATAAGGATATTTATTCTTACATGCCGGCCGATTCCGAAACTGCAAAGGGCCTCGAGATCATGAACGACGAGTTCAATTACAGCGACACGAGTAGCTACGAGATGATGCTGACCGATGTACCGGACGAAAAGAAGCTCGAAATTAAGAAAGATATCGAGAGTATTGATGGCGTAAGCTATGTCGATTATGACGAAAGTGACAATTATAACCGCGATCAATATACGCTCTACAAGATTAATATTAATGCAGCGGCAGATTCTGAGACAGCCGATCGCGTCTATCATGCGATTCACAATAAGTACATTGAGGAATACGAAACGGTCGAGGCTGGCCAGGTGCGCGAATTTAATGGCGACGTCTTAAAAATCGGCGTAGCCCTCATGGCGGTCGGCTTTGCGATGGTAATTCTCATTATTATGAGCAAGTCGTGGGTGGAGCCTTTTCTATTCCTGTTCGCAATCTTGCTCGCCGTAGTCGTAAATAAAGGCACAAATATTATCTTTCCGAGCGTTTCGCACATTACCGATTCGATTGCGGCGATTCTTCAAATGGCGTTATCGATGGATTATGCGATTATGCTCTCGACGCGCTATCGTCAAGAAAAGGCAAAAGCTGATTGCCCAGATAAGCAAACTGCAATGCGTCGCGCGATGCGTTATTCCTTTGGCGCAATTTCGTCTAGCTCAGTGACGACCGTAGTTGGCTTGCTGGTGCTAATATTTATGAGCTTTACGATTGGCCGCGATATGGGTCTCGTGCTCAGTAAAGGTGTAATTCTAAGTTTAGTCTCTATCTTTACTTCCCTGCCAGCATTACTTTTACTCTTCGATAAGGCGATTGAAAAGACTGCAAAGAAGACCATTAATTTCAAAATGGATTTCTTTGGCAAAGCCGGCTATGTTTTTCGTAAGTTCGCGCTGCCAGCATTTCTCGTGATTTTTGTCGGCGCCTTCCTGCTCAAGGGCAGCACCGTAATCGATTTTACTTCGTCGCAAAACAATAAAATCAAGGACGTGTTTAACGAGACAAATCAGATGGCGCTAGTCTACGACGGCAAAATGGACGAAAAAGTAACAGAAATCTGCAAAAAATACGCCGAAAAATCTGAGACGACGCGCGTGCTCTGCTACGGCAATACAATAAATGAGCCCGAGCATTACGATGAGCTCGTGCCGAAAGTAAATGAGCTCAGCACCGAAAAAGTCGATACAGAAGATTATTTGATTCGTGCGCTTTATTATCGCTATTATCGCGATGTCGATGCGCACACGGTCACGCTCAATGAGTTCGTAAAGTTCTTACAAGAAGACATCTTCCCGAGCGAGCATTTTGCTGACGAGGTGGACGAGGAATTGATCGCGAAAGTAAATCAATTCTCATATTTCGTCGATCCAGTGAAGGTAAACCAGCCACGCACGAAGAGCGAAATAGCCAGTATTCTTGGCGTAGATTCAGCGAAGCTAGACGATGTATTCGTGTTGTATTTAGCCGAGCAAAATCCAAGCACAAGACTCACGACGAATCAGTTTGCGCGTTTTGTCGTAAATGAAGTTTTGACCGACGCAAAATATGGCAGCATGGTGACGGCCGCGCAAAAGAGCGATTTGCAGAAGCTACTTATTTTCAGCGACAGCTCCGTCACAAATACACCAAAAACCGCAGCAGAATTAGCGAAACTATTCGGTATTAGCCAGGAAACAGTTGAGAAAATTCTCACATACTACACCTATACGACGACTTCTACGCCGACGGCTAGCGCAACGATTGAGCAGTTAATCAACTTCGCACTGACGGACGAAAATGTGTTGGCTGAGCTTAGATTAAATGCCGAGCAGGCAGCAGCAATTCGCAACCAAATCACGAATGCGAAGGCAAATGTCGAGAATTATTATGCGCAGCTAAATGCTCAACTTGATACCTTGGCGACCGAACATCCAGAACTCGCCGGCGCGATTGCTGAGCTCCGCGCTCAACTCGCACCAAAAATCGATCAGGCGAAAGCAATGCTCGCAAAGAGCTACACTTATTCAGATATCGCTTCGGCAGCTGGCGTGATTGACGGCAAGTTTAATGAAGTTATTAATTACTTGAATAACTTCGAAAATTCGGAAATTCTAGACGGACTCGAGCCAGCGCAAACCGAAAAGCTTGTAACCTATGCAAAAGAATTGGCTGGCAAAATTTCGACCGTGCGCAATAATATCGACTTAAATAGCAAGCTCGATAAGTTGCAGAATTTGTTCCGCATTTACCAGGCAGAAACGACCGCTTCGACGAAGCATGTTTCGGCAAAAACTTTGGTCGATTTCTTGCTCGCACACGCTGGCGACGAGAAGTTGATGGGTGCGTTGACGCCAGAAATGATTGCGAAGTTACAGCAGGCGCAGTTTATTATGAACAACCAAAATACGCGCTATTCTTATGGCGAACTTGGCCGCGCATTTAAGCTCGATGCTAGCAAATTGAGACTGGTTTATGCGCTTTACGAATACCGCCATGTGAACACCGAGCCGAAGATTTCGCTCTGGAATTTGATTACATTTATCGATGAGAAAGTTTTGCCAAATCCAGAATATGCTAGCCGCTTGGGCGAGAGCGAGAAGACGAAGCTATCGACAATTGCGACCTTAATGCGCGCCGCAAAGGCTGGTACGCAGTATAATTACGATGCCCTTTATCGTGCGATTTTGCCACTTGCAGGCCAGTTTGATAAGAACAAATTGTATCTCGCATATCTCTACCACGGTTCGCTCTATGATTACGACGAAAATTGGACTTTGACACTCGAGGTATTTATCAATTATTTGACCGATACGATTTTGCCAGATTCGCGCTTTGCGGCACGCATCGATGACGAGATGCGCCAGAAGGTTTTGGACGGTCGCGACACGATTAATAACGCAAAGGAAATGTTAGTCGGGCCAAAGCATTATCGTATGCTGATTGAATCTTATTTGCCAGCTGAAGGCGAGGAAACATTTGCCTTTATTCGCGGCCTGAAAGATGAGCTGGGCTCAGGCAATAAAACCGATTATTTCTTGCTCGGCGATTCAGCAATGGCTTACGAGATGTCACAGACCTTCAGTGGCGAGATGGACTTCATTACGATTATTACAATGCTCGCAATTTTCGCAGTGGTCGTGTTTACCTTCCGCTCAATCTTCGTATCATTACTACTCGTCTGCGTGATTCAATGTGCGGTCTATATCGTGATGGCTTATTTGTCACTGACTGGCTCAAGTATCTACTTCATTGCGCTGATTATCGTGCAGGCGATTTTGATGGGCGCGACGATTGACTATGCGATTCTGTTCACTTCCTATTATGTCGAGAACCGCAACTACTTCAAACTCGGAGTGAAGGATGCGCTAATTGCGACATACAATAAATCGATTAGCGCGATTCTAACTTCGGCTTCGATTCTTATTGTCGTGACGGCAGTTGTCGGCAACTTCACCTCGGCGATTGCAGGAAAAATCTGTCAGTCGATTTCGCTTGGCACTTTCTGTGCAACGATCATTATCTTAGGACTTTTGCCGGCGCTACTTGCGGTGCTCGACCGTTGGATTATCAAGAAATCTAAAGCTTAATTAGCTCATACTTGCGAGAGCCGATACCGAGTGCTTCGGCCGCTTCGATAGTATGCTCGCCATTGAGCGATTTGACACGTTCCATAAAATGATCGCGACCAGGATCTTTACTAGATTTAATAAGGTCTAGGCAGGCCTGGTCGATTGCAACTGGGTCGGTACTCGCAAGAATGCCAATATCTTTCATACATGGATCTTCGGCGACGCTACAACAGTCGCAGTCAACCGAAAGATTAA
This sequence comes from Candidatus Saccharimonadota bacterium, assembly GCA_017514805.1. Lineage (GTDB taxonomy): Bacteria > Patescibacteriota > Saccharimonadia > Saccharimonadales > Saccharimonadaceae > UBA2834. The sequence continues at coordinate 56,004 of JAFWIP010000005.1, forward strand.
CCATCATATTGATATAGGCGATATTTTTGCCAAACATTTGCGTAACGGTCGAGGCAGCATCCGCCATGCTTTCAAGGAAAGCGTCTTGCCTGGTTTTGAGAATCCAGCAGAGGCGACGGCCCTTGGTTTTGCCGGCAGAATGAATGCGAGCCTTACCCGCACGAGAAGCGCAGCCAATCGAAAGCTGCTTGAGCGCGCCGCCGTATCCGCCATTTGGATGGCCTTTGAAATGAGAAAGAACAAGCATCGAATCGTAGTTTTTGATATTTTTGCCGAGGAGATTATATTTGAGCTGATTGCCGTTCTTGATTGGGACTTTCAAGTCTGGTCCGGTCGCATCCATCAGGTCAACATCGAAATATTTGTTCCAGCCGTGCTCTTTGATGAGTTTGAGATGACTCTCAGTATTGTCGCGCACGCCGGTGCCGCTCGCATCGCCATAGGCAGTATTGCATTCGACGACCGTACCGCCAACTTTCTCGATGATTGGTTTGACGAATTCTGGTTTGACGTAGTTTTGATTGCCTTTTTCGCCAGAGTGAAGTTTGACAGCAACTTTACCCTTCAGCTCGATATTTAGCGCATCATAAACCTTGATGAGCGATTGCGGGCTGATAGTTTTCACGAAATAAACTTTTGACTTTGGCATGAGGTCTCCTTTTGCTTTATTATATCTGAAAGCGATTTTTCGCGCTAAGTCTTGTATTTTTTCGCGAAAAGTGGTAGAATATCTTATGTGAGCACTTTGTGCTGACATTTTTAACATTTTGGTGAGTATGGGCCGGTAGCTCAGCTGGTTAGAGCACGAGCCTCTTAAGCTTGGTGTCGTGGGTTCGAGTCCCACCCGGCTCACCAACAGGGGAACCTGTGGAAAACTCAGGTTCGAAGATGAAATTAAATGGTGATTTATATCTGTAAA
>JAFWIP010000006.1 GCA_017514805.1 Candidatus Saccharimonadota bacterium
CGAATGACGGGACCAAACCCGTTGCCTTACCACTTGGCGAAGGCCCAACATGTGAATTATTTTACCATAAAAATACGCTATAATAAAGCCAATGATCGACACAGACAAAAAGTACGTACCGCCAGCAAAATATGCGCCAAAGAAATTCGACCCAAACAAAAAGCCCGAAAAAGTCCGCGGTTTTACAATACTAAGCTTCTTCACGCTAATCGCCATTTATATCGCAAAGTACTGCGTCGATTTTCTATTACTGCCAAAAATCATCCCGAACTATAACACACCGCCAATTGCTGTCGCGTTCTGGATTATCGAAACAGTTATTATTACATTCCTATGTATCAAATTCGTCACGGGCTTCGGCTACTTTTATATTCCAGCCTGCCTCGTCTACGCAATTTTTGTCGGGCTATGGCCAAACGGATTATTCGGTTTTGGCGACGTAATTCCAGCAGTCGCAGGCGCCGCAATCGCCTATGCTGCAAGCCGAATTATTGAGCGAATAGAGATGTGGATATTCATAATTGTCGGTTTCGTAAAAATGTAACGTGTAGTTGGTGTACAAAAAAGCGCGACCGTGTTAGAATGCAAGAGTTATGAAAAATGTTTTACTTTCAACGCATTCCCTCAAGAAAATCTACGGGAAGCGCGACTCAAAATTTGAGGCACTGAAGGGCATTGATCTAGAAATACAGACCGGAGAATCTGTCGCAATTATCGGTAAATCCGGCTCCGGTAAATCTACGCTCATGCATCTTTTGGCGCTCCTCGACCAGCCTACTGAAGGCACTATCAAACTTAACGGCAAAGTCACAACCAAGCTCAAGCAACGCAGACTTAATCGCCTCCGTAATAAAGAGTTTGGCTTCGTTTTCCAGAGCTTCTTTATGAACTCAAACGATACCGTCCTTAACAACGTTATCTTGCCGCTTAAAATCGCCGGCGTACGCCGCAAAGAGCGCCGTCGTCGCGCAATGGAAGCGCTCAAGATCGTCGAGCTCGAGGATAAGGCAAAGAATAAAGCCAACGACCTTTCTGGCGGCCAAAAACAGCGCGTCTGTATTGCTCGCGCCATCGTTAATAATCCAAAGGTTATCTTCGCCGACGAGCCTACTGGCAACCTCGATTCCGCAACCGGCGCAAAAATTGAAGAGCTTCTCTTCGGCCTAAATCGCGACAAAGGTATCACATTAATCGTAGTTACCCATGATGAAGAATTGGCTGAAAAGTGCGGACGCCAAATTCGTATCGCCGATGGCCAGATCGTCGCAGATGGCAAGGGAATTGCAAAGCACGACCCGAGCTTCATCGAAGATGCAAACTCCGATGGTATGCGCGACGAAAATCATACTAAAGAAATAGAAGTGGAGGAACAATAATGAAAATTCTAGACGTTATCCACGATGCAAACGCCAACCTCTGGCGCAGTAAACTTCGTAGCTTCCTAACGATTCTTGCAATTTTCGTTGGTAGCTTCACGATCATCTTAACTTCAGCAATCAACGCTGGCGTTAATGATTTCATGGATAAACAAATCGCGAACATGGGCGGCGACGGCTATCTCGAAATGATGCCAACCGAGGCCTATGAAAGTGCTATGAATATGATGGGTAGCAACGGCCCACAAGAGTACACCGAAGACAAAGACAACACTAATGCCTCAACCTACATTAAGGACGAGCAAATCGAAAAAGCCAAGAAAATCGATGGCGTCAAAGTTTTTAACGTTTTGCCAAATTCTAGCGCCGATTACATCACGAGCGATAAATCCGACAAGCGTTATCGCATCAACCTTAATCTAGTTGTCGAGGGCATTACTTTCGATATGTCTCACGGCGTTACTCCGAATACCGACAAAAATGCCGGCTATGAAATCGCAATCAATGAAGATTTAGCAAAGGCTCTTGGCTATGAGAATGTATCAGAAATCGTCGATAAGACAGTCAAAATCGCCGTTCCAAGCAACCTCAAGTGCTACACCGCAATTAAGCGCAGCGAATGTCAGACAATCCTCGACGTAAAGGTTTCGGGCACCCAGGCTCCAGGCATTCTATCAATGGGCGGTAGCCGCGCAAACCTCGCACTCTGGAATAAGATCAACGAGATCAACTATAAAGGTATGCCAGCTGAAACCAATCGCAGCTATCAGGCGACCGCCGATGTTGATCCAGAAAAAATCGACGACGTAAAGAAAGCACTCGAAGAAATCGGCCTCAAAGCCATGTCTGTCGAAGACGAAGTTGGCATGTTCAAGACCTTCTTCGACGTCATTCTCATTGTCTTTAATATCTTTGGCGGCATCGCACTTGCAGCAGCTTCCATCGGTATTATTAATACGCTTTTCATGGCCGTCCAGGAACGCACCCGCGAAATCGGTCTCGACAAAGCTCTTGGTATGAGCAACGGCAAAGTATTCTTGAGCTTCTCGGCCGAAGCTATTATGCTTGGCTTCTGGGGTTCCGCTCTTGGTATCGCTGTCTCATATATCGTCGGCCAGGTTGCGAACACTGTCGCAGCTCAAACCTTCACAAAGGATTTTCCAACCTTCAAGTTGGCAATCTTTGAGCCAGTCACGATGATCTCAATCGCTTTGATTATTATGTTCATCGCCTTCCTCGCCGGTACACTTCCAGCACGCCGTGCCTCGAAGAAGAACCCAATCGACGCTTTGCGCTACGAATAATAAAACAATAAATATACCTCCTGCCAATATGGTAGGAGGTATTTTTTTAGCAGCTAAGCCTAAACGGAACAATACTTATCGCGCCAGAATGATATAAGACGGATAAGACGAAGGAAATCAGAGCAAGTATCACAAGAGTGCATGACTGAAATCTGAATGCCTTAGTTTCTGATAGGTGCAATTTACACTCGACCCCTATGCCCGTTCCCAACCAAATCGCCGAGAAAACGAACCAAATAATAAAGTAATTCAAGAGCCCTAATAGAAACGCACTAACACCACCAGCAAAGCCGCTAAAATCAAAATAGTTCATTAAATTAGCTAACATCATATCTGTAACACCCCCTTACATAATATTTATTTATGCCAATCCAACATTTCTATTACATTACAAAAAGTACCAGAAGTCAAGCTTAGGCAACGCGCTGTTTTTTCTTTGAAACGATGTTTGCAATTACCACAAATGCCACGCTAAAACCAAACACAATAATCATATTTAAGACAATCGGCCAAATCGTCTCAAAGTCATAATTTTGAATCTCCATAATCTGATTATTTGCATCGATATAGTAATAACTTGGCAAAATATGCGCAAAGCCTAATACTGAGTCCGGCAAATATGCCGCCGGAACAAATGCGCCGCAAAGAAAGCTCGAACCCAACGCAACGACATTCATGATGCCATTAATCGCACCGCTGCTAAACACTACGCGACTAATCAAATAAGCGATTGTAGTAGCGCAAGTCGTAAAGACTAAGGCATTTGCCGCATAAAGCAGGCCATGCATGTTCCAGAGCGTATCGAAGCCTAATACGACGAATCCTAACAGGACGTAAAAGGCCCAAGCCGCAACAGCATACAAGCAACAGTTGCGTAGGAGAATCAAATTCATCCGCTTCAGCTCAATCTTGCTCACGAGGTTACGCTTGCGAATCTCGAGGCGATTAAATGACGACATAATGAGACAGATAATCGTAATTACGCAGGCGAGAATCGTGTAGTTTGCGAAGCTAAAGTAGCGCGTCGGCTTGGAATATTTCGATGTATCAACAACAGTCTGAATCTCAACCTCCGAGCTCGACTCGAGCGCCTTATCAATCTTCGCCGTCAGGTCGACTTCGCTAAGATTTATCTTCGAATAAGCTTGTGCGATCGTCAAATAACGATTCACGACCACCTTTGCGAGCTCAGCCGCGTAACCAGCCGAAGAGCGCGTCTTAATCTCAGGGTTCTTGCCAAGAGCAATGTCTTGGTGAAAATTCTCCGGAATCTCAACCACTAAGGTTACGTTTTCATAGAATAATGCATCCTTTAGGCGATCATTATCCTCATAGCCGTCCTCAATCTCGGTATTTTTTTCGAGATACTCAATAAAGCTCTTCGTTACGCCAACTTTCTCGTCGTGATTAAACACTACAACTGAAGGCTTCTCAGCTTCATAAGTCGTCGTAGTCGAACCAGAATTAATATTCATCGTCCCGAACATAATCAGGATGACGGTATACGTAATGATCGTCCCAATATTTTTGAGAGCAATCTTCCAAAATGCCTTAGACACTGTCATAGCGCGTCCTCCTTAAACTACGAATCGAAAGTAGGAAGAATATTGCTGCAATCGCAAGCAAACTTACTACATTTACGATAAATCGCGACATATCTTCGTAATAAAATAGCGAATAAAAACCATCCGTAATCTGACCAACTGGACTGATCTTATTAACGAGTGGCAAAGATTCGTCAAAGTAATTCTTCATGCCACCAAACATGCCAGCGAACAAACAGCCGACCATCGTCACGATCAAAATAATCACGTTTTTTGCCGCATCATTCGTCTTTAGGATAATAGAAAGGAACATACCCATCATTGTCGCCGTAAGGCTTCCTACGGCCGCGAGAGCGATAATTAGACCAAGGTTCGCACCGAACTCTACGCCAAGAATAAAGCGCATAAAGACAATCAGCAGAATTACCGAGAAGAAGAGCATTGTATAACCAGCCAATAAATAGCTTGCGACCAATATGCTCTTACGAGTCGGCGCGACCGCTACACGTTTACCGCGATTCGAAATATTTGGCAAACAGCGATTCATCATATCCGAACTCAACATCGCACCCTGCATACAAGCCATCGCAATCAAAGTGTAGAATTCGATCACTATCATATTCATTACGCGCGATTCATCTTTTACGTTTGGCTCAGTTTCGCTCACGATTTTCACGGCGTTCTGATATACTGCCGCCACGTCAACTTCTTGACCAACCTGACGCACAATTTCGGTCATCGCAATGTCTTCAATCATTTTTGCGCTCTGTGCAATTTGTTCAGTCGCCGTCGTCAAAACCGTCTGATTCAAGCCGTTTGTCTTGATTTTTACACGCGGCTCGCCATCGGCCACATAGACATAGCCTTCAATCTCTTCGTTTTCGAGTAATTCTTCAGCCTTCTCTTTGCTAACATACTGCGTCTTAAATAGCTGATCATCGCCTTCTTCGCTAAGAGATTTAAATGCTTCGCTAAATACCTTCTCGTCCTTATAGGCCTGGTCATCTACGACCGCCACATCAAATGCCTCAAAGACATCATAATCATGTAATCTCGCGAATGCCATATTAAACAAAATCGCGAGAATAAAAGGGAAAATCAAGGTCCAAAAAACTAAAGCCTTGTTCTTGATTAATGTCTTGAAAGCATATTTGTAATTATGCCAAAACATTAGTCGCGTAGCTCCTTACCAGTTAGCTCTAGGAAGACATCGTTGAGCGTTGGGCGCTCAGCAAAAATCTTGCTATAAGCAATCTTATTCGTCTTAAGATATTCGATCATATCGCCAAGGTTGTTCTTACCTTTATTGTAGACGACTTTCAGTACGCCGTTATCGTATTCAACTTCACTAACATTCTTGATTTTCTCAAAGCCACCAAGTTGCTTTGGCGAGAGATCTGCTACTTCAATCGTAACTTTCTCCTCAATTTTTGCGAGCGCCTTTAGCTCATCATTTGTACCGCTTGCAATAATCTTACCGTGATCGAGAATAATTACGCGGTCACAAAGAATCTCAACCTCTTCCATATAGTGCGTCGTATAAACAATCGTCGCGCCATCGTCGCGAAGCTTTTTAATTCCTTCGAGAATATTATTGCGGCTCTGCGGATCAACTGCAACTGTCGGTTCATCGAGGAAGATTAGCTTTGGCTTATGCGCGATGCCGCAAGCAATATTCAGACGACGTAGTAAACCGCCCGAAAGCTGCTTTGGATACTGGCTCTTGTTTTCTTCGAGACCAACTAGCTTCAAAGCGTCATTAACATACTGCGCGCGCGTCGTTTTATCTTCGATATAGAGACCGCAGAAATAATCGATATTGCCATAAACGGTCAGCTCGTCAAAAACTGCGACTTCCTGAAATACTACACCGATTTTCGCCTTCGTTTCATAAGCGTCTGGCGACATCTCCTCGCCAAAAATCTTAATTTTGCCATCGTCGAATTTCAACAATGCCAAAATACAATTCATCGTAGTCGTTTTGCCCGAACCATTCGGCCCCAAAAGACCTAAAATCTCGCCTTCTTTGACCTCGAGGCTCAAGTCATCGACCGCTTTATTCGACTTGTAACTCTTAGTCAAGTGCTTTACTTCAATAACATTTTTCATCTATTTTATTATAGCAATATTCCGACAGCTCAATGCGTCTTTTTTATGCGCTACGAACCTAGTTTCCAATTTGGAAAATTATTTCCTCAAGAACAAATATCGTCACAGAGAAAACTATTTTCCATTTCGGAAACTAATTACATAGCCCGCAAAATACAATTATCACAACACGAAGCCATACTAATCGAGCTAAAAACAGGTATAATATTTCTATGCAAGCAAAAATCGACAAGTTAGTCCCAGGCGGACAAGGTATTGCCACATTAGAAGACGGCAAGAAGGCATTTATTTGGAATGCACTCCCAGGCGAAACGGTCGATTTTGATATCACAAAAGACAAACGCAGCTACTGCGAGGGCATTGCGACTACCATCGGTAATCCAAACCCGCATCGCATCGCACCAAAAGATGAATGCTATCTTGCAACTAGTCCTTGGCAAATCTTAGATTATCCTTACGAGCTTGAGCAAAAGCGCGAGCTTGTAAAAGAATGCTTCATACAGAACCATATCAGTATCGAACCAGAAGCTACTAAGACTGACGGCAAAGATTTTCACTATCGCAACAAGATGGAGTATGCGCTCTATTGGAATAACGATGACGGCAAGATTTATCCCGCTTTTCATCAACGCGGTTCGCATCGCAAAGTGCCAGTCATGCAAAGCAGCATCGAACGTCCAGAAATTTGGCGCAAAGCAGAAGAAATCTTTGCTAAGCTCAACGCCGAGCACGCCGAAGCACGTAACTATCAGTCATTATTATTACGCTGCGACCAGGAGGGAAATACCAGCGGGGATCTCTTCGTTAACCGCCAGCCACATCCAGTCATGAACAACCTTACCGATACATTACTCGGCCACGAATATAGTTATTCACCAAATGGCTTCTTCCAAATCAATCTCCCAGTCTATGAAATGGTCCTCGCCGAGATTAAACAACACATCACCACTACCAAAGTTCTTGACCTCTATGCCGGTGTCGGCAGTATCGGACTTTCCGTTGCGCGCGACAAAGAGCTCACGCTCGTCGAGGTAAATGGCGCCGCATTTGGCGAAATGCAGAAGAACGCCGAAGGCAGCAAAGCAAACTGTGTTCTTGCCAAATCCGAAGATGTCACTGAATATATTCAACCCGACCAAACTGTTATTCTTGATCCGCCACGCGCCGGATGCGACGAAAAACTAATCGCCGCGTTGAATGCGACAAAGCCACAATCAATTATCTATCTCTCCTGTAATCCAATTACCCAAGCCCGCGACATCGCTCTCTTAAAAGATAACTACCGCATTACAAAGCTAACGCCTTACAACTTCTTCCCGCGCACACCGCATATCGAATCGCTCGCTATTCTTGAGCTATTTTAACCGCCCGCGAAACGATCGAAATCGATTCTAAAAGATGAAATTTCAACTATTTTACCGCAGCAAAGCGGATATGGTAAAATTACACTTATGAATATCGCAATTCTTGGCGCAGGCGTTTTCGGTAAAGCCCTCGGCAAAATCCTCAAAGACAACGGCCACACGATCAGCTATTACGACCCAAATGTTTATCCTGAAAAGACGCTCGATATGGCCACTTTTAAAGCGAATACAATCGTCATTGCGATTCCGTCTATTTTTATCCCAGATTTTATCGACAATTATCCGCAAGAGCTCAAAACTATACCAACAGTCCTCGCAAGTAAGGGCCTCCTGAACGCTGATTTATTTGATGATTTCCTGCAGTTTTCCGTGATTTCTGGGCCCGCCTTCGCTAGCGAAATAATGGAGGGGAAGCCAGCTACTTTTACAGCTTCTAGCCCTTACGCAATGGGTTTATTTAAAAACGATCAGATATCAATCGAGCTATTCGACGATCCACTAGGCATTATCCTATGCGGTACTCTCAAAAACATCTATGCTATTGGCGCAGGATACCACAGTGATTCAATGAATGATATGGCTACCTTTATCGAACGCGCACACAATGAGATTGCTACTTATCTTCATAAACACGGCGCCAACCCTCATACTTCGGACCTCGCTTGCGGTCTAGGCGACCTCATTCTATCCAGTATGAATGGCGAATCGCGCAACTTTACCTTCGGCAAACGACTCAAGGCTGGCGACAGCATTGGCGATATTTTAAACGAGCTAAAAACCGTCGAAGGTTATAGCGCAGCACAAATAGTCGATTCAGAAAATTATCCTCTATTACAACAAGTTAAAGACATAATTTCGCAACATTCGCAAGAATAGTTTAAAACGCTTGACTTTTTTGCCAAAATTTGCTATAATAAAAGCATAATTATTTACAGGGAGTAGATAAGGTGAAAAAGGTAATTTTTGCGCTCCTAGGCGCAGCAGCTATGGCATCTATACCGCTAAATGTCAAGGCGCTCGATGATTGCGAAATTGTCGTGAATAGCGGCGAAACAAAAACCATCAACTACGACACGAAAGGCTGTCGTGTTACAAATAAAGGCACCTTAAACGTTGTTTCCGGTGCAAATATTTCAAAATACACGCAGGATAACCATGCCGCAATCGATAACTATGGCACGCTAAATATCCGCGGCGGAAACATTTATGCCGATTACGGCTACGCTGTCACGAACTATTCTGGCAACGTTAGCGTCAGTGGCGGAACAATCCATTCGATTCTTCACCAAGCGATCTGGGCCAAATCTGGCACAACTACCAATATCAACGGTGGAACACTCAAGGGCGCAATCGGCGGCGAAGAAGTAGTTTATTCAAAGGGTAACCTAAGTATCTGCGGCGGCAACTTCAATAGCACCCGTTCAAATCAGGGCAGCGAAGCCGAAACAGCCAGCTGCCCAAAACCAGCCGAAGCCGAAAAAGTCACAATTACCGTAACCGCATCTATCAAAGATGCTCCTGCAAAACAAGAAAAAGTCGCAACGACAAATATAAATACTACCCCTGCAAAAACTACCACTCCTAGTGCGGCTAAAACAGCTGAAAATCAGACTACCGAAGAAGTAAAAGCCGAAGCAAAAACTGAAGTTAAATCCGATAAAAAAGCAGAAGAGAAAAAGACTGACGAAAAAACCGAGCAGCAAACCGAAAGCACCGAAGAAGAAACTAAAGACGAAAACAATAATATTTTCGTAATCGCAATCGCTGGCATTATCGCCGTCTTCGGCGCAGCAACTGCCGCAATCATTATCAGCCACGTCCGTCATTAATCTACTGCGAGTAAAAAAATAACTCTCCGGTTTGGAGAGTTATTTTTTGTATAATTAAGATATGGAATTTGAAGAAGCCTACAAAAACCTCAATGAACAACAACGCCAGGCAGTCGACCACATCGACGGTCCGCTACTCGTAATTGCCGGCCCAGGCACAGGCAAAACTCAGCTCTTGTCTGTCCGCGTCGCAAATATTTTAAAGCAAACTGACGCCGCGCCAGAAAACATCCTCTGTCTTACCTTTACCGATGCTGCTGCTTATAATATGCGCCGCCGTCTCGCAGATTTCATCGGTCCTGAGGCTTACAAAGTTCAAATTCACACTTATCATTCCTTCGGCTCCATCATCTTACAAGAGCATCGCCCAGATCTCAAAAACAGCATCGATGATCTTGAACGCTTCCAAATCATCCGCGAAATTCAGAGCAAATTAAAAATCACCGATCCGCTCAGAGGCGATTGGTGGACCGACCAGATCAAAAGCGCCATTGGTAACCTAAAGGCCGCCGCAATCGATGCCGATGATATCGATAAAATTCTCTACCGCAACACCGAAGATAACGCCAAAATCACAAGCGCCGTCGAACTTGACCTAGAAGGAATTAAAAAGAAATATCCAGCCAATATCCCACATTATCAGGGCATACTCGAGGCATTGAAAGATTTCATTGACGAATCCGGCAATTATATCACCGACCGCGTTGAGCCAATCGCTAATATCTACTATCGTTCGCTCGGAAATATCTTGCTAAAATACGACGACGAAACGAGCATTGCAGACGAACTCCGCAACTGGCGTAATAAGTATCTCGAAAAGAACGAACACGATGAATTCGTATTTAGCGACACCGCCGCAAATGCTAGACTCGCTGATCTCGCATTCATTATGCGTGAATATACTACGCTCATGACTGAACAAGGCCTCTATGATTATGACGATATGATTCTAATGGCGATTGATGAGCTTAAAAATAACGACGACAAGCGCTATAACGCTCAGGAACGCTTCCAGTATATCCTCCTCGACGAATACCAGGATACTAATGACGCCCAATCTCAGCTTGTAGCGCAACTGACCGATAACCCAAGTAACGAAGGTCGTCCAAATATCATGGCGGTCGGCGACGACGACCAGGCTATCTATGGCTTCCAGGGCGCAAACAGCTCCAACTTCTATGATTTTGATGCAAAATATCATCCAGAGCATATTTTACTTAGCAAAAACTATCGCTCAAGCAAAGAAATTCTCGAGCTAGCCCATAACGTTATCGAGCAAGGCGAAGATCGCTTCTGTACAGCGCCAAATGTAAATATCGATAAAAATATCACCGCCGAAAACCCGCCCGCCGAGACCGCCATTGAGTACCGTGCTTTCGCAAGTAGCCAAGCCGAATATTCACATGTCGCCCGCCAAATTAAAGTTCTTCTCGATGAAGGCGTGCCAGGCAGCAAAATCTCCATCATCGCGCCAAAGCACAAACACCTCCTATCCATCCTGCCATATCTTCATGCACTCGACATCCGCATTTCTTACCAGAAACGCGACAACATTCTCGATAATCCAAAGATCGCAACGCTCATTGAGTTTTGCAAATTCCTTCAAGCAATCTCTGAGCAAAATCTCAAACGCGCTGATCAATATTGCTTCCATCTCTTCTCGCTAGAAGCCTGGAATATCTCCACTGCCGAAGTCGTCGGCCTTATTGGCGACGCGCACGCGAATCGAGACACAATCATCGAAGAGATGCTCAAAGAAGACCGTCCAGACCACATCAAAGCCGCAATCAGTTGGTGCATCGAGCTTGCCTCAAAAGTAAATATCTACTCGGCAGAGTACATCGTCACGCAAATTGTTACGAAGGTCTTCTCGGATACTGATGATTTCGATTTCTACTGCAATCTCAACACCTTGCGCGATAGCATTTTTGCGAAACAAAACAAAATGATGCTTAATGCTTTTATTGCTCGTATCGACGCCTATGAAGCAGCCGAACTACAAATCCTCGATCATTCGCCTTATTACGAATCCGATGAAGCCGTCAAAGTTCAAACAATTCACTCCAGTAAGGGTCTCGAATACGACTACGTCTTTTTGATCGCCGTAGACAACTGGAACTGGTCCGACGCAAAGGGCAACAACGACCGACTTACACTACCACGCAACCTTGAGTATGTCCGCCACACCGGCGACTCTGCCGACGAGAAACTTCGCCTCTTCTTTGTTGCAATCACTCGCGCCAAATCCCGTCTTCTCATGAGCTATAGCGCGTCAGACTTCTCCGGTAGAGAAGTAGATCGCCTCAAATTCCTTGATACCTACGAGCAAGACGATCATATCTATAGCCGCGTGATGCCAGAGAACTTTAACGAAATCATTCCAAGCACCAGCGCCGAAATCGAGCCTAAAGCTCTCTCGCCGTCACTCTGGTTCGATAGCTATATTCCAGACGACGAAGTCCGCAAAAACCTCTATAAACCAAAGGTTGAGCACTTCCGTCTTTTCCCAACCCAACTCAACGCTTTCTTAGATATTGAATATGCCGGCCCACTTGCATTCCTTCAGTCATATATTATTGGCGTACCGGGCGAAAGCACTTTCTTTATGGATTACGGCAATTTTGTCCACGAAATCATGGATGAGATCAATAAAGAAAACATCAGCAATAAAGAAGCGTACGATCGCTTCATGAAACTTGTGGACGATGCAGCGCTTGCCGATGACGAAAAACGCGACCTCCGCGACCGTGGCGATAATGAAATTATGCGCTTCCTCGAGGCGCGCGGCGATCAGCTTCGTAATACGAAGGCCGACTCCGAAAAGGGCTTCTTTGGCGAGAACATTATGCTTGGCGATATTCCACTTGGCGGCAAGATCGACCGCGTTGAAATCGACGAAGAGAAAAAAGAAATTACTGTTGCCGATTTCAAAACTGCTGAGCCAAAGTATAAATGGAACGACAGTGTCAACTCTGTTCTAAAATACAAGCTCCAGCTCTACTTCTATAAATTCTTAATCGAAAACAGCAACGAATATAAGAATTATAAAGTCACCAAAGGCCGCATTGATTTCATCATGCCGGGCAAGAAGGGCGACATCAGCCCGCTCGAGCTCGAGTTTAACGATGAGGAAGCAGTAAAAATCAAGGAGATTATTAAGGTCGTCTATGCTCACATAAAAGCCTTAGATTTCCCGGATACAAGCGACTTTAACGGCTCGATGCTAGACTTTATTCATTCTCTTATTGACAATCAGTAATAATGATAGTATAATATGCCCAGTTAGCATCTATACACTATTTTGTTCTTTTCTAGAAAAGGAGAGCTGAGCTTATGTTTGAATGTATGAAATGTCGTCGAGCAATAAGTGCACCTGGGCTATGCGAACAATGCGCATACGAAGCAAGCGGCGTCAATATACCTAATGTCGGCAAAAATTTTTGCGTAACTTGCAGCGGCACAGGGCATGTTCCATACTACATTAGTATTGACGGAATCTGTCAAGACTGCGGTGGCACTGGCACAGTAGATATTTGGTAAGAAGGGGGGTGAAAATGAATGTTTGGCTTTTCAAATTACGGTACTTGCGCAGGTTGTGGAAGCAATGGCGAAATGCTCAACAACAACAATCTCTGCAAGAAATGCGCTGGAACAGGATCGAATAATCCGGCTCCAACATACGGAATCTGCAAAGTATGCAGACAGCCGAAGTTCGATATTAATGTCGACGGAGTCTGCGCTACATGCAATTCCAACAAACACAAAGGAATCTTCCAGTAAAATTCCTTAGTCGCCGCCACGTTTACGTGACGGCCTTTTTTATGCTAAAATATTTTCATCAAGCCATGCTTCGGCCCCTGGCTATGATTCATAAATTTCCGACGCCAATATTGCGTCAAATCTCTATAAAACGTAATTACGTAAAGGATTTTTATGAATCAATCTACTTATCAAACCCCACTCCATGAAGCAATCGATGTCGACGCTACTTTTTCGCGCGAGATTCTTGGACATTGCCGCCCGATTTGTTTTCGCACTAGCTCGGGCAGAGAAGTTCTCATTAGCGAAATCGGTCTCATTCATCCGCGCTATGACGGGCTGAAGACGACTTTTGCTTTCGACGTGACGGACGGTTCAAGCGATTATCGCATTACGCTTGATAGCGAATCCCTCAACTGGTACCTAGAATTTGAGGGAGATCATTATGCTTGAGCGCCGCCCACCAAATGATATCCTCTACGTCGATCTCAATTCCTGCTTTGCCACTATCGAGCAACAAGCTCGCCCAATGCTTCGCGGTCGTCCCGTCGCCATCACGAATCGCCTCGTTCCTAATTCCTGCATTATTGCTGCAAGTTACGAGGCAAAGGCGCTCGGCGTCAAAGTCGGCATGCGCAGCCGTGAGGCTTCCGCCATCTGCCCAGATTTAATTTACGCCGAGACCGAACCAGACAAATTCATCTTCGTCCACGAAAAGCTAAAGAGAATTATGAGCGACTATTCTGCATCCGTCGTCATGAAATCTATTGACGAGGGCGTTATCGACCTCACCGCCGCGCCAGAGCATATTTATAATCGCAACCGCTACGAACTCGGCTACGAAATTAAGCAGCGCCTCAAAGACGAGATTGGCTGCTATATGCGCTGCAATGTCGGCATCGCAAGTAATCGTTTCTTAGCTAAGCTTGCCGGCGAGCTGCATAAACCCGACGGACTCGATGAAATCACCGCCGAGAACCAACGCTCAATTTTTGCCACTCTCAAACTTACCGATTTGCCAGGCATCAATGTTCGCATGGAGGCGCGCCTTAATGCGGTTGGAATCTTTACGCCAATTCAATTCCTCGACGCCGACGAAATGACACTCGTCAAGCTCGTCTGTAAGAGTATCGACGGACATAAATGGTATCGCCGGCTTCGCGGCATCGAGGTTGATTCCGCCACTAGCGATATTAAATCTGTCGGCCGCCAGTTTGTCCTTGATGGTCGCAATCTCTCTCGAGAAGAGACCGAGGCGCGCCTCGTTCATCTCGCCGAAGATGTCGGCTATCGTCTCCGCAGCAAGAGCCTCTACGCGCGCGGCATCTATGTCTGGACTTACGATTTTTCCGACGGCTACAACCATCGCCAACTTATTAGTAAAGAAACCTTTAATACGGATCACGAAATCGCTCGTCTCGCCAAACAGCTCTATGCTAAATTACCATGCCCAGTCCGCATAATCGGCATCACGCTCTACAAGCTCCAAGCCTCAGCCAATCCACAACTCTGTTTTGAGCAGGCCATCAAAGCCCGTCACGACGCCATCTGTTCCGCCGAAGACAAAATCAATCTCCGTTTCGGCGCCCGCAAAATTCACTGCGCCGATAGTCTCGGCACCGAACAAGTCAAATGCAAAATTCCATTCGGCTCTACACGCTATCTCGACCATTCGATTAATTAAACGTATAATAAAACTATGAAGGATAATCTGACAATTATTGATGGCAAAAGTGTATTTTATCGCGGCTACTACGCAATGGGACATCTCGCTTTACCGGACGGTACGCCGACTGGCGGCGTATTCGGCTTCGCCACAATGCTAATCGAGATTATCGAGAAACTTCAACCAGAGTATATCGCAGTCGCCTGGGACAAGCCCAAGACTAATATTCGTCGCCGCCGCGAAATCTATGCCGACTACAAGGCTAACCGCAAGCCAGCACCAGACGACTTTTATGCGCAGATTCCTTTCTTAATGGAGCTACTTGAAGCATTTCATATTCCTCTCTATGAATTTGACGATTACGAAGCAGACGATATTATTGGTACACTCGCGCGCAGTGCGGATGCTCAGAATGTTCGCGTTGAGATTATCTCTGGCGACCTCGATATGCTTCAAATCGTCGATAACGACATTCATATGTATCAGCTCAAACGTGGCTTTTCTGATGTTCAAAAATTCGACATCGCCGCAGTAGAGGCAAAGTATGGCTTGAAGAAAGCGCAGTTCCTCGACCTTAAAAGCCTTAAAGGCGACTCGTCTGATAACATCCCGGGCGTACCAGGTATCGGAGAGAAGGGCGCAGTCAATCTTTTGCAAACCTACGGTGACCTTGATAATATCTATGCCCATATTGACGAAATACCAGGCGCTACTGGCCAAAAACTACGCGACGGCAAAGAGCTCGCTTATATCAGCAAACAACTTGCCGCTATCCAATTCGATGCGCCAGTAAAGTTCGATCCAGACAAAGCCAAGCTCAACGATTTTAATCCAGACGACGTTTTAGCCGTACTAAAAAAGTATCAATTCAATTCGCTCATAACAAAATTCAAAAAGATTTTCCCAAACTCCAGCACACCAACCGCTACGCCGGTAAAAGAAGTAAAAGCCGAAAAACCTGTTGTAAAAACTACAACAAAATATAGTCTACCAGAGCCAAAAAATGTCGAAGTAGATATTCCAGATAATCTTTACATCGGTCGCGATGTAAAGGCCGATATGCACGCCGATAATAAACTCGCTCAATCAATCATAGGCGGTCAACCATATTGGGACCTAGGTCAAATTGACTTCTTGCTTGATCCACTCGCGCGCAAAGCCGACCAACTCGAGTTAAACCTTCCGAATAATAAAGAGGATTATATTAAGCAACGTCAGCAACTCGCCGCCATTCCAGAACTCGAAAAAATCGCAACAGATTTCGACCTTCCGCTTATTCCGGTCCTCTACAAAATGGAAGACGCCGGAATCAAGATCGATAAATCCCGTTTCGACGCATTGGCGCAAGAATTTTCTGCCGAGATACAGTCACTCGAAAAAGAAATCCACGAACTCGCCGGTACTACTTTTAATATCAATTCGCCAATCCAATTGTCCGAGATTTTATTCGAGAAACTCACTCTACCAACCAAGGGAATTAAGAAGACTACGCGCGGCTACTCAACCGGCGCAAAAGAACTTGATAAGTTACGCGATCTTCATCCAATCATTCCTAAACTCGAGCGCTACCGCGAAGTCAGCAAGCTTGTAAGCACATACATTATGCCACTACCAAATCTTGCTGACGAGAGTAATCGCATTCATACTACTTTCACGCAGAATGTTACCGCAACCGGTCGTCTATCTAGCGTTAATCCAAATCTCCAAAATATCCCCGTTCGTAGCGACGACGGAAAGCGCATTCGCGAATGCTTCGTTGCCGACGAAGGCAAAATTTTCGTCTCTGCCGATTACGCTCAATTTGAGTTACGTCTCGCTGCTGCACTTGCCGGCGACAACAAACTTATTGCCGATTTCAATGCCGGCCTGGACATTCATACGAAAACTGCAAGTGACGCCTTCCATGTTCCACTCAATGAAGTCACCAAGCAACAACGCCGCGCCGCAAAAGTAATCAACTTCGGTGTATTGTACGGCATGAGCCCAAAAGGTCTCGCCGATGCCGCCAATATGAGCTTCTACGAAGCAAAGAAGTTTATTGAGAGCTATTTCGAACTCCGCGCACCAATCCGCAAATACCTCGACAATACGCTCGAACAGGGTAGGACAAAGGGCTATGTCGAAACCTTATTTGGCCGACGCCGCCCAACCCCAGATCTCTCCGCACCAAACTTCCTCGTCCGTACCGCCGCCGAAAGAGCCGCCGCAAACATGCCGATACAGGGCACCGAAGCCGATCTCATGAAACGAGCAATGATCGCCGTCGACAAAGCATTGCCAGATAACGCTAAGCTTATTCTCCAGATTCACGATTCGCTCATTATTGAGTGCAACAAAGAGGAAGCCGACAGTATTGCTAAGCTTCTCCAAGAAAAAATGGAACAAGTTGCACCAGAGCTCCCAGTCAAACTTGCCGTTGATGTAAAA
This sequence comes from Candidatus Saccharimonadota bacterium, assembly GCA_017514805.1. Classification (GTDB taxonomy): domain Bacteria; phylum Patescibacteriota; class Saccharimonadia; order Saccharimonadales; family Saccharimonadaceae; genus UBA2834. The sequence goes on from JAFWIP010000006.1 coordinate 17,379, forward strand.
ATCGGGCAAGATTGGGGTAATTTATAGATATTTTCCCATAGCGCTTATGATATAATTTAAGCATAAGCTAACAAGAGGTGTTTTTATGGTGAGGAAACAAAAATTTTCCTTTCATCTGCGAAAGATTAATTTTGTTTCATTAGCGTGTTTGCTAATTATCGGCGCAATCTGTTTTGCGAATATCAGCTATAGTGCTACGGCTGATTTTGAAGAATCCATTCAGGATAACGAAGCTCTTAATTTTGAAGTAGAGAGTAAAGGCCTAGACGAAACAACAGATAACTCAGACATCGAACAAGAAAAAGCTCCTCTTGTCATAGAGACGCCCGTCGAACCAAAAACCACCACTGCTACAGTAGGCTTAGACTTCTCGCTAAAGCGCCTCATCTTAGAAATTACTAATCATGATGCGATTGCAAATTATCCACGAGCCAAGAAAATCTTTGGCGGCTTCTATATGATCGATTTTGATAGCGTAGAAGCGACAAAAAAGGCCTACATCGACTTATCTACGGCCGAAGGCGTCCTCTCCGTAACGCCAGATATAAAAGTTCACTCATTAGCACCAGATACGAACCAAGCGCAAGCATTCGGAAGCAATACTACTAGTTATATCTCTTGGGGCGCCCAAAAAGTTGGCACCGATCTCTATACGAAATGGAATACTCTCGCTGGCAACAACAATGAAGTAAAAGTGTCAGTCATCGACTCCGGAATTAATAAAGAACATAACGTTTTTAACGGCAACCGCGTCGTCCTCACGCAATCGACCAAAAACTACATCACCGGCAATGCCTCGCCAGCCGATGACAACGGCCACGGTACCGCCGTAGCCGGCATTATTGCCGAATCAACACCGGACACAGTTAAAATTTATCCATCAAAAGTTCTCGACAGCGAAGGCTACACTTCCGAATCCACCGGTCTCACCGATATCTTATTCGCAATCGCAAATGCCGTAGATGAAGATAAAGTTAACATTATTAACCTAAGCCTCGGCGTTGGCGGCAAGAATGGTCAAGCAGCGCCAAGTTGCAATGAAGTAAACAGCTTCTTTAGAGCCGTAAAAGACGAGGGAGTACTAGTAATTGCCGCCGCAGGGAATGACGGCGCCCGCGACGTAAGTTTCCCCGCAAACTGCGACGACGTCGTGGCAGTGTCTGCCGTCGATAGCGTTTTCAACTTCGCCAGCAGCTATTCAAACTATGGCCCAGAAATTGATTTCGCGATGCCTGGTTCTAATATGAATGTTGCCTGGGTTCTAAAAGAAAACGAAACTTCACCAGCAGGCGTTACGAACAAAAATGTCACGGCATATGGTAGCGGAACCTCATTTGCCGCGCCATACCTTACAGCTGCAGCCGCTCAAATCAAAACCGAACATCCAGATTATACGCCACAACAAATCGTCACCACGCTCAAGCAAAACGCAATCGAGTTCAGCGATACAGAACGCTACGGATATGGCGTCGTAAACTTTAAAACAAAGATGTTCAATACTCCTCGAATGCAAGCCACAACCCGCGCGACCGATTGGACGAAATCAGACACTATGGACATCGTTTTCGTTAGCGCCAACCCAGCAACTAGCTATGCAATTACTACCGGAAACAGCGGCGAAAAACAATGGCTCTCTTATAGCAGCCCTGTCAAATATGATCAAACAACAATCTATAATATCGACCGAAATGACACTATTACTTTCTGGATTCAAACCGACACAAATCATATCGCCTACGCATCGGCCGAAGTAAAATATATCGATAGGCTATCGCCGAACTTTGTCTCAGGTCCAAAAGTATACGATTCCGACACAAACAACGTTACCGTTGGCGCAGATATTTTAGATTCACAGAGCGGTCTCAAAAATGCTACGCTTTACTATCGCAAAAAATCATCGAACGATAACTATGCCTCTACAAGCAAAAGCTTCAATAACGTCAACACGCAAGCTAGCGCACGTTTTGCGCTCAGCGACCTAGAGGACAATACTGAATATGAAGCATATATCACCGCAAAAGATAAACTCGACAATGAATCTCGTTCTGCGAATTTTACAATCAAAACTACCGCTGCGACGATTTTGCCAGACGCTTCCAGCAACAATACTCAACCGACAATCATCCCAGAAGCCATCAAAACCTCAACAGCTACAAATGTAGAGGCCCCAAGAACAGAAGACGTTGTCTCTGCTAGCGTTAGTGTCTTTGCATTATCTAGCGCCACCGCAATCGTCATTTATTACTTCGCTGCAAGGAGACGCCGCTAATGCCATCAATTTTAATTGTCGGAAATATTACGAAAGACGTATATTTACGCCTAGACAATCGCATAAACAATTTTGAGACTGATCAAAACGGCGTAAAATGGCTCGACATCGCCTTTGATAATACTCGCCACCATTATTATTCACGCGTTAGTATTTACGGCGGCGCCAGCATTAGTCTCGAAGTCCTTAGCCGCTTTGGAATTAATGCCAGCATTTCTGGCACTCCTGCAACCTTTCTAGATGGCCAGTTTATCGCGAAAGACATCCATACGACCTATCGTTACATTCTTTGCCAAGACGAGAATACTAGTCACCTCGTTCCGAGCGATGAGGTATACACAAGCTGGCAAGTACCTGAGAATAATCCAGATTGGATCTACCTAGATAGTTCCGCAGTAATCTCACCAAAACTTGCTACCGAAATCCTAGATTTCCTCAACCTGAGTCGCAACACAAAACTTGCGTTATTCGTCGGCAGACATGCCAATCAGAACACAAGTCATATCCAAGCTTTAATTGAACGCGCGAACCTAATAATCAATAGCGTTCCGCTCGAAAAGACCGTTAATAATAACGTCTATATCGGCAACGATCGAATCGAATACCAAGGACGCCGCGTATTCTGGACTCTCAGTAACAAACGCGATATTCTTACGCGTCTATCTGTCCATTTAACGATTGCCGCTTCCGTACTTGGCGCCCTCGCTCTCGGCAAAGAACCCGGCGAAGCACTCTTGCTTGCTCGCGCTAATGCCGAAAATTCCAAACTCAGCAGCACCCTAAACCTCAGCACCCTCGAAAAGAACATCGCCGATGATTACTATCGCGTCCAAAAGATAAATGAAAAAGGAGAATCAATGTCCGAGATAGAGAATACTGCCGCAAAACTAATGACACCGGGTAAAGGTATTTTAGCTGCTGACGAATCCGGCGGGAGCATTCATAAAAAATTTGAAACTATGGGCATCCCAGACGACGAGCAACATCGCCGCGATTATCGCAATATCTTCTTCACTACGCCAGATCTTGAGAAATACGTTAGTGGCGTTATTCTATTCGACGAAACCGCCCGCCAAACCGCCGATAACGGCAAACTATTCGTAGATTACCTTCAGGAACGCGGCGTCATTCCTGGCATAAAGGTAGATCAGGGTCTTGTCAACTTCGAGAATTCAGACGAAAAATATACACAAGGCTTAGACGATCTCCCAACACGCCTTAAAGAATATTACGATATGGGCGCACGCTTCGCAAAATGGCGCGCCGCCTTCGAAGTAACTGACCATAGCCCAAGCAACCTCGCAATCAGTAAAAACTGCGAAATACTTGCTAATTACGCACACGATTGCCAGAACGCAAATATCGTGCCAATCGTTGAGCCAGAGCTCGTTTATGACGGAAATTATTCAATCGAGCAAAATATCGAATATACTGGCAAAATCCTCGATTGCCTCTTCGATGAGTTAGAAAAGAAACAGATAAATCTTGCCGGCTGTATTCTAAAGGTTAATATGGTCCTCGCAGGAAAGCAGCAAAGCATTCAATCAACTCCAGCCGAAGTCGGCCGTGCTACTGCACAAGTTCTACGCGAGCATGTTCCGCGCAATCTCGCTGGTGTAGTCTTTCTTTCCGGCGGTCAAAGCGTCACGCAAGCTACCGAAAACCTCCAGGCCGTTACTAACAACGGACCATTCCCATGGGCCGTTACATTCTCCTATGCACGCGCGCTTCAAGATCCAGCCCTTCAGGCTTGGCGAGGCGACAATAATAATGCCGATGCCGCCCGCGAAGCTTTCAAGGCACGCTTAATTGCCAATACGGAAGCATTAAAGGTAAAACAAGATGCCTACCAAACCGAGTAAATACAAAAAGCACGGCAAAGATTATCTAGAAGAAGCCGTTGCAAAATCAACATACCATTACAAGCCGATCACGCGCAAGCGTGCTGCAGTAGCTGCCCTAATTGGCATCCCATTCGGCTGGTCCGGCATCCATAACTTCATGATGCGCCGCCGCAAACGCGCCGCCCTCCATTTCATTATCAGCACTATTGCAATTAGCATGTTTTTCTATCCATTAAGCTATGGTATCGCCGTTGTTTATCAGTGCCAACATGGTGGCGAATGTATCGATATGTCTGGCTATGACGACACTTTCAATGTACTAATTATCGTCGGCCTAATTTCATTCGCACTAAATATCCTATGGGGAATTATTGAATCAGTAATTATTCTCATTAATATTAACCGCTTTCCAAAGACTACCGACATCAATTCTTGACAAATAGCCAAAAATAGAGCATAATATATACACTATATTATATCTCTTGTAGGAGGTGGTCCTTTTGAAAAAATACAGTTTAGAAAGCGGTCGTATTTTTGAATACGATTCAGAGGCTAAGCCAATCGAAGAATTAAGCGAATTCTATGAAGAAATCATGAGACGCAATAACGGCGACATTAACCCTAATTTCAACGAGTCTCACATTTACATTCATCTACAATGCAATAGTTCTTGTACGAGCGAAGACGTAATAAACGATGCTTCCGACGAAAAGAAAGAACGAGTACGCAAAATCGTACGCAATTACGTTCATGGCGAGAAAGACTCTGGAATCCCATATATCATTTATCTCAAGCGATCACGGAAGTGTGAGTCAATCTGCCTGGAATGTATAAAAACAGACGAAACCGCCTATTGGCGAGTGCTTCGAGCAAAACAGATCGAAAGCGCCGACATAGAATACCTCGTCAGGGTGTTAAAGAATCTCGATATATACGACCTCCAAAAAATCTAAACAAGAAAAATCCCCGCGGCTTATGTCACGGGGATTTTTAGTTGAATTACTCAGCTTTTTCTTCAGCTGGAGCTTCTGCGCCTTCTGCGGCAGCAGCTGCATCTTCGGCAGCCTTCGCCTCATCAGCAGCCTTGTCGGCTTCAGCTTTCGCTTCACGCTCAGCAGCTTCCGTAGCTGGATCATAAACGTTAGCGATTGGAAGTTCTTTGTCGATTTCCTTATCAGCGAATTCGACACCCTTTGGAAGAACGATATCTGCAACAGTTAGACCATCTTCAGCGGTTGCTAGCTTAGCAGCATCAACCTCAATTGCTTCTGGGAGATCAGCTGGCTTTGCCTTAACATCAATCTCTTCAAGGACAACAGAGAGTACGAGATGAGCCTTTGATGCATCAGAAGTCTCAAAGTTAACAATCTTGATTGGTGTAGTAGCTTCAACAACTTCGTTCGCGGAGATTGCCTGGAACTCAATGTTGCGAATGAAACGCTTAACTGGATCAATATCGACAGACTTAACTAGAACCATCTGAGACTTACCATCAATCGTAAGATCGATAGGGGAATGGTAGCCAGCCAAACGGACTGCTTTTTCGGTTTCATTATAGCTAGACTGAGTAAGAATTGGCTCCTTGCCACCAAAAACGACAGACGGAATCAAGCCTTGCTCACGCAAGCTTTTTACTTTTTTACCTGACACTTCGCGCTTTGCGAGTGCTAATTTTGTATCGCTCATTAAATTTATTCCTATTTTTAAAATCTGTATTATATTTTAAGATAAGCAGAAGAGAAAATCAAGCATAAGCGTGCTAAAATATAGAGTATGGAACTAAATTTCGTAATAGCTCAGCTACTTGCCGTTATTGGCTGGTTTTTCCTTATCTATAGCTATTACAAAGAAGATATTCACCAGCTGCTCAAAATGCAGATTATAGCTTGTAGCTTCGAAACGCTCAGCTATCTCGCATTAGGCGCCTGGTCGGGCATCTTCGCCTGCTTACTAGATCTAATAAAAGCAGTCCTATATTACAAATCAGATAAAAAATCCCTTATTTTCTTCGCGACCCTCCCATTTTATGTAGTTTTAGCTATCTTTGCCGTCCAAGAAGAAGGCTGGATCGCGCTTCTACCGGCAATTGGCGGCGTCATCGACGGCTTTGTCCTCACTCGCAGTAAAACAACCGCAACTATTGGCAGCATTATCGCCAGCACGCTCTGGGTCATCTATGACGTAGTTGTTCTTGCTTATGCTGCCGCTGCTGCCGATATGGTACTAATCACCTCCAATTTCTTCGTCCTTTTCCTCGGGTACAGCCGCATTATGCATATCGAAAAACTGCATGTTATTAAGTGTCAGTATCTTACGCGCAACCTCAGCATTAACATCCTTAACCTTGACCGCAAAAATTACCCAGCCCAATATCTCTGGAGCATTAATCAGCAGAGGAATATCTTTAAACTCAATCCAGACTCAATCCTCTTAATTCGCAACAAAAAGCGCATCATTGGATACATCAACTATCTTACAATTACCGAAGAGAGCTATAAGCACATTAAGCGCGCTCAGGTATTCTATCGCGATATATCGCCAGAGAGCATCGTTCCAATGAAGCGCCGCCGCAAAAACTTCCTTCTCATCGAAAGCATCTGTATCGATAAAAGCTACGATTCTGATAAAATGGTCAGCTTTATCTTGCGCCATTTCCGAACGTTCTTACGTAACCGTCACAAACAAGGCTACAACGTTCACGGCATCGTTTCTGTCGCCATATCAGACTTCGAAAAAGAGTTTCTAGAAGCCGGCAATTTCGCCCATATAAAAGATTATCGCGACGGAGAAGCGCTCTACGAGCTAGATGATATCGCCGTTGCAAAATATATTAAAGGATAGCTTTTAGGTATTTACCGGTATCACTCTTTGAATTGCGAGCGACATCTTCTGGTGTGCCAGTAGCAACAACCTTGCCGCCGCCCTGGCCACCTTCTGGACCCATATCAATAATCCAGTCCGCCGACTTAATTACATCCAAATTATGTTCAATCACGATCATCGAATTGCCGCCATCGACTAAACGTTGTAAAATCGACAACAATCTATTAACGTCGTCCGTATGGAGTCCAGTTGTTGGCTCGTCAAGAATATATAGCGTCTTTCCAGTCGAGCGACGGCTAAGCTCAGTCGCGAGCTTGATGCGCTGCGCTTCGCCGCCAGAAAAAGTCGTAGCTGGCTGACCAAGCTTAATATAACCTAAACCAACTTCCTGAAGAGTCTTTAGCTTGTTTGCGATATTCGGAATCGCATCAAAGAATTCGACCGCTTCATCAACCGTCATTTCGAGCACATCAGAGATCGTTTTATCCTTAAACTTTACTTCCAACGCCTCGCGATTATAGCGCTTACCATGACAAACGTCACAAGTTACAAATACGTCCGGCAAGAAATGCATCTCAATCTTCAAAACACCATCACCCTGACACTTTTCGCAACGACCGCCCTTAACATTAAAGGAGAAGCGGCCCGGCTTATAGCCACGCACCTGCGCTTCAGGTTGCTCAGCGAATAAGTCACGAATATAATTAAATATCCCCGTATATGTCGCAGCGTTTGAGCGAGGAGTGCGTCCAATTGGCGACTGATCAATCACAATAACTTTGTTTAGGTTTTCAATACCATCAATTCGCTCATGTGCGCCAGCAACCGTCTGTGCGCGATTAAGGCGAGCAGAAAGCTCATTAGCAAGAATTTCGTTTACTAATGTTGATTTACCCGAACCGGATACGCCAGACACGACCGTAAGTACGCCAAGCGGGAATTTAACATCAATATTCTTTAAGTTATTCTCGCGCGCACCAATAACCTCGAGCCAACGGTTCGAAATCTTACGACGCTTCTTCGGAACACTAATCTTCTTTTTGCCAGAAATATATTGACCAGTAATCGAAGAAGGAATCTTTGCAACTTCCGCTGGAGTGCCCGCAGCGATAACTTTACCGCCATTCACACCTGCGCCCGGACCAATATCTACAAGATAATCAGCCTGCATAATCGTATCATGATCGTGCTCGACGACAATGACGGTATTCTTTAGATCACGTAGATGTTTTAGGGTAGCAATCAAGCGATCATTGTCGCGTTGATGGAGCCCAATTGAAGGCTCATCAAGAACATAAAGCACACCCTGTAAGCCAGAACCAATCTGCGTCGCAAGACGAATACGCTGCGCCTCACCACCAGATAGCGTCGCCGCCGAACGCCCTAGTTCGAGATAGTTCAAGCCAACATCTTTCATAAAACCAACACGCGCCTTGATTTCTTTTAGAATCGGACCAGCGATTTTTTGCTCATTCTCCGTAAGACCTAAGTCAGAATTAAGCACTTCAAGCGTCTGCTCAACATCCATCGCGCACATATCCATAATATTTAAATCATGAATCGTAATCGCAAGCACTACTGGCTTAAGACGCGCGCCATGGCAAGTCTGGCAAATACGTTCACGCATGAAGCGCTCGATATCTTTACGAATAAAATCTGATTCCGTTTCTTTGTAGCGACGTTCTAGATTTGGAATTACACCCTCATAAACCGCATCGTAATCGTAGCCGCTATTTAGCTTTACGTGATATTTTTCATCACCCGTGCCATAAAGAATCATATGGATGTGCTCATCGGAAAGCTCGCGAATTGGCGTACGCACTGAAAAACCATGACGATCACCCACAGCTTGTAGACGCTTCAACCACCACGCATCTTGGTTCACGCGATTATACGGGCGAATACCGCCTTCGGCGATTGTTAGATTTGGATTAAGTACTAGGCTAGGATCAATCTCCATACGAGTACCGAGACCAGTACAGGTCGGACACGCACCTTGCGGAGCATTGAAAGAGAAGAGGCGCGGCTCAAGTTCTGGAATTAATTCGTCCGGATGATCTGGACAAGCATAGCGCTGCGAATAGGTCACAATCTCGGCGTCCTGCGTATTAATATTGTTCTGCCCAATCGCAACAGACTGATCGCGAATGCAAAGAATTTTCATAATACCATCACCTAGCTCTAATGCCTGCTCAACAGAGCCAGAAACGCGACTCTCCATATCCGGCGCCATCACGAAACGATCTACAATAATCTCAATGTCATGGCGAAGATTCTTGTCTAGCTCTGGCCATTCATCGAGCGCATAAATAATGCCATCGACACGTGCGCGCGCAAAACCTTTCGCGAGATATTGTTCGCCAATATGCGAGAATGAGCCTTTTTTCTGCGTCACGATTGGCGCCAAAACCATCAGCTTGCTCGCCGTCGGCCATTTCATAACCTTGTCAATTACGTCCTGCGTAGTCTGACGAGTAACTTCTTTATGACAAATCGGACAATGCGGTACGCCAATACGCGCAAATAATAGACGTAAGTAATCATAAATTTCCGTAACCGTCGCCACTGTAGAGCGAGGATTGCGCGAAGTAGATTTCTGATCAATCGAAATTGCCGGACTAAGCCCTGTAATCATATCGACATCTGGCTTATCCATTACGCCAAGAAACATACGCGCGTACGAAGAGAGCGATTCAACATAGCGTCGCTGACCTTCCGCGTAAATCGTATCAAAAGCTAAGCTCGACTTGCCCGAACCGGACAAACCTGTAATCACAACGAGTTTATCGCGCGGAATATCAATATCGATATTCCGTAAATTATTCGCACGGGCGCCACGAATTCTAATCATGTCGCCGCCAAAAGCTTGCTCTTCCATCTGGAAAATTATACTAGTTTTATCTTAAAAAATCAATAGCCTAGGCCTAAGGATGCTCTTCGAGCAGAGACTTGTCGCCGCCGTCTAGGCGCTTCTTCATCTCATAATAACTGTCACCGAGCAAAGTGTTGTTATAGAAAGTTGAGCGTCGCGATAACTCACCATCTAGCTGCTCAAAACCGAGCTCCTCGAGTAAAGTATCACGTCCAGAGAATAGATTCGTACCAAGCGCCAATCGATCGCCTTTAATTTCTACACCAAGCGCCGCAAGCGTAGTAGGGAACATATCCATCGTCGTAAACATGCGATCCTTCTCGCGCACTGGCTGAACGCGCGGATTAATAATCGCATTGTAAACCGTACGCGGATAGCCATCATTATCGTCGTAGAAACTACGTTGCATCGATAAGTGATCACCTGCAATTATGATCGTAGTATCCTTTGCAAAATCCTGTTTCTGTACCCAATCTACAAATTCCGCAATCATCGAATCAGAACAATAGAAAACATCTGCATATTGCTTATCGAATTTCGACTCACAGCCTTCTTCGACGAAGCCGTCCTGGAAATGTGTATCCGCAGTAAGCATTGTAAGATTAAAAGGCTCATCGGACTTGGAAATGGTTTTCAATTTCTCTTTCGCATAATCAAATAGTTTTGCGTCCTCGTACCCCCACCAAGTCATATAATCGTACGGAATCTTACCAGAATTGCGCGCCTCAATTAAATCCAAAATTTCGTAATCGCCATGCTGCGAGAACATCTCATCACGCCCGCCAAACTTCGCGTCCGATCCCATCAGAATATGATTTTGGTAACCATTTTCTTTTAGAATATCACCGAGATTTGTTACGCCACCAAGGAAGGATGAAAAACCAGAATAATTATTGCCATTAATATCTACCTTCATATTAATGCCAGAAGTTTGCGCTATCATGCCTGCGACTGTCCAACCCGTACCGTTCACCTGTGTTGCACCGCCTAGCTTCAGCTGATTTGAAAAGTTAACATTATCAAGCGCCAAACGCTCGAGTTGCGGAATATACGAAGTTGTCTGGTCGCCGCCATTCGCTTTCGAAGCATTTGTCATCTCAAGCGATTCGACATAAATATAAATTAAATTTTGCCTCTTCGTCGGGAACTTAATGTCCGCAGTTTTTGGATCGACATAATAATCCTCATAAATCGTCGAATACTGGAACTGGTTCGTTATATAGCGATAAAAATCAAAGTTCCATAATGCAATAAGAATAGAAAGAATAAATACTGCAATACAGTAAGGCAATTTGCGGCTAGCATAGCTAATCGGCAATAAGAACTTTTTCTTTTTTATACTAATCTTCAAGAATACCTTTCGGCTCAATTTCTTCGTATACATCGGTACCATGAACAAAGCAAAGAAAAGTATCGTACCAATCGTTACTGGCGCAATTCCGCCTTTAATCGAATCCATGCCAGTACCCTCAGCGTTCATGATTGTATATAGTAACTGCTCAAATGAGGCGACATCATAACCAAGCTTAATATAAAACGAAAGCGCCAAAATAAATGCACCGACTAGAAGAAGTAGATACTTAAAAAACTTAAGAGCGTTTTTTAACTTTTTCATTTTTCTTCTTTTCCTTTTTTATGACAATCTCAAGTTTCACATTACCTTTTAGCCAACCAACAACGATGCCAATAGCTGCGTTAATCGCCGTCGCCATTAGCAAATACTTGATTGCATATGCCGGTGAACTATTTAAATTCTCCGGAGTAGCAAAAGCACCAAATATTTTCTTACTAACCATAGTTGATAAACAATAAGATGCCATTACTGCAATTAGATAAAAGAAAAAGCTGTATTTTAAGTCATATTTCTTCTTTGCGCATTTCTCATACAACAAAAAACCAACCACCGCAGGACAAAAAATACAAACGAATGATTCCACAATAAAACTCCGATTGCTAATATTATAACAGATAATCGCTCATTTGTCATTAGCAACCCCTTATTCCGCCATCGCACTTACGCTAATTCATGATATAATTAAATAAATAAAAGCAAGAGCATTAAGGTCAGGAAATGAATAAACACGAATTATCTAGCAGTAGTCAAAACGACGAGATTGACGCCAATCTCGATTTAAGTACAGAAGCCCAAGAAGAATCCTGGCTTGCCGAAAAAGACGCCGAATACTTCAAGAAGAATCCGCAAAAAATTGGTAGAGTCGTCTATCATCTCATTAATTTACGCGGCGAAAATAGTATCGAAGAAAATGCTACTTGGGACAAAGAACAACGCGCCTATGTTGGCGAGGACGGCATGCCACGCGACTACGCACATTTGACCGGCTTTCTAAAGAAAGAAGAAAATGCAAATCACATCGATACGGTCCTCGAAGAATTCAAGGACCTCAGGTCACTCAAGATGCAAGAAGGCATCACCAAAGACGCGACTGCCGAGAATGCCGAAACGACTGCCGTAGATTATGCCGACAATACATTCATGAGCGAAGAACGCCTACCTAGAGAAGCTCGAAACGAAGACCTTTCCTCATTCACTCGCGACGATACAGAAAAACAAGCCGAAGCAAAAACCGAAGAAACAGAGACCGAAGAAGAGAAAAAAGCAAAAAGAAAAGAACGTTACGATTACTGTATAGCTAATGTAGAGATCCTAAAAGAACTCGGCTACAGCGGCTTTAAAGATATCAAAAAAATGTCCGACGACGAATATGCCGCAATGACCGAGAAGGTGGCCGATTTTAAAAAAGATAATCCAGAAAAAGCCAAAGAGCAGGATCGCATTAATAGCATCGTCGCCGTTCTCGAAGGCTATCGCGAGTCAGAAAAAGCAGCGGAAAAGGCAACAGAAGCAAAAACCGAAGAGAAAACCGAGGCTATCACGACCGAATCCGAAGAAAAGACGGCAGAAACTACGCGACAAATTGAACAAAACGAAAATATGCCGAAAACCATCGACGAGCTCATTGATGCAGCAGTCGAAATACAACCTTCTTCAAACCCAGGGAGCAAAGAGGTAAGTAGCCTAGAGCAAATCCGAGATAAGCTACTCAACGAAAGTAATTCAGTCGTCCAAAATTACAATCACTATCATCATAGCCAAGCAGATTTTCAGCGCGAGCAAAAATGGCTCCAAAAAGAAGAAGAGAATCTTAAAGAATGTAAGAAGAAATTTGCTTTTCCTTTCACGCTTTCATGGACAGTTAAACGAAATGAAAAGAAACGACTCGAACGAAGTATCGCATTCAAGAAGAAAGAGCTTGCCAGACTCAGCGATCGCTTAGCGCAAGAACATCAGGCGCTACCAAAAGCAGAATCTCTATCTCAAGAAGACATTGCGCTCATCGATAAATTCGATGCAATTGACGCCCGTCTAAGGGAAGCGAGAGAACGCGATTATGCTCTCGAAAAAATGCGCGACAATAAACGCCTCCAGAGCTACATAACGCAACAAGAAAAAATGCTCAAACTAACTATGAAAGAGCGCGGATTAAGCGGTTCAACCGATCAGCAAATCAATGCCAAGATTGACGAATGGAAGGCAGAGATTGCTAAAAATAACCAAACAATCAACGCGATTAAAGAAAAATATCCAGGCTACGACTACGGCGATTCGCAACCGCAGACAAACGCCCAACAGCAAGCCACCGAACGCAAAGCTGCGTAAATGTTATAAAATAGAGTTATGGACATCCGTAATAAATATCCAGAGTTCATATTTGAATCATACAAAGTCGAACGAAATGTTAACGGCATTCATGCTAGTTTCGTTTATAAGCTCGGCGAGCATACTTTTACGCCGTCTGCAGATATTCCGATTTCCAGCATCCGCAATGATTGGATCAAAGATGATTTTCTAAATGAATTATTCTTTAATTTTGGTATCATCGAAGCCATTAGTTATTACAAACTAAGCATGGCACCAAAGTTCATTATCAAGTGCGGCGAGCTTGATGCGAAGCAAAAAGAATTCTTCAAAAAGCTTTTCTATAATGGCCTCGGCGAATTGATGTATCGCAACAATATCCTCATGAAGTATGAAGATTTTATGACAATCGAAGCGCCCGAGCCTGCCGAGAAAAAACAATTCTATTTTGACGACAACTTTAGCGGGAACTTAATTACTGTTGGCGGCGGCAAAGATTCAATCGTTACGCTAGAAGCGCTCAAAGGCATGCGAAACGAAAACTATTGCATGCAGTTCAATCGCGACATCTATCCAGAAAACCGCGCCGCGCTCGACGATATTCATCTTGCCGGATATGGCCTAGACCGCGTCTGCAATTTTAATTTATCTATCGATAAACATATGCTCGAGTTAAATGACAAGGGTTTCTATAATGGCCACGTTCCGTTTTCGGGTATTCTCGCTTTCGCATGCACGATCATTGCTTATCTCAACAATATTAAATACGTTATCGTTAGCAACGAAGCCTCCGCTAATGAGGGCAATATCGCCGGCACTACAATCAATCATCAATATTCAAAGAGTTATGAATTCGAAAAAGATTTCGAGCAATATCAAAACGAATATCTCTGTAGTAAAATTCATTATTTTAGCCTATTGCGTTGCTTGAACGAATTTCAGATCGTACAAAAATTCGTAAAATTCCCAAGCTATCTCAAAGTCTTCCGTAGCTGTAATGCCGGCGTAAGAACGAATAGTTGGTGTAGCAATTGCGCGAAATGTCTCTACGTTTACATCATGCTTGCACCGTTCTTCAACACAGAACGCCTAGTCGAAATATTCGGGCGCGATTTGTTAGACGACGAGTCATTAGGCCAAATCTTTTACGGATTAATCAATCCAGACGCAACAAAGCCATTTGAATGCGTTGGCACGCGCGAAGAAATCAATTACGCCATTCAGCTCACTATTAATAACTACGGAAAAGAGCCACTGCCAAAACTATTAGACTGGTACAGCAAAAATTACAATTACCAAAACGACAAAGATATTACCGGCTATTTTAATAATGAACACAATATCCCAGAACCGTATCTAAAGGCTTTACTAGAACTATGAAAGAGCAAATACTAGATTATCTCCGCAATAAATCGATCCTTATCCTAGGCTTCGGCAGAGAAGGTCGCAGCTCGCTAGATTTTATTCGCAAGAATCTTCCGGAAGCGCAAGTCGCAATCGCTGACCAAGCAGAAATCGTTGACGACGTTGTAAAAAATACAACAATAATCACCGGCAATAATTACCTTGAAGCCTGTAACGATTTTGATGTAATTCTAAAAGCGCCAGGCGTAATCATAAAAGACAAACTAGCGCCAGAAGTCAAAGCAAAAATCACAAGCCAAACCGATTTATTTGTGCGTGCATATCGCGATCAAATCATTGGCGTAACCGGCACAAAAGGAAAGAGCACCACAAGCTCACTTATTTACCATGTATTACATGAATCTGGCATTAATTCTGCATTGGTCGGCAATATTGGTAAACCATGCTTCGACATTATCGACGATATTACACCCGATATGACAATCGTATTTGAGCTCTCTGCGCATCAATTGGAATTCATTCAAGCGAGCCCACATATCGCCGTACTACTCAATATTTACGAGGAGCATTTCGACCACTACACTACGCCGGACGATTATTACGCAGCAAAGAAAAATATCTTTAAATTCCAAAATGAAAACGATTTGTTAATTTACGGCGATATCTTTCAGCATGCCACCGAGGACAATGTTAAAAATGCGCGCGCAACAAAAATTAACATTCTCGATACAACCATTATTCCGCGCGAAAAGATTCAAACGAAACTACTTGGCGAACATAACCAGACGAATATCCAAGTCGCTGCCGCCATTGCGCACAAATACGGCGTCAGTGATGAGCAATTCCTTAGAGCTGTCGCAAGTTTTCAACCCTTACCGCACCGCTTAGAATATGTCGGCACCTATCACGATATTAAGTTCTATAACGACTCAATTGCTACCGCACAAGAAGCCGTAATTAATGCAATCAAAACTATTGACGATACGGACACGATTATTCTAGGCGGCATGGATCGCGGACTCGATTATCATCCACTTGTAGATTTTATCCGCAATAGCAATATTACGAACGTCATTCTATTGCCAGCGACCAATAATCGCTTCCAGCAAATCTTCGACGAAGCCGAATATCATCAAAAACTTATTCATGCCAAAGATATGCGCGAAGCCATTAAACAAGCCTACGCACTCACAACGCCAGGCAAAAGCTGCCTCCTTTCTCCAGCCGCCGCCAGCTATGGATTCTATAAGAATTTCGAAGAACGCGGCGACGATTATAAATCGCTTATCTCTATGTTAAAATAAAACCAAAATAACATAAGGATATGTATTATGCATCTAACAGTCGATAATACCTCTCTGGACATCTCAGAAGGATTGATAGCGGGAATCTTTGGCTTCCTCGCGGGCATTTGGCTACTACTATTAGCCCTAACTATCGTAGCAATAATCGCTATGTGGAAGATTTTCGAAAAGGCTGGGCACGAAGGCTGGAAAGCTCTCATTCCATTTTATAATATGTATATTTTGACCGAAATTTCCGGTCTTAACGGCTGGCTATTCTTGCTATGCCTCATTCCAGGCATCGGCGCATTAATTTGGCTCATCATGGTCGCAATCAACCTTGCCGCTGCGTTCGGCAAAGAAACCGCCTTTGCAATTGGTTTAATTATCCTGCCATTCATCTTTGAGCTAATCCTCGGATTTGGCGATGCAGAATACCAACTCGGCGACACGGCAAAAGCTACTGCGGGCGCGGATGACACAAAGAAGACTACCGCAAAGAAAACTACGGCCAAGAAAAAAGACGACTGGGTCGAAGGGAACTAATCTAATCATTGCCGCTAGTCATCAATGGCTAGCGGCTTTTTTGTTAGAGAGGGAGTAGATTGACAATTTTAAGCTTTAGCACTATAATTCAAGCATAAATAGGTCAAAATAAAAACATGAAAAAGAAACTTGCCATTTTTATCAGCATATTTATGGCATTTTCATTCTCGAATACAGTTTTCGCCGAAGACCAAAGCAACGAGGTTTATTGGATAAGAGGATATAATGAGGCGAACAATATCATTCGCGGCAGCGATAGTTACATCAGCGACGAATGGTCTTTTTGCTTAGACTATAAGGAGGTGCCATCAAATCTGAATGATGCATATACGCGAATAAAATTGTCCGAATTAACCTCATACGATAAGGCACACGGACACGCTAATTATACGCAAATCGACCGAATACGGCTCCTAAAAATCGTCATTCACCGCGAAGATATCATCGAAAAAGCAAAAACTATATCCTTCAATACAATGGCGGACTACTACCTCTCAAATTATCTTTCAAACTATCTCTCGACATACCTAAGACGTAAATCAATCGTGGATGCCGCAGAAGAGCAGGGAATATACATATTAAACAACAGTAGCTACGAAGAATATAGCAATCTCCTAAACACGCATCCAGATATTATGCGCAAAGCATTCAATAATTATGTTAAAGAAAATATAAGACCCGACAATGCGCCTCAATATCTAATCTGGCTAATCGGACAAAATGAAAAATTTCCAGCCGTCTTAACTGATGATGGAACGACGAGCAGCAATAAAGATAGCCACTATCACTTCTTAGCCAAAGACATATTTGGTTTTAATCTCGAGGATCCGTTTAATAATCCTGGTTCACTCTATAATAACTATTTTCGCATACTTATCGATTACATAGACAATGAACTCCCAAATTATTTTGAACTTGGTTATGACGCCTGGATCTACATGACCGACACTGAAACTAAACAGAATATTCTTGGCGGCGCATTTCTGGCGCAAACACAAAATCCAGATCCAGAATCAACATCCACGCAACAACCAAATTCGTCGTCAATTGCAGTATCGAAAGAACAAATGATGCCAGAGAACCCAAAAACCGACGATAAAATCAGTCATCTAATTCCAATTATCACCATCTCATCATTAATCATCGCTATAGCCCTGCCAAAACTGTTATCGCGAAGATAGAGTATAATAGATAGATGAACTTCAAGCTTTCTAGCAAGTATGAGCCGACCGGCGATCAACCTCAAGCGATTGAGCAGCTTTATCGCGGCCTAACACATGGCGAGCGCCACCAAACGCTCCTCGGCGTTACCGGCTCTGGCAAGACCTTCACGATGGCTAATATTATTGCAAAATATAACAAGCCGACACTTGTGCTCGCACATAACAAAACTCTTGCCGCACAGCTCTATTCAGAATTCCGCGAGTTCTTCCCAGAAAACGAAGTCCATTATTTCGTTAGCTATTTCGATTACTATCAGCCAGAGGCATATATAGCCAGCACCGACACTTATATCGAAAAAGATAGCGCCATTAACGAAGAAATTGATCGTCTTCGCCATGGCGCCACCGAGGCACTTCTCACGCGCAAAGACACGCTCATTGTCGCCTCAGTCTCTTGTATTTACGGCATCGGTTCGCCGGACAATTATCGCGCGATGGCCGTCCGCGTCGCTAAAGGAGAGCAGCGCAATCAGGATTTATTTATTCGCACACTTAATGAGATTCAATACAATCGCAACGATATCGCCTTTGAGCGCGGAAATTTCCGTGTCCGCGGCGACACAATCGACGTTTTTCCGGCCTCAGGCGATAGGGCATATCGCATCGAATTCGGTTTCGACCAAGTCGAAAATATCAAAGTCATTGACCCGCTCACTGCCGAGGTTTACGCCGAACCGGATGAAATTGGCATTTTTCCAAATAGTCACTACGCAACGCCAAAAGAATCGCTTGACCGCGCCATCGCCAAGATCCGCGCCGAATATGAAGATCGCCTCAAATACTTCAACAATCAGAAGAAGTATCTTGAAGCACAACGCCTCTCTCAACGCATTAAATACGACCTCGAAATGCTAGAAAGTACCGGTTTCGTGAAGGGAATTGAGAATTATTCACGCCACATCGACGGTCGCGCTCAAGGTCAACCGCCAGCCACTCTGCTTGACTATTTTCCAGAGGATTTCCTCTGCCTTGTCGACGAGTCGCACATGACTATCCCGCAAATCCGCGGCATGTACAATGGTGACCGCGCCCGCAAGGAAACGCTCGTCGAATACGGCTTCCGTCTGCCAAGCGCACTAGACAACCGTCCGCTCACTTTCGCCGAGTTCGATCGTCATATCAATAAAATTATTTATGTTTCTGCTACGCCAGGTGAATATGAGCTCGGCAAGAGCCCAAAGCCAGCCGAGCAAGTTATTCGCCCAACCGGTTTGCTCGACCCAGAAATCGAAGTTCGCGGCAGCGAAAATCAAATCGACGACCTCGTCGAAGAAATCGACCAACGCATCGCCAAAGGGCAGCGCGTTCTCGTTACAACTCTTACGAAGCGCATGGCAGAAGATTTATCGGAGCATCTCAAAGATCTTAAAATCAAAACTGCCTATATCCATAGCGATGTCGATACGCTTGAACGTAGCGATATCCTACGCGATCTTCGAAACGGTACTTACGATGTTCTCGTCGGTATCAACCTCCTTCGCGAAGGTCTCGACCTCCCAGAAGTATCACTCGTCGCCATTCTCGATGCCGATAAAGAAGGTTTTCTCCGTAGCGAATCGGCTCTTATTCAGACCATTGGTCGCGCCGCTCGTCACGTCGAAGGCAAAGTCATTATGTATGCCGATAATATGACTGGCAGCATGCAGCACGCCATCGACGAGACCTACCGCCGTCGCGAAATCCAGCAGGCTTATAACAAGAAGCATAATATTACGCCAAAAGGTATCGCAAAAGAAATCAGCGTCGGTCTCCGTGCAATTATTCCAGAAAAAGAGAAGAGCAATAAAATCGATCTCCGCAAAATCCCACGCGAAGAACTTCCGCAAATCGTCAAAGAACTTACTACGCAAATGCAACTTGCGGCCGCTAATCTCGAATTCGAGCGCGCGGCCGAGTTACGCGATCAAATCGACGACATCAAACTTGCTCTTGAGAAAAAGAAATAAAAAATACCCGCCATAAAGGCGGGCAAGAAGAATTAAATCTTCAATATTTCTAATCCATTAAAAAACTATAGCCGTTATCATTTTTTACTACGGGAGGGTGGTCGTCGTCAGAAAGCTTCGCAAACTTTCGCCCAATAAAAAAGTCATATTTTCCGCTTTCTTCATAGCCGGTGCCTGCTTCTGTAAAATACAAACAGCCATCTTCCTTTGCTTGAAGAATATATAATTCGGGCTTATAAGATAACACTATCTTGCCGAATAACTCCCCCGGCACAGTATTATAAAACAACAATACATCCCCTGGATTCAATTCTTCGATTTCTTCCAAACTTAATGTTCTTAATCCCTGCATAATTCCACCTCTTTCTAAGTATGCAACCAATCAATAGACTACATCTAATGTTATGCCATATCTAGCCGTTTTCGTCAATAGTGTTATACTAGAAATATAATAAATAGGAGAGAACGCTATGACTATTCGGGCAAAAGCGACAATCGAAGTCGATGGCCAAATCGTGCTCAAACGCTTCTCGCACGACGCCGACCAAGCGAAATACGATGCCATAATTAGGAATCGCGAACATCTCCTTCCGTGGTTGCCATGGGCGCACTTCTATAAAGAATTCAAAGAAATGCCAGAATTCACCGAATCGCAAATCAAATGCTTCGACGAGGGTACCGCATTTGGTTATGATATTTTCTATGAAGGCAAATTCGCCGGATCGGCAGATTATATCCACTTCTCCGAAGCAGACAAAAGTATCGAAATCGGCTACTGGCTCGATAAAGATTATACGGGCAAGGGGATCGTAACACGCACTGTCGCAAAGATGGTCGAATACGCCTTTACTGAACTCGGCATGCATCGCGTCGTCATTCAGGCCGCAAGCAAAAACAAAGCGTCCTGCAGAGTTGCAGAACGCCTTGATTTCGTCCATGAGGGAACACAACGCGAGAGTCAATATCTCGATGGCGAATATTACGATACCGAGATCTACTCTAAGCTTGTAAGCGATTAACGGACAGTAATATTGCCCATGCTATTATCGATTCTGAGAGTTATATCGGACTTTCTATCACCGCCCGAAATATTTTGATTACCCATGCTGGTTTCCGCCTCAACATTTACGTCGCCAACATTATCAATTTCGACATTGCCCATCGATAGATCAATCTCAGAATCTTTTGTAAGATGCAATTCCTTTATCTTTACGTTGCCCATACTATTGTCAATGCGCGCTTCGCCAAGACAATCACCGAGCTCGAAGTTGCCAGCGCTAAGCGAAGCCTTAATATTCTTCGCGCCACCAATCTTTACGTCGCCAGCCGAG
Source organism: Candidatus Saccharimonadota bacterium (assembly GCA_017514805.1). Taxonomy (GTDB): domain Bacteria; phylum Patescibacteriota; class Saccharimonadia; order Saccharimonadales; family Saccharimonadaceae; genus UBA2834. Next base: position 38,539 of record JAFWIP010000006.1, read on the forward strand.
CTATCAACAACAAAGCTAGCAAGCTCAAATCTATCAATGTCAACATCGCCGTAAGACGTATCAATCTTCAAGTCGCCAGCATAATCCTTTGGCAAAGCTAGCTCAATTTTGACGCCAACCCAATTAATGCAGAAGAAGCGGCAGTCATCTGAACGATCCTCAATTTTCAAACTATCCTTACCGTTATCAACGTAAGCATAGGAATCCTTGTCTGCGTAGAACTTAAGTGAGACTTTGTCGTCTTCGGATTCAGTATTCGTAATTTTTAAGCTACCAGACTTAATCTTTATTTCGACATCATCCAGCTCTTCGAAATCGTATTCTTTATCGATTACGAGATTCGAGCTTGTACTAGATTGGCCGAAATGAAAACCAAATAAGCCGCCTTTACCGGTTAGACCAACAACAAGTAAAGCACTAAGCCCCAAAACAATTAGCGAAAGAAAAACAATTAGAAAGATATATAAACCTTTTTTGCCAGTATTCATTATTCGCAGCCCTCCTCGCAATCAACTGAATTGCCAGTGATTAATAGTATTGCTAGTTTGACGATTTGAGCAAGCACGGCATAGATAATCCAAATGATCCATGTAATATGCCAGGACATCGTCATAAAGCTAATAATTAAGTACGCAGCCAAAGTCGTGAATCCAAGGACACTATTTATCGCCTTGTACACTTCCGCCTCTTTGCTGAGCTTTTTCTGCTTTTTCTTCTTGACGCTCTTATAATTAACTGCCGAGAAAATAATAATTAATGTCGCAATTGCAAGTAGCAACAAGAAGATGCCAGAAGCGACAACCGGATTCATTTGTAGTACCGGAATCGATACCATGATAAATACGATCGCAATTACGTAGGTAAATACTCCGGAAAGAATACCGATTAACTTCTTTTTCGCTACGCTCTTTTCTAACAACTCTTCAGCGCGCGCGGCATTTTCCTGTGCTTTTACCTCATCTGCTTCTTCGCTACCACCATCATGCAATAATTCATCTGGCGTAACATTATATAAATTACAAAGTGGCAATACTTTATCGAGATCTGGACTCGATTGACCGGTCTCCCACTTCGAAACGGTCTGACGTGTAAGCTCCAATTTTTCCGCAACTTCTTCCTGCGACAAACCGGCAGCCTTACGCAGCTTAATTAACCTTTCGGGTAATGTCATTATGCGTTCCTTTTTTGTTAATGTATGCTTTCATTTTAGTAAAAAGCAACGAAAATTAACACCAACTAGACTTTACATTTCCGCAACAAAAATTAACATTTTGGGACTTTTTTAGCAATTTTTTAAGAAAAATGAAAATTCCCGCCGAAAAATCGGCGGGAATCCAATGAAATAGTAACTAGTTTCCTAAATGCCGTCTGCGAAACGATATGACCCATTCTTATAAACGACAGGATCATGCCTTTCTAAAATCTCGCATTCAACAGGTCTTTTGAAGTATTTCGGCGTGAAATCTTTTTCTTCGCCATTCCTCAAACGCACTCTCACGATGCCACTTGAAGAATTCTCGAAAACCACACCAACTCCCCAGTCATAGATCTTTATAACTGTTCCTGGTTTAAGAAGACTTCGATTTGATTTGCTAATTACTAACTTTGCCATATATTCTCACCTCCCCCGTTGGCAATATATCGGTTATAACACATATATTACCCGCTGTAAAGCATTAGCACTATTGACTATTATCTCCATCTGTGCTATAATATATATTGGCTTTATGCTAATAATCCAAAAAAATCATATCGGGAGGGGATATAAAGAATGGAAGAACCTTTAAACGAACCTTTAAACATTATTACAAAGCGTGAATACTACGAGTACACAATGCCTTTCAAAAGAGCATCGGAACTCGTAGAGCTTGAAGTTAAACATCTCTGCGAAGACTACTATGCAGGCAATAGTATATCTGATTCTGAAATCGACGACGAGGATTTAGAAGATATTTATATGAGCAATAATCTGAACGGTTTCATTATTACATCAAGAATTAAAAAATACTATTCAACGCTTAGGAAACTCAAGAAGAAAAATTGCCCAGCAACAACCGACGGAATCGATAAAAATCTACAAGATATCGCTGGAATACGTATTCTTGCGCCTACATTAACGGACGCATATCGTATCTGCAAAGATATTAAGCGAGAGTTTGAAGTCATCGGATTTGATGACTATATCGAGAATCCAAAGAAAAGTGGCTACCAAAGTCTTCATCTAATCGTAAGAAAGCAGGTTAAATATAGGAAGGAAAAGAAGACTTTACCAATAGAGATTCAGATAAGGACCTACGCACAACATAGCTGGTCTTACACTGAGCACAAGACGGTATATAGCAACCCAAATCCTTCGGACGAAACGAAGGAAAAACTGCGCGCCAGATCCAAGAGCGTTCTCGAATTCGATCAAGACATTGATGCACTTCTTCATGAAGAGTAATCACGCTATGCACATTTTTAAAAGCACCCCGATATACGAGGTGCTTTTTACTTGCGCTAAATATGCTATACTAACAGATATGAAAACCGTTACTCGTTTTGCGCCGTCGCCAACCGGCTATATCCACATTGGCAATTTACGTTCCGCTATTTACCCATACCTTATTGCTAAGCAGGAGCAGGGCACATTCATTTTGCGCATCGAAGATACCGACCGCGCACGCTACGTAGAGGGCGCAACCGAGCTCATCGAGGACACTCTCAAATGGATCGGTCTCGACTGGGACGAAGGTCCAGAAAAAGGCGGCGAAAATGGTCCATACTTCCAGACTCAGCGTCAAGAAATTTATATTGAATGGGCAAAGAAACTTATCACTGCTGGCCGCGCCTACGCCGACCCAACTCCTAGCGAGCAAATCGCAAAGTATCGCGAAGAAGCAAGCAAAAACAAGCAAGCCTTCCTATATCGCAATTACCGCCCAGACAATACGCCAGAATGGGAACCGGGCATGCCACTTCGTTTCAAGGCCGAACCAAAAGAACGCAAATATCACGACGAAGTATTCGGCGACAAAGTCATGCTCCCAGAAACTCAAGACGACATCATTATCATCAAGGCTGACGGTTTGCCGACTTACAACTTCGCCCATATTGTCGACGATGCCACAATGGGCGTAACGCATATTTTCCGTGGCCAAGAATATTTGCCAAGCATGGGTAACTATCTCGCCATTTACGAAGCGCTCGGTCTCGATACACCAAAATTCGTCCATCTTCCACACATTCTCGCACCTAGCGGCAACAAAAAGCTTGGCAAGCGCGATGGCGCAAAATCCGCCGTCGACTACCGCGCCGACGGCATCTTGCCTGAAGCCATGCTAAACTTCCTCGCTTGCCTCGGTTGGAACGACGGCACCGAAGATGAACTCTATAGCAAAGAAGATTTAATTAAGAAATTCAGCATTGATCGCATTCAGCATGCCGGCGCACGTTATGACGAGCAAAAACTCATTTGGCTCAACGGCCAGTGGATTCGCCGTCTCTTTGCCGAAGACGCAAAGGCACTCTATGAACGCACGAAAGATTTCTGGCCAGAAAATAACGCCGACGACGACTATAAATTCAAAATCTTTAGCATCATTTATGACCGCCTTAAAACCCTCGGCGATCTAAAGACTATGACTAGCTACTTCTTCGAAGACCCGACTGTTGATATGTCGATGATCGAATCCAACAAGGCGCTCAAGAAACTTTCTGAGCATGAAATCCAAGACATTCTCCGCCAGGCGATCGACAAGCTTCGCAGCATCGAAGATTGGACTGCCGATAATCTCCAGAACGCCCTCAACGAGTTACTCGAAAGTACTGGCCACAAACCCGCCGAGCTCTTTGGCCTCATTCGTCTCAGCGTCAGCTTCGCGCCATTTAGCCCAGCGCTCCACGATACACTCAGCGTTCTCGGTCGCGAACGCAGCCTAGCTCGCCTCAACGCCGTCATTACAGCATACTCAAGAGATTAATTACTTATTATCTTCGCTATTTGGCGAGAAAATACCGTTCGAAACATCAACTGGCTTAGCCGAAGTAGTATTCATATCGACCGAGCCAGTTTTTTGCCTTTTTCGGACTACAAGAAAAATATATAATCCGAGACCAATTATCGCTACCGGAAGCGATAGAATTGCATTCGGGCCCAAAAGAATCCCGCCAATTACAACCCACGAATAATACGCAACAAAAGTAGCAAAGCATATTCGCCAAGCAAGCGAAAGCTTCTTCCTCGGCCGTTTAGCAACCGCCGCTTTTTCTTGCCAAGTGCTAGTCGGAACATTACTAGCTACCACCGGATTATTTAGCATAGTACCATAACCCACACTCGCAGCATTCGTCTTGCTCGCGCGCACAAAAATGACCGCTATTACGGCAATGTATGTCACTAACGAAACTATTAAACATGGGTACCAAAAGCCGTTCAAGCTATCCCACATCGAATATTGCGCCGCCGTACAACCGTTGCCAAGACAGCCCGTCATAATCGGCACAATAGCCATAAAGGCCAAACCCGTACCGGCAACAGCAAAAACCGCACATAAAATCGCGAGCAAAAATGAAGCTAGAAAATAATATCCTTTACTACTGAACGATTTTTGTCGCAAAATCGGAATATATCTCAACGGTAAACTATATCCCAAAAATAAGAAGAGTGGACCACCGATTGCTTCCATCACTAATACTAAGCCCATACTAATATCTTACCACGCTTATGCTATAATATAATTATGAACGCTAAGCAACGCTACTACGGTAATATTAAGGGCCGCAGCGAGAAAAAAGGCGACGGCACTATTACTGAGCTCTACCGCAAAAGCGAAGAGCAAAATGATGTCGAAGATTTTCTAAAAGATAATGCCGACATCGACGAAGAAAATCCAAAAGAAAAAAAGAGCGCAAAGAAAAAGCGCGAAAAGGCTGAAAGAAAAGCCGAAAAGAGTAAGAAGACTAAAAAGGTCGCAAAGCGAATCATTATTATTGTCATTCTATTAGGCGCAATCGGCGCAGGAGTTTGGTATTTTCTCCAGAGTGGCTGGAGTCAAACTATCCTCGGTGACGTTAGCGGAGAAGATGCCCAGGCCGACGAAATTTACTATTCACGCCTAACTGGTAGAGAAGTTGCAAATAAAGACACCGTAAGTCAAGCCGCAACTTGTATCATGATCGAAAATAGCCCGGCAGCCCGCCCACAATCAGGCCTAAACGAAGCAGGCATTATCTACGAGGCTATCGCCGAAGGCGGTATTACGCGCTTCATGGCAGTCTTCCAAGAAGCTAAGCCAAACTACATCGGACCAGTCCGTAGCGTCCGCCTTACTTTTGCGGAACTCGCAAAACCATATCAGTGCTCCATCGCGCACGTCGGCGGTAGCGACAATGCTCTCAGATTAATTCGCAATAATTCCGCCTTCCGCGATATCGATCAATTCTTCAACGATAAAGCTTATTGGCGCATTCGCGGACGCGTCGCACCGCACAATGTCTACACACGCTTTAGCATGCTAGACGAGCTAAACTTTAGTAAAGGTTATCGCAATAGCGAATTCAGCGGTTTTGCTCGCGTAAAGGCCGACACTCTGCCCGAAGAGACTGAAAAGAAAGCAAACAAAATTACAATCGACATGACGAATGGCCTATATAGCCCAGTCTATACTTACAACCCAAATACTAATAAGTATCTCCGTTCTTACGTCCAAGGCGGCGCGCACTTCAGCATCAACGAAGACGGTACTAAAATCCAAAACGAACCGGACGTCGTCATTGCCATGAAAGTTAACTCAGTTTCCCGCACCGGCGAAGCCCAGTATGCTGATTACACGACAACTGGCACCGGCGACGCAGCAATCTTCCAAAACGGCGGAGTCATCGAAGCGCACTGGGAGCGCAAAGATGCCGACTCCGAACTTCGCTTTATCGACGCAAGTGGCGAAGACATTAAACTTAGTCGTGGGCAAACCTGGATAACCCTATATCCAACAAATGGCAAAGTAACTTGGGAATAAAAGGAGACTATATGTACCAAGATGATCAAGTACCAAATTTTGAAAAGCTCGGCTATAACGCAGAGAATGGCGAAGAAATACAGAACCCTTATTATAATGAAGGCTTCGAAAACCTAACAAATGAGAACGAGGAACAGAATCAAGAATCTGCGACTAAAAATACCGCCGAGCAAAACCAGGAAGTGCAAAATTCAGAGCCAGAACATAAACAAGAATATGCGCGCACCGAAAACGCCATTGTCGACGAATTAAACGAAGAGCGAGCAAGAGGCAGCGTCGATATCGACAATGCATTAGAAGAAATTCGAGGCACGAATATCGAAGGCACAATCGAACGTACTGAAATTGAGACTAAAGACGATATTTCCGAGGCAGAAAGAAATGCGACTGACGCCGCAGACGGAGACAACGAAAAAGACCCTGAGCAGACGCGCGATTTATCTAATGCCGCCGTAACAGAAGTATTCACTGCCGTCGAGAAACTCGATGACAACATCGATAAAATCAAGCAGGGCGACGAAGAATCCGAAACGATCGTCAATGAAGTCAAAGAGCATGCCGACCACGCAGAATCGCTCGCAGAAAAAGTCTACACTTCCGCAAATAATAACATCGAGAATAATCTCGACGAACAAATCGAAAAATCCATCGCCGATCAAGTAATCGCAAAAGCACAGCAGGCGGTTGAGGACGCAAAGCGAGCTCAAGCCGAATATGAAGCTCAGACCGATGAAGAAAAAGCACTCACTCAGGAAGCAAAAGAGGAATCCGAAAAGAGCGGCGAAGATTTTGAAGCCGTTAAAGAACGCCTTAAAGAAGAAAAGAAAGAGGAAGAAGAACAGAACAACGACCGTATTGGCATATTCGGCCAATAATCAGTAAAATAGAATTATGTATATCAATAATCATATTCTTGTCGGCAAAACTGCCGAAGAAAAAGAACTCTTCATTTTGCCAGAAATGGCCAACCGTCACGGCCTAATTACTGGCGCTTCCGGCTCTGGTAAAACCATCACTTTAAAAGTCATGGCCGAAAGCTTCTCAGAAGCTGGCGTTCCGGTATTTCTCGCTGACGTTAAGGGCGATCTTGCTGGCACCGCTTTTGCCGGAGAAATTAGCGAAAAAATCCAGCAACGCCTCGACGGACTTAAACTAGACGGCTTTAATCCGCAAGCCTTCCCAGTTCGCTTCTGGGATCTATATGGTGAAAAAGGCCATCATCTCCGCGCGACTATCCAAAGCGTCGGCGCAGACATTCTCTCAATTATTCTTGGCCTTTCCGAAGCACAAGAAGGCAACCTCGCCGTTGCTTTTGCTGTTGCAAAAGACGAAGAATTACCGCTAAATACAATTGCAGATCTACGCGCCGTCCTTGAATTCGTCGCCGAAAATCGCGCCGACTATAATACCAAATACGGCCAAATCACACCGCAAAGCATTGGCGCAATTCAGCGCGCATTATTGCAACTTCAAAATCAAGGCGCCGACAAGTTCTTCGGCCAGCCAATGTTGGATATTAATGATTTCTTTCAAATCAAAGATGGCCGCGGCGAAATCAATATTCTCGATTCCGTCAAGCTATTCAATAGTCCAGACCTTTATGCCGCGTTCCTACTCTGGATCCTCAACGAACTATTTAGCAAATCGCCAGAAGTTGGCGACCAGGCTAAGCCGAAGCTCGTCTTCTTCTTCGACGAGGCGCATCTATTATTTAATAATATGCCTAGCTACCGTCTAAAACGTATCACGCAAATCGTAAAACTTATTCGCTCTCGCGGAATTGGCCTTTATTTCATCTCGCAGGCACCGACCGATATTCCAGACGAAATTCTCGCTCAGCTCGGCAACCGCGTTCAGCATGCGCTTCGCGCCTATACGCCAGCAGAGCAAAAGACCGTCAAAGCCGCCGCAGACGCCTTCCGTACCAATAGCGCATTCAATACAGAGCAAGCAATCATGGAGCTCGGCACTGGCGAAGCTCTCATTTCATTCCAAAACGAAAATGGAGCACCAGAAATCGTCGAAAAGGCGACAATCTTACCGCCACAGAGTCGCATGGGCGTAATTACCGACGACGAACGCGCGCATATTGTTGCCGCAAGCCCGTACGTCACGAAGTATGATGCCGTATCGCCAAGTCAAATTACAACCGCCACTGGCAAACCATTTGATCCAAGCGCGGCCCAAGCCGAAGCACTCGCAAAGTATTCGACCGGCGTAATGAAGAAAGATGAACCAAAATCCGAGCCGAAAGCCGAGAAGCCAATCACCAAAACAACCACGAAAACAACTCGCCGCGGCAAATCTACTGTCGAAAAAGCCGGCGAACGCTTCGTTACGAATGCTGCCGGTTCAGTCGGCCGCGGTTTCGGAGGCTTTCTTAAAAAAATATTCAAAATCAAATAACATTAAATACGTATAGCACTCGACAAAAACCGGGTGCTATTTTTATGTCGCAACATGCCCAAGCTTGACAAAAATACATTTTTTTGATATAATATATATATTCTATGTCTAATTGACACGCAAAGAAGGGTAGGTGATATATGTGTCAAAGATCATTAACGAAGAGCATTACACTGTAATGCATACAGAAGAAACAGATATTTCTTTCCAGAAGACTGCTTGGAGCGAGGAGAAACGAGAGCAAAATCTATTAAATGCTTTCACTCTCTGCAAAGAAGCAGGAATCAAAGCGGAGGCAAATCTTGCAGTCGTAGGATTCAATCAAGACGACCTAAGCTGCAGAGAAGTATTTGGGCCAGATCCAAATGTAATCGAGAAAATTCCAGGAAACATTTTGATTACAGAATCAGACGTTTGTCTAATGGCCTGGGCGGCAGACTGTTGCCTAGTAGCACTAGCCGGCGACGACGGCAAGGTAATCGCCGTACTTCACGCTTCGGTCAAAACCTTTAAAAACGGCGTAATCGACCTTGCGATGGCAGAAATGCGCAAGCGCGGCGTAAAGGATATCGTCGCATACGTCGGAATCTGTGCTGGAGCATGCTGCTATGAGTATAGCGAAGAAGACGCAAAGGTAGACTTCGCCGATTGGCCAGGATTTGTCCTATGGTCACCAACACCCGGAAAGGTCAAACTAGACCTACAGGGAGCGGTACGAGCATCGCTCAGAAGGCAAGGCGCAGCCCAGGTATTCAGGATCTTTCCAGAGCTAGTGAATTCATGCAATATCTGTGCACGTGACGGTGAAAAATATATTTTCCCATCATATCGCAGAGAAAAAGGAAAGAATGGTCAGTACGGCTTGTTCATCTGTAAGAAGTAATATAAAATGCGGGAGCTACCATAGTCCCGCGTTTTTTAGCCCATCAAAACATCACAAAATCAAGACTCCCAATTAAACATGACCATGATAAAATAAACACAAGCAAGGGAGTAAAAAAGTGGAGTATACTCAGCGTCGTAGGAGTGGACGCTTGCGATTACTTATCGCTGCAGCTATAGCCATTGTTTTTGCATTCTCATTTTCTTCTTCATTTTCTAGCTCCGCCGCAACGGCGATATTTAAGATCCAAAACGTCGAACTGTCCGAAATCTCCGCTACTTCTGAGGGCTCTATTGAATATTCCGACGGAGAAAATATCACCAGCAACATAAAATTCAATCGGCTAGGCGACTCAGCAAAATTCACTATCACAATTAAAAATACCGACAGTAACGCCCACACAATCGAGTCCATCACAAACGACAATACGAGCGCCTACATTAGCTACCTGCACGATTCTTATGTAAATACATCAGTAAAAGCGGGCGAAACTTTCGACTTCATCGTAACCGTAAAATACATTAGCACCATTGCAAATCCAAGCGAAAGCGCTCAAGCCACAAACGTCAAATTCACTATCAAATATCAAGACGGCGAACCAGAAACAATCGCAATTAATCCTCAGACCTGGGATAATATTTCGGTAAATATCACCTCGCTAATCGTCTTTTTTGCCGGCCTTATAATTATCAGCGTCATAGCATTCAAGAAACACCGCAAGGCAAGCAAGATGTTTATTATTGGTGTTATCGCAGTCGCAGCCGTCACGACAACCACAACCGCAAAGGCCATAACTATAGAGGCGAACGATTTTACACTCACGACCAACTTCACTCTCAAAGCTGGTCGCATTATTCACTATAACGGCAATTATCCAGACGGCGGCACCATGGAAGACGATCGCCTAACTGGCACTGGCACACTAAAGCCAAACGCCTATACCGCCATCGGCTACCACTTCGCCGGTTGGTCACTCGTGCCTGATGGCGAAAAGGTTTATGGCGACGAAGAGCCGATGAGCAATATTTCAGATGGCGACGAGCCACTCACTCTTTATGTTATCTGGGAACAAAATACTTACACGATCGTTTTTCATGCCAACTCAGCACAAGCCACCGGAAGTATGGAACCATTTGCGGCCAAATACGACAACTATCGCTTGCGCCTCCCATATAATGAATTCGTCTTGAATGAATATCGTTTTACGGGTTGGAAAGTCGACAATCAAGGCAGCCTAATTCAAGATGGCGCTAGCGCCGATCAATTCGAAACCGAAAATAATGGCACAGTCAATCTCTACGCACAATGGGAATTAGTCCCAGCGGGAATCGATTATTACAAAAATGGTACCGAAGCAGAAGGCGTTACAGAACGTCAAGAGAACTTTGGCAGAACTACAGCCCTCCGCACGCCAAACTACCGCCGCAACGGCTACGGTTTTGCAGGCTGGAATACGGAACCGGACGGTACCGGCACGATGTATGGTCCGAATGAAACCGTCACGATGCCATCAACTGGCTTAAAACTCTATGCTACTTGGATGCAAGCAGAAGAGAACGTCACGATGCAAACATTCGACGATACTGCTGAACCATATGCTTCCTACCCGACTAATAAAGTAATCGCTCTAAAAGACAATCGCGATAATCAAGTCTATACCGTCGCAAAACTACCAGACGGCAAGTGGTGGATGACAGAAAATCTCCGCCTAAATCCAGCCGGCATTCAACTTACGGCAGAGAACACCAACAATCCAACCCCAGCAGTACAAAACATTACTGGCTCAGGAACAACATGCGCAGAAAATACGACCGCATGCATTAATCAATTTTCATATACAAGCAGTAGCCTAGCTCCATCCGGTAGCCATGGAGCCTTCGCTTATGGCAACGGCGTATACTATAATGCCTACGCGGCCACCGCCGGTCATGCCGCAGTCGATGCCGAGAATCTTGTAACCGAACAAGTGGCGGGCGACATTTGTCCAAAAGGTTGGCATCTCCCAGTCAGCGGAGCAAATGGCGACATTAGAACTCTCGACATTAGTCTCGGCGGCAATGGCTATAATACACTTTATGACTTCGAGCATGCTCAAAAGTATTTTAAATTCCCAATTAACTTTATCACTTCCGGCTGGAGAGAAGGAAAAACCGGCGCTTACAAAAACATTGGTACCGAAGCTGCATATCTAGAAAACGGCACCGACGGCTTCAATCATAGTGTCAGTTTCTTCGTTGACGCAGCCACGAAAATCATAGACGGCACCAACCCTAAATACTACACTCATACCGTTCGCTGTATCGCGAACTAAAAACAAAAAATTGCCCAAATAGGCAATTCTATATTATATAAAGCTAATGCCTTCTTTTTTATTGGAGCTTATGCTAAAATTATATATAAGCATTTCATTTAAAGAGAAAGGTTAATTGTGGAGAAAAGTAGGAGTCTTTCTATTGCTGTTAGAGGGCTTTTTGTCTCCGCATTCCTTTCTACTATCTTCGGTGTAGCAAACGCTAGTGCATATATGATCACTTACAACGCTAATGGTGCACTTTTTGATAACAGACAAGAAACAAATATGGTCGAATACGACGACGATCATAATGTAGCCTCTGGTGAATATAAAGAACCGGTTCTTAATAATCCGACCGTTGCTGATTGGTATTGGTCTACTGACGAGGAGGGCAAAAACGAACTGAATCTTTCGGATGTTACGTCAGATATTACGGCTTATGCTCAGTATCGAAAAGTTCAATGGAAATTCGGCTATACTGGGGACATTCAAAGCTATATTGTTCCGTACGAGAAGAGGATGCTCTATGAAGTATGGGGCGCGCAGGGCGGAGACTACGTTAATGGCGGCAATGCTTATCCGGGCGGAGCGGGTGGTTACTCGCGCGGTTACCTGACCAGGAATCTTGACGACCAGCTTTATATTGTTAATGGTCAAAAAGGTATAACCGGTATTGGCTATGCATATAATGGCGGTGGCCCATCCACTTCCTCAGTCGTCGGTTCTGGCGGCGGCGCGACGCATATTGCGCTAGAGTCCGGTCTTCTCTCTGAATTCAAAGAAAAGAAGGATAAAATCGTGATGGTCGCAGGTGCGGGCGGTGGTTTAAATAAGCAGACTACGCCGAATCTGCTCGAGAAAGAAGTCGCTAACCAACACTCTGCTGGCGGAACGGGTGGCGGCGATAACAGCGCCGGCGGTGGCTATTGGGGAAACGATGGTTACGCGAACTACCGCGGACGCGGTGGCGATCAGGAAAATCCAGGCCCGAAGGCCTTTGGTAATGTAGGCGCCCTTAGAAGGAATTCTGACTTTGGTCTTGGCGGTGGTGCCGAAAATGGCTCTGGTGGAAACGAAGGCGGCGGCGGTGGTGCCGGCTGGTATGGTGGCTCTGGTGCTGGTTGGGGCATTGGTGGTTCCGGCGGCGGCGGTTCTGGCTATGTTGGCTATTCAGACTTATATCTTGCAAAAATGTATGGTCTTCGGGTCGCTGAAAGCGATGTTGCTGGTCAGATTACAATCTCGACAACCAACTATTCTGAAGAACCGGTTTCTAGATATGCCAAGACCGGCGATGGTTTTACGATGGTCTCCATTAATCAGGCACGCATTGTCTTTAAATGGGGCAACCAGGAAGATTTCAAATTACGCTACTGGGGCGATACCGTTGATGATTCGGGCATAGATTCGGATATTGATGGCTATACTTTCCTTGGCTGGTTTATTGGTGATAAAGAATATGATTTTTCGACTCCAATCGAAGAAGATATCGTATTGACTGCGAAGTACAAAATTAATACATATAATATCGATTACGATATTAGCAATGGCGACCTCCCTGAATCGAATCCGGCGACCTATACAGTCGAATCTGATGATATTACCCTAAACAATCCAACCGCTCCAGAATATTACGAATTCCTCGGTTGGAGTGGCACTAATCTAACTGGCGGCGAAAATCTAACGGTAACCATTCCGAAGGGTAGCTTTGGTAATCGTGAGTACGCGGCAAATATTAAACCGATTCAGTATAGCATCGACTATGAATTAAACGGTGGCTCTGGCAGTTCCAGCTATCCGACTACATATAACTACGAATCCCCAGAGATTGCTCTTACCGACCCAGTAAAAGAAGGCCACATCTTCCTCGGTTGGAGTGGCACCGACCTTGATGGTGGCAAAAATCTAAATGTAGTAATTCCGGCTCAATCTCATGGCGATAGGGAATATACGGCCAACTGGAGCATTAACCAATATACGGCAAGTTTTGATGCGAATGCGGGCGAAACTGCAGACCCAGAAAGAATTACAAAGAATTTTGGCGAAGAACTTGGCGCCCTTCCGGCGACCGCACGCTCAGGTTACAGATTCCTCGGCTGGTTTACCGAGCAAACTGGCGGCACCAAGATTTCCGATACTACCACCATGCCGGCCGAAAATCACACATACTACGCTCATTGGGAAATAATTAACTATACTATCGAATATGACCTTGGCGGCGAAGATATGGACTCTGCGCCAACCAATGACGCATCCAACCCTACAAGCTACACTGTAGAAGACGCAGATATTACGCTTAAAGCTGCAACTCCAGGCGACACTTGGCATTACTTCGTAGGCTGGGCACTAGATCACGATACGGAAGATGGCCTGACAGACAACTTCGTAATCGATACTGCTGGAGCAAAGAATATTAAAGTTTACGCAATCTTCCAAGCCAATCCATATACCGTAACTCTCGATCCAGGAAACGGTGACGACGAAATCGTAAAGACCGTCCGTGGCGATCAAGAAATCGGCGAACTCCCGACCCCAGAAAGAGCTGGCTACGAGTTCCTCGGCTGGTTCGTTGGCGACAAGCAAATCGAAGAACACTTCCATCCACGCAGCGACTCTATCGCGATTGCACGCTGGGCAGAAATCCCAACCGTACCAGATACTGGTGCAAACTCTACGCCAAACACTGGCGACGCGATTATGAACCATATCGTTGCCTTCGCCGCGTGTGCATTCGCTCTATTTATCGTAATGGCATTACGTAAGCGCAAAGCTAAGAACGAAGCCTAGACTAACAAAAAAAACGTCCCTCGCGGGCGTTTTTTAAATAATTCCTGTGGTGGACGTCCGGTGACAATGTTTACACCCAAGACGACCATGAAACCATTATAGCATACTCTAATTTTCTCTATGAAAATTTATCTGAAATTAATAAAGAAGCCGAGCGTTGGATTGGTATTTTGTGGAATGATTACCAGGAATGGCTTTTGAAATAAACACGGTAGGAGAATTACATATAATATTAACATAGTGTTATAAGACAGAAAGCAAGGGTTGGTTGCGGCTCACCACAAAGCAAGCAACCAAGCCCTTGCGTTTTTTAATGTTTTTTATGTTTAGAACAATCTGGACATGTAATTGTTGAGCTTCTTACCTTATTGTATACAGATGCCTGCCACTCTCTCCCACACTCGGAACATTTCCACCACACTTTTTTATTTGAATAAGCCGAAATATTTTCTGGTTTTAAATTACCATTCTTCTCATAGTTCCACACCTTTACGACATTTGGGAAAACAGACAATAAGCTCTTCTTATGGTCTTTTACGACGGTATTGGCTTTGCCGGTTTTTGAATAGCCACATTTTTTGCAGCCATAACCTTGGCATCTGCTATAAACCTGTGCTTGCCATTCATACCCGCACTTAGAGCATTTCCACCATGCCTTATAATGTGCGCCTTTCGACAGTTTTTCTGGCAAAATATCATTTTTGGAATAATCCCATTCCTTTAATAGCTCCGGGTATTCGTCGACAATGGATTGTTTTTTGGCAGACGTTTGGAATAACTCATAAATCTTGCCTAGGTCTCTATCGACATTTACGTCAAATTCTTTTTCTCCTACAAGCAATTTTAAGACTTTCAAAATAGGCTGATTAAGGTGTGAATAATCACTACTATTTAATGCGTCAATGCGAATGTCTGTTGAATAACCGTCAAGTTTTGGCAATTCCGGTTCTCTAATCCTGATTAGTTTTATTCCTAATTCTTTGCACAGCAAATTTTTAGCTAAATCTTTGGTTGGGTTCTTATGATAATATTGACCGTCATATTCAATTCCAACTTGCATTTTTGGTATAAAAATATCTAATTCTCGACGTTCAATTTTCTTACTTTCCTCTATTTCTACGCCATACAAACGAAGATAATATGCAAAGGCTTTTTCTGATACTGACGTATGTTTATTCGTATCGCAGATTGGGCAATAATGCCCCTTATTCCTGCTAACAATAGTCGCTTGCCATTCATGACCATTCTCACATATCCACCAAACTTTTTTCGGCGAACCAGCAATTATATTTTGCGGAGTCAACCCTTTATTCTTTTTGTAATTCCATTCCTTTGCCAAAGATGGATTAATGGTAGCTAGGTCATTAAAGCCGGTCAATACTTTTCTATTAGAACAATACGGGCAACCCGCCTTGGCTCTATGGCTTGGCGACGCTTGCCATTCGTGACCTTTTTCGCAAATCCACCAAACTTTTTTAGTAGAGCCAAACATAGTATCTTGTGGTTTTAAGACGCCATTTCTTTTATAGTTCCATTCTTCCGCTAATTTCGGGTATTTAGTAGCTAAATCATTAAAACCAGACCACAACTTTTGGTTTGCACAATATGGACAATTAGTTCGCATTCTATTATTTGGTGACGCTTGCCATTCGTGACCATTTTCACATATCCACCAAACTTTCTTATTGGAATTTGCCGTGATATCGCTTGGTGTCAGCGTCCCATTTTTCTTATAGTTCCACTCCTTGGACACTACGGGATTTACAACCTGTAAATTATTCTCTTCGCTCACTCGTCTATTAGCACAATATGGGCAACCACGATATCCGTCTTTTGTTCTATTGAGTATGCTTGCTTTCCATTCATGACTATTTTCGCATTTCCACCAGACTACTTGCGAAGAATGGGCAGTAACGTCATTTGGTGCTAATCCTATATTTTTTTCATAATCCCATTCAACGGCAACCTTTGGGCAAACAGTCACTAAATCATTTACCCCCTGCCTTAAATAAACCCTTTTACTATTACGAAGCGAACAGCCTTTGCATGTAGTCTTTCCCGAATTTGCAGCTCTTCCACATATCGAAGATTGCCACTCTTTCCCACACTCGGAACATTTCCACCACACTTTTTTATTTGAATAAGCCGAAATATTTTCTGGTTTTAAATTACCATTCTTCTCATAGTTCCACACCTTTACGACATTTGGGAAAACAGCAAGCAAGCTTTTGTCGGCACTTTTTATCGTGGCGTTATTATTGCCAACCTTTTGAGCCCCACATTTAGGACAATTGTGTCCTTTATTTCTAACGCTAATTTGAGTTTGCCATTTGTTTTGGCATTTTTTACAAATCCACCATGCTTTTTTGCTGCTACCCAAAGTTAATTCATTGGGATTTAACCCTATCTTTTCATTGGCTTCAAAATCCCATTCAAATATCAACTCTGTTTCAGAAACAACTTTTTTCCCAATATTTTTCATATTTGATATTATAACTCTTTATACGAAAAATGTCTATAACAAAAAGATTACCTATTAATTTTGCACATTAATACACTTGGCAAAAAATTGGTTTTCTAGACTTATCAACAGATAAGATTCATGGTATAATTTAAATATGAACAATGAAAGACTGTCAGATACGATAACCTATAATTTGTCGGCAATGCGTCGCGCGCACGAAGCCATTGTTGTTGCTTTAAAAGCCGGCAAATACGACGGCGAAAAGATTGAGTCAAAAGAACTAAATAAATTACCGCAAGTTGATTATCGGATTTGCAGAGCCATTGAAATTGGCGAATTGTTAGATAAAGTTGTTGGCAATGCACCGTATAGGGCATATGGTGTTCTCGCCACAAGTTACAAATTGCTATGTCTTAATTTGCACCAAAGAATTAGCGAAATTGACCAGGATAAAAAACCTTCCGAATATCTTTCACCAAAACAGTTGATTCCGCCAAAGGACATTGACATTAAAAGCGTTGAGAAATGTAAAGTCACATTGGAAAAATGGTTGGCTGATAAGAATCTTAAACGTTATGTAAAACCCTACGAAGAAGATATTGACCGGTTAAACAAATTGGCTAATTATTGCGATAATCAATTCAAGAATCAAAAGAATTACCCTGGCGACAAGTTGGTTTTTAGCCCTTTCCCGGATTCTGTATTGTATTACGCGAATCAATTATTCCAAGATTGCTTAAACAAAATAATGGAGGCAGACGACGATAAGGCTAGAAAAGCCGTTGAGGTAGATGGAAAACCGGCGGGCAAAATAATGACCAAAACGTGCGGTATGGACGACATACTGTGTGACTTTGAAAGAACGTATGGACTACTAACCGAATTGTTAAATGGTGCAATGTATGACAATAAAGAACTGACTAAGAGCCAAACCGGTAGGCTGAAAGAAATTGATTCGTATTACCGCCAAATAATAGACGTCAGCAAGAGTTTTGTTGTTTTATTTGATTATCTCAATTTTTATCAAGGTCATTTTGGAGAACGACGATATGCACGCACTTGGCTAAAATCCGGTTTAAATGTCGTTTATGACGAATTAACGCGTATTTTCTACCAAACACTAGATAATAAACGTTTTAAGAATTGGACGGGTTGTCGTAAATTGAAAACCCCGGACATTGCGCTTGGGAATACTGTTGTTTCGCTCAAAGATATTGCTAGTTGGCTAAACGACGAAAAGGCTATGAAAACTCTGCAAGATTATGAATATGATATGGAACAATCGTTAAGCCTTAAAAATATTGAGCAAAGGCTAATTAACGGTCAAAATGAAGAATACTTTACAATTGTAAAACCATTTCGCGATTCGCTTAATGAATTTATAAACATTACTCATTACAATTGCCAAGAGGCATTAAAAACAGCGTAAAAAACAGCGTCAAAACAGCGTCAAAAAAACAACGGAAAAACAACGGCAAACTACGGTTTTTATGAAAAAACGACGAAAAAACGACGACGAACGAGGACGAAGGCGGCGGCTCTGTAAAAAAGTAACAGCCGAATAACAGCCATAAAACAGCGATAAATTTCTGAATCATAACCGGCTTATGGATATATTTTTAACCCGTTTCATGGTATAATTTTATTGTCTACACAATTTTGAACAAGTCGAAAATCTGTAAGAGCAGATTTATCGAGATTAGAAAACGGCAACTGTCCGAAAAACAATCTCGATACGATTTGTTCGGTGTAGACAACCTAGGACGGTTGTCGTTTTTTATCCGACAATCGACAAAAAATACTAATAACCAAGGAGGTATTTTCAAATGGAAGGCGTATTAGCAATTGTTGTTGGTTGGATTATCGTAGCGGCAATTTTCGGTCTTTTTAAAAGCGGCGGCAAAAACAAGAACCGTGAAAAAAGTGGCAACATTTTCACTGGTGATTATGCCGATAAAATAGTCAAAGACGCAGCAAGAAAAAGCAAAGAAGCCGAAATGCGAAAAGATATATTTGCTTCCGAAGAATCCTGGGAACTTTATAAGAGCGATTTTCGTAAGTTAAACAAATCTCAACAAGAGTATGAAATAAAATATATTACGAAAAAGTTACGCGCAAAGCACGAATATAAAGAAAAGGAAGATGTGCGCGATAAAATCGACGAGGCAATTCGTGAGCTGGAATTAATATATCGCGCGTAAAGCAAGACGGTATAATATGCATCTTGAGGCATAGAGGGCGCTTAAAACGCCAAATACGCGGGTTTAATGGCATATTTACGACACAGAAACACGTTATATGAATAGCGTGTATTTTTTTATCTTTTGCCTAAATGGTATAATTATATTGAGAAAGGGAGTTTTAATTGACCGAATTTGATAAGTATTTGTATCGTAAGCCAACAAAGAAAGACCGGCTTAACTACATTGTTGGTTTGTTGAATGGGGGCGAAGCCCTTTTAGTTGATGCCCAAAGCCAATACGAAGAATTTGTTGCATATCGAGAACATTTGGGATATTCATGGTTAGAACGACCAAACTACAAAAAGGAATATGATAATCTTATCAATTGGTGTCACGATTGGATAAATAAAATATACAACGAATCACAATCGATTGGTTGCGAATATTTGGTTCAGTCTCCAAATGTCCCCAATAATATCGACCAACTAGATAAAATAAAGTGCTATACAAAGGCGGTAGAAAATACAGTAGCGAGATTACGCCCTATATTAGACGAGCTACAAAAACAAGAGCTATTTCCACAAGAAAGAATACCCCAAAAAAATATCACCCTACAACCACGATTTAAAAATAATTATCTATACATTGGCGAACATAAAATCCGCTTACAGAAAGGCACATTGAATTGGTGTATCCTTAAAGCCGTATTCGATAACAGAACAAGCGAAGATGGAGCAAATGCGACGGATATATTCGAGCTGGAAAACCCAAGTGAAGCACAAAGTCGAGAAGCACATGAAAAAGAAAAACACAAATATCTTGCCGCGCGCAAAAGAATAAACGACCGTATTACAAAAGAAACCGGCATTAATGACGATTTCATTTTGGTAAATAAGGCAAATTATTCAATTAATAAAGATTTTGGGTTGTAATCTGTAAAAGGTAGACTTTGGTAGATAGTTTTATCTTTTTTGTCGACAAAAGAATATAGACAAACCAATACGCGTGCTTTTGTAGGATTGAATTATGAATAGCAATAATTCGACAAATGAATCAGAAAAGAGGGTCGTTATTAACGCTGTTCATACTGACGACAATGAAGCGGCAATAAAACATGACGCTGAATTGCTTGCGGATTTTCTTTATCAGCTTTTCAAAGAATCAAGAGGCTGTTAAGATAGAGAGCGGACAAAATTCATAGATGTAAACGTAATTTAATTTGTGGGTAATGTCGGGGGCTCATACGGTTCTATGAGCCACGTCCAATGAGTTCCCGACAATACTCAGAAAGTAGGTTATGTGCCACAATACAAAGCAATTGGGCTGTGTCGGGTGTCAACCAACGAGCAGTTAAGCAATAATAGTTTAGCACGACAAAACCAAGCCGTTAAAGAAATGGCTGATAGGTTGGGCGTCATTATTCCAAAAGATTATATTTGGAGCGAAAGCATGTCGAGCAAACGCGGCAAGAATGTAAATAGAAAGGACTTAAATGAGATATATGATACTTGCAAAAGAGACCGTAGCATAAAATATATTATCGTAGATGAACCGGACAGATTTATGCGCTCCCAAAAAGAAGCGAACTATTGGGAAGTTCGTTTTGAAATTGAAGTCGGAGTAAAGGTAGTGTATGCAAAAAATGACGCGCTGAATGACGATAGCTCTATTGCGACATTCCAAAGGTCGCTTGAATACTATAAGGCTGAAGGTAGCAACGAAGAACGTATGCGCAAGGCGGTTAATGGACAAAGGAAAGCATTGGAAGAAGGCCGTTGGCCTTATTTCCCGCCTCGCGGATATAAACACGGCGAGGTGAAATCTATTCCCGATAAAGATGGCGAGAAAGCGGAACTATTAGCTCGTATTTTAAAAAAGACAGCAGCGGGTCTTTATACCTTAACAGAATCACTAAAAGAATACAACAAACTGGGCCCAACAGTTTACAGTAATTATAAACCCATAAAAATTGATAAATGGAAAAAGGTAGTAGCAAATCCGTTCTATGCCGGTATTGTTGAAATGAATAAACAAGTAAAATACAGGAACGAGAATGGCTTGCATAAACCAATTATCACAAAGGAAGAACATCTAAAATTAGTAGAAATTGTTAATAGCAAGAGACGGAATCATAAAGCACCGTCAAAAGAAGGCAACCCAAAGTATCCATTAAGCAACATGTTCCTTTGCGAAAATTGTGACCATAAACATACAAAATACCACAGGTTCGCCGGTATTACCCAATCAAACAACAAGAAAAAACCAAAGATATACCAAAAATATCGTTGTCGAGGTTGTTATAGGTCTTTGCCTAAAGAATATATCAATGAGCAAGTCATGAATCTGTGTGGACAATTTGATATGTCCGAAAAATCAAGAAAAATTTTATTGGAGGCGCTGGAAACTGCATGGAAACGCGAAGAAGGAGATACGGCGATACGGAAAAAGGAACTTAAATTAAGGATTCTTCGCGCGGAAAATGATATTGAGTCTATTACTGATACATACGTCAATGAGTGCAATGAAAAACGAAAAGAAATTATTGGGAGTCGACTGGATAATCGACAAGCACAATTAGATGCAATGAAAAATGAATATCAAGAGTTAGATAGCGGCAATGAGAAAAAGAAAAGCGATTTTATGAAATTTGCTTTGAACTTCGTGGACAACCTTGGCTCAAATTTTGTAAACCTTACCCCTAAAAATGCGCAAAGGTGTAAACAAATTATATTTCCACGCGGTTTTGTGATTACTCAGGAAAATAATGTTTACACCCAAGAAATCAGCCCACTTTACGGATTACGGGCAAGAAAAAAATCGGATTTTTCCGATAATTTTCACTCGTGGTGATCCCGAAGGGAGTCGAACCCTTGATTTTCTGGATGAGAACCAGACGTCCTGGACCACTAGACGACGGGACCACTAAAGTATATTTTAACAAATAATCATCATTATTGCAAATCGAGCACCACTAATTAGCGGGGCTAGAGTATCTCTTTTCCAGTTTCTCAATATTTTTCTGAAATACCTCGGACAGATCGCAATCTATCGCATGTGCCGTAATTGCTAGATACCACGCCACATCGCCGAGATCTTTTATCGTTTGCTCACGATTAATTTTACGACCAGACGAAATATTTTTAATTAACATGTCAATCGCTTCGCCAGACTCACTACAAAGCCCCATCATTCCCATCGATAGTACTTGCTGCTTATCTAGATTGCCATCTAGCGTTCTTAGCGCTAACTTCTGGTATTCATCTGCATCCATACTCATATTATACTGCGCCTTCCGATAAATTTGATTATCTCGGCAAAAACTAGTATAATATATAAAACCATAACAGGGAGCAAAGGCAAGCATGAGCATTATCAAGAGATATTGGCGTATCATTTTCCCAATCTTCTTTATGGCTATCATTTGGTCTTTTTCTGCCCGTAATGGCGAAGCATCAGACATGGACTCGTCCAGCTTCGCTAACGCTGTCGGCTTCTCAAACGAATTCGCTCGTAAATTTGCTCATTTCATTCTTTACGGCGCCCTCGGCTACAGTGCTAGTTGCTTTATTAAGGGCCTTCACCCACTTACCTTCCCAAAGAGTACCCAAATCTTCTATCCAATCATCTTGACCGTAATCTATGGCGCCCTCGACGAAGTGCATCAGCTCACCGTATCTGGCCGCAATGGTAGCGCCGAAGATGTCCTACTCGACGCATTTGCAGGTCTCGCTGGCGTATTAGCATACATTGCTTTCTTCTGTTTCTATCGCATCTGGCGCGCCAAACGCGTTGCTATTGCTGCTGCAATCGCCGAGCAGCAAGCTCAAGCCGAATTAGATATCATAGAAAAAAGCGTCCAGGAATAACCAGAACGCATCATACTTATATTCTATCACACTTTACATTTTTTGTCAAGTCTGCTAAAATTATAGTATGAAATTACCGGTAGTAGCAATCATCGGCCAGACCAACGCTGGCAAATCTAGTCTCTTTAATCGCCTCGTCCACAAGGCGACGGCTATTGTTGCGCGCGAAGCTGGTACAACTCGCGACAATGTCGTTAGTAAAGTCGATAACCAGTACGTCCTCGTCGACACCGCCGGCCTCAAAGACCCGGACGACGAGTTCGAGGCTCATATTCAAGACCAAATCGAAGATGCCGTCGCTAGCGCCGACCTCATTCTCCTCGCACTCGACAGTAGTAAATACCCAGATCATAACGACAAGATGATCGCAAAGAAAGCTTTTAAATCCGGTAAGCCAATTCTTTTCCTACTCAACAAATCCGACCTCGGCGAATCACTTCCAGACGAAGAGTTTCTTACTCTTGGCGCCAAACAGCCAATCCGCGTCTCAGCCACAACTGGCATGGGCCTCAATGAGCTTCGCGGCAAAATTCTCGCCGAACTAAAAGGCCTCGGCTTTAATACTCAAAAGAGAGAAGAGAAGCCCGATGATCGCATCAAAATTGCCCTTATTGGCCGCCCAAACGTCGGCAAATCCAGTCTTTTTAATTCTATGGCTCAGAAGCAACAAGCCGTCGTTGCTAATCTCGCCGGCACGACTCGCGACGTCAACCGCACCGAGATTCGTTATAAAGGTCGCACTATCGAATTACTAGACACCGCTGGCCTCCGCAAGCCAGGCAAACGCGAAGTAGGTATCGAGAAATTCAGCGCTCTCCGCAGCCTCGCCGCTATTGAAGAGGCCGATATTTGCTGTATGCTCGTCGATAGCACTGAACCGCATTCTAAGCTCGATCAGAGCCTTGCTGGCCAGATCGTCGATGCCGGCAAAGGTATTATTCTCGTCGTTACGAAGACTGATCTCGAGCACAAAGATACCGACGAAATCCTCGATAATCTCGAATATGATTTTAATTTCATTCCATATGCTCCAGTCGTCATGACCTCTAGTGTCACCGGTAAGAACGTCACTAAGATTTTTGAGCTTGCAACCCAAATCGATCGCGCTCGCCATGCCGAGCTAAAAACTTCCGATCTCAACAAACTCCTCACCGATGCCGTTAATTCACATCCACCTGCAGGTCTCAAGAATACTCATCCAAAGCTTCGCTATATGGTCCAGACCGACACTTGCCCGCCATGGTTCGTCGTCTACGGTAGCAACCTCAGCCTCCTTCACTGGAGTTACAAACGCTATCTCGAGCGTCGCCTCCGTGAGAGCTTTGATTTTGGCGGCACGCCAATCTTCTTCTCCTTCCGCAACCGCGACTAATTCTATGCTACAATAATCATAAGTGGGCACCTCAATAGTGGCGCCCATTTTTGTAACTTTAAATCTTATGGAATTATACGCATAGAAGGAGGGAACGCCTATGCTACAAGAACTCAATGATGGCGGAAGATACGTCCTCAATCTTGACGTGGCGATTACCATGCCAAAGATTCTCGATATTCGAGAAAAGCCAGTTGCCAAGGAATTAATCATTCCTTTCGACGTTTTTAATTCTAAACTCTTCGAATGGAAGGACGAAAACAATGATCGTGGCGCCGCTTCAATGGAGCTTGCTATCTATCTACAAAAAATCGCAAGCAAAGCAGAAATTGACAAGAATAATAAGTGGAAAAAGTCAGTACTGAAATACACTTTCCCAACTGGCGAAATCATTTATCTTGACCCGATCAATCACAACTGTCCGTCTAAACGAAGCACGTTGCGCACGATTGCTTGCGCAAAAGCATGGGATGCAACTCTCGTTACATTCGATGCAAGCGTCTATAACATCGTCGCAGAAGACGAGAAGGCCAAGGCACTCTTTATCGTCGTGAAGCCATACAAAGGCTATCGTATTGTTAAGCTCCCAATTGACTGTCACGCACGTTGGCTGAACAAAGGTTTTACAGATGAAGACTGGGCTAAGTATTTCGAGGACGAAGGACCACTTCATCCGAACGAATTCGTTGAATTCATATTTCAGGCTCCGGCGAACCGGCCTAACAGGTTCAATAACATCGGTATGTACAACGACGCAACTCATCACCTTGACCATCTTCAGACAATCAATCAATGGCCGATTATGCCAATTGGCGCACGCCAAGCAATGGCCTTCGAGGCAATTTATCAAGACACCGATCGCATAACGGCAGTATTCCTCGTCGGAAAAGGCGGTAGCGGCAAGACATTTAGTGAGGCAACCGTCGCCATAACAGAATCTAATGAACTCAAGGATGCTAGCGATTACTACGAAGAACCGACTAAAAAATCCACCGAGCGCAAAGAGCAGCAACGCCAAAAGAGCAAACAGAGAAAGTCCGAACGGCGAGCCACAAGGGAAGAGCAACAACTCTTAGCAAGCATGACAGAAGAGGAAATGCAGAGCTACTTCGAGAAAAAGGAGAAGTCTGACTGCAAAACTACATATTATGCATCAAATGCCGACAAAGAGTATCAGAAATCTAAGCGCAATTGTCTCTACAAGCAAGTCTACATCTGCCCACCGGACAAAATGCTTGGCGATAAACAACCAGCGCTTCCTGGTGGCGAATTCGAAAAACGCCGCAGTAAGATTCATGGCTTTACCGCCAATTGCGAAACGGTTCTAAGAATACTACATCCGGATCTCTCCTATCGCGACGCAAGCATGCGAACGGAGAGCTTTCTTAGAAGATGTATAATTATTGCACCAGGCGAGACTAACGGAGACGATATTAGCGACGCATTGTTCATCTTAGACGAAGCGCAATTTATGCAGCTCAGCCAGATACGTATGAGCATTCAGCGAATCAATCAAAACGCAAAGATTCTTATCAGCGGTGATCCGACACAGAGAATGAATCAATATGGCGCCGCCGATAACGCACTTAGTAAGGCAGTTGAAATATGTAAGTATCATCCGCATATAGCAATCATTACCTTCGATAAGGGCGATGAGATTCAGCGTCCAGGCGCACGAATCATCGACGAATGCTGGCCAGAATAATTCCAGGCACTTTTCAAACAACAAAAAGCCAGAGCTTTACGCCCTGGCTTTTTACATTTTACCACTCTAGAATATATGGATCTGATAATGTTCCAGTGCCAGACTGGACATAAGTATCATGAATTAACGCAAGGACAGGGCGCAATCCAGCCGATGCAGTCGCATCCGTCCAGTTTAAGCTGCCGCTCGAGCCATTCAAATAAACTACGTTATAGCTCCAAGCAACCGCCGCCGTAAGCATCCATTCATTAGACGATGAGTAGAGATAATGTGTCTCATAGGCGTCGTTATTATTGTATCTCGGCGAGAAAGAGTAACCGTCTTTATCAAAGAGACTACCAGAGAAGCCCATGCCGCCAAGTGTATACTCATCCGCTGTCGGTAGAGCAATCGGATAAGTTAAATCGCCATTACCATTTGCCTCGCTCACTGTAAATTTATCTACACTTCGGCGGCAATCAATGTTAGGTACCGGCGTTCTATCGTTATCCGTACCGCCCATGCGTACCCAGCCACCATAGTTTAAGATATAGCCCATTGTTGGATCGATATCGCTAAGACCGCCATGCAAGATTGAGCGATCATTACAGTAGATAACGTCTGCAATCTTATCGCGATTTTCAGTAATATTATTTTCATACCAAGTATCAACATTGGTCTTCGCCGCCGAGTCTACATCATTCCTTTCCATCGCGGCAAGCGCATCTTCAATCGTATCGCCATTTTTCAAGACGATTGCCTTACCGTTATTTACATCATCCATGTAGTTATACTGATAATAGACATTCGTACAGGACATCTCCCCCGACGAACGACAGTGGTATGGATATTGCCTAATACGCGTATCTGGGCCCGAATATGTGCCATTCGTACGGACCGGATTGACGAGATTATATTTCGTCCCATCCCATTCAACTGCATCACTCATATAATACGCATAATACGTACCTTGTCCACCTGCGCCAGTAATATTCGAGAAATCCGTCTCATAATGCTTATTACTCATCATATAGCCGTGATTTATAACGTCATAATAGTAATTCTGAAGCGAGGCGGAACCAATCGAGAAATTGTTACGCGTTCCAGGGCAGACGCCATCAGAATACTCGCCAGAATAAAGTAACTTTACGCTACCGCCCTCGGCCGTACGCAGAATCCTCCAGCAAAAGTTATTGAATACGACCACATTATTATCTACTTCACCGCGGAAGTAATAGACTGGATAATCATCATTTTGATGCGACGCAAGCGTATTGACGCCATTTCCGTTGCCAACCACTCTTGATGCATTCTGACCAAAGTCAACATTTGTATCTACGCCATTCGTCTGATGCGCAACAATATCATAAAGCGTATCGCGAGCCGCTATCATCTCTTCATCACTCATCTGGAAGGTAATATATAGATGGTAATTTGCCTCTGCATATTCATTCGGCATCGACTCGCCAGCCTGGCCATCGACGCTATAGCGAATCTCGCCAACCGTATTTACTTCACAGTTAAATGTAACAGATTTCAAAAGCGAAAGCGTAGATTCGTCCTTAGCGAGCGTCGTCTTGTAATAATACCAACCATCGCTCTTCAACTCCCAACTGTCATCATTCTGCGTATTTATAACCGCATAGTGTTTCTCGACGCCATTATCATTCCAGGTCAAAGCTAGGTCAGAGGTCGAATGGTCATCAGTAGGCGTTTGCGTATTTTTCGTGCGCCAATATTCATTAATCTTCATACGCACATAGCGCGGAGTGTCATTCTTATTTGTCGCGACCGCAGTCTTTGGGATCTCCTGACATGGCTGCCAATCATCTGGAGAATCAAAGGTCTCCGAGAATTCTACGACATCATCTTTAGCACGAAAGATGTTCGCAAAGAACATACTATCTTGATGATATGCAATCGTACCTACGATTGTTAATGTGACTAATGAGACGCCAGCAATAGCTAACGTACGCTTCTTTTTAAGCGAAAGATTCTTGAAACGCTTCATTTTTTTTGACCTGTTTTATTTGACCTTTTTATTTAATATAAAACTTACGCTTATTTTACCTCAATGATGCTGTAGTTGTCAAGATACGCTATAATATGGATATGAAAATCATTTTCGGTTTTGGCAATCCAGGCGCCAAATACAATTTTACGCGCCACAATTTCGGCTTCCTAGCCCTAGATTTTTATGCCAAAATCAATAATCTTACCTGGATAGAGAAGAGTAAATGGCATGCCATTATCGCCGAAGACAAAGAGCACGATCGCATCTTTGTAAAGCCACAAACCTTTTATAACGACCAGGGCATGTGCGCTCGCGCCATCTGTGACTTCTATAAAATCGTGCCACAGGACATTCTCGTACTCTGTGATGATTTCAACCTTCCATTCGGCACGCTTCGTTTTCGCGAGCGAGGAAGCGACGGCGGCAACAATGGCCTAAAGTCGCTCATTCAACACCTCGGCACGAACGACTTTCCACGCTACCGCCTCGGATCTGGCAACGATCAGCTTCGCCAGCAGCTCGGAGACGTCAATTTCGTCCTCAGCAAGTTCACGCCAAACGAACACGAAGAATTGCCACAAATCCTTCGCGAAATCGCCGATTTTGTGTCAAAATATTGATTTTTGCCACATTTTATAACATTTTTTAAAAAAATAACAATAAGCGTAATCGCCTCTGTTAAATAAGCATAAACAGGGGTAGAAAAATGCCAAAAATCCCTTGTTTTTATAAAAAAGTGTGTAAAAAGTATTGACTTTTACGCAAATAGGTGCTAAAATGAGTACAGTTTTAACCAAATTGGTTAAGTACTGCACCTAAATAATCTATAACTTTGTTAAAACATTCGTGTTTTAACAATTGTTGCGTGCTATAGAAACCCATTCGGCCTTCAAATTTCTTCTATATAGTTTGAAGTGAAAAGTATTACCTCCACTTAGAATGCAAGTTTCTATGGCTAGCAACCCCTTTAAACCGGCGGACCCCATTTGTGTGAGGTGGGTCGCGCTTCCGTCTTCCGGTACCATCAAAGGTGTGTTTAAAGGGTTTAAAAACCCCAGGTGATGCCCACCCTTACCTGGGGTTTTTTGACGCTTAAAATTATTCGACAATATACGGGTCAGTCGCTAAGCCTGAGCCGCTCGCAACTTCCGTGCCAGCCTTGAGGGAAACCATCGGACGCAATCCTCCCACTCCGCTATATGAGCTATAGTTGCTAACGGTACTATAGCCAAGTTCCCACCCCCAATTAAATTCGCTCGCTGAGCCGTCAAAGACGAACGGCGAAATGGACCAATCATACCATCTGCCATCCGAATTTGCGAGATAAGAAGTCTTGGCATCCGTATAAATAGTGCCAGCCAACGTCAATTCATCGGCAGTAATAAGACCGACTTTGTGTCGCAATTTTCCATTGCCATTGGCTAAATCTTTCGTGAAGGCATCATTGTCAAACCCAATAGCCCAATCGCCGAAACGGCAATAATCGTACTTTTCTTTCGGGAAAGCATCGATTTTATTTGACCTCCAAAATACTTCTGCTTTTATTATAGCCCATATTCTGCCATTAGCGTAAGAACTTTTCATGAAAAAAGAATGTGTTATTATATAGCAATGAGCAAGAACTTGGTAATAGTAGAGTCTCCAGCCAAAGCGCACACAATCGAGAAATACCTCGGTAGTGATTTTACTGTACTCGCAAGCGTCGGGCATATTCGCAAGGATACAAAGGTCGACAAGAATACTTTTGACGTCACTTATGAAGTTGATCCTGGCCACAAGAGTATTATTGCCGATCTTAAGAAAGCTGCTAAGGCCGCCGACAAAATCTGGCTCGCAACTGATGAAGACCGCGAAGGAGAAGCGATTTCTTGGCATCTCTGCGAGGTGCTTGGTTTGCCAAAAGATACTGCACGTATCACCTTCCACGAAATCACCAAACCAGCCCTTGAAGCCGCCATTAAATCACCACGCGTCGTCGATATGGACATGGTTGCCAGCCAACAGGCTCGCCAAACCCTCGATATGCTTGTCGGTTTTGATCTTTCCGGCGTTGTTCGTAAGAAAGTTCCAGGCGCCGTCTCTGCTGGTCGCGTCCAGAGCCCAGCTCTCCGCCTTATCGTCGAACGCGAGCAAGCTATTGAAAAATTCGCCAGCAAATATACCTACAAAGTCTCTGGCGATTTCGGGTTTCCCGCCAATCTAAATCACGATTTCGAGGACGAAGAACAAACTAAAGCCTTCCTTAATAAGCTTGTAGGCGCAGAATATACCGTATCAGCCGTCGAAACTACGCCAGGCGAGCGCAAGCCACAACCGCCATTCACGACCGCATCAATGCAAATCGAAGCCAACTCTAAGCTCGGCTATAGCGCTAAGACCACTATGCAGGCCGCTCAGGCTCTCTATCAGGCTGGTCATATTACTTATCATCGTACCGATAGCCTAAACCTCAGCAAGCAAGCCATTGCAAGTATCTGCGGTTACGTCGAAGAAAACTACGGCAAGAATTATGTTAAATCTCGCAACTTCAAGACCAAGACCGCTGGCGCTCAGGAAGCGCACGAGGCTATCCGTCCAACCCATATTGAGACCGAAGTTGCCGGCAAGAATGATTACGAAAAGCGCCTCTATGCTTTAATTCGCGCTCGCGCACTTGCGACACAGATGGCAGACGCTAAACTCGAAAAAACTACCGTCAAAATCTCCACTCCAACCGAATATCTCTTTGAGGGGAAGGGCGAAGTTATTACTTTCGACGGCTTCCTCAAAGTTTATGGCCGCTTCAAAGATTCCGAGCTGCCAAAGATGGCTATTGGCGACAAACTTACCGCCGCTAGTATTATTGCAAAACAGAATTACTCCAAGCCACCAGCCCGCTATACTGAAGGTTCACTCGTTAAAAAGCTCGAGGAACTCGGTATTGGCCGCCCATCTACTTATGCAACCATTATGACTGCCATTCAGGCCCGCGGCTACGTCGAAAAGGGCGAGAGCGAAGGCGAAGAGCGCGAAGTTACCGAATTTAAGCTTGAAAACGGCAAAATTACTGAAGAAAAAGTCACAGAAAAGTTCGGCGCAAACAAAGGTAAACTCCTCCCAACCCCAATTGGCGAGCTGATTGCCGGCTTCCTAGTTGACCATTTTAAGAATATCGTCGACTACAAGTTTACCGCTATGATCGAAAAAGACCTCGACCTCGTCGCCGAAGCAAAGCTCGATCGCGTCAAAATGCTCCGTGATTTTTATGGTCCATTTAATAACGAGGTCCTCGCTAGCGAGGGAATCGAAAGATATAACAACGCCCGTCTTCTCGGTCACGATCCAGATACCGGCAAAGCAATTTATGCCAAGGTCGGCAAAAACGGCGGTTTCATTCAGCTCGGCGAAAACGAAAAGGAAACTGGAGAAAAACCACGTTTCGCACCGCTACCAAAGCGCAAATCTACCAAGACGGTCACACTTGAGCAGGCACTCAAACAGCTTGCACTACCGCAATTGCCGCGCACGCTCGGCATGACCAAGGATGGCGTAGAGATTGTTGCTGCCGCTGGCCCATTTGGCCCATACCTAAAAGCCGGTAAATATAATATCCCGCTCAAAGATCACGACCCATATACAATCACATTCGAAGAAGCAGAACCACTCTACGAAGCAAAACGCGATTCATATATTGCCGACTGGGGTGAGATTCAAATCATTAACGGCGCTTACGGCCCATACGTAAAAGGCCCAGGTCGCCGCAACTTCGTCCGCATTCCTAAAGATGTCGATCCTAAAACTGTCACGAAAGAGCAGGCCGAGGAATATCTCGCCAACAAGCCAAAGAAAACTACGCGCCGCCCAGCTAAGCGCACACGCAAAACCGCTGCAAAAAAGACCAAATAATTATTTATTTGCAATCTATCAGTTGGCATGCTATACTTCAAACGTGCGAGCTACTTGGCGCGTTAGTAATTCATCTGTTTCTATATAGGATTACAATTGACGCCGAGAGTGTGCGTTTACATAAGATTTAGTTAATTATCGAGTAGGGGATTGAGCAGTCGCTTCGTAGAGGATCGCCTTCTCTTTGAGCAATCACTTTTTCGACTTATCGATACCCCTACCGTAATTAACCACTAAGGATTACGACCCCATAACATTTTACGGTATACCTAATAACATCTTACAGTAAACCCGCACGAACTTTCCACAACTAGGGGAGCATAATTATTATGCTCCCCATTTTTCATGCCTCGATCATTACTTATTTTTCTCATTTCAGCTCCTATGCTAAGACATTTTTATGTCATATTTTTACCACAAGCGCTTTTACTAGATAACAATTCGCTAGCGTTTAAAAGTTTTTTAAAGTTTTTTTCGCTACAAGTCAAAATTCTGATATAATAAATATTAAGTAAAGATACTTTGCTTGTTGACAACACAAACAAATGGTGTTAAAATTTTAAAAAATAAGATACGGAACGCCAGGATTTTGGCGGATTATTATAATATAAAATAGACGGAAAGGTAAGGAAAAACGGCAGCATCATGAACAATGCGGAAACGATTGCCAAAGCAATCTCGAACAGTCTAAACATCATCGAGCAAGAGCGCGAAAGAGAAATCATCTCGCGTCGATTCGGTCTTAACGGCCACAAGGAAACCCTTGAACAAATTGGCGAAATGTTATCTATTACGCGTGAGCGCGTCCGCCAGCTCGAAAAAGCAATTCTTATCCGTCTTAGAATTGCTGCCGAAGATGGCAAAATTAGCGATCTCGCCGCTGCCGAAAAGGTAATCATCCGTAATCTTACTGAAATGGGCCGTGTAGCCCGCGTCAATGACTTAGCAAAGAAAATCCTTAATAAAGAGCCAAACGCCACCCAGAAAGCCGAATTTAGCTTCTTAGGCGAAATCTCACCAGCTCTTAGCATCGTCTCAGAGAACGATAAATACCATAGCGCAATCGGTATTGCCGAATACGGCACCGAAAAAGATATCCGCAATAAGACCGACGAAATCGTCAGTGTTATTAAAGCAAACAAAGCTCCAATGACCGCCGATGATCTCGACGAAAAACTCAATTATGAGCACCCAAGCCAAATCGAAGCTATTGCTGGCGTCAGCAAGCTCCTCTCAACTCTAAATGGTCAGTGGGGTCTCGCAAAATGGCCAACCGTCAACCCAAAGAACATTCGCGATAAAATCTTCGTAGTTCTCGAAAAGCGTAAAGAGCCAATGCACTTCAACGATATCGCAAAGGCTATCAGCTCTTCCGAATTCAAGCGCAAAGATGTCACTGTTCAGGCCATCCATAACGAACTTATCAAAGATTCTCGCTTCGTCCTCATCGGTCGCGGCATCTATGCTCTCGATAGCTGGGGTTACAGCAAGGGCACCGTTGCAGATATCATCACCAAGATTCTTAAGAAAGCTGACGACGAAGGCCTTAGTCGTAAAGAAATCGTCAAGCAAGTTCTCAAAGAACGCAAAGTTAAGGAAACAACCGTTCTCCTCAATCTTCAGAATAAAGAGCTCTACACTCGCGTAGGCAAAGATCACTACAAGCTTAGCGCCTAATTACAAAAACTCCGCACGCTGCGGAGTTTTTTGTCGCCGTCCGAATATGCTAAAATAAGCATAAATAGTATCAAAAAGGATTTTTTAATGGACAATAATACATTTCCACAGACGCCAGCGCCAGCACCAACACCAACGCCGACGCCTATGTCGGAGCCAACTCCAGCACCGGCTCAAGAACCAATAGTAACGCCAGGGCCTACTCCGATGGCCACAACAACTCCAATAACGACACCAGAGCCAATCTCTGAACCAGTCGCTACGCCGGCTCCAGCTACTACGCCTATGCCAGAACCAATCCCGGCCGCCACGATCAGTTCAACACCAGCACCAACCGCGCCAGAAATCGGCGCAACTATCGGTTCAAACATTGCAGCACCAACCGACATTAAGAAGAAAAATAAAATCAACTTCAAGTCACCACTTTTCATCGGTATTATCTGCGGAGGCGTCGTTCTTATTGCTGCGACAATCATCCTCGTTATTGTCCTAACTAGCCAAAACCCACTCGCAGGTACCTGGAAGCTCTCAAAGTACGAACGTGACGGCCAGACGCAAGACGTCAGTAGCATGGGTATCGAAATCTCCACGACTAGTGACCGCGAAGGGAAGTACAAATCTACCTACGGATCCTCCTCCACGGAATATAAATTCCTCTACAACAACAACTATATCGTTGCCTGGGACGAAAATTCTTCTTACGGAACCGCAAGCGCCTTTAAATACGAAATCAAAGACGGCAAACTAATCCTAACCCCAAGCTCAGGCACAGGTTCAGATAAAGTATATCTAGAAAAGAAATAAGCCTTTCAAAAAACGCCAGCTTGTAACTGGCGATTTTTTGGTATATTATTTCGCACGATAACGATGAACTTTCGGTTTCGGCTCCTGCAGCCACAAAAACGCAAATTCTAGAATCGTAAATAGTGGCAAATAATTCAACAGATATCGCGAGCGTGCTTCCCAGATTATGAAGAATATAAATACGCCACAAACGCATAGTTTCAATATTGCCACGACTGGGTTAAAGCTCTTTAATGTTTTCCAACCGGCATATACAAACAGTAAGAGCATCATAAGATGTACGGCGCCCGTCACGAATGCTGTCGCCTCTCTGTGCTCGCCATAAATAAAGTTCGCAATCAACGAGCCAGAGTCATACGGATTGCGCGATAGCTTATTCTGCGCATAATACATGCCATCACCCCAAGTGTAGGATATTTTTCGGGCGGCAAAAACCGTATAGCCACCCACGCCATAATCCGCCAAACGCTGCTTTATTTTATCTGTTTCAAACTGCTTTATGTCGCCACCTTCAGCAATCACACGCGCCGCATCGCTCGCATCTTCATCATTAAAACCGCCATCACCCTTTAAGCCCATCGCTACGTAATGTGCAATCGGCACCGCCATTTCCGGATGCGACGACTGACCGTCACGAAAGCTGTTCCATGCCAACGTTAGCGGGACAAAGCCAAGAATCGCAATTGTCATAATCGCAAGATAACGCGGAATCATTTCATACTTCAGTTTCAAAAGCATCACAATTGCAACGGCAATTACTAAAATCACCGCCGTCGCCTTTACTTGCATGCCGAAGAAACAAGCAATACCGAGCAATAATGCAAGAATCCTAGGATGCTTGCAGCCCTTATAGAGCTTCATTAATATAAAGAAGCTAAGCGCCACAAAAACCGCCGACAAAGTATCCGTATAATAAATCGGAGAATAGAGCAGCAGTGGTAATAATAAGATTGACGCTAGCATCAGCCAAAACAATGCACGCTCACGCCCAAGCCAAGTTCGAATCGCCAAATACGCAAACAGTACCGTCACAAACACTGCCGCCGCATTGACGGCCATCAAAATAATATGAGTATTGATACCCAAGCCAAGCACACGAATAATCTTCACGAAAGGAAATACGAAATATACCAATGATCGCTGGTATGGGTACCAATTATAGTAATAGTTATCCAAGTTCTTACCGGCCACCAAATCGTCCACACCAGAGCGCACAAACATCGGATCCCAAGAAAAATGCGCCACACATAACTTAACTGTAAAGTAAGCCACCATTCCGGCGATTAGTGCGAACCAAGCCAACTCAAGAATCAACATTTTTCGCTTTGACCAGCGTTCGATCTTCGGAATAAGCTTGCGATAGCCAAATAGCAGAGCCACTAATAAACCTGACGCAACAATTAATTCTAAGAAAAAGCCGCTTTTTGCGATCTCGCTACTTTCACCAAATAGGGCACAAAATACGATTACAGTCATTATTGTCGCAAAAACAATATTTGCCAGCCACATTAATCGTTTCTGCGCGCCAAGCTTCTGGATTTTAAGCCTCATATACTGCCTCGAGTTTCTTTACGGTATTCTTAATATCGTATTCTAAAACTTTCGGCGCCTTCACTGCTTCGCCACGCTTCTTATTATCGTTCGGGACAATATGGCTCAGCCAATCACCGTTAAGGGGAATAAACTCCGACGAATCGATTAACTTCGTTTCTTCGGGGACGCTGTCACTGAATAGACATTTCATGCCGCAAGCTTGCGCCTCAACCCCAACCGTAGGTACGCCTTCGAATAGGGAAGGCATCACGAATACGTCCGACATCATATAATAGCGTTCCACGTCCGCCTGAGCCGGGAGCAAAGTCACCGAGCTCTCCAAACGCTCACTTGCAATCTTATCCTCTAGCTCGTCATGAAGTGAACCGTCGCCGATAATAATTAAGTGCGCGTTTTTATGCTTACGCGAATAGTCACCAAAAATATCAATCAAATGGGTATGATTTTTGACGCGCTCAAGACGACCGACGTTCAGTAGAATCACATCATTTTCGCCAAAATCACATTTTTCACGCATTTTATGTCGCGTATTCGAATTGAAGCGAAACTTCTGCAAATCAATACCGTTATGAATAACCGTAAATTCCTGATTCTTGCCATACAAGAATTTACCAGCCGCTTCACCGCACGCTAAACGATGTGTCGCAAGCTTATTGAGGCGATGGCGAAGGTAAACACTAATTACGCGAACAATCTTAGAATCTAGCTTTTCATTATTTGAGCCATGCGAATGCGCGATGCGCTTCGTGGCACCACCTTTCTTTGCGCCGGCCAATGAAAGCGCCGACATAAAATCAATATGACTATGTACGGTATCATATTTATCGTCGCGAACAATCTTCGCAATATCGCGAATAAAACGATGTGGGCGCTTAAAACGATTATCCGTCACGTGATATAATTTCACGCCCATTTTCTTTAGCTCATCTTCAAAATCATATTTTTCTCCACTATGAGAGGGCATAAAAGTCACGATGCCAAACTGATACTTCTTTAAATCGAGATTGCGCAAAGAATTCATAATATACATTTCAGCGCCACCTCTGTCCATTCCGCCAATTACATGTAGGATTCTTTTCATCCCAAAACCTCCTTATAAATCTCACGCATTTCCGAAAGGGAATTATATAGACTATAACGCTCCGGAAAATCCAAATGGAATTTTTCTGGGTTTTTAATTGCTTCACGCATTTTTGCCGTCAAGCCCATCGTGTCATTAAGATTAAATAGATACTTCTTTTTGTCGTCTACAATATCGCGATGGCCGCGGTTATCAGCAATCAAAATCGGCAAACCGCAAAGCACGCCTTCGAGAACTCCTAGACCTAAGCCTTCGCGTTGACTGGCAGAAATATAAAGATTACAACCCTGCACTAATGCCGCAAAATTGTCGCGAATATAACCAGGCATTAATACCTGCCCGCTCACACCTAAGCGCTGCGCGAGATTGCGCACCTCGTTCATAAGTTCGCCTTCACCTAAAAATAGTAGCTTCAGCTTCTCATTCTGGCGCAATAATGGCGCCGCCGCTTCGACAATCATACGATGGTTTTTATTCGCCGTAAACTCTGCTATGTAAACGATAACGAAATCTTTTGCATCGATGCCGTATTTTTCACGCGCTTCACGGCGCTCAGCAAGTTTCGTTTTCTTGAATTTAGTCTTGTCTACACCAGCACCATCAATCATCCGAACTGGACAAGAAAAATCCTTCTGCGCCCGATAATAATCCTCGCGATTTATCGTTACAAGCATATCGGTCTCTTTTGCCATCTTTTTCTCAACCGGATAATATAGACGCCAGTTCTGCCTTGGTGCGCCATCATAAAAGTGAAAACCGTGACAAGTATAAATTACTTTTGTACCTTTTTTACGCGCAGCTTTTGCCGCCATGCGCGTCACGATTGAGCCGACCGGCGTGTGTGTATGAATCGCGTCATAATCGCCTTCGTCAATAATCTTCTTTAATTGTTTATAAGCTTTGACATGCTGATCGAAGCGTAGCGGACTACGCGCAAAATTTACTACAAAAACCTTATCAGCGTCCTGGATTCTTTCCTCATTCGCCGAGGCATAATGAACCTCCCAATCGCCAATATTTAAGCTAGAATAAGGCTTCTCTAGCTTACCGCGGAGCATTCTCATTAACGGGCGATTAAATTTCTGGAAATTCGCCGTATGGGAAGTAAAAAGAATCTTTCGTTTTGCCATTCCTTAAATTATACCACGCGCAAGAGAATTACGACTCCCTATAGACAAGAAGAAAAAAGTCTTACCTTGCTAAGCGAAAATCTCTGATATTAATATGTTTTCACTACGAAAGAATGGTAGTGTATTTTCTTCTTGTTTATGCTAAAATAACCTCATGGAGTACGTTATTCATTTTCTTGCCACGCCGATTGTCTGGATTTCTATCGTCGCCGTACTTGGCTTTCTTACTTATCGCAACTACAAAAAACTCAATCGCTTGAAAGTTCTCAATGTCGATTCAGTCCTTTTGATGCTCGAAATTCCAAAGGACAACGACAAAAAAGA
Organism: Candidatus Saccharimonadota bacterium; assembly: GCA_017514805.1. Taxonomy (GTDB): domain Bacteria; phylum Patescibacteriota; class Saccharimonadia; order Saccharimonadales; family Saccharimonadaceae; genus UBA2834. Next base: position 76,942 of record JAFWIP010000006.1, read on the forward strand.
GCTTAGCGCAGAACAACTATTTGCCTCTCTCCACGGCATCCTTCGCGACGCAAATGAGCTTAAGCATTCCGGCGGCGTCCAGGAGCATCTTAGCTTTGAAATTGCTTCGACCGGCAACCAAATCCGCTTCTTTGTCTGGGTACCAAAAGTTCTCCAGAGCTTCGTTGAAGGCCAGATCTATTCCCAGTATCCGAGCGTCCAAATCTATCGCATGAAGGAAGATTACGCCGATCGTCGCGACAAATACCCAGTCTCTTACAGCTCAGAAATCTCACTTATCTATAATGATGTTCTTCCTATTAAGACCTTTGAATCATTCGAGGTAGATCCACTCGCTGGTATTACCGGTACGCTCGCGAAACTCAATCCAAATGGTGGCGAAGAGCTTTGGATTCAGATCCTCACTCGTCCAGTCGCAGATAACTGGCACACAAAAACGGATAAATGGGTACAGAAAATCAAGGCTGGCAAAACGATTAGTTTTGGCAATGTGGATTTTGGTTGGTTTGCTCAAGTCCTCGCAGCACTTTGGCGTCCACCAGAGGGCGGCTCCACTTCTGATACGAAAGTAGAATTATCCGAGCGTGCAAAGACTCAGATCGAAAAGGCCGAAGAAAAGGCGACCAAACTTGGCTACGAAGTTAAGATTCGCCTCGCTTATGTTGGCGAAAATGAAGTCAATGCTAAGCTTAATATGCAGGCGCTCGTTGGTACTTTTAAACAGTTTAACTCCACTAACCTTAATGGTTTTAAGATGAGTGGCGCAACTTTCGACAAGAACGCACTCAATGCCTACAAAGCACGTCAATTCACTGATCATGGTTTTATTCTTAATATTTCCGAGCTCGCAAGCGTATATCATCTCCCGCATACGAACGTCGAAACACCAAACATCGTTTGGGCTTCCAGCAAAACTGCCGAACCACCAGCCAAGCTTCCAATGCTCACCGGCAATCCAAGCTTCGATGAAAATATCTCCGCTTTTGGACTTACCGATTTCCGCGGCATCAAGCACCAGTTCGGCATGTATCGCAAAGACCGCTCCCGCCATGTCTATATTATTGGCCAGACCGGTTCTGGTAAATCTGGTCTTTTGACACTCTTCGCACTCAGCGATATCTATCACAACCAGGGCTATTGTATTATCGATCCGCACGGCGACCTTGCAATGGATAACCTCAAATTTATCCCAGAAAACCGCATCAAAGATGTCGTATATTTTAATCCTGCCGATACACAATATCCAATGGCCTTCAATCCGCTCGAAGTTTACGACCCAGCCCGCAAGCCAAATATCTCCTCAGAGGTTATCGGCGTCTTGAAGCGTATGTTCGGCGATTCTTGGGGTCCTCGTCTTGAGCATATCCTTCGCTACACCCTGCTTGCGCTCCTCGATCGCCCACAGGCAACCCTTCTCGATATTTCTCGCATGCTCACAGATAAAGAGTTCCGCAAAGAAACCCTAAATTACTGCCAAGACGTCACTGTTCTTCAGTTCTGGAAACAAGAGTTTGGCTCATGGGGCGATAAGCAGGTTACGGAGTCGGTTGCACCAGTTCTCAACAAGGTTGGTGCCTTTACAGCAAACCCAATCATTCGTAATATTATTGGCCAGCCAAAGTCCAGCTTTGACGTACGCAAGATTATGGACGAAGGTAAGATTCTCGTCGTTAACCTATCTAAAGGTCTTATCGGCGAAGATAATGCTGCCATTCTTGGTTCATTCCTTGTCACAAAAGTTCAGCTCGCCGCAATGAGCCGTAGCGATATTCCAAACGTCGAAGATCGCCGCCCATTCTATCTCTACGTAGATGAGTTCCAAAACTTTGCTACCGATTCCTTCGCCGTGATTCTTTCTGAGGCGCGCAAATATGGTCTTAACCTCACCGTCGCTAACCAGTACACGAGCCAGATGACCGAATCCGTCCGCGATGCCGTCTTTGGCAACGTCGGTACTACAATTAGCTTCCGCGTATCCGCTGACGATGCACCAATTCTCGCTAAACAATTTGAGCCTACCTTCGAGGCACAAGATCTCCTAAACCTCAATAACCGCCACTTTGTTCTTTCAATGATTATTAATGGCGAAAAAACTCAGGCCTTCTCGGCTACAACACTCAGTATTCCAAAACCGCCAAATGATCTCACGCCACAAATCGTCAAACACTCCCGTCTCAGTTACGCTCGCAATCGCGCAGACGTTGAACGCGAAATCAAGGAGACAATTGAGGCTGCCGAAAAATGGAAAAAGAATCTCTCTGATTCAGGCCGCGAAGCTGGCGAACGTGGTTCCGAAAAATCATTCAATAAGAAAGAAAGACCGGTCTTTGAGTTTACTCCGCAGGCTGAATTCCGTAAGCAAAAAATCTCTCCTTCTCAAGCGCAAGGCGAACAAGTTGGCCCAGGCCTAAAAGACCTTGGCGCACTAATCGCCGCTCAACAAGCTAGCCCAAACATCAAGCAGACCAAGGTAGAAGATGAGCCGAAAGAAGAAAAACCGCAATCAACGCGCGGCGAGGATGACGAAGAAGGTCGCCAAGTAATCACTAGTGCTAAAGGCGGTCAAGCCAGAGTTCATACGATTCAGAAGAAAGGCCGCAAAATCAGCTACCACAAGCATAGTCAAGGCCAAAAACACGGCGATCGCCCAGTTCAAAAATAGCTATGAAGCGCATAGATTTCCTTCTACATACGCCAATCGCTCATAGAGGCTTACATAATAGGGAAGCACCAGAAAACTCACTAGAAGCCTTTAGGAGAGCCGTAAAAGGCAAGTTTCCAATCGAGCTCGATGTTCACCTAATCAAGAGTGGGGAAGTTATTGTTTTTCATGACGACAATCTCAAGCGCATGTGCGGAATCGATAAAGATATCTCAAAGTGTACTTTTACTGAGATTCGCGAGCTCTATCTTAATCATACCCACGAACGCATTCCGCTTCTCTCTGAAGCACTCACAGTTATCAATGGCAAAGTCCCGATTCTTATTGAGCTAAAATATGATCAGCCAGTAGGGAAGTTAGAGAAACAAGTCCTCGAAGTCCTAGAAAATTATAAAGGGAAGTACGCTTTTCAAAGCTTCAATCCCCTTTCATTGCGCTGGCTCAATCGTAATGCGCCAAATATTCCACGCGGACAATTAGCCTGCGATTTCAAGAGCGCCAAGAAGGTCTCTCGTATTGCCAAACCAATTCTCCGCAATCTCTGGCACTTCTCTCTTACGAAGCCAGATTTCATCTCTTATGATATTCATGCCCTCCCTAATAAGCGCGTTGAGAAGCTTCATGCCAGCGGTATCCCTGTTATCGGCTGGACTGTCTCGAAAATCTCCGAGAGCGGAGAAGCGCTAAAATACTGCGACAATCTAGTCTGCGAAGATATTCTCTAACGTTTCTTTTTTGGAGCATCCGCCGTTTTGGCAATTTTTTCTGCTTCCGCAATTGCGCCTTTGCCGTTGTAAATATTGAAAGCAATCGCGCCAACAATCATCGGTAGATAGTAAGTAAGACCGCGCCAGAGCAGCACAAACACGTTTAATGCAGGCCCGGCAACAAAGTTGCCAAAGAAGCCCATAAAGCCCGCCTCCATGCCCCCAGAAGCACCAGGAATAGGCACATAGCAGCCCATCACAAATACGAACGAGCTCGCCGTAAAGACGTTTATGATGTCAAGATTATCTGCGCAGCCAATCGCTAAAGCGATGAAGATCGGCAGTATATAGTAAGCTAGTAACGCTAGGCACTGATAACAAACGCCGCGAATAAAAACGTTCTTATTACGCAATAATTCACGCCCATTCTCGTAATAATTCTGGCAAGCATTCTCCCACTTCTCGATGCGTGCCTTCTTGTTGCGGACTAGGCCAAATTTCGCCAAAGCATTAATAATTCCACGAATCACTACGCGATTAAAGTTCTTCGAAAAGCTGATAAACAGCAAGGCTAGTAAGACAACCAGATTGATTACAAAGCCCACCACCATCATATGTTGGAGAACTGGAATATACTGGAAGAAATGAAATATCTGATCAAAGATCACGCTCACAATCGCCGTCAACATCAAGGCAATCTGGAACATCATATAGGCTTGCACCTCTATATTCGCCCCTGTCGAAACCGGCACACCCTTCTTCTTGAGCTCGTAGACCTGCATCGGCTGACCACCGCTAGACAAAGGCGTAATTCCGCAGAAAAACTTATTAATCAAGCCTAAATAAAGCGCAAATTTAAAGGTTGCATCCTTCTTATATATCTTGATAATTCCATAAGTCGAAAGGGTATCAAAGAGCATATAAACCGCAAAAGTAAGCAGGGCAACAAATAGCCAGCCAAGGTTCGAGCTAAACAGCGTCTCAACGACTTCATTAAAATTGTCTTTCAACGACCACCACAAAAAAACGACTGTAATAATAAGAATGATAACTACATTAATCCATTTCTTTTTCATGGGATTGCTAATAAATATTTTAACATAAATTTGTTTCGCCGCGTTCAGAACAAAAACCGAACAGGGAAGCGAAAAATTCATTTTTACACCCTACTCCAAATTTTCGACTATCGCTGCCCTATCCCACCCCTGTTATTACCCTGTTCTACCTCTGTTATATTAGTGGCACCACCCCTGTTATAACAGATAGGCTACCCCTGTTACGTCTCTTATAAAATAGCATGAGGCCATATAAGCCCATATAACACGTCAAGAATACCAAGACGGTAGAATATACGAAAATATAAGCAGAAGCGCAATAGAGCGCAAAATAAAGGGCATATACGACAAATTGACGGCCAGGCAGCAGAAAATAAGCACAAACGAGACGGGTGTATAATCGTCTTTTCGCAATATTTCCAATGTCGCACAATGCATATTTTACGACATACAAGTAGGATCCACGTACCATATATACAATCGTCGAATAGAACCAACAAATGCACTGCCGCAAGATATATATTCGCCTTTTAATACATATTCCTATCTGTACGGCTGGATTGCGATAATTATTATTAAAAACCGTAGTCCCCCGGGAAAAATGATCCCGGGGAGCGGCTAGAAGTGGTCGGAACAGCTACGATATTTGACAAATATTTCACGATTTTCGTCAACCACCCCTGTAAAATCACATATTATAACATATTTTTCCACAGGTCCGCCAAATTCACGCTACCGTGAAATGTTGACTTTTCCACAATTTTCACGCCTGCTCGAAAAAATTTTTCTCACTCCCCTGCCCATTTGATTTTTTTCGATTTTGTTGCAGAATATGGATTCTCCCCTCTCCCCTCTATTGCGTCCCATTATTTATCAACCGAACAAAAACCGAACATTAGGGGAGAACACGGGAATAGCTAACTATTTATAGTAAGCCTTGCCCTCTACCCGAATATCAACATATTCTGGAGCTAATTCCTTACTATCAAGATAGCGCATCATTCGCTCCGCATCTTCAACTTGCACTGTACTCCCCCGCTCAATCGTCATCTTGTAATACTCTTTTCGACCAACGAAATAAACGAGCACCTCGCGCGCCTTCTGAAACGGAAGCACCACATGATCAACGGCGACATTCTTTTCCGCAGCGTCAGCTTCAAGTCGCGCCACAAACACCTTTACGCGCGCCGAAATATTATTGCCAGCATTCTCATCAATAATTGCGACGGTCGGCTCGGTCGGGTTATTTTCAATAATCTTCGCCTCACGCTCAGCAATCTTCTCATTTACATACTGCCCAATCAGAATACTACAGGTAATAATTGCGGCGAGAATTAGCAACACAATAATCGTATTTTTACGCTGCTGCTTTTTGCGAGCCGCAATATGCTCTAGATTTCGCTGGCGCGCATTATTCGTTGCACCAGCAATCGTACGACCAACTCGATAATCACGTTCGTCCTTCGGCTTCTTTTGCGAAGCTTCAACATCAGACCTCTTTTTTTTCGAAGCCTTTTTCTCTGGCCGATAATTTAAATCGCCACCCCACTGTTTCATGAATTATTTATCCTGTAAAACCTCTAAACCAGGCAACTTCTTGCCAGAAAGCAACTCCAAACTTGCGCCGCCGCCAGTCGAAATCAAATTAAAAGTCAAATTGCCGTTCGTCTTTAGAACCTTTTCAACAAAGCTTGTCGTATCACCGCCGCCAACAATTGTCATATCGTGACTTTCGCCCATCGCCTGCGCAATTGCGAGCGAGGACTTCGCATAGCGTTCGTCCTCAACCATACCCAATGTACCATTCCAAACAATCGTATGCGAGCCCTTAATCATATCAATAATCTTCTGCGTACTAACTGGGCCAATATCGAGCTTTGAGCCGTTTACGCCCTGAACAAAATCTTCCGCTACATACACATTTGGACTAGCATTCACATAGCCATCCGCTGCAATCTTGCCGCCAACTGCAATTTTATCTGCAATCGTCAAAAACTTGTCAATCAACGGTTGCTTATCGTCGACTTTTGCGCCCCCGACAATTACAAGTAGCGGACGCTGCGGATTGCTGATTGCAGCCTCAAGGTTCGCAACCTCTTGCTCAACCAAAAAACCCGCTACCGAAGGGAGCAATCTTGCAATCGCATCTGTCGAGGCGTGCGCACGATGAATCACTGCAAAGCCATCTTGCACAAAAATCTCTGCACCAGTTGCATTAACAATTTCCTGCGCAAAAGTTGCGGAGTTCTTTTCCTCATCTGGCACAAAACGCAAGTTTTCTAGAAGTATAACACCGCCATCAGGCAAAGCATCAACCGCCGCCTTTGCGTCTGGCCCATAAATCATATCCGAAAAGCGCACAACCTTATCCGGCAATAGCTCGGCTAATTTTTGCGCGCATGGCGCAAGCGACATCTCTGGAATATAAACTCCATCAGGACGACCGAGATGTGAAATCAAAATCACCTTACGTGCGCCCTGATCGAGCACATAACGAATCGTAGAGAGGCTCGAAGAAATACGGAGGTCTTCTTGAATTACGCCGTCCTTTATTGGAACGTTATAATCTACTCGAATCAAAACAGTTTTGCCGGAAACATCAATATCCTGCACACTCTTTTTTCTAAATTCCACCATTTGCCCGAGACCTCCTACTTCTCTTCCCTAATTAGATTTTGCGAATTTGAATGCTGTTTGTGCCACCCTCTTCGTCGCGCAAGCCAGAAACCAAGACGACCTTGAGCGTATCTTTGCCCTCTGGAAGCTTTAGATAGCCACTTGCCTTGAGATCCTGAATCGCATCAAAGGCGTAATTCTCATCATAATCACGTACGAATGCAGAGTTTGCATAAGTAAGCGCGAGCTGGCCCGCCACGCGAGCTTCACTCGTAATTGAAATAATTGGCATATTTGGACGCTGTGCTGCGATTGCTGCTGCCGTTGCACCAGATTTCGTTGCTGCTACGATTACGTCAGCATTAACTTCCTGCGCGATCTCTACGGCTGCGTGCGAAATCGCATCGTAGTTCTTGTAGCTACCAGTCGGCAAAGTATCAAGCGCCTGAATGCGAGTATGATTCTGCGTATAAAGAATTACCTTCTTCATTTGCTTGATTGTCTCGATTGGATACTTACCGTTTGCCGTTTCATCGGAGAGCATTACTGCATCAGCACCGAGAATAACTGCCGTCGCTACGTCAGAAACCTCTGCACGAGTCGGTTCTGGATTTTCAACCATGCTTGCCATCATCTGAGTTGCGACAATGCAAATCTTAGAATACTGACGACAGAAAGCAATAAGCTTGCGCTGAACAATTGGAACAACCTCAGCACCAGCCTCGATTGCCATATCGCCACGCGCAATCATGATGCCATCAGTGGCCTTCACAATTGCCTCGAGGCCTTCATCGGTCTCGACAGCTTTCTTGGTTTCGATCTTTGCGATAATCTTTGCCTTCGAACCATGCGAAGTTAAAATCGAACGCATCTTCTCGATATCGGCAGCGCTCTGAACGAAGCTCATTGCGACATAGTCAAAATCGCGACTTGCACCAAACTCAATATCTGCAAGATCCTTCTCGGTAAAGATGTCACCACCAAGATCGGTATCTGGCAAGTTGACGCCCTTGCGGCTCATTACATAACCATCGTTCTCGACCGTGCATTTGATTGCGGTCTTGCTAACGATTTCTTTAACAGTCGTACGAATCTTACCGTCAAAGAGGAAGATTGGCTCACCGACCTTCGCCTTCTCTGCAAGGTTGTACTGGACTGGCATCTTCTTGCTACCATCATGCTCCTTGATTGCGTAATCGAGGACGATTTCGTCACCAGCCTTGAGGTCAAGGTGATTATCTTTCAATTCGCCAAGGCGAATCTTTGGACCCTGTAAATCCTGCACAATCGCAACAGACTTGCCACGCTCTGCGGCATATTTGCGAATAATTTTAATTTGTTCGTCGCGCTCATCGTAAGTGCCATGGGAGAAATTCAAGCGAAAACCGTTCACGCCGGCGTAAACCATTTCCTTCAACTTCTCTTCTGCAAATACAGATGGACCGACAGTTGCTAATATTTTTGTTCTCTTGAAAAGTGTACTCATATCTAATATTTTACCATAAACAATCTGATTTTTCCCCTATAAAATCGCAAGAAAGCATAAACGTTATTGACAAATAATTACTTACATGCTATAATATAGTTATTGTTCTTTATAGTCATCACTGAACTGTAAAAATATTTCTTTCAGGAGGGGTTAAATATGAAAAAAATATTTAAACGAATCACAGAGTTCTTTAATTGCAACAAGAAAAAGTATGACCTCATAGTTGGAGATGCAGATGAGCCTTGGACAAAAATAAATGCTCCAGAGTCAGACTTTTGTAGAGTTACGGCAACAGGCATAATATTGCCTACGCTTACAACTGGCAGTATATTACCGCCAGAATAAAAAACTTTGGCTTCAGCGTATTTAGCTGGAGCCTTTTACTTGCACAAAAATCGCCCGAATGGGCGATTTTTAAATCATTTCTGGTGATCACGGCGGGAGTCGAACCCGCGATTGCCTGGATGAAAACCAGGAGTCCTAACCACTAGACGACGTGACCAAGCACTACTCTATTTTAACTTAAAACGAGCATTATTTCAAGCGTTTGCTTTATCTTCCCTATTATTATGACATAAAACTAAAAAAGTGCATAAAATAACGTACTTATGCTTCTGAAATACGGACAACGATTCTATATTAAGCGCATACTGTTTTGCGCTAGCTCGCCTAGGCGAAATAGTCGAACCTCTAATTCTCCGTGATGTATCTTTTTCGTCATTTGTTTATTTATTGCGATTCATCTTTTTAGAATGTTTTTTATCTTCTTTTTAGAGGCTGCTCGAAAAATCCTAGCTATAAATGCGCTCCCCGCGTGCCTCTCTCCTTCACGGAGAATTTATTGAGAATCTTTAATAATTATTTTTCTTTTGCTACCGAGATAATTGTGTTTGCTAAATTTTCTGCCGCATTATCCTTTACGAATGAGCGGAGATTCTTTGACAACTCTTCGCGCAACGTCGCATCCTTTAATAACTTCTTGACTGCGGACAATAACTTTGTCGCATTCTGATTCATCTCGCCATCTTCAATCACAAGTGCTGCATTCGCCTTCTCGTACGCCCGCGCATTCTTTACTTGATGATAACCCGGAAGCTTCTCATTTGGCACCATAATCACTGCTTTAGCCATACTAGACAACTCGGTCATAGTCGAAGCACCTGCGCGACTCACGACAATATCGGCGGCACCGAATAGCTTCCACATCTCACTCGAGAATTTAACCATTCGAAAATTCGTCTTCAACTTGCCGTCTTCCCAGACTTCATATTCTTTCAAATCCATCATTTCTGGATAGCGCTCACGACCAGCAACCAGCATTACACTCGTCTGCTTGAGCAATTGCGGCAAAATCTCACGTATCGCGACATTAATATTCCTAGCACCAAGACTGCCTCCAGTAACCACAAGCAATGGCTTATCCGGATCAAAATCGAGCTCTTTCTTATATGACCGCTTTTTTGTCTCACTCACGGGACGAAATTCATCACTAATCGGAATACCAGTCCACTCAGCGCGATCTGCAGGATAAGAGTAATATTCCAAAGGCATTCCAGTCGCAATCTTCGTCGCGCGCTTCGCGAGCAAGCGATTTGTCAAACCCGGAGCTGCATCGCTATCGTGAATCACGTATGGAATTCTTAGCAATTTCGCTGCCATACCGACCGGCAAACAGACAAAACCACCCTTAAAGAAAATCACATCTGGACGGTTAAAAGCTAAACGGAAGAACGACTGAAAGAAACCAATGATGTTTTTAAAGAAGTCTAAGATGTTCTTCAATACTACGTCGAAGTGCTGCAAATACATCATAAAAGTAAAGTTCGTATAGCGACGCAATTTCCCTGCTACGACCTTACGAATGCGCAAATCCATGCCATTTTCGACAGTAATACGACGAGCATTCTTATAGTATTTTTTATCAGTCCAAAATTCTATTTTTGCACGCGGGCGAACTTTCCAAATCTCACGAACGACGGCCACTACCGGCGTAACGTGTCCCCCGCTGCCCCCACCTACTACTAGTATTTTCATCTATATTTGTCCTTTTTGTCCATCCAGATATCTGAATTACCATTCCGACTGCAAATGCGGCAAACATCATACTCGTACCGCCATAGCTCAAGAACGGCAAAGTAATGCCCTTCATTGGAATAATCCCGAGCATTCCTCCGATATTCATTATAACATGACTAATTAGCCAGGCGAAAACAGCTACGCAGAACAAACTCTTATCGCCAGAGTCCGCTCGCTCAGAGACGCGCATGATTCGGAATAACAATACAGCAAAAGCTATTATAACAAGAGTCGTCCCTATAAAACCCCACGTTTCGCCAATAATTGAGAAAATCGAATCCGTCAACGACTCCGGCAAATATCCAGACGACTGAATACTATTCCCTAAACCAACTCCGAGCAAGCCGCCAGTTCCGAACGAAATCAGCGAATTCTCAACGTGATAGTTATCGCCACTCTCCCAACCAGTCAAACGCTGCATACGGTGTTCCGCCGTCATTATCAAGAAAGCGCCAATAATCGCAAACACTCCGAGCGCAGCCGCGAAATACTTTATCGGCACTCCGCCTACCCACGCCATACAAAACATCATCATCGCAATCACAACCGTGCTACCAAGATCTTTTTGAAATGCACCTACAAGAAGTGCCGTGACGCCAAACATCGTCGCATATGGCACCCAAAAGCTTGCAGAGCCTAATTCCCCGCTCTCCCTACGAGAACACACCAAATACGAGCTATATAACGCAATACTAATTTTCAGAAGCTCGACCGGCGCAAAACCAATACTTACAATCGGAATGTAAAATGAACGACAAGCGCCCTCATCGCAAGTAACTAAGCCAACATTCATTCGTCCTAGAATCGTAACCATCAAGCACATACCAGCCGCTATCCAGAAAAAACTCTTGGCATACTTAGCAAGAAAATCATATTTAACTTTATAGCCGATAACTAGAGCTGCGACCGACATCGCAATTGCTACGACGTGATGAAAGAAGAAATACGTATCACTATAATGCTTGCCCGTAGCAGCATTCTCTGCCTGCGCAACACGGCCACCAATCGCATAGACGATTACCAAACTCACGGCCATCAAAATTAGGACCATGAGTGCAATTGTCTTGTCGGACTTGTGTTTGCGCATTAGTTAATGATGCCCCCACCCATTGCCAAAAATACGCCGAGCATTGCTGTTACGCCGCCAATAATCCAGAAGCGCATCACAACCTTGCTCTCTTCCCAACCCTTAGCTTGTAGGTGGTGGTGAATCGGTGCCGAAATAAAAATCTTACGATGGAAGAATTTCTTCGAGAAAATCTGAATCAATGAGCTGCCCGCTTCGACGACGAATAACAAACCAATAAGCGGCAATAAGAAGAAGGCATTCGTGTTCATCGCAACCACGCCAAGGCCTGCGCCTAAAGCAAATGATCCAGTATCGCCCATCATGAAGCGAGCCGGATATACGTTAAACCAAATATACGAAAGCAGCGCGCCAATTACGACAAAGCAGAAACCAGCCAAATACCATTGCTCCTGGAGAAGCGCAATCACGCCATAAGCGCCGTAAGCCATCATTGCTAAACCACCAGCTAAGCCATCCATACCATCGGTAATATTCACGGCATTGCCGGTTGCGACGACCGCAAAAGCAAAGAGCGCAATCATTGCCGGCACGCCGATATTAAATGCTCCGATAAACGGAATCTCGATGCTTGTCCAACCGAGTTTAACAGCAAAGAACCAACCTAGAAATACGCCAAGCGCCGTAATCATCGCGAATTTTACTGGCGCACGCAAACCAGCTGCCGCATTTTTGCCAAATAAATTAATCGCATCATCGATAAAGCCAATTAAGCCACCGCCGACAAAAGCCGCCAACGCAAGCCAAGTCTGGCCACGGTTCAAACAGTTGCAAACAATCACTACTAATGGAACAACGATCAGCATAATTACGCCCGCCATTGTCGGAAAATGACGCTTGATTTTGTCTGCATGAAGCTTATTCATAACAGTTAGCTTCTTGCCGGACACATCTACGGTCTTCTGTCGCTTCCAAAGCTTGTGTTTATAAGCAAAAGTCGTATAAATTGGCGTCAAGAACATTGATAGCAAGAATGCGCCAAGAGCCAGAATCAGCTCATATCCCATATTTGAATTAATATCGTTTATTAGCATCTTATCCTTTCTATTTTGGTTGTAACCTTAAGTATTGCAGCATGTAATTGCTAATCTCCGTAAATACAGGGACGGCATTCTGAGCACCCCAAAGGAGTGTTTCTCCATCTAATCTTACCATAACTACGTACTGCGGCAAAGCATCGTCATTGTTCTCGCCACCAAAGCCCAAAGCGCTTGCATTTGTCTTCTTTGAAGTGTAATTGCCGTATTGGTCAAGCGTTTCTGCAGTACCAGTCTTCACGCCAACACGGAAGCCAGCTAGATCATTCTTTCCGCCATTAACGCTTCTTACTTCCTGAAGCATCTTGCGCATTTCTGCACTCGTACCAGTACTTACCGTCTTCCTGAGTGAAGCCTTCTGTTCGGTCGGCTCAAGTTTGCCATTATTATAGTTACCCGCAATCACCGTCGGCTGATAATAGTCACCACCATTAATTAACGACGAAAATCCAGCCGCCACCTGGAGCATCGTGAGATTCATACCTTGACCAAAAGTCATATTTGCATAACGCACCGCATTACCTTCGCCAGAAGGATCGTCTGGACTAATAATACTCCCCTTCGCTTCATTTAATTCGAAGCCAGTCTTTTGACCAAGACCAAATCGGTCATAGAGATAGTTATACAGAGTCGTACGTGCCGCCTTTGTAATATTCGTACCGTCACCCATCTTGCGCAAAACTTCGATACTACCAGTGTTATATGAATTGTCTAATGCCTCACGAAAAGTAATCGAACCCTTGGCTAGAGGATTGCCACTACGCGCATTAGAAATCGTCCTATCATCAACAACCGTAGAGCCGGCATTATAATATCTCTCATCCGGATTCAACTTACCCTCATTAATCGCCGCAGCATAAGTAAACGGCTTACAGACCGACGCTGGCTCATATGGCGTCTCGGCCGTCCGGTTAACGTATACATTCGGATCGCTTTCCTTCCAATATTCTTCAGGATTATATGTCGGATAATTTGACATCGCCCAAATCTTACCAGTCGTAGGCTGCATCACAAGCGCGCTCGCCGCCCTAATTCCGCCTTTACTATCAGTAACGGCCCTTTCAAGAATGCGGTCAACATTGCGCTGAATATTCGCATCTATCGTCAAAACGATACTCTCTCCATTCTTTGCTGGTATCTCAATATTCTCATCGCCAACCGACAGAGGAATTTCATTAACATCTGTAACCGTCTTCAATAATCCATTTTTTCCCGCAAGACGCTCACTCAAAGCCCCTTCTACTCCAGAGCCAACCCCCTCCGCATTAATAAAGCCCAAAAGTTGAGCACCTACACGTCCAGCAGGATATACGCGCCTAGACGTCTCTTTACGCCCTACGCCACGCAAATTCGCCTCTTTTATTGCTGCGACGGTTTTATAATCAACATTCTTCGCTACCTCTACATACATACTCTCTTCATTTCCCCAAACATCAGGCCATTGCACGCTAATCTTATCGCCCAGCAGCTCAATCAACTTTTCTTGGACTTTTTCTTTTTCAAGCACACCACTCGTACCGGCATTTTTAATAATGAAATTCGGATCTACGAAAATCGTCCACGTACGTTCATTCATAATCGCCGGCGTCACGCCCTTGCCATCCGAAAAATAAACTTCGCCGCGCTTCGCGAGCAACTCATACTGCTTTACGCGCATCGAGTTCGCTTCTCTCACATACCGATCATGATCGACAATTTGCACTAAGAATAATTTAGCCAAAAAGACAAAGACCACCGCCAAAAGACCAAACTTCAAGCAAAAATAGCGCCATCTTTGACTTTCCATATCTATATTTTATCGCACTAGTGCTTTTTCTACTACCATAAAAAGAAAAATAGACCTCTGTACAAGAAGTCCGTTTTTCCCAACAAAACACTAAAAACCTTTATGCGGAAGAAATGATTATTCGCTCACGTAATCCGCACTAATGTTTTCTCTTACCATATTAGAAGCCACTTGATTAGTGTCTTCATTAGCGGCTGCCGCGGTCATTTTCGCATTTTCTACCGCGAGAGCGTCACGCTCGGCCTGTAAATTCGAAATCTCAGTATTTGCAGCAGCAATTCCGAGATCATATTGAACCACCTTGGCACTTTGCGTCAGCGCAAGCAAGCCGATAAGACATACTATCAAAGCCAAAACGATAATATGGCTAATCGGACCCAGCTGTCTCTGGGCATTATGACGAACCGCATTATGGTTCCTCACCCAGCCGGCTGAACTAGAAGCGCCATTCATTCTTCGAGTTGCATAATATGCTGACATTTAAAATTAATACCTTTTTGTTTTAAAGTTTGTATTTCGCAGAAAATTTTACTTAAGCTTTGGCGCGGAGCCGAGCGACAAGAGATAAACGCTCGACTCCCTAACCAAAGAAGGTCAAAATTTTTTACACACTTCCGAAAACTTCACCTATTCGGTACCCCAGGTCAAAGGGGCATGTAATAGATTAAGCTCTCATCCGCCAAAAAGCTTTAGGCCATAGGCCCAAAGCCTTAGCGGAAATTCACTTTGATTTGCTGAGCACGAGAGCGGCTCTCAACGATGATCTTTGCCATCTTTTTTCTCCTTTTTTGTTTTTGTTTTTACGATTGCGCCCGAGCCGCTGAAGTAGGGCGCTATCAAGATCAAATCTTCTCAGCCACCCTCAACTTAGCGCTCCTAGCGCGTGGGTTGTTAACAATTTCATTATCGTCCGCAACAACGGGTTTCTTAGTAATTACTTTTAGTGTCGACTCGAAGCCTTTGCTACTTTCGTCTTTAAAGAATTCTTTAACGAGTCGATCCTCTAGGCTATGAAAAGAGATAATTGCTACCCGACCACCAGGATTTAATAATTTTGGCAGTAACGGCAAAGTATTTTCGATAATTCCAAGTTCATCATTTACAACAATTCTAATCGCTTGAAAAATCTTTGTCGCAGGGTGCGTATGCGAGTATGGCGACTTAGACCGAATTAAATCAGCAAGCTCAGTCGTCGTATTAATAGGGCGATGTAAGCATATCTCACGAGCCAATAATTTCGCACGACCCGCGCTTTCTTCTGCATAACGCTCAAAAATACTCGCTAGTTTTCCTTCACTCCACTTATTCACAATCGTCCAAGCATCTAATTCCTGCTCACCATTCATTCGCATATCTAGGCGAGCCTCCTTAGCAAAGGAAAAACCTCTTTCCGCATTATCTAGTTGCGGTGAAGAAACGCCAAAATCCGCCAGTATCATATCGAACTTTTTTTCACTCTCCACAAGTTGCAACGCCGTACTATAAAAATCATCATGCATCAATTTCGGCTTCACCTCTTGGTACTTCGCCTCTAGGAAATCGATAGCGTTCTGATCACGATCATTTAGGACCGCTCCATTATAATTCCGCGTCACTTCCAAAATTTTATCTGCGTGCCCACCATAACCTGCTGTTAGATCCAAATAAGTTTCACCTTCTTTGGGGGACAACAATGTAATCACATCGGATAATAATACTGGAATATGTATTTCGTTCATTCCTTCATTATACTTCGTTCAAACCCGTTCATCGAGAAATTTCAGGTTTTTGTGTTTTTTGTTGTTTATTTTGTTCCTTAACACATTTAAGATTCCATAACCTGCTGGCGTATAGCCGACATAATGTTACGGAGTTGAGAGACTTAATTTGTGTGAGGTGGAGTTATTTGTTTGGGAGGTGTGTATTTGTGTTGAAAGTGCATACAGTTTCTGTTTCGCGTATCCTAAACGCGCCCAAAACTCCTCGATGACCGGGTTCGAACTATTTTAATGTACTCCAAAAATATGCTACTTGCGTTTCGTAAGAGTAATAATCTGATAGTGCTGCGATTGATCGGTGCTGTTCTGTGTAGTTTGTTGCATTTTATATTGTCAATCGTTATTGCTTATTTTTGTGTTTTTCGTGGTTTTTGTTTTTGTTTCCACTTGTTCCTAGTTTAAGCAACTTTTTCAGAATTTTCAAGACCCATTTTTACTCAATTATTCACAATACGGTGGAAAAATATCATTCTTAACAGATATAAAACCGAACAAAATATTATTCCGTTTCTGCTTTTTACACACTTGCTTTTTGCATAAATTATTTTATCATTACCGAACACTAACCCCCTTGACAAAAGCGTTGTATATTTTACAATATTCACTTCCCTTCGCTTGATTTCTGCGCAAAATATTTCATTATCACTACTCTACCCCAATAAAAATCCAGGACAAAACGCCCTGGATTTTCCAGCTATATATCCATTGATACAAACATTGCAAATATTGGACTATAATCAGCCACTAGATACGTCGAGTTTCTTTGCAAATATTCCTCTTTTTCCTCGCCATAGCTATAAGTAAACGCCTTATTGTCGCTTAGATCAGTAAAGAAAGCTACTCTGCTAGTCTTATCTACCCCTACAAGTCTCCCTATCCTAAACATAGAATGGCGCTCGATTCGCCCAATTACGACAACAAAGAATAAGATTGCAACAACTAGCCCTGTTATCATTGCGCCTTTCGTCAAATAATCGGCCCTTATACGATATGTGATTAACGCCAACTCGGCAATTATATATACAGCAGCATATACGTTTACCCAAATCAGCCTCGTCAATATATCTACCCCGGCAATAAAGATATTCCTATCTGGGCGATTACCGCAACCATTTGCCAATAAGTAGATTATAGATGACCGAATTGACCAGCGGTACGCGAAGAATGACATAAACGCGTAATAGATAATGAGCTCTATTAGAATATTTGCAAATAAGAACAATAGAAACCAAGCCAAAGTCTTCAAAAGTACAAACATGCGCCACACCTCCTTCTCCGGAATACGCAAAACAACGTTCTATGCCATAATTATGAATTCATATCCATTAGATTTCAAGCATAATCAATACTGAGTAACTTTTTTGTTCAAATAGAGCTTTCCTAAAAAGTCTCCTCTTCCCCATTTTTTGCGCAATAAAAAGCGGCTGGCTCTAAGAGCCAGCCATAACTTAATTAAAGTGGATAATCATCGGATATTATCCACTGTAAAGGCGTATGCTTTTTGACTTTGTTCTGTAGGAACCATCTTTTAAACCCAATGCTATTAGATGGCAACATTATTCAGTTGTATTAGCGCATGTATAGTAATATGTAGGTCAATTAGTTACGATAATCATACTTCCACGATGTATGATTAAATTCTTTGTTTCACTATGTTACCGTGTATTGTAGCTAAATACTCATTGTCTCTGATGTTACATCATTAGAACTTATTATGATAAAAATTGGATCTCTGTGTTTGTATCATATAGCAATGTCTACGAGTTACATTTTTTTTAACAGAATTTTTAGTTCTTATTACATGTCATATGGATCATCTTAATTGTCAATAAGTTACAAAGACCTACAGAACGGAAACATTTGGCGCCTTAAACATTTCACTAAGCCAAAAAGCATTTAAAAGAACTAACCTCCAGAGGAGGTTATGTTCGTAAGAATTATTATATACCAGTGTTTCAGAAAAGTCTAGAGTTAATTTGCGTGATTGCGCGCACGCTTACGGCGAATCGGGTCTAACTCCTTCTTGCGCAAGCGAAGAGTCTTCGGCGTAACCTCCAGAAGCTCGTCTTCCATCAAGAAATCCAAACACTGCTCAAGGCTTAACTGAGTGTGCGGTGTAAGCTGAATTGCACCATCGGAAGCATGCGTACGCATATTTGTAAGCTGTTTTTCGCGACAAACATTAATGTCTAACTCGTCTTTCTTTGAAAGACCAACAATCATGCCCTGATAAACATCAACCTGTGGCGGAATATAAAGTACGCCACGAGCTTGTGCAGCATCAAGTGCATACGCAGTGCTCTGACCTGCTTCAGATGCCACCAAGGCACCGTTGCGCTCTTGCTGATAATGAGAAGTAACTGGCTGATACCCTTTCGGCAAGGTATTCATAATTGCCGTACCCTTCGTACCGGTAAGCAAATTGTTACGAAGACCAATCAAAGCTGCCGTAGTAATAGTATAAACAAAACGCGTGCTACCAGAGGTCGTCATCTCTTGAGAAACTAGCTCAGCCTTGCGTATACCAAGTTCTTGAGAAACGGCACCAACATACTCTGGCGAAACCTCAATCGTAAGCTCCTCGACCGGCTCCATTTCAATGCCATCTTGCATCTTATAGACAACTTCCGGACGACCTACTTCGAGCTCATACCCCTCGCGGCGCATCGTCTCAATAAGGACAGAAAGATGCAACTCGCCACGACCAGATACTTTATAGCCAAGACCCTGCGGCTCTAGGCGCAATGCAATATTTGTCTCAAGCTCTTTCTGGAGACGATCACCAATCTGGCGCGAAGTCGTGAATTCGCCTTCACGACCCTTGAGAGGAGAGGTATTTGGACCAATATAAATAGAAAGGGTTGGCGCCTCCAATTCGATCGTCGGGAGCGCCTCTGGATTGTCACCAGTCGCAATCGTATCGCCAATCGAAGCCGCACCGAGACCAGCCAAGGCTACAATATCGCCCGCAATCGCCTCGTTCGCTTCCTCGCGACCAAGACCACGATAGGTATACAAACTATCGATCTTGCCACGAACCGTTTCGCCGTTCGTTTTCATAACTGTTACGGCTTCATTTTTCTTGAGTTTGCCACGGAAAATCTTACCGATTGCATATTTACCGAGATAGCTATCAGCTGCTAGCGCAGCAACAAGAAGTTGAGCGCCTTTTGAATCATCAGAATCTACCTGCGGCTCAGGAATTTCATTAATAATTGCATCAAAGATAACATGAAGATCATTATCGAGTTCCGGAGTCTTACCTGCCTTACCATCACGTGCAATTGCATAATAAGTTGGGTACTTAAGCTGAGCTTCATTCGTAGCGAGCTCAAGGAAAAGATCAGCAATCTCATCCTCGACTTCGCCAAGACGAGCAGCAGGTTTATCAATCTTATTGATTACGACAATCGGAGTCAAATTAAGTTCAAGCGCCTTCTGGAGTACGAACTTAGTCTGTGGCATTGGACCTTCTTGAGCATCAACGATCAAAAGTACGCCATCTGCCATATTAAGCGTGCGCTCAACCTCGCCAGAAAAGTCAGCGTGACCCGGCGTATCGATAATATTAATCTTGTAGCCGTCATAATAAACCGCGGTCTGCTTCGCCGTAATCGTAATGCCGCGTTCGTGCTCCTGATCGCCAGAATCCATAATTAGCGTCTGGCCCATCTCTGCCTGATTTTCGCGGAAAGTATTGCTCTGCTTTAAAAGCGCATCAACAAGCGTCGTCTTACCGTGGTCAACGTGCGCTATAATCGCAACATTTCTGATTTTACTTTTGTCGTTCATAACTACCCTTTTGCTATCTTTATAATTTGCCTTTTAAGGTGTTTTTGTGTTTTTAGGAAGATAAAATTGTCTAGGTTGGTATTTTCTTCTTGGCTTGCGCGGCTACATGGCCGAGCAATGTCAAGAAAAAATGCCAATATAGGCAATTTTAGCTCCTAAAATGGTGGGCGGTAGAGGATTCGAACCTCTGACCTTATCTACGTCAAAGATACGCTCTAGCCAACTGAGCTAACCGCCCATATTTGGTGAGTCCGGTGAGACTTGAACTCACGACACCCTGCTTAAAAGGCAGGTGCTCTAACCGGCTGAGCTACGGACCCTTACCTGAAACATTTTACACCATAATTCGCCAAAATGCAAGTACAACCTCTTTCTGATTAAGAATAATTATCGTGCCCAAAATATGATACTATTATATTAACCTACCTCTGTTAAAGATGAGAGTGGGAATATGTTCTTTAGGAGGTGATGCTTATGGGAGAAGTAAAAAAACTTAAAGACATCAATATCAACTACGCCGAAGCAAGAATTTACGCAAAGAGCTACAATGCTCAATCAAACTCCTCTCGCAATATCAACATGACTAGTTGTAGTTGCGAAGATATTTGCCGTTATCTAAAAGAACAAGGCATGCGCGAGGCGATGTTTGTGAAAATTCACGTCGAGCCTTCGTTTACTAACGACAAAGAGATCGAGCACGGTTTTCATCTTAGTTCATACCTCGAAGAGTGTATATGGGATGAGGAAAAGGTCGATAAGTACAAAGCTAAGAGTTTATGGGAAAACTACTTTACAGAGATAGTTAGTAACCTAATAACCGAGCTTGGCATAGACAAAACGACCGTCGTAGTTCTCTTTCATGATACTATCAAGACCGGTGGAGTCGGTCTCATGATGATTTAATTTATTATTTTTCCCACATCAAAAAGCCTCGCATCGCGAGGCTTTCCTAAGTTCTATTTCTTTGTTGATTTTTTAATTGTAACCTTTATTGGAATCGCCTCTTCTTCATCATAATCAGCATCGTCATCGACCGACCCCTCTTCGACATCTTCAAGCGCTTCCGCAATTTGTTCGATCTCGTCCTTTTTATCCTCATTATCGCTTCCGAGGTCCTCAATCTCCTCTAACTCGCCGTCATCGCCATCAGAATCTTGATCCAAATCCTCATCAGCCTCTTCGTCCGATTCTTCTTCAGATTGAAGCGACTCCTTCTCAGCTTTTTCAATCTTCTCAATCGCAGCCTTATGCGCCTTTTTCTCGGCTCGTTTAGCCTTAGTTGAAGCTTTCTTCGCTTTACGACGACGCTTTGCGACAATAATGATTAAGATGATTAATACGAGCGCACCACCAGCAATCGCAATTCCCCACCAAGGCAAATTAACGACTGTGCGCGAAAGGAGAGATTCAATCATTCGCCCTTCACTATTCACAAATGTCACGCGCTGTTCAATCGAAAATACGCCAAAACCAAGATTATCATTAGCCGAGAAATTCACTTGGCCACCAGGATATACTTCTTCGTTGTATTCTTTTAATACTTTCCAATCGTCGCCGCCGAAGAAATTCTTCATCTTTATCTGATAAGTCGAGGTAAAACCGGCCGTCCCCGTATTTTTTACACCTACGCGCGCATTTAGGCCCTCGTCGATGCGAACTGGATCTATCCAAGCATCCACCACTTCGCTAGCGTATTTCAAATCATCGCCAGCAACATCGAGCTTAGCGGTTACGGTCTCCTTATGCCCTTCGGAATCCGTCAAAATAACTGATGCATATTGCGAACCCGATTTTGCATCAGCTGGCGTAAAGGCGCGCACGCCTAGACTACGAGTCTGTCCAGCTGCAACGCTAAAGTGTGATACCCCACCGACAAAAGCAAGCCAATCCGATAATAAAGCGCTATCTTCAGGAACACTTGCGTATTTCTCGACAGTCGCATCAATAACAACATCCTTATTAGTGTTATTATGAATCTCAATTTGCTTCGTATAACTTCGGTCTAGCTCGACAACACGACCAAAATCTAACGTATTGCTCTCTACCGTAAAGAACTCTGCTACTTCAGCAATATTTTCGGTATCTACCGTTGCGGCATTGCCTAATTGAGTTGGATCAGCGTCTGTCGCAGTCGCAAATGGAATGAACGCATTACAAACTACTACGCCAGCTAGCGCCACGGCACCAACCTTGGTCCAAATATTTTTCATCACACCTCACACTTATTTTAAGAAAATTATAACATAACATAAGCGCAAAAAGATATAAAAAAGCCGAGGAATTTCGTCCTCGGTCTTTAGAAAAATCGGACTGGAAGCGACAACCCCAAGTATCATAAAAATGAGAAGATTTTCTCTTTATCCTGCTCGTTCCATTCAATACGCTCACCCGGAGCATACATTATGCGCATTATACATTTTCGCTCCGGATCAAGCTCGTCTCCTAAGCGAAGATTGTAACTCTCCTCGCCAAAACCATAATACTCGCCATCTTCCGCATATTCTACCAATGTAGCATTAAATATTATTGGGAAAAAGTATTGTTTTTCGCCATATTTCAGACGCTTCGCAAACATATAAGGCGACGCACTTTCTGGATCTTCGATGCACGCTATAGCTACCTCTTTATTTTGTTCCGCAATAGCCTTCGACGCCCTATCGTAATCGTCATCCTTACAAATATCCTTTATTGCAAGCGCACCATAGTTGCGCTCATCGGGCAATTTATTAAATTGCATAAAGAAATCATCGCCGCGCCCCGCCAACACAAATTTACTTAATGGAATGACTATCAAATCACCCCCGATATCGCTCAGAAATTTATCCATAGGCACCTCCTGTCCAATTGAAAAGATCCTGAACATAAGCCCCCAGTCCATGAGTGGTATAATAGCACAATTACATGTTCCGCAACGCAAAAACGCAAAAACAAACACCGCTTAGAATTACAGAGTCTTTTTAGCTACAGCTTAAAGCTTGAGCTTGCTTTTTTGCAAAAATAGAATAAAAATGGTCAATGACGGCCTTTACGCTGTACTAGTTCATTAATAGGAGGAGTTAAGAGATGGAGAAGAAATTATTTGACGTCGAGGCATTAAGAAGTGTTTTGAAGCTAACTTGTATTCTAGACGATCTAAAAACTCGAATTCGTAGCGGTTGGCTGGTTTGGCGCGTAAGCTCCGACCGATTGGAGAGCGTATACGAGCACTGCCAGAGCTGCCTGATTCTTGCAAATGCGCTCTATCCGCTTTATCCAGATCGAGACAAGATTAATTTGGCTAGAGTAAATAGCATGTTAATTTGGCACGAGATTGGAGAATCAATAATCGGAGACGTTCCGCTAGTTGACAAGAAACATCACGAAGAAAAGCACGAACAGGAGCATGAGGCTTGGAAAAAGCTGCTTGAAGGATTGCCTTATGAACAGGAAGTATATGACTTGCTTATGGAGTTTGATGACCATGAGGAGCACCCGGAGGAGAAAACGCCAGACGCAAAATTCGCGTTTTATATCGACAAGTTTGATGCGATGAAGACAATGAAACGCTACAATGACTCTAATTGCTTTTATGACCTGGATTGGATTATGGAACATTCCGCGAAGGTGGACGAGAATGATGATATCCAGGAACTTATCAAAAATGGTGCAAAAACACCCTTAGATATCTGGTTTGCGGAAAGATATATCCCGTTCAAAGATGACGAGTTTTTCATGGAGGCACAACGCATAATACGAGAAATGAATACAAATATCGCTCCCCCTAAACTCTAATCTTTTAAACCGGAGCTTTAGGGCTCCGGTTTTTGAGTTAATAGATTACAAAAGAATTCAAAATAAACACTTAACACGAGAACAGATGAAGTCACGTATTAAGCAAGGAATTGAATAGAATTGAGGCCTATTAAGAATAAAAATAAGACCCCTTGGGTCTTCTTTTTATTCTTGGTGCGCCCGACTAGACTCGAACTAGCACAGCCGTTTGAATAGCCACTAGCACCTCAAGCTAGCGTGTCTACCAATTCCACCACGGGCGCAGATATATGTATCTTATCACACTTCTCACTATTTGTAAAACGCTAATCCTATGGCGTTATGTTTGCCATTGTTTTTCTGGTAGCCCAATAACGCACATCGCCAAACCGATCAAAAGCATCAGTAAGATGGCGATTCTCTGAATATATATTTACACCCTCGCTATAATAGTATTCTAGGCTTGAACGATATAACCCAATAGCCGGAACATCGTTTAGCCAATGTTTTAAGAAGTTCTCATACTTTGCCTTTCTAATCGCTAGATTTGTCGTAGTATGAGCCGACAATAACGCATCATCGACCAAACCATTAGTATAGTTACTGAAGTTCCAACCACCAGTCGTCGCCTGCGTCGAGCTATAGTACACAAACGGATCCGCACTCACGCCTAAATCTAATTCATAGAACAATATATCGTAATCGCGCGGTCTAATAATAGCCGAGAAGAAATCTGCTGTCGTTTGAGTTTCGTCATAAATATTAAGCGTTACTTCAAAACCAAGCCTCTTTAGTTCTTCTGTAAACTTCTCGGCCGTACGAGTTAATAAATCTTTCTTTAGTACAGCCGCATTTAATACAACCGGGACATTATCCTTATCAACAATTTTACCCGCATCATTATACTGATACCCCGCCTTCGAAACTAATTCCTTTACGACATCCTCCGTCTGCGTTTCAATTGCTGGGTAATCTAGCTCTTCCTGATTACTTAAAATTGGGTAATCGAGCTTTCTGCTATCATCGATTCCTTCCCTGACTTTATCCATATTAACGCCATAACGAATCGCTTTGCGAATATTTTGATTCTTTAAGTTATCACTCTTCGTATTAATAAACGCGAATGCACCGCCGTTTAGTAGGCTCTCGCGCGAAGAAATATTCTTGAATAACTTATCCTTCGCTTCCTCGCCGAGCTCTGCCGTCGCCGTTACGTCAGAAGAATTCAATGCCTCAATAATCGCATTTTGATCCTTATAAACTTTCAGAGTAAAAGTATCCAACTTCGTATCAGATAAAAAGTATTTTATATTTCTACTCAAGTAAATCGTCTTCGTATTCGAGCTAGTTGAGCCAGTAAGTTGAACAGCATTTAACTTAAACGGACCAGAAACAACTGGATTAGTTGAAAAATCGTGCTCATAGACTAATGCCGGACTAACATCCTTCAAAATATGATAAGGGACCAATGGGAATTCGAGCGTATCCATAAAGTCTATATATGTCGACGGAAGCTTATATTCAACTGTCTTGTCGTCAATCTTCTTCGTAGAAACACTTGAGAAATCAGCCGAAATCGTCGTTTTTGCGGCCGGATTACGAATTAAGTCCGTCGTATAGATAATATCGTCAGCGCTAATTGGCTCACCATCAGACCAGAAAATATTATCCTTTAAAGTCACAGTCCACACTTGTCCACTATCATCCATCTTTACCGACTTTGCAAGCTCCGCCTTGCTATGACCAGAAGCATCCGGAGATACCAAGTTTGCGAACATCAGACGACCAAGTGTTTTTTCTGAGTTTGTAGCAGCGTATAGAGGATTCATTGAGTTTACATCACCGAGCACAGCCTCGGAAAAATCTCCACCATTAATAAATGCCTCAGTCTTATAAGAATCGCTATACCAAATTATCTGCACGATCGAGAACAAAAATACCGCCAAAACCAGCAGTATCCATTCAATCACCCATAAACGCACTTCGTGAATGTTTTTTATTCTTGAAATAAAATTATCAGAAAAATGCTTACCTACCTTATCGGCAGATTCATGATAAACCGTAGTTATATTTTTACGGCTAAAACGACTACGCCCACTCTTTTTTGATTTTTTACGCATTTATCCTACGATTAATGTTGTTAGAATCGACAATGCAAAGATGAAAGCAATTACCACTGTCGTATTGAACATCGATTTCTCTAGCCCACGACGCTCAGTAAAGAGCTCACCGCTCGCGCCAAAACCGGCACCGAGGCTAGCGCCACGCTGCTGCAATAGAATCAACAAAATTAATAAAACGGCAGAAACGCCAGTTACGATATTACAAATAGCACCTATTTCCATAAGACTATTTTACATCAGGCATAGCTAAATTGACAAGGTAATTTATTAGGGAGATCAATAGACAGCTCTCTATGGCTCCCCAAAAAGTCATCGAAACGTCTGGCATTAGCCAAATTGTCAAACCAACCATCGCCGCATTCACCAAAATCGTAAATAAACCTAAAGTAATAAAGATAAAAGGCAATGCAAATATCGTCGCAATCGGTTTCACGACCGTATTAATCACTGAAAAAATCAGACCAGCAGATACATATAGCCAAAACGACGTACGCATCTCTTCTGATCCCTCTGAAAAAGTCGCAAAAAAGTTAATACAGACGTACATCGCTACGCTGGATACAAACCAACGCAAAATAAAACTAAGAAATTGCCTCCTTACCATAAGCTTATTTTAGCGCATCTCGGCGTTTTAATAAAGTATGATACTGTATTGCGAAACGATGGCTCTCATCATCAATTCGCGCAATTAATTTCGCAATATGGCTGTCGGGCGCCAACTCTATCATTCGATAATCTTCACTTCCCTCAGGAATCACAATTCGCACTCTTGCGTTTCTGCTATGGTCTCCGCTCTTGTCTCGGCCAATCACTGACACGCCCGCCGCAGCACACACTTCTCGCACTGCAGACAATTGCCCAATTGAGCCATCTAACACGATTAAATCCGGTCTTCCCCAATCGTCTAAATGGTGCAACCGGCGCGTTAGGACTTCATTCATGCTCTCGGTATCGTTGTTTTGCTGCTTGCGCAACTTAAAGCGACGATACTTCGTTCTATCGGCTGCACCATTAATAAAACAAACCATCGATCCGACCACATTTGTTCCAGATTGATGGCTAATATCATAACCCTCAACCCGAACAGGCGGTTTCTGTAAATTCAGCAATTCCTGCAAATCCCCTAAAGCCCTGTCGCTAGAAATATCGAGGAATTCCTTATCGGAAAAAACAATTTTCGTACCCAATCCTTTCAAACCAAAGAACTGATTTCGATACTCGGCTGCTTTTTCGTATTCCCCTTTCGCGGCCGCATCATACATTTGTTTTTCAATATCACGAACAAGACGCTTTCGATTCCCCTTCAAATAGCTGATTAGGCGACGCAAATTGCGTTTATAATCACGTGCAGACATCTTTCCAATCTCTATTCCCGGCGTCAAACCTAAATCCGTATTCAAAGTCTTACGGCCAGTGTATGGGCGATCGTAATATGGAAAAATCTTTCTAAGAATTCTAAGCGCGCGCGTAATTGCCGTCTTGCCATAATATGGGCCAAAATATTCCGCTCCGTCATCTTCAGGATTACGCGTTAGCGTTACGCATGGAACCTCAGACTTCATATCTATACGCACATAGCTTACGGATTTATCGTCGCGCAACAAAATATTCCATTTTGGCATATAGCGCTTTATCATCTCGCTTTCAAGAAACAAAGCATCCATCTCCGTATCGACAACCATCCAATCCGTATCATCGATTTCCGCAACTAAAGCCCGCGTCTTCGCATCTTTGCGCTCGGGAGACTGAAAATACTGGCGCACCCGATTTCTCAAAATCGCCGCTTTCCCAACATAAATCACTTCGCCATCGCGATTCTTATGAAAATACACCCCCGGCTCTTTCGGGAGTTCTTTGAGCTTTTCTTTAAGCTTAGGCGTCATACTATTATTCTACTACAAAAATCCGCCCGGATTGCCCTAGGCGGATTTAGATAACACTTGTTTTTATATTGTTTAACAATCAGTTTCGTCGCTATCGGTACAATCCTCAAGCTTGCTGCTTGCGCCAATCCCAAATTGTTCAAGCAAGCTATTAATATCAAATTGTTCACCCATCGATTCACTTGCAGATTCGATACATGCCTGAACATAGGCTTCGCCATAATCGCCATAAACTGCTTCGCAGGTCTGCTTAATAATGGCAGTCATTGCGCCAGAAATAGCTTCCTGAACGTCTTCCATCAGCTGTTCGATACTCTTTGCGCCAGAAGGCTCTGAGATATCAACCTTGTCATATTTAATCTTTAAATCGAGCGAAGAGCTATTATCGCCTTTAATTTTTACGCCAATAAGCTTGTGCGACCAAGGAGTAACACCTACCTTCACGACAGTCGTCCCATTATCATCGCTCTCAGAAGCTTTTGCATTGTCTGCATCAATACATTTTCTGAGTGATTCAAGAGAGCTGGACTTTGCGTTCTTTACGAACTCGACACCTTCTTTTTTATTAATCTTAATTGTGTAATATTTTGCGCCATCCGATTCTTCGACCTTCGCATCTTTATCGAGCTCAATGAACGAATGATCTTTGTAACTGTTAGCAATCGCATCCATCGAATCTTGCTCAAATAGGCTACCAAGGTTCTCGAGGACACAACCAGCACCGCTGTTATATTCCTTTATATCGTCGGCTTCAATCTTATACCAGCTGCCGTCGACTTTCTCTACGACACTTCCGAGAATCGAAGAAAGTATATCGGAGAAATCGGAACCCGAAGCCATAGTCTCATCGAGGTTCAAAGAATCAACCAAATCTTTTAGCCCATCAAGCTTAAAATATAGATTACCTTTATCGATGTATGAAGCAGAATATTTTACCTTTATTTCCTGTCCGCCATATGTGACCTCGAACGTACCACTACCGCTAATATTCTTACCGGATCTAGCACCTTCGATGTCGAGTTTT
This sequence comes from Candidatus Saccharimonadota bacterium, assembly GCA_017514805.1. GTDB lineage: Bacteria > Patescibacteriota > Saccharimonadia > Saccharimonadales > Saccharimonadaceae > UBA2834. Next base: position 105,786 of record JAFWIP010000006.1, read on the forward strand.
ACATCCGAACCGTTACTTTTAACCGCTAGGCTACCGTCAATCTTTACGTTATCTTCCTTCCATACATCAGCAAAAGCGTCGCGCAATGCCACTTCTGGAGATTCATAAATCATTGCCCAAATCGCAAAGCCAACGCCGCCGCCAATTAGGACTAACGCAACGATAATTAACGTAATGATTAGACCTTTTTTAGATTTTTTCTTTGGTTCTGGAATTACAGCTTCAGCCGCAGGAGCAGCCTCAGCCTCAACTGGAGTCTCTACCGGTTCTTCGCTCTTAGCGGAACCTAGAATAGGAGTTGGGTTTTCTTCTTCCATTTGTTCTTCGCCTTTCTCGTTATTATTGTTGTCTTCTGTTTTTTCGTCTTCTTTTTGTTCTTGCTCTTCTGGTATTTCTTCCTCAGCTGGCGCTTCAGGCTCTTGCCCCTCCTCTGGAGTATCTTCTTTTTTCTCCTCCTCCGAACTCTCTTTAGTCTCGTCATTCATACTTGTAAAATCAGAATCTAGGTCACCAGAGCTAATCGTTCCCTCCAGACGATTCTCATCGTCTTCATCGACCTTTCTATCTTCCTCTGGCACTACTGGCTTTTCGTCATCGCTCATTATTCTTCTCCTTCAGCAGTGTATTTTCCCTCATCGAAGCGGACATTACACTTCGTATGAGCACGCACGCAAGATTCGATCGACTCATATTTATTCAATGTATCGCTCGCGAAACAAAATAGCCATACCGTCAATGCAGCAAAGAAAATCGTCGTACAAGCAAACAATACATAGAAGAATTTAAATTTGCCCGTAATACGATGGTTCTCTGGATATTTTTCGCGATATAGCGCTCGAACGACCGTTTTTGAACGAGACGATACGCCTTTCTTGGTTGACTTTGAAGACTTCGCAGTCGTCTTCTTGGTCACTGGCTGCTTTTTGGTAGCCATTAAAATTGCCCTCCTTTACACTAATTAATTCAATATTAGCATAAACTCTTTATTTTTTGCAAAATCGCGCCCTAATCCGTGATATTATATACATAAGAATTATAGTGACATATTAAGGGAGAAAAGCATCAGTATGCAGAATAAAAACACGACAATAAAATATATCCATGCGCGCCAAATCCTCGATTCGCGTGGCAACCCAACCGTTGAGGCAGACGTTATCCTAGAAAGTGGCCATGCAGGCCGCGCTGCAGTTCCATCTGGGGCATCGACTGGCGCCGGCGAAGCACTCGAGCTACGCGACGAAGATAAAGAACGTTACGGCGGAAAAGGCGTCCTCAAAGCCGTCTGGAATGTAAACAATAAAATCGCCGACGTCTTAATTGGAAACGACGCATCTGATCAGCGCGCAATCGATCAACTCATGCTCGATCTTGACGGAACGGCCAACAAGTCCAAACTCGGCGCAAATGCTATTCTTGCCGTTTCTCTCGCGACAGCAAAAGCAGTCGCCCACGCTAAGAATCTCCGCTTTTATGAATATGTTGCAGAATTAGCTGGCACTACTGACGAGATGTGTCTACCGATGCCAATGATGAACATCATGAATGGCGGCGCACACGCTGGCTGGTCTACCGACTTCCAGGAGTATATGATTATCCCTGTTAGCGCAACGAGTATTTCTGAAGCAGTCCGTATCGGCTCAGAAGTATTCCATACTCTGGCTAAAATCCTCAAGGATCGCGGCTACGCTACGACCGTTGGCGATGAAGGCGGCTACGCTCCAAGCGTTCGCGATGGCAACAATGAACCGCTCGAATTAATTAAGAATGCTATTGAGGCTGCTGGCTATCGCGTCGGCGACGACATCTGTATTGCCATGGACGTCGCTAGCTCCGAATTCGCTGCAAACGACCACTATGAACTCAAGACAAATGGCGACTGGAAATCTAGCGAGGATCTCGCAAACTGGTACCAGTGGATCATCGACAACTATCCAGTCGTTTCTATTGAAGACGGTCTCGGCGAAAACGATTGGGATGGCTGGAAAATGCTTACCGAGCGCTTCGGAAAGAAAATTCAACTCGTTGGCGATGACCTATTCGTTACTAACGCAAAACTTCTCCGCAAGGGGATCGACATGGGCGCAGGCAACGCTATCCTAATTAAGCCAAATCAAATTGGTTCCCTCACCGAAACAATCGATGCCGTATTACTAGCCAAGAAAAACGGCTATAACTGCGTAATGTCGCACCGTTCTGGCGAAACCGAAGACACCTCAATTTCCCATCTCGCCGTCGGACTTGGCACTGGCCAAATCAAGACCGGCTCCCTCAGCCGTACTGAACGCATCGCTAAGTATAACGAGCTCATGCGTATTGCCGAAGCAAACTCGACTCTCGGTCTCAGTAATCCATTCTCTCGCTAAGGTTTTACCGACAAAAAATAGCCTCCATAATGGAGGCTATTTTTAATACTTATTACCAACTCCAATCATCATCATCGTCGTCATCATCATCTTCATCGTCATCATCATCCCAATTCCAATCATCGTCGTCGTCATCGTCTTTCGCTGAACTTTTACCTTCCAATGCCTTGTCTATAGCATCTTCAATTGCCTTTTTCGTATTCGTAGAGCCATAGAAATCAACTTCCTCGCCATTCACGATAATCGTTGGGGTTGCAGATACTTTATCTTTTATACCAAGAGTCTTATCATGATCGACTTTCGTTGCAAGATTATCATCTTTAAGATCCTTCTTGAACTGCGTCACGTTACCCTTGTTATTCGTGGCTTCCTTGAAGATTTCGACATAAACATTCGTCAATTTGTCGTCGTCATCTTCCATTATCCAGCCAGTACGACGATCAAACATCTCCGTGAGCATCTCCCAAAAATAATCCTGCTTTCCGGCTGCTTCAACTGCGATTGCTGCTGAACGCGCATTTTTATGACCAGGAATTGTATAGTGACGATATACGAATGCCACTTTGCCGCTATATTCTTTATATATCGAATCCATGATTGGCATCATCTGCGCGCATCCAGGACATTGCAAATCAGCATATTCGATAACAAGCACCTTTGCTTCACGCTTGCCGCGAACATGGTCGCCTATATAGCCATTGCTCGAGCCGCCTTTTTCGATACCAGAATTGTCCGACGAAGTACCTTTCTTGTCGTCATCTTTATCATCCTTTTTATCGTCTTTCTTTTCGACTTGAGCCGAACCTGATTTATCTTCGTCGCCCGAATTTGTACTGTTATTAATGCTAATCAAAACAACAACTAGCACTACCGCCAACACAATAATGACAGCGCCTAAAATTATCAGGGTAGCAATCAATCCAGTCGAACGACCGGTCTTCTCTTTTGTTTTTTTCGTCTCTTTAGTATTTGTATTGCTCTTCTTACTACCGGCGGCTAGCACCGACACTTCCTTTTGTCCATCCATACTTCTATAGTACTATATGGACGCAATTATTCTAAGGCTTTTTCAATCCTTTGAGCCATCAGCTCTTCTACACTAAGCTCGCTTTCCGAGAATTCTATATCTGCGCTATCAACAATAATTGTCGGCGTTGCATTTATGTTATCTTTACGTCCTGTACTATGGTCGTTATCTACTTTTTTCGCAAGATTCTCATTGCTCAGATCTTTCACGAAACGCTCTTTATCGCCCTTTCCGTTTGTTGCTTCTTCAAACACTTCGGTCAAGCGCTGAGTTAAACGTTCTTCGCTATTCACATATGCCCAATCGCCACGATTTTCGAAAGTTTTATTCAACATTTCCCAATAATAACCTTGCGCGGCGGCAGCCTCAACTGCGATTGCGGCTGAGCGAGCATAGTCATGACCTTCGATTACGAAATAGCGAATAATAAATTCTGCTTTGTCTTTATATTTTTCAAACACTCTCCGATAATAAGGCATCATCTGCGCACATGCCGGACATTGCATATCAACATACATTACGACCGTGGCTTTCGATCCTTGCTTGCCCATCACATGGTCGCCATCCAGTGCTTTGCCATAATGTTTCTGAACCGTAGTCTTCTTATTAGCTTGTAACGCACCACGCACATTTTCTGCTACTTCATTCTTCTCTGCACAAGTCCTCGGCATCGTTAATGCCGCTACTAGCAAGAGAATAATCACGGTCTGAGTAATAATTGTTACAATCGCCAAAGTAGCCTTCGCGGAAGCCTTATTTGCCCTACCCTTTACATTATTCTTTATCTTTTTTGTCGTCATAATAATGCAACACCTAGAGCGCTTGCTGACATCATAATAATTCCAGCAAGCAATACTCCAATCATCACGGCAATTGCAGACTTTTTGAGGCCAAAGCCCAAGAAGCTTGCCGCAAGCGTTCCCGTCCAAGCGCCTGTACCTGGAATTGGAATCCCTACAAATAGCATCAAAGCAATAAATGCGCCTTTTTCGCCCGCCTTTGCCGATAATTTTTTACCCGCACGATGCCCTTTCTTTAAACACCAAGAGCAAAACTTGCCAATTACCTTCTTATCTTTGCCCCACTCAAGAAACTTTGCTGCAAATAGATAAATAAATGGTACTGGCAACATATTACCGACAATACAAACAATATACGAAGGGATAATCGGCATTCCCCAAATCTGCGACACCGGAATTGCGCCACGGAGCTCAATCAGCGGCACCATTGAAATAAGAAAGATTTTTACAAAATTCCAAAACATTACTATCTATCGTACCCCGGTTTACCTAATAATTCAAACATGCGCGTCTTATAAGCCTCAACACCTGGCTGATTGAATGGATTTACGCCAAGCGTAAACGCACTGAGCGCACAAGCAAGCTCAAAGAAATAGATTAATCCGCCCATCGCGCGCTCGTCTAGCGCCGGCATAATCACGCGCATAATTGGAACACCGCCAGCCTCATGCGCCTCGCGCGTAGCCTGGTTTGCAATCTTGCAAATTTCATCCAATTCACGACCTTCTAGGTATTTAAGCCCATCTAAATTCTCTTCCGAAACAGGTACTTTTGCGCCAGAATAGCTATCAGTCACCTCAACGAAAGTCTCAAACAAGGCACGTCGTCCTTCCTGTAGATATTGCCCCATTGAATGGAGATCGGTTGAATAGACGACGCTCGCTGGGAAAAGTCCTTTGCTTTCTTTCCCCTCACTCTCGCCAAATAATTGCTTCCACCATTCATTAAAGTACATAAAGTTCGGCTCAAAGTTTGCCAAAACTTCGATATTGTAATCTTTTTCAAGCATTACGTTACGCAATACTGCATACTCTGCCGCCTTACCACCATCAGAAATCGTCGCCGCCCGCTCTTCCTCGGCGCCATCCATTAACTTATCAATACTAATGCCTGCCGCAGCAATCGCTAATAAGCCAACTGCCGTCAAAACCGAATAACGACCGCCAATATTATCAGGAACTACAAAAGTTGCATATCCTTTGGCAACTGCCTCGTCATGCAATGCACCCTTGTTAGCATCCGTCGTTGCATAGATGCGCTTTGCTGCTTTCTCTTCACCATATTTCTCAATTAAGAGTTTCTTAAAAGTACGGAAAGCAACAGCCGGCTCCGTCGTCGTACCAGACTTCGAAATCACATTAATTGAGAAATCTGCGTCACCAATCTGACGAATAACCTGTTCTAGGCCACGCGCACTAAGCGAATTGCCGGCATAGAGAATCTTCGTTCGGCCGCGCTCGCCGCCAAGCGCCTCGATAACTGCACGATGGCCAAGATAGCTACCGCCAATCCCAATACATATAAGATAATCAGAATCGCTTTGAATCTGCTCAGCGGCCGCCTTAATTCGCGCAAACTCATCTTTGTCATACTTAACTGGTAAATCCAACCAGCCACCAAAATCATCTTGCTCAATGCGAGCCATATACTGTCGCGTCTGGCTTACTCGTTCCTCCAATTCTTCAGTCGAAATATACTTCTTATAATCGCAACTAAAATCAATCATAATACCTCCACAATTCTTATATTTATTTTACCACAACAAAAAGCCTCAGACTAACTGAGGCTTCGATTATTAAAGACTAACTGCAATATCATGTAGATCACTAGAGCTAAGTGAACCAGAATCGTCTTGAATTATATAGAATACGCCTCCATTCACCCAAGCCGCATTCGAATCAGACACATAAATCGTCAAACCTTGACCTTTCGCAATTGAATAGCTCGCACCCCAATTCTTTTCGACGTAGTTCATTAGCACTGCTTCTGAATCCCAAGAAGACTTCTCTTCCATCAGCGTAAACTTTTGGTCGCGGTCATTTTTGAAAGCCATCGTAATACGACCATTCTCTTCTTTTACTAGACCGTCTAGGCGATAAGATGCTGGAACATAGCTAGGATACGCCTTCTCGATTCCGCTATGCATGGCTGCAACACGAACAGAAATATCCGGCAAATTAACGCTCACTAAATAACCAAGTAACACTAACGAAACGACAGCCATCGAAGCTGCAGCGACAAATTTCTTACGCTGCCAGAAATGCTGCTTTTGCGCCTTCTCTTGCTGCTGTTCTTCTTCGCTCATCGCAGAAACTTTCTGTAACGCGCGCTGAATTGCCTGATCTTTTAGCTCGCGTGCCGACATCTGCTGCGGTGCCGCCGCCTTACGTGCTACCATGCGAGCCTTAGCGACCTTTGCAACGCGAGTGTCCTGCGCCGGCGCAATCTGCTCATCTCTTGCAAAATCAGCCTGCACTGTAGCCAAATCTTTCAACGAAAAAGCGCTAGTCGAAGCACGCGAAACAAACTTTTCTTCCTGCGCTTTTTGCGTGGATAATTGTTTTTCTGCCTGCTGAACAACTTTTTCAGTCTCCTGCGCAACTTCGATTTTCTTCTCAGCTTGCTGAGTAGGCTGGAGCTTTACGAGCTGACCTTTTGAAATCAAAATTTTCTTATTAGTCTGATTCTTTAGCGTACGAGATGCAGCACCTGCCGAAGCCTTAATTCTAGGTGCAGGAGTAGGCTTCTTCACGAAGCGACGATTAAGGGTAGTCGAGCTCTGTAAACGACGTCTATTAACCGAGCCTGCGCTCTTTGCGCCCGCTGATTTCGAAACTCTGACTTTGACCTCGTCCATACTACCTCACTTAATTCTGCTAATGTTATCTTAAAACATAAGCATAGATAAATCAATAGCATTTTAAAATATTTGTTCAATCTTTTAAGCATTAGCATTTTACGTGATATAATATACTTAATATATGGATCGTGCAAAAGCAAAGAAGATTCGCAATATTCGCGTTATCGCTACTAATATTTTCATGAGCATTTCTGTAGTTGCGATTGTTTTTGTTTTAATGCTTATCGCCATGGGCTTCACCTTTAATGAATCTGGTGGCCTAGAACAGGCTGGCCTAGCGCAAATCGTGTCCCATCCATCTGGCGCCAATGTAGAAATCGACGGCAACAACCAGATTAGCCGTACTGAATTTAGTAAAATGCTCAGTGCCGGCAAGCATAAAATCCGCATCTCGAAATCCGGCTATGATGCTTGGGAAAAAGACCTCAAAATCGATGCCGGTCTCCTTACGAGAGTTGAATGGGTTCGCCTCTTTCCTAAGCACTTCGAAAGTAATGAGGTATTGAATTTTGACAACCTTCAATTCGCTAGCTTTTCCGCCGACCGCAAACATCTCCTCGCCCTCGAAAAAGACAGCTCAACCCTCAAATATATCGACATTCAAGCCGACCAGCCGCACGGCAATGACCTATCACTAAAAGAATGCTTAAACGGCAAAAATAAACTAGGCCAAAATAGCACTTTCTCTATCATCTCTTGGAATGACGACAACTCTAAGGTAATTGCAAAATTAACCACCGACGACAAGAGCAGCTGGCATATTATTAATCTCAATCACCCAGATCGCAGTGTTAACCTCACCCAAAAATTTAATCTTGATTTTGAGAGTATTTTAATCGCAAATGATTCCGCAAGTAAGCTTTGGGTTCTAGAAAACGGTAATCTTCGCATTATCGACGTCGACAATCTAACAATATCTGGCTCCATCGCATCAAATATTCTTAAAATCGCTCATAACAAGAACGTTGCTTCATTCATTAATTACGAAGAAAAGACCAACGACAAAAATGAACCCGTCAAGGAGTATCGTCTTAATGTGTTTAAAGAGGGTGAGCAAGGATACACTACCGTTGCCGACCTTAGTAACATTAACGACGAAACCGTATTCCGTCTAACGATGGGAACTTATTGGAGCGAAGAATGGCTCGCCTATAGCGTCGATGAGCAGCTTGTTATTATTAGCGGCAAATATCCAAGCTACGAAAAAGACAAAGCCTCATCTCTTAAGGAGCGCCTTAATCATAGATTAGGATTTACGCCGCAGCTCGCTAGCGTCAATGCCAATCAACGCATCCTAATTCTTGCCGGCGACGAGAATATGTTTAGCTATGACCTTGAAACGAAAGATAATTATTCTATCAAAATCGCTTCAAAGCTCACTAATATCACCTGGCTCGACGATTATCTTCTCTGGCAAAACATAGATAACGCTATCGTCACACGTGATTTTGACGGCGATAACCGTCGCGAAATAGTCCCTAATGTTAGTAATCCATTCCCTGCCGTAATCAGTGAAAACAACCGCTACCTTTACTATTTTGATATGACCGAAACAGAATCGGTCACAGAAGGCACTGACAGCCCTTCTGACGCCGATCCAACCACGAACACGGAAAAGAACCTTAAATATATACTAAAGCGCCAGAAACTCGAAATATAGCCTTAAGCAGAATATGCCAATAACTCCTCTGATTCACAGAGGAGTTATTTTTATGCTCTCAATAATAATTACCCTAGCTTTGACCAGTTAACCATTTCCAGAACTGTTCTAAAGGAGAATCGTCATTCTTTGGCATTTCACCAGTACTCTCCTCTACCTCCTCAGGCTGGTCCTCCACAGGAGCGCCTTCATAGCTTGGATGAATTTGCTCGCCGTATACTAATAAGCGATATTTAGACGTGCCGAGAGGCGTACAGGTAATAAGTGTAATCATAGGCTTACCACTATTATCGGAAGCAATCGCACGCAAAGCGCCAACATCAGACGGATCAACCGTGCGCGTACCAGTTACTCGATACGTATAGCGTTGCGAATTATAGTCCATGTAGATCAAATCGCCCGCACCCATACGCGTCAATCCTGAAAAGATAAACTTATAGTCTGACGTTTCGTAGACATTTCCAGCCGAGTGACCAGAGATAACGAAATTACCAATCTCTCCAGGCTTGGCCTGAGCGCCAGGCACTGCAAAGTGCGCAACACCGTTAGTCATCGCCGCCGCCATCGACTTCACATCATTTTTCGCGCCAAATACTACCGGCACTTCAACATTCAACTTCGGAATCATTAAAGTCGGATTCTCGTGAACACTCGCCGATACCGTCGGATCGATGGCGGTTATGTCGTTCACTTCAGAGCCGCCAGGCGACATAAACGCTACTGCGTTCGCAATAATCACCTGGTTATACTGGAACAGTAATCCTAAAACTAGAATAGATAAGCCAATCGTAAGTGGAATAAAGTGACGCGACTTTCGCATTTTCTTTGCGCGCTTAGCGACTTTTTTCTGAATCTTAGACTTAAATTCGTCAGCGGCATTTTTTGTCGTTTTTTCTTCATCTTGCTGGATCTTCTCCGCCGTAGATGCAATTACGCTACGTTCCGATTCCGCAGCCTTCAAATCGCGATCCGCTAAATCGCGCTCATATTTCAAACGCTCTCGTGCAACATATTCCTTTGCTGCTCTGCCATAATATTCGCCATAATACTTCTGGTAATAATCTTGCCATGCCGAATGATACTTCCGCCAATCTTCTGCCCTCACTTGAGGCATTGCGGAAGTCTGTTGCTTCGCTGGCTCGCGATAATTCTGAGACTGTCTCTTGTAGGCATCTAGGACTTTTTGGCGCGCAATGTTTGCGACCGTCCTCTGCTGTCTTTGAGCAGAAGATAATACTTTCGTCGCTACTTTCTTCTTACGTTTGGCGTTTTTTGCCGCTGCATCATCCCAAGCGCTAACGCCGGGACGAATACTAGACTGCCCACCATTTTTATTATCCATTTCTCTTATTCTAGCATAAGGGGAGATTTTATGCTAAACTAATATTGTTCTTTTTCAATATGCGCGAGTGGTGGAATTGGTAGACACGCTAGACTCAAAATCTTGTGACAGCAATGTCGTGAGGGTTCAAGTCCCTCCTCGCGCACCATGCGCAAAATATGGCCTTTAGGCCATTTTTTGATGCATAATTCGAGGAGGGGCGCAGAACCCGTAGGGTGCAAACGAGGTAGGAGCCGAGCGAAAAAAGAAATACTTGTATTTCGATTTTTCCGAGGCGACGCCCCGAGACGTAACTTTCGCACTAGCGAAAGTGAGTGCCCCTCCTCGCGCACCAATAAAAAAACGACCCCCGAAGGGTCATTTTTTATTTCTTTTCGATCTTCGGACGGAAGAACATTCCGGCAAAATATCCCTTATTGAGCGTATATAGACGCTTAAGGCGTTTACCGTTTGCGCGACGCAAAATATTCCAGACAAAAGCAAAATACAGATACTTGCGTTTCACTTTGTCTTTCTTTTCGCCATATTTACGAATAACGTATGCTTGGTTGCGATAGTCGTAATAGCAACGCCCAATTCTTTCAGGCGGACAATCGACGATACTCGCATTCACATTTACGCCCATCTTATGCGTCATTACCGAATCCGTTACCATATATGGTTGCGCATACTTGCGAAGTCGAAGCGAATATTCCCAGTCATCACCATAAATAAAGAATTCCTTAATTGGGAGGCCAGCCTTCTTCACAATCTTCATATTTGCAAAGAAAGAAACAAAGGTCGAAGACTCAATCGGCACTAGGCCTTCTTTATAGAGAGAAATCTTGTCATGCCAACCACGCTCATCTAGTTTCGGAATGTTCATTACGCAGAGATTGCCATCTGTCCATTTTACAACTCCAGCTAGAAACGAGAAATCATCTTTAAGATAAGCCGCTCTATCAACGAGAATCTCAAGCGCCTTCGGGTCATCGGCTATCGAATCATCATCCATTAGCCAAACATAATCGTAATCGTGCTTCATCGCCTCACGCACACCATAATTAAAACCACCCGCACCACCAAGATTAGCACCAGTATTGAAATACTGCACAACCTTCCCGTCAATCAGCTCCTCGACATATTCATGCGTCCCATCTGTACTAGCATTGTCGATTAAAAGTATTTCAAAATTTTTATACGTTTGTTTTAGTAAGGATTGCAGACACTCTTTTAATAATTTCTTACGGTTAAAAGTAACGACAATAATCCCGACCTTTTTCTGCTTCATTTATATGTATTCCTCAACTTATCTTCCCCTATTATACCATTTCAAAACATCAAAATAAGCTATAATGGTTTCATGAGTATACAAAATTTCTCCTTTCATATTTCTTGGCCAAAACTCATCTGTAGTTTGCCAGTTTTACTCGTTACTCTCTATTTTGTCCCGCCACTCGGCGTTATTTTAACTATCAGTCGCTATTTTATCTACGGCAATTATCGCTATTATCGCGTACCAGCCGTTCTTCTCATTATTGCCTGCGCCTGCCTCTTACCGCGCGCCTATGAACTCCTCCAAAATAACTTCGGTGAACAGATATCGATAATTCAACCTTTCATCGATTTCCGCGCACACGAGCTCTATTCAAAAATCACTACCTTTGGTCGCTTCGTAGCGATAATGAGTATCATCCTCTTGTTGCTTAGTCAGCTCCTTCGCAATGTTATTGGCCGCGCATCATCCGCCATCAGTCTCCTCAGCCGCGCCGCATCCGAAGATAATAAAAAATCTAGCAAAACTAGCACGATGACACATGACAACCCGGCAAAACAACAAACCGATCAAACCACCCCGCATGTCGTTAAGTGCTCGAGTTGCGGCAAAGTCAATCGAATCATCGGAACCGTCGGCAAATGCAAATCATGCCGAAACGACATCGAATGACATAGCAAAAAATAGCCTTTTTCTTCTCTATATTTTTGCTGCCAAAACTTTATAGAATGGTGTTTCCGTATTCCAAATTCGCGCCACAACCGCTTGCGTAAGTAAAACTCCCGTCCAGAGCGAGATAGGCGTCCAGCCCGTTTCACTTATCTCTTGAGTTACAACCTCGCCGTTTTGAGCTATAACAATCAGCCCATTATGATAAGTTGCAACGCTAAGCGAGTAGCTAAGAGTAAACTTATGGAGCGTTTCAACGAGCTGATTTGTTGGCATCGAAAGCGTAATAACCTTCGGATAATACATTGTCCGAAGCATCTTTTGTAACTGGGGTAAAGTTAGCAACAATCCCGTCTCATAATCACGCATCGCCCAATCCATTGCCGACGGAGTCACAGCCTCAATCGCATCGCGCGTAACAAAAATTGGCTTCTGGCATTTGTCCATAAACTCAGTAAATACGACCGAAGTTTCCGCATTCTTGCCACTGTCACCGATTAAAATAATCGCATCGGACCACTCTGCCTGTCGCAACATTTCGACAAGCGCCGCCCTACCAAAACCACCAGACTTCTCCGATTCCGCAAAATAAATCTCTGGCGTACTAGGAACCTGATTACGTAATACATCTGGTAATAACGCCCTAACCTCGCCAGCACCAAAACGCTTCGCTGCTTCTAGCCCACTCGCCACCGCAAAAAACGCCGCCTTATTTCCCCCAATAATCAGCACCTTACCGGCGAACCGCCTCTGTTCTGGAGGTAGCAAATCAACATTGAACAACTTTTTTATACTCTGCCGATGCCAGTAATCTAAGTTCTCTGCCATTATAATTCCACCATAATCGGACAATGGTCCGACCCCATTACTTCATTCAAAATATCTGTTTCCTTAATCTGTTCGCGTAGGCGTTCGCTCGCAAGAAAATAATCAATCCGCCAACCAACATTACGCATTCTCGCGCCACCACGATAGGACCACCAACTGTATTTTTGCTCATCTGGATGCATGATTCGCCAAGTATCAATAAAGCCATTATTCAAATAATTCGTCATCCCCTGTCGACCGGACTGAGTAAAACCAGCGTGCCCTTCGTTTTGAGCTGGACGCGCTAGATCAATCTCTTCGTGCGCCACATTAAAATCGCCGCATATCAACACCGGCTTATCTCTATCAAGCTCTTTCGTATAAGCCAATAACGCCTTATCCCACACCTCTGCGCGCCAATTCATGCGACCTAAGTCATCTTTTTCATTTGGAACATATACGTTTACTAGATAAAAATCCTCAAATTCTGCCGTCAAAACGCGGCCTTCTGTTCTCGCATCACCGAAAGCATCTTCCCAGCCCGACATTTCTTCTTGCTCAGGATAAAAGCCAAAACGCACCGAAAGTGGCTTTATTTTCGTAAATATCGCCGTTCCAGAGTAGCCGGCACGCTCTGCCGAATTCCATATTTCTTCATATTCCGGCAAATCCACTTCGGCCTGTCCCTGTTTCGCCTTCGTCTCTTGTAGACACAAGATATCTGGCTCATATTTCTCGATAAAAGACTGTAAGGCACCTTTGCTAAGCACTGCTCGTAAGCCGTTTACATTCCAAGAAAAAATCCTCATATTTTCATTTTAGCATAATAAATTATCTCTCATGCTCATCGCACGAACCGCCTTACTGCCAAAAATAACCAATATTGACTTTTGTTGCAAAAATACGTATAATATTACGCAGTTACAGGGGGCAGGAACACCCGATGTAATGAATACTGAAAAAGGAGGATGAAGCTTATGGGAAAAGAAATGATTCATCCAGACAACGACCAATCCTATTTCGAGGATATTAGCATCTTAGCTGACTATATTCACAATGCAATGATGTGCAGCGACGTAATCGAGGAGCCTGAAGGAGGTAGTTCGATTTTAATCGATAATCTACCTTACGAGATTCCAGACAACAAATCAATACGCAAAGATATTTGCAAAGATTTATGCGAGGCCATCGACCGCATTAACCGCGAAAGTGACAAAATGCTAGAGCAAGTCGATATAGGTAACGGCGATTTTTATGAGGAGGAGCCTTGTTATATCACCCCTCCTACCAATGCGCACTTTGATAGCGAAAAGCTACATATCTACTAAGACGCAGCCGTTCTTTTCGCCCCCTTACATAAGAGGGCGATTTTTTATGCTATACTTTTCTTAAAGATAGGAGTTATTTAGATGCGTACAGATTATATCCGGTGGGACGAATATTTTATGGGGATTGCCCTTCTTTCCGCACAGCGCAGCAAAGACCCAAACACGCAAGTTGGCGCCTGCATCGTTAACGACGACCATAGAATCGTCGCTACTGGTTATAACGGCATGCCAAGCGGCGTCAAAGACGAAGAAATGCCTTGGGAGCGCGAAGGTAGTTTTCTTGAAACCAAATATGCCTACGTCTGCCATGCCGAGCTCAACGCCATCCTAAACTCTGTCGCTAAACTGGAAGGTTGTACTCTTTATGTCACTCTCTTCCCATGCAATGAATGCGCAAAAGCCGTCATTCAATCCGGAATCAAACGCATCGTCTATGCCGACGATAAATATGCCGACGCTGAAAACACCATTGCCGCAAAAATGATGTTTCGTCGCTGTGGCGTAAAATGCGAAGAATACAAAGCCTCTGATAAAAAGGTTGAACTAACTCTATAGATTATTCTTTTGGCGCGAACGGGTTTGGATATATCGCGTCACTATTAACCGTATTATTAGCTAATGGATCGCCTTGACTCGGCGTGTTATCTACTGCTGGCGCAACACTAGGCTCGCTTGGCGCAATTGGCGATACAGGCGAAGCAGGCGTCGGCGCAATAACCGGAGCACCGAGCGGCGGTACTACAATGCTTTCACCCTCACTGTCTCTATTCTTAATAAGCCAAATAAGCGATAATGTTGCCGAAACAAAATTGAACAAAATCATCGCCAGGAACACCCAGGTGAGCCAGCTTTCCATATCCATTAAAAACAATGGGATATTAAAACTATTCGTATATCCCCCGCTACCATTCAATGCTGACGCATATTCAATAAAACCTATAATAATTCTCACTAAGAAATAACCAGTAGAAACAATTAGCATGCCTAGAGCCGTATAACCAAGCGGAGATCTAGGATTATCATTACGGAAGTATTTGCGTGTATGAATAAGATTCAATACACCTGTCGCCAAAAATACAATCGAAAATATTATCGTCAGCACCATTCCTGGAGTCCAAATCGATTCCGAGGACATAGAATAATACTCTTTATACTTATTGTAAGTCTCTACCGTCTCGATGATTGCATAACTATAAATAACACCGAGAATACCATAGATAAAACTTACGCCAGTATTCCAAATAGTGAAGTAATCTTTTACTTTTTGCATTTTTTCGCTTCCTGATCATGCTTATGTTATTTTTACTATACCATCAGCAGCCAATCCTTCCCTCATGCTATAATTATCTTATGAGCAAATCTCCCCGCATTCAGAAGGCTATCAAAGTCGCCACCAAGGCGCATGAAGGTCAGCTGCGCAAAACTGGGGAGCCTTATATTATCCATCCGCTCGCCGTCATGAAAATCCTCGAAGAGTGGAACATGGATGAAGATTCCGTCGTTGCCGGCGTACTTCACGATACCGTCGAAGATACCGAGCTCACGCTAAAAGATATCGAGGACGAATTCGGTAAAAACGTCGCCTTCCTTGTTAATGGCGTCACGAAGCTTAGCAAAGCTCGTAGCGACATGAAAAACCTCGACGAATATCTCCCCGAAACCTCAGACAACCTCCTCAAGCTTCTAATCGCTACTGGCCAAGATATCCGCGTCCTAATCATTAAGCTCGCCGATCGTCTCCATAACCTTCGCACTCTTAGTGCGCTTCCGCCAGACAAACAACAAAAGATCGCTCGCGAATCACTTGATGTATTTGCGCCACTCGCCGACCGTCTCCAGATGGGGCGCGTCCGCGTCGAGATCGAAGAGACTAGCTTCCGCTATCTTGACCCCAAACGCTACGAAGAGCTCAAAAAGCTCACCGAAGACAAACTCAAACGTGCCGACAAAAAACTCAAAAACGCCCAGCATGCCGTCGAAGATCTCCTCAAAAAGGAACATATCAAGTATACCTGCGATGGCCGCGTTAAATCTATCTATTCCCTACATAAAAAGCTCGCTAAGTACGATCAAAACATCGATCGGATTTATGATCTCATCGCGCTCCGCTTCATCGTCGAAGACGTAACCACCTGTTATCTCGTGCTCGGGCTCATTCATTCTCTATTCATGCCAATGGACGGCCGTATCAAAGATTACATTGCTATGCCAAAGCAAAACGGCTACCAATCTATCCATACCACCGTCATCACAAAAGACGAACAAGTCGTCGAATTTCAGATTCGCACTAAGGAAATGCATGACTATGCCGAACGCGGTCTTGCCGCTACCTTCTATTACAACGAGCAGAAGCTTACTTCGGCATATACTGAAGGACGCGTCAGTCGCCTACCAAGCCATCTTCTCTGGATCAAAGAGCTCCAAGAGACCGCTACTAAGCTCGCCTCGGGCGAAAAAGTCGATACAAAGAAACTACGTCTCACGCTTTTTGCCGACAAAATCTTCGTCTACACACCAAAAGGTGACATTATCGACCTGCCAAAAGGCTCTATGCCGCTAGACTTTGCCTACCGTCTTCATAGCGAAATCGGCGCCGCTTGTACTGGCGCTAAGATTAATGGCAAGATGGTTCAGCTTAATACTAAACTCCAAAGTGGCGATATTGTCGAAATTATTACCGCTAAAAATTCTCAGCCAAATCCAGGTTGGCTCGATAAAGTTGGCACGAAACATGCGCGCCACAAACTTCTCTCGCAGCTCCATACAATTTTACCGAACTTCGCCGTTTCTCAGGACCCAAGCGCCAAATCAAAACCAGCTCAAAAGCCAGCGAACAAAAAGACAAAAAAATAAATCCGCAAATGCGGATTTATTTAATATCTTGACGGGAGCTCGCGCGAGTAGGTCGTAATGGCCTGGCTATAACGAGACATCTGATTGTATCCCCAGAGGTAGTTCGCCATACTGAGATTAAAGATTTCGGCACGCTGAATTGAATAATTACCATTTCCTGCGCCCGCAGTACGGTTGAGAACTAGTTTCTTAGTGATAACTGGCGCATCAAAGACGAGTGGCTGATTACAGACAGACGCGCTAAGATTACCAACACCATTAATAGCAGTACTATTACCATTATATCTACAAGTATTCACTACCTCGTCAGCAATAATCGTTGCATCAATATAGGTTGGCTTGTTAGTGATATAGACATTTTTAGCGATAATAACTACGCCTACAATATTATCGAGATTAGTGTTCGTATTGCCACTCCTGCGGTTATAGTCAATATTGCCATCAATTACGACAGTCTGACCCGAAGCGTTATAGACAATTGTACGGTCATATTCTACGCCAAGCGGGATTTCCGTAGGAATACCCTCCTCGCCAATATAGAGATTTTCGCCAGCGTTCGCACGAATAGCGATTGGGCCAGTCTCATTACTAATATGGCTACCTAGATTAGAAGTATTAAGGACGACCTTCTTATAAGGAGTGCCGCCAAAGGTAACTGTGCCGCTTGTTGCGCCATTGCCAATATTGCCGTAGCGATCAACCATCTTTTGACGGAATTGCGCAACAGAATCGCCGCCAATATCATGCCCATTATTCTCCGTGCAGTTAGTGTTAGCAAAGGTCTGCGTTCTAAAGACACAGGTCGAAGAGTTGCTCGTAGTAGCTGTGTTATTCGTGTCATTATTAGCGCGCGTAATATTTTCGGCTTGAGTACCGTAAGCAACATTTGTTTTATAGGCAGTAGTAGCGCCGGACACGAGATGCTGGTCCTTTTTAACGACCTTACCAAATACGCCATATTCCGACCAACTAGAGAACCTAAAGGCAGGGCCACCATTCGCGAACACCTTTGTATAGTTATTTATTTCATATCCAGCAGAACTGTAGGCGTTCGACGACTCGACACTCATAGTTGGGCGCTTTGCCACTTGCGAACAAGAAGTCGTAGAACGAGAGTTGCTTGCGCCATATCTACTGCCCTCTTCCAGGCCAATATTATTGAGGAGTGCTACAGCACCTTGAGAAGCGCCATGAACAACAGTGGCGTTCGGGTCATCATGCGAATCAGCCGGCCAGACGGATATTTCCGTACATACTTTATCTCCGACAGAGATAGTGCCATCGTCCGGAATAGTTATATTGATTAATGAAGAATTCTCATTCGAATTATTCAAATTTCCCGTAGAATTAAAACGCTTATCCACCGTATAACTTGCGCCATTAATATTGTTCAAGTAGTGTCTAGTCCCACCATGGATATAATATGTACTAACAGACACATGAGTCGTCTTAGTAATAGTAGCGTAGGCAGTATCACCATTGACGTAATCGTTCTTGCGCCCCATGACGCCAACGCCTGGCTGCATCTTGTATTTCTCTCCGAGATAAACCACCTTATTTGCATCAGTACTATTCTTATTCTCGACATAAGGAGCGAGGACATAGTTATATGGAACCTTCACATAAGCCGTAGCATAACGAGCTTCCGGATTATGATTAGTACTGATCGCAGTGCGCGGATTGGTATCATAATTGACGCCAGTAATTTCATAGTTGTTCCAGAACAACTGTTGCTTAATTACGCCGCCAGTGTCAAAGACAGACGCGCCCATATCAGTATGACAACCGCTAGCCTTACCATTCACTTGGTAGTAGCTATTATTATGAGTCACCGTACCACCAGTATGACTACAGCCATAGACGCTACCAGCGCCACTATCCGGGGACGTAAACGAAGCCTCAGCCTGACCAGAATAATCGGCTGCGCCGCTCGGCTTATGGCCAAGAAAACCATTACCTGGCATCAGAGTCTGGCCGTCTTGTTTGGTCGTCCAACGCGCCAATGGAACATAACTATTGCTATAGAAGCTTGTAGGGTTCTTGTATTGATTAGCAAAATCCCCATTAGACGGAACTGGAATGCTCTTCTTAAACAGATAACCATCAGTAGTAGTGCCGTAGTATTTTCCATTTCCGCGACTGCTATCAGTCTCCGTGGTTAAGTAGCCCTCAGCACCATAGTGCGTACCGCGGTCCTTAATGCCATTCTCTTGTAGCACATAAAACGCACCCGCGCACATCTCATACTTGAACTGAATATCGTCGCCAGGCTTTGCCCAAACGTCATTCATTAGCGAAACGCTTGGCCAGTTATTGTTATTTTTATCGGTCGGCGTCCACGTAAAGCCCGTTTGTCCTTTCGTCACATTTCTTGCGCCAATACGACCAATATTTTGACCATGATTAATACTGTAGTACCAACCATTATTGCTCGTGTCTAGAGCACATTTTTTCTCTGGACGATACACTTCAATACAGTAAGAGCCGCCGTTATTTGGATCACCTAAATTAGCAGGATCGCCCTTAACTTCATGCTTATAATATAGATTATTACAATATGTAATTGTCTCGCCATATTTTATCGGAACATCCGTAAATGTATAATTCAATACTGTTTGTTTAGTACCGGCAGTATCGCCTACGACCGCTGAATCTTCCAAAGCATTCGTTAGCTCGGACTGAGTCTCATTTGTACTTCCGCCACCAACTATCTGCCAGTCACCACCGGCGTAGTCGGAATGAGATTTTACATATGTTTTATACTTTGTCGGGACCGTTTCGCCAGCCGTGCCTTCAGAGCTGGTATCTTTTCGTTGAACCTGATTAAGGAAACTAATTGTAAACGACGTAGAATCATCCGCGAGCGTAACGACCGCCTTGTTTTTGCCCGAGGCTATCGTAGGCTGCGTCGTCGCACCAGATGTTAATTTCTGAGTAATGTTATACGTATAACTGCCATCAAAATACGCGGCCGGGCGTTTTATTGACTCGCAGTAACCAGACTTTTCGTTATCGCCAGAAGCCTGACCTTTACTATTAACTTTCTCTTTATGGACAATACCCTCGCACGCCCATTTTTTAGCGCCAGGATTAAAACTAATACTCCTCGTATTAGTTGCAGCCCACTCTTTCTCTGAGCTATTCTTTTCGAATTTCCAAGTGCTGCTAAAATTATTGCCATTTCCTTTTTGCGTTACCGTAGTAGTAAGATTATCTCCCTGCTTCATTGTCTTTCCGACCGAAACTTCAAAATCAATCTTGTCCTTGCTGGTGGCCGGCGAGCGAAAACCTTTATGTTTCGTTTCTACCGAGACACTCGAACCATGAACGATCCTAACAACATTACTATCTTTGGTAACCGAATCTTTGCCAGATTCATTCCAACCAGTATCAAGACCGCTACCAGTGACGCGCATTCTAGAGGTCGTATCAACAGTATTTATATAAGGGTCCTCTTCATCTCCAGCGCAAAACGCATACAAATCGCTTGGAAAAGAATCATTTGTAACTTTTGAGCCCGTCGCATTATTATAAGCCTTCACTACTTGATCTAGATTCTTAGCATAACGAGTAGCTTTAAACCAACCATTTGCACCATCAATTTTCACATAATGATATAAACGCGAATTATCCTTGTTCCAGTTAATTATCTTCTCATCCCAACTACTAACCACCCATGTCCACGTGGCCGCATGTCCATATTTTCCATTACTAGTCGAAAGCTTAGAGCTATCGCTATAATTCTTGATTAAGTTACTTGTATATTCCCTGTCTCCATTGATATTCCATTGTATATCTGTACCAAAATGCCAAAAACCGCCAGCAACAGAACAGCCAGCTGGGATTTTAAATTCCTTATTACTAATTTCTGGTTGGAATACAGAGAATGTGCCATCGCCACTGCCACTATATGGAGTACCCTCGAATTTGTAATATATCCAGCTAACGCCAGTACAAGCAATGTTCGGAACTTCATCATCATCGTAATCACTTTGAGTACAGCTACCACCTCCAGAGCCACCACCTCCTCCAGTGCCAGAGCTACCGGTGCCAGACCAAGAATAACCATGCGCGTCTCTATAATTAAAATAAGACACCAAACAAACCGCAATACATATTATTGCTACTAAAACACTCCTCCTAATTTTAATACTCCGCACGGCCATCATCCTTAAACACTTTATTTTCTTCTTCTTTTACGTCTTTATAATTCTCTACTCTTTTTGCCTCATACTCTTCTGCCTTCTCGTCGTTTCCAAGCATAGACCAGATATAAGAAAGATTATTATATAGCGCATCTTTCTGAGAAGCTGTAGTTGCAATCGACTCCGCTTCCTCGGCCTTCGCTAGCGCCTCGCCATATTTATCATTCGCCATCAAATATTGCTCATAAATGATCAAAAGCGAGCATCTATTCTCTTGATGTCCTTCATTTTTCTTTAATAAATCTTCAATATAAGATCGAGCTTCACTATCTTTACCCTCATCGCTCAGATTGTTTATGTTATTCACGATTGCCTTATAATACGGATTTCGCTTGATATCTGTATCCCAAAAGCTCGTATAATCAGTCACATAGCTCACTTCTTCGCGTCGAATCGGCGCATAAATAATTAAAGTCACAGCAATTCCAATAAGTGCCACAGCAACACCGATCGTAATCCAACGATGTTCTTTTCTGAAAAAGAAATTCAAAACTCTATTATTAAAAGCCGCAAATTCTGCTTTTTGCTTCTCAAGCTTTTGGTCAAGAATGATGCGTTTTTCGGCTCTATCATCCTGCTCCTTTGCCTCAAATTGCTTTTGCGCTATAATGTCTTCCGCTTCAAGCTTCTTTAATTTCTTTAAGCGCTCTTTTTCTTCCGCCTCACGCTTGCGCTCTTCCTGCCTTTTTATCTTCTCGGCACCCTTAACATTCGTAAAATACTCTGTCTTCTCGCGTTTCGCTATATCTTCGGACGAAAAACCGAGGTCCTCATCTGAAACCTCTCGCTCTGTCGACAAAGAAGGGTCAGCTACAGTACCAAAATCTATCCCATTTTGGGCTACTGGCACTTCTCCACTGTCATGGTTCTGGTTCTCCACACCTCCACCATCCATGTTTTCATTTTAGCAAAAGCGTTATTAAAACCGCAAGCATTTTTATCCAACAAAAATCCGCCTATAGTGGCGGATTTTTTATTAAAGCTCTTCTGGCTTCACGCGAATCTGTTCGGTCGTATCGCGATCGCGTACTGTTACAGTGCCGTCTTCAAGCGAATCAAAATCAATCACTACACACTTTGGTGTACCAATTTCATCCTGCTTGAGATAGCGCTTACCGATATTTCCGGAATCATCCCAAGTTACATTCTTATACTTCTTGCGAAGCATTTCATAAACTTCACGTGCCATCTTTACAAGTTCTGGCTTATTCTTAAGCAACGGCGATACGCAGAAACGATATGGCGCCAAATTCTCTGGAAGCGCCAACACAATGCGCTTCTCTTCTTGGCGATAAGCGCAAGACAATACTGCCAATAATAAACGCTCTACGCCAATTGACGGTTCAATCACATGGGGGACAAAACGATCACTACCGCCCTTAACAATATATTCCATATTCTTTCCGCTCTCGCGTTGAATATTTTGAAGGTCAAAATCAGTACGATAAGCCAAACCCATCAACTCTTCTTGACCGTTCGGATAATCGAACATAATATCAACAGTGCGCTTCGAGTAATGTGCACGATCTGCCTCTTCGACTTCCAAATCGTGAATCTTGCTCGCATCGAGCCCCATTACATCAGTCAAAAACTCATGCTGCTGCTTAAGTAACTTCTCGAAATTCTCTTCCCAAGTATCTGGCGCAACAAAGTATTCAATTTCCATCTGCGAACATTCGCGATCGCGCAAGATGAAATCGCGTGGCGAAATCTCGTTACGGAATGCCTTACCTTGCTGAGCGAGACCAAATGGAAGATCTGGATAAATCGTATCGACAATATTCTTGTAATTCGTAAAAATACCCTGTGCCGTCTCTGGACGAAGATAAGCAATCGAAGAATCATCGTCAACTGGGCCAACATGCGTCTGGAACATCATATTGAATTTGCGGATATCACCCCACTCGATCTTGCCACAAGTTGGACACTTTACGTTGAGCGCCTTAAATTCCTCAGTCGTCACGCTCTCAGTAATACCATCAGCAATCTTGTCTGCGCGAAAACGACCATGACAAGCGCCACATTCAACTAATGGATCGGCAAAAGTCGCCGTATGACCAGAAGCCACCCAAGTACGCGGATTCATAATAATCGCCGCATCGACGCCAAACATATCCTCGCGGCTGTCAACCCAGTAATCCCACCAGGCATCCATAATCTTTCGTTTCAAAGCTACGCCAAGCGGGCCAAAATCCCAGGTCCCCGCCATGCCACCATAGACATCAGAACCTTGCCAGATAAAACCTCGGCGCTTACATAGACTAACAATATCTTCCATTTTTACTGCCATAATACTTATATTTTACCACCTAACGACGCTTTTCCCAAAGCTTGCGCACTAAGCCAAGCGAGAGAGTCGAAAGCGTAAAGCCTATTACCGGCACGAGCGAGCTCAACCAAACATTCTGAACCTTCGAAATCGTAAATGAATATATTACGACCACAATGTAAGTCAATACCATGATACAAATTCTGCGTGTCCAGCTTGTCTCCCAAGCCTTATCGGTCTCAACTCTTTTATTGCGCGCCTTAATCGCCGCAACCTCTTTTGCTAAATCTTTTTCACTCATGAGTCTATTATAGACTAGTTGCCTTCTCAGCGCATCTGGCTATGTAACTAATCTCATCCATCAGTTCGCCATAGCCAGAAACCTTCATCGCAACCTCTAGTGGCGTCGACGCCATCACGCGCATCATCTTAATATGATCCGCCGTCACGCGCCCCATTTCGTGCGGTGCAAGCGCGACGTTTTCTATGTCCCACATGTAGCGATTTTCCGAGTTCAGCTTCTCGCCTGAAACGTCGTATTTTAGGTTTATTTCCTCGCCTGCGGCAGCCAACATATTCATACTCGCCCAAGCAGCCAAAAGTTCCTTCCAGCGCGTCTCAGAGCCTTCTGGAGCATGTTTTTGTGCCGCCTGGAGGCTTTGTCGCAGAATATTAAAGAATTCCGGCGAATCCACTTGCTCAGCACGCCGCGAAGCATCGCGCATTAGCCTTCCGCCCAGCTCTAATAGCTCTAAATCTCCCACAAAAGCATCATAATGCTCTAGAAGTTTTGCCGAAGTCAGAATGCCTAATTCGCCTTTTCCTTCATGGATTACTACCTCTGATACCGAGAATAGCTCAATCCCCCCAGCCAATTTCGATTTTTCGCGACGTACTCCTTTCGCCATCACCGATTTCTTCCCTTCAGGAGTTAATAATTGTAGAATCCGATCCGCCTCACCGTAATCCGTCCGCTTCAACACAATCGCCTTCGTCTTCAAATCACGCATAACGCTCAATCACCTCCAATAATTCAGCCGGCTTCATCGATCCCTTATCAAAAACTGCCACCACTCCGTATTTTTCGGCAATATCATCCGCCAAATTCACACTACTTACAATCGCAACCGGAACATTCATTAATTCCGGATAGCTACGCATCTCATTCAAAACAGCAAATCCCGTCGGACCAGTCAAAAGCACATCGAGAATCACTAGAGCCGGCGGTTCATCGAAATCCATCTCCGCAATCGCCGCCACGCCGTCATGAAAATATTCCGCGCTATCGCCTAGGATTCGACGATAATAGCTCTCCCATCCCCTATCATCTTCAATTACGAATATCATAAGAAGCTCAACTGTCCACTTATCGGCAGATCAATATAGAAACTTGTGCCGTCTTTATGACGAATCAAACCAAAATCACTCCGCATGTAATTAGCAAAGCGCGAAGCGATGTATAGCCCAAGCCCAGATGATCCCGGACGCATTGGTGTCGCCACCGGCTGCTTCACGAAGCCACTCTTTATCTCGCGCCAAATCTTCGTCGGAATTGCCGGACCATAGTCGCGTACCTCTATTCTAATCTTAGAACCACGGTCATATACCGAGACCTCGCTCGGCAACTCTTCTCCGCCGTAGTTCATCGCATTCAGGCAAAAATTATAAACAACCGAATGCAGCAGTTGCGGATTCGCCACCGCCAAACGCCTTTTATTTCGATAATCAATGCGTAATTCACGTCGATTAAATTCAAACAAACGCCAAAGTTCAGCCGTTACTTCATCGCAAATTACACGCGGATTTACCGGCTCCATCTCAAATAACGCATCGTCAAGTCGAGCAATCTTCGTTAAATCATTCACCTGCCTAATCGCCCGTTCGCTCGTCGCCACAATCTGCTGGCCAACCTCGCGCACTCCAGTCAAATCCTTTTCAAACTCCAAAGATAGAGCGAGCTGCCGCATTAAACTAAGCGGTGCCTTTAGCTCATGCGCCACCACCATCGCACCAGAATTAGCGCTAAATACCTCACTCTCCATGCCTTTATTCTACAACAAAAATCCCTACGGAATAAAGCGTAGGGATTTTGAAAAATTTAACTAGGAATTACGGCGCAACTTCGTTAGCAAAGTATTAAAATCATTCTCATAGACTGATTGAACATCGGTCTGCAATATTACCGTCTTATCGTTTACCTTAAAGATAACTACAATGCCCTGCATGTCGTTACTAATCGAACCGATATACTTTGTCCCAGTAATATTATTATTATCAGCATTAAATACGCTTGAAGTCACTAGGCCTTTATCGACCAGTGCGTCATACTGACGCTGTACATTATTAATCTGCTGATTCAAAATCGTAAAGCGAAGTGCGTAGCGCGATTCTTTGTTCGTTATAGAAGAAACATGCGTAGGGCTAAAGTATACCTTGTAGTCACTGTTATTTGAGCCATCGCTCTCAATATAGACACTCCAGTTCTTCGGATACTCAAAGCTAATTGAACCGTAATCGCTCGGACCAGTGAGCTTTTCGAATGGCTGCTTGCTATCCTCTTCGAACTTAGCAATATCTTCCTGCGCCTGCGCATCGCGCGCATTCGCCTCTTTCATTGCTACTTCAGAGTCGTAGTTGGACTTCAACTCATTAAACTGCATAAAGAAGATGACTGCGAATACAATTGCCGCTGCTGCAATAACGCAAACGACCACCAAGATGATAGTCTCCATTAACGTTGTATCTTTTTTGCCTGCCGTTGCGGCGGCTGGCTGCGCTGCCGGTTGTACACCAGGCATCGGCTGCTGAGGAGCTGTTCCGGGCATCATTGGCGCACCCATACTTGGCATCGTATTGTTTGCTGCTGCACCAGGCATCGGTGCAAAGCCACCCATATTATTCTGATCCATAATCCAATTATATTTTAGCTTATGCTTTTACGCAACAATTATTTGCTAAAATCCTCCTCAATTACCTTTATATCGTTTTTTAAATTCTCCAAATCTTTCTCAATCTCTTTTGCAAGCGTAGTCATATCTTTGTATTTTTCGCTTGCCTCCTCAAGCTTAAATTCATCCGAATAGAACCATTCGACGCCATTCTTTAGATCATCAATCTTCTCACTAATATTTTTTGCCATTTTATCTCTCCTCTACTTTTGTTACTTTTGCTTTTATTTCTTGTCGCTTCGTCGTTATGTCAATCTCGGAGCCAACCACGACGTCACCGCGTACTAAGGCATAGCCTCGCTCTAATACGCGCTCAGGATTTAATTGCTCTAATATTTTGCATTGCGCGAGCACATCTTGCTTAAATAGCTCTATTTTACGTGCAATTTCCTGCCCAACGCGCATTATTTCCGTACGATTCACCCCTGTTATTTCATCAATTTTCGTATTGAGCAAATTATTTATTCGTTTTACGTCCGCTCGAATATTTGCAGCAATCTCGCGACGGTCATGTGTTAGCATTTGTGCTGCATTCGATGGCGTCGATGCTATCACGTCCGCCGCTAAATCGCACAAGCTCTCATCAACTTCATGGCCAATACCCGTAATTACCGGAATCTTCGATGCCGCAATCGCGCGCACTAAGGTCTCGTCATTAAAAACCATCAAATCATCCGCTGAGCCACCTCCACGAATCACCGCAATCACGTCCACTTCGCCATGCTCATTAAAATAATTCAACGCACGAATAATCTGATCCGCAGCTACTACACCCTGCACTTGGGTATGCGCAGTCAAAACCGTCAAACCACCCCAACGTTCATTTAAAATCTTACAAAAATCCGCATAGCCTGCCGCCTGTGTGCTCGAAATAACGCCAATCTTCTGGATATTATCTGGGAGCGGACGTTTTTTTGCCTTATCAAAAAGACCTTCAGCTGTCAGCTTCTTTTTTAGCATCTCGAGAGACTTCTTTATACTACCCTCGCCTACCGGCGCAATCGCCTGGATAGTTAACGAAAACTTCCCCCAGTCCGTCAACTTCGGTATCGCCCGCACGCGTACGCGCATTCCGTCTTCAATTGGGAATCTCAATGCAAAGGACATCATAAAGCATCCCACACTCGCCTTATCATCCTTCAGATCAAAGAATACGTACTTGTTTTGATTTATCTTAAAGCTCGATACCTCGCCCTCAACAATTACCCCAGTAAAAGCCGTCTCCATTATCTGATTGCAGACCGCTTGAAAATCCGAGACCGAATATACTTGTTGTGGATTATTTTCCATTCTTATCAGCCTTGAACTTATCTTTACGACTCATCAAAGCTTGCTGATAAAAACCCCAACCGCTAACAATCGTGCCGAGAAGCACGCAAATACGCGTGACAATTACTGTAATCACCGCAACCGAAGGATTGACGCCAGTTGCCACCATAATTAGCACCATTGCGCCTTCGTAGCCACCAAGACCACCAGGCGTGACCATTACTGTACCGACTACACTAGCTACGCCTTCAGCAATCATAATCTGCGGCAAAATCTCTGGGTGGCCAAGCGAACACGCAACAACCCAATAGGTAGCAAGCTCCAAGAATGAATAAAATGCGCCCCAAATCACTGGCTTCCAAAGGATCTTCTTATTCTTTTTCAATTCAAGATAATCGCCACGCAAATCGCCAAAGAAATTCGAAACGCTATTATCCTTTAGATATTTGCGCTTCTTGCCACGCGTAATTTTGCGCACAATCCCATTCACGAACTTCGTTGCCTTCTCCGATAGCCAATCGATATTTTTCTGCTTTCGCACAATTAACCAAACCACCAAAATAACCGTTTGGATACCTAACGCAACTAATGCTGCAAGGCCAAGTGTCCAATGTTTGCCAGGAAGCACACAGCCAGCAATTAATACGACCAAAATCGCAATAAAAGTCTGTATAGTATTCGCTAAAGCACAAATACCATAGCGCAATACGTGAACGAAGCTAATCTGACCGGCCGTAATGCCTAAATCTTTCAAGCGCCATATAAGATAGGCCAATCCGCTCGCACCGCCGCTAGGAAGAGCATGATTCACAAAGTTAATCTCAAGTGAAATACGCGTTAGCTTTGCCTGTGTCATCTTAAAATTCTTGCGCTGTTTAAGAAATGCAAAATAAATCTGACCAGCCGCATAATACATCAAAATCTGCTCTGGAACCAACAATAAAAGAATCCAAGGATTTAAGTTCTGAAACGAATAGCAAAGCGCATCCCACATCGGCATCATTTCGCCATTTAATTCAACTTCACCAGAAAAAGCTTGGTAAGCGATAAACGCCACTAATACCAAGGTAATAACACTTAAAACCTTCTTTAACATAACTATTAAAGTATATCATTTTTATCATATTTTCGATATAATTTAAGGGTATGCAATATCTTGTTGTTCTTGGTCGCGAAGCAAAAATATCTCTCGCCGAATTAGAGGCACTTTTTTCGTCTAGCAAGGTTAAACAAATTGCGCCAACTCTCGCTATCGTCACCGCAAAATACGTTGACATTAATCGCCTCGGTGGCGCTCTAAAGGTCGCCAAAATCCTCGACGAATCTCCGCTCGATTACCTTAGCCAACTTCCTGAAGGTAAAATTACGCTTGGAGTTAGTGATTATTCCCCTAAGGCTACTCAGAAATCCGCCTGGACACTCGCCCTTAAATACAAGAACCTCCTCAAGCGCCATGGCCGCAACGTCCGCCTTATTCCTGGCAAATCCGCCACCATCTCCACTGCTACCGCCCATCATAACCAACTTGGCGAGAAGCTTAATCATATCGAAATCATCAAGTTTGGCGACCAATTCGCCACTTCTGTAGGGACCCAAAATATTACTTCTTACGCCAAACGCGATCAAGCTCGCCCCGCTCGCGATGCTTTTGTCGGCATGCTTCCGCCAAAACTCGCACAAATTCTCATTAATCTCGCCACTGGTGGCGCCGAAAAAGGTCGCCTTCTCGATCCGTTCTGCGGCACCGGCGTCGTACTTCAAGAAGCCTCACTTATGGGTTACCAAGTCTATGGCACTGATCTGTCAGATAAGATGATAAAGTATTCTGAGCGTAATCTATCTTGGCTCGCTGGACGTTATTCCGAAATCAGCGAAAAACCACTGCTCGAAGAAGGCGACGCTACTACTCATCAATGGAAACCTTCCCCTGATTTTGTTGCTAGCGAGATCTATCTCGGCCATCCAATGTCGCAGCCACCAGTTGAGATAAAATTCCGCACCGAAAAAGAATCCGCCGAAGCACTTCTGTCTAGTTTTCTTAAGAATATTGGCAACCAAATTGACTCGGGCGCAACTTTAGCACTTGCTATTCCCGCCTGGCTCCGCCCAAACGGCAAATATTCCGGCCTCGATATTATTGACAGATTAGATGACCTCGGGTATAATTTAACAAAGTATCGATACGCGACTTATGACGACCTCTTGTATTATAGAGAGGGCCAGATCGTTGCGCGTCAAATAATAGTATTAAGGAAAAAGTAAAGTATGTCACATGTCAAAGCTGGTGGTACCAGTAAAAACATCCACAACAATGCTGGCCAACGCCTCGGCGTTAAGCGCTTTGGTGGCCAAACTGTCAAAACCGGCGAAGTTCTCGTCCGCCAAACTGGCGCAACCAAAATCGCTGGCCCTGGCACTTTCATGAGCCGCAACTTTACGATTCATGCCGCTATTGATGGCAAGGTTGTATTCGTAAAGACCAAGAAGAGCCACTTCTCCGGCAAGAGCGTTCGCCGCACTCGCGTCGAAGTTCACGCCGCTTAAGTAAAGCATTCAAAAAAATATCCTCTTTCGAGGATATTTTTTATATTTCAATCTCAACGCTTACAGCCGCGTGATCTGATACTAATTCTTTATGTACTTCAAAATTCGACCACTTTATCCCGTCAGATATCAGGATATGATCACAGGCAACATCTTTTACAAACTTAAGGTTCATTAAAGTTTGCTTCGTGCCCGTCTCTACTGTCAAATCAGTCAAGAAGTCTAGCTCACGCATAGCCGGAGATTCTGCGATAATATTCAAATCGCCGCACATCAAAATCGGGCCTTTTTCATCGCGGATCATATCCGCCGTCTCACGCATGCAGCGCACCGTCTCCTCATTGCCGAATGGATCAGGCATCCAATATCCATGATACGTCAATACCGTCAAACCATTAACAAGTTTAACTTTTAGCGCATAATAACCCTGATCGTCGGCTGCTCCATTCTTGTTATCAAATTCCATCTTGCCACTATACTCACCGGCAATATGTTTCTTTTCGACAGATTCAATCGGATAACGACTCAAAATAACATTCCCCTGTTCCATCGTCGCTTTACCACCCATTAAATCTATCCCCCAATTCGAAACACGCGCATCATATTCCAACCCAGACGCCACCTTCAAATCCTCAACTGTATCTACAAAATGCCCCAGAAAATCATCCGCCTCGCTCCAGACTGCTTCTTGTAGGCAAACAATATCGTAATCGTGCTCTTTTAAGAATCGCGTTAGTGCGCCCTTCATCCTCCCCGTCCAAACATTCAACTGTAAAATCTTCATGCTTATATTATACGCCAATTACTTACGCGAAATCTTCAAGAGCGCCGCTTTTACAATCGTCCACGGCTCAAGACCGGTCGTCTTCATGTCTAGATCGGCTTGCGCAAGAATTTTAATCGCTCCCGCCGCGCGCGAATTATTATATTGCAACTTTTTTATCGCCATTGTCGTCATAAGACCCATAAAACTATATGGATCATTCGTAACCTCTATTTTTTCAACCATCTCAACCGCCTTTTTACCATCTCCGCGAAAAGCTGTATCGAAAATATCGAATACTAATTTTTTATTCGGATCTTCCGCCATTTTAAATTCTTTGAGCTCAATATATTTATTTTTACTCAAAGTTTTATACGTAGCTGAACGCTTGTCTAATTTTGTCTCCCAAATCACAATATGATGCGGACAAGCTTCAATATATTCCGGGAAAATCTCCCAACATTCCTTATTCTCAGATAAATCTTTTATTAGAATTGATCGAGTCTCGCCAAAAAGTGACGTTCCTAGAAACACAGATGGCATATCGTCGCGCTGAAGCCTTTCCGATTCTATTACCTCATAATCGTCACCCAGCTGCTGTTTTATAACCTTCTGCGCCATTACACGATTATCGCCATAAAAAATCCGTATCATTTCTGACATCCTCCACAGTAATGCGTACCACGACCCGCCGTGCGAGTTTTTAATATTTCGCCACCGCAGCGAGGACACTCGCATCCCTCTCGTCGAAACACCTGCGCAAATTTCTCGAGATAATTTCCTTTAGTGCCATCCGCTCGAACATAGTCTTTCATCGTCGAGCCACCACTATCAATTGACGCTTGCATCACACGACAAAGCCCCTCAAGTAGCTTATCTGCATCTTCTTTTCCTAAATCTCCGCACTTCCGCCACGGCAAAATCCCCGCATAGAAACAGCCTTCATCTGCGTAAATGTTGCCCACCCCTGCTATATTATGCTGATCGAGAATAACCGCCTTCACCGGCGCATTCTTATGCCGCCCAAGCATTACATAGAAATCATTAGCCTTCATTTCCCACGGCTCAGGCCCAAGTTTATTTAAAAACTCATCCGTTGCTAAGTCCAACTCGTCCATTACTTTCCAAAAACCAAACTTGCGCAAATCATTAAAATAGAGATGTGAGCCGTCGTCGAGATCGATATATATCCGCGTAAAACGACCCGGCATATTCTCTGTAAATTCTCTACCAGGATGCCCCGCCGCGAAACGCTCTAAACCGTCATGAATCATTTGTCCAGTCATCCTAAGATGTACCATAATCGTCAGTTTATCGTCTAGCCCAATCAATAGCGCTTTTCCACGTCGGCGAACATTTACAATCGTCTTCCCCACAATTAATTCCGGTTTACCGCGAAAACTTTTATCGCACAAAATATTAACCTTCATTATTCGACGACCGACAATACACTTCTCAAGTCCACGCTTGATAGTTTCTACTTCTGGCAACTCCGGCATATCTATATTATAAACAAGAAATAGAACGCGATGCCATTTTTAATCATATGGAGCAAAACGCCACCCCAAATCGTGCCGGTCAGCTCGCGCATCACACACATCCCAATGCTCATCGCGAACACCGTCACGCCCACATTCCATTGACCATGCATGATGCCGAATAAAACTGAGGTAATTAAGATTGCGGGTACTGCCGGCATCCGGAAACGCAGCTTGCCATAAAGCCAACCGCGAAAAATTATCTCCTCACAAATCGGAGCCAAGACCACTAAGCAACTAAATGCCAGCAAGAAGTCGCCTATCTTATATAAAGAACCTCTATCATAGCCAACTTGCTGAACTTGCTGCCAATCAATACTCGGGAACAAAGCCATCATCACAGCCGTTAATGCCATTGATAATACGACTGTAACGACAAACCCAATCGGCGCAAGTAGCAGATCTGTCCAGGTCGGCAAACCGCGCAAACCTAATTCCTCGCGCGTTGTCTTTTGCTTCACTAACTTCCAAGGTATAAAAATAATCGCCAGTAAAGCAATCGCATAAACCACCACCTGATAAACCGCGCTGCCAACATTGCTCAATAAAAAATCCGCAGGAATCATCTTAACAAATAGAAAGGAGATCCCCCATTCAACCGCAAACAGCACTAAGCCAACCCACGCCGCCAAGCCGACGCCAAACAAAGCGACGAAGAATGCTCGCCACCCCTTGCTCTTTTGCGATTGCTTCTTCATTTTGGCAACAAAATCAGAAATGCGCCCTTTTAATGACTTTAAGCCCACGGCCTCTTTTTTAGCCATTACTAATCATCCTCATGATATCTATTACGGTAACCACCGCAACGATAATTAACAAAACCATAAAGGCTCTGCTAACGATCTTTTCTTCCTTCTCTTTCGTCAGCTTCTTTTTTCTTAATTTGTATATCAAGATCAATAGCCAACGACCGCCATCAAGAGCTGGAATTGGAAGCACGTTCATACATGCGAGCGAAATCGAGATAAGCGCCGTAAAGAATAGTAAGTTGCCTATGCCGCTAGACATCATATTTGGGAATAGCACCCCGATAATCCCGACTGGACCACTGACAGAATCGCCTGCCGCCTTCACTGCTTGCGCGCCGCTTTCGCGCGCTCCTTGATCAAAGAAGTTCAATTGTTGAACTACGCCAGAGACAAGATTCCAAAGCAGCTGACCAACCCCCTTAAATGTCTCGCCAGTAATCTGAACCATCGTCCCAAAACCAACGATTGGCGCACTCCAACTACTCCGATAAACCGCATTACCAGATATCCCGGCACCAAGAATATAATCTGCGTCACTACTATTCAATACTATTTCTGTCGTGCTTGTATTACCTTCACGGTCATATGTCATATATACCGTCTGACCCGCGTATTTCGCGTCAAAAGCGAGCAAATCGTCCGGAACGCTTATGATTGCGCGTTCGCCCTTTGGCGCATCACAGGCGCCATCCTTGCAGCCCAGAAAGCGCATTTGGCGCACTATATCACCCTTCTGCAAGCCGGCTTTAGCTGCCGGGCTCTCTTCTACAATCTCACCAACCGTTACCGGCGTAGTTACGACTACTTCCGTATCTTCCGGAATCTCAAACTGCCCCTCTAGAAAATGTGGCATACCAATCCAAGCAAGGATTGTTAGAATCACAAAAGCCATCAACCAGTTCATCGCCACACCGGCAAACAGAATCTTCGTCTTCCCCCAGAAAGATGCCGCGCCAAAACTACCTTTGCGTCTATCCGCATCACTCTCGCCCTTCATTTGGCAAAAGCCGCCAATCGGCAACCAGTTCAACGAAAAGATTAAGCCCTCTCCTGGAGGATTATCCCATTCCGACTTCTTTAGACGGCGCCACTTGCCATTCACCTTGCGCCAAGCAAGTGCTCGCGGCGGGAAACAAATCCCGAACTCCTCAACAGTAACGCCATTGCGTCGCGCCGCGATAAAATGCCCAAACTCATGCCCGGTTACGAGCAACATTAAGATTAATAAGCCAACAATAATTCCAATTACCACACTCATACTTATTTAATAATAGCACAAGCGCGAAAGTCTGCTCAATATGCTATAATATGCGCATGCAATGGACATTTAGTTGGGCATGGTTTTTCGGTGGTATTGCCGTCGTAATCGTAGGCCTCTTAATCATCAAATTCCACCGCGCAGTCGCAGACAATCTCGCCAGCGGCGTCCAGAGTTACGACAAAGTCAAACTCTTTGGCATCGGCGCAATCGTTCTCGGTTTCATTTTTATGAGCAACCTTCACTCGCTACTGCTCTACTTCATCTTCCATATCCTCATGCCGAATCAATTTCCTTAAGAAACGAATACAACAAAAAACACCTCTTCAAAGAGGTGTTTTTTGTAGAGATTAAGCGATAGAGACAATCTCGATTTCGCTATATTTCTGACGGTGGCCAGTTTCAGTATGGACACGCTTCTTGGAGTGGTAGCGGATAACGCGAATCTTGTCGCCAGCTACTTTCTCGTTAACGACCTTCGCTTTAACCTTAACTCCCTTGACGGTTGGATTACCAACGGTAGTCTTGTCACCATCAATTACGAGTAAAGCATCGACAGCGAGATCTTTAGTTCCTTCCGGGAGGAGGTCCACACGGAGGGTCTCTTTTTCAGCGACAACGTACTGCTTGCCGCCAATCTTTACGACTGCTTTTTTCATAAAATTCCTTTTATTACTCCGGTTATTATAGCAAAATTATTAACAAATTTCAAGCATAAAAGAAGTAGCGCCGGGATACCCAGCCGGCGCTACTCTAATAAAGGAGATTATTTATGCTTATTTCTTATCTTTAGAAATATGCTCTTGAACTTTCGCTAAGTCCTTCTGGCTACGGTACCAGTAGATACCACCAGTCGCGATACACACTACCGCAATAATTGCTAATGCAATTTCACCAGGACCGGTCTTTGGTAATTCCGGAGGAGTAGTTTCATCATCGCATTTTTCTTTAGTAGGATCACACTCCGGCTCACATTGTTCCTTAGTAGGATCACATTCTGGTTCAGGACATTCATCATCCTCGCAACAAGTTGGATCAGTTTCCGGATCACACTTGTCCTCTTCACAGTTCTTCTTTACATAGATAGTTGCGCTGTCGTATACTTCACCAACGTCACTTGAAGAACCGACGTTGTAGTCGACAATAATCTTATTCTTGAAAGCGTTTCTAGTTCCGCACTTAAAGCTTTCGACAATATTATCGTTCAACTTTACCTGATAGGTGATCGTAGCCATAGTATCTTTGCCATATAGACCAGTACTAAAGCCATTTTTGCCAATCAAGTCTTCCATCTTCTTGCCATTCGGACGAGCATTATCGACAAGATAAGTCGTACCATCTACAAGAGTTACGCCACTAGGCAACTTGTCGTGGAAGGTAACATTCGTTAAATCGAGTGTACCAGTATTCTTCCATTCGATTTTGTAAGTAAGTGTATCGCCCGGATTGGCGTCGACGGAACTATAGAAGTTCTTGCCATCTTTAGATACAGTCTTCTTTACGGTCGAATCTGCCTTATCTGCTCTTAAGCGATAAGTAATATAGCCAGAAAACTCCGCACAGCCAGGAATATAGCCGTTGAATGAATTCTCGCCAATCAAAGCACCGTTCGAAGAAAAGAGATAATCACTACTGATAACCTCGCCGTTCATCTTGTAACCGTTATGCATAGTCGCAGAAGCAGTTACATATTTCAAGACAATATCCTTCGTAGAATCCGTCTCGAGATAGGTCTCATCCCAAACTTCCTTCGGATTAGCATTTGACGAAGAGATTACCGCGCTAACCTTCGATTTCTTCGACGAGTTGATCGTCCAAGTCGAAAGACCAGTAGCAACTCTTACGTCGTGTGCGATACCAGATGCATTTTCATCGGTATTCAACTTCGACATAGCATTGTTGTGGAAGTAAATATATACTTCATATTCTTTGCCTGGCGTAACTTTTACGCTATCGGTATACTTATTGCCTTCGCCAACTTCCCTCACGCGAACGAAGTTGCGCTCATCGCCAAGTGCCGAATTGTCCGTAATAGAGTTGAAGGTCACGTAATCGGCTGGATTCGCCATCGTGAAGGTCTTCCTCTCCGGACCATAGGCAGAGCTAGAGGCGTACGGAACAATCGCCGCGACTGCAACGGCAGCCAAGCCTGCTACCGTAAGCCTCCGTTTAAATTTTGTGTTTGTTTTTGTTAGCATATTTTTCTCCTTGTTACTACTCCATATTTGCGCTTACTGCATGGCCTCATTGATATCTACCTTGCCATCGTTATTGGTGTCGGTGTCATTCTTGCGCTCTTCGTTCGACTTATTCTCATTCTCGGCATTATTTTCTTTAGCCGTTTTCTCTTTTTCCTGAGCATCTTTTTCTTCTTGTTCTTCAGAAGCACGCTCATCTGGGTTAGATACATTTTGAGCGTCATTATCCGTCTTGTCGGCGTTATCTATATTGTTCTGAATGTTCCCATCTTGCCCTTCAGAATTGGCCGGCTTGCCGCCACCTTCGCCATCTTCAGTTGGCTTCTTTTGCCATTCATTTACAGGGTTCGTAGTCTTATCCTTCGCCGAGCCATCCGTATCATAAGTAACATCGCCGCCCGCACGTTCGTTGATCTTATTCGGATCCTTCGAATTATTCTCGGGAGTCTCAGGAGTCTCTGGAGTCTCTGGAGTCTCTGGGGTCTTTGGGGTCTCTGGCGTTTTTGGATCTGGAGTCGTTTCCGTAGGAGGTGGAGTCGTTCCGGTTGGTGTACTTGGTTCAGGGACGATACGGAGCGTAGTCATATCGGAAGGTATTTCCGTCAAGATTAATCGACCACCTTGATCACCACAGCTATCAAAGAACAGCGTCCAGTCTTCATGCTTTACGCCCGCCTCGTCATACCAGACATTGCTAAATTCCCTCGAAGGAGCATGATCTTTATCGGTAATACAACCAACAACTTCCCAGTTACCACTTTCAATCGTACCGCCAGCGAAATCAGCATCCACATAGTAGTTGACATATCTACCGTTCGCCTCAGTAATGCGAACATCGCCATCAGTGACACTTTCATAGACAAAATCATATACCTTTTGATGTAATTCTGGATCATTCGCCATCTGATGCGCTAAATCATTCGCATCAGTATAAGTTACATCAACGCCGAAGTTAGGATTCGTAGTGTTAATCTTCATGATATCGTAAGTCGAAGCCAAAGTCGTAATCTGAGTCATGCGTTCGAGATGATCCGCCTTCAATTCGGCGTCACTCTTTGTCTCGCCATTCTCGTTCTTGACCGTCAGTGACGGACCGAAGGCGTACTTATTTATCTTATTACTATTAGCCTCCGTGCCATCTTCGCTAGCATATTCCCCTCTAAATGTCGTAACTTCCGAAATGTTCTCATAACGCTCGCCGTAATTATGTTCCGATTCCGCATCAGCTTCTGTAGACGCTTCATCTGCAGTGGAATCATATGAGTGCTGGTTGGCATCAATAGATTCCGCATTACCACCTAACGAACCGGCAACCGCATCGATCTTGGTAGCCGCATCGGTCCAGGCAGCCGCATCGGTCCCGGTAGCTGCATCGGTCGCGGTAGCCGCATCGGAATTTCCTAGCTGATTTTCTCGGAATTTTCCGCCCGCCCAGAATAAAGTACCGGCTAACGCTAAAATGCCTGCAGTCGCCAATATTTTGCCACCGACTTTCTTTTTAAGGACCTTATCGCCAGCCCCCTCGTTGTTTTCATGCTTAGCACCTCCACCAGTGTTCCCAGGATCGGCATCAGTAATACCGCCATCATCTTTAGGACCATCATCTCCCTTCGGGTCGCCATCTTCTGCGCCACGAATCTCATTCACCTTATCAAAGAAGGCACTTAGCTCATCGTCGCTCATCGACTCATAATCGTACCCCCATATATCCTCTTTTCCGAACGCTGCCGCCGCCTCTGCAAGAATCTTAAAAGTTCCCACTTCTTCAAGCACTTCGATGGCTTTGTCGCGATTAAACTCTTCGGTTTCAGCTGACCATACAGAGCCTTCGCTTCCACCCGTTTTCGGTAATTCTGATGATGCCATATCTCTTTTCCTGTTTATATTTTTATTTTTGACCTTATTTTGCTTCATTTTAGCACTAGCTTTTTCAAAATGTCAAGCCCCTTTCCTCCACAAAAAAAGATCGCCTCGCATATTTGCGAAGCAATCTATTAATTATTATCGTTCTAGTCTTTTACATTGGTTGTTCTCATTTATTATTATCTTTGTATAAATTTCTATCTTATAGGCTTCTCCTTATCTTCTAATGGCTACAAATATTTCTCTATTTCTAATTAAGCAGCGCGAAGAAATATATTCTTCAAGCTAGACATCTTACTACCGATGTTCTTCGCCTTCGCCTTCTTTAGCTCCTTCTCTAACTGGCTCTGGCTATATTTTTCTTGGAAGTGTTTTAATTTTCTACCAATCTCTTTCGCCTGTTTCGAATCGTAGTTTTCTTCGTCTTCGTATGCTTCAAACGCTAATGAATCATATTCGTTTGCTTCATACATTTCGCGCTTTTCTTCGAATTGTTTTTCGTTGTAATGTTCTTTTGTTTGTTCTGGTAGTTGGAAGTTTTCGCTTCCTATTTCGAATTTGTTTGCCATTTTATTTTTGTTTTCCTTTCTATTTTTCGGCTAGTCTCCTTCCTGATACCCATTGGAATTTGATTTTTCGTTTTTGTGTTGCGCTTTGTCTTGCTCAACTGTCCTTATGCTATCACACTTATGCTTATTTGTCAATAGTGTTTATGCTATATTTTTGAAATTTGTCAAAAATAACAGAGGTAATTCTACCCTTGAAAAATCTAAAAAATATTTCCACCGCCCTATTCGAACGATGGAAATATATATCATCAATCGCTTTGACGACCCTATTTTTCGCCAAAACAATATATCATGATTAGACTTTTTCTAACGAGATCGTAACATTCTCACCGTCAATCTTCACGATCTCGTCGTAAGCATAGTTCTCTTTTGTGAGCTCTACGGCCAAAACTTCATTCTTTAACGTCTCAACATGCGCCTCGGGCACCTCGCACGAAACACTTAATTTAATGCGATCGTCGACATTGAGTCCAGCTTTCTTACGCGCTGATTGAACAAAGCGAATCAACTCGCGCACGAAGCCTTCCTCGCGAAGTTCATCAGTAAGCTTCTTATCGAGCTCTAGCTTCTTGCCATGCGCAACACTCTTAACGTTAACTTCCTCAGCAATAATTTGCTCATAAAACTCATCTAGCTTATCGCCACCATATTTCAAGCTTGCGAGTGGCTGGCGCACCTTAATCTGACCAAACTCGTCATTGCGTTCCATGCGCAAAGCCAAGCCTTCTGTGATAATTGCACGACAATCTGCCATCTTCGTGATTGCGACCTCATCAATCTTACCGGCTTTTGGCCAGTCCTGAAGATGTACGCTTTCGCCGCCCATCATATTCTGCCAAAGCTCCTCGGCGAGGAATGGCGTAAATGGTGCCAAAATCAACGCGAGATAACTCAAGACAAAGTGTAATGTCTCATAAGCCTCGGCCTTATCACTGCCTGATTCAGACTTCCAGAAACGGCGACGACTACGACGTACGAACCAGTTCGATAAGTCATCAACGAATGGCAAGATGCCAGCAGTAGCAGCCGGAAGGTTATACTTCTCCATTCCCTCCGTAATTTCATCACGAAGCTGATAAAGGCGTGCAATAATCCATGCATCGAGCGGGTTCTTAAGCTCCTTTGGAGCGACTAACTTGTTGCCCTTAAACTCCCAGCCATCTACCTCGGCATACATTGTAAAGAAGTCATAGACGTTCCAAATCATCGTAAGCTTGCGTGCAGTGTCTGATACATCCTTATCAATCAATGCGAAATCTTCACCAGCAAGCACCGGGCTAGAAAGCATCACAAAACGAAGCGCATCCGCGGAATACTGGTCCATCAAGACATTCGGATCGGTATAGTTGCCGAGTGATTTACTCATCTTGCGACCATCATTACCGGCCAAAGTGCCAGTCGTAATCACATTCTTATAGGCCTTATCGCCAAAGAGTGCCGTATTAACCGCATGAACGTAATAGAACCATGCACGCACCTGGCCAACATATTCTACGATGAAGTCTGCCGGGTAGTTAGCCTCAAACTTCTCTTTGTTCTCAAACGGATAGTGAAGCTGCGCGAATGGCATCGAGCCGGACTCGAACCAGCAGTCAAGCACCTTATCAACGCGCGTAAAATGTTCGCCATCAATGTCAAACTCAACCTCATCAATCCATGGGCGATGGTAGTCCTCAAGACGTACGCCAGAAAGTTCATAGAGTTCATCATATGAGCCAACCACCTTTAGTGTGCCCTTATCGCCCTTCCAGACCGGCATCGCCGTCGCCCAGAAGCGATCACGCGAGAGATTCCAATCTGGCGCCTGCTCGATATTCTTCGCAAAGCGACCATGCTTGAGATGCTCTGGGAACCAATTAATGCCTTCATTCTTCTCAAGCATCAAAGACTTGTTACCCTCAATATCAAAGAACCAGCTCGGAATTGCACGGTACATAATGCGCTGCTTACTGCGCGGGTTAAATGGGTATTCGTGCTGAATATATTCAATCTTATAGATTGGCTTATCGTCGCCCTCCAAACACTTAGCGATAATCTTATTCATATCCCAAGCATGAATCTTACCATCATCATCAGGACGCACACCTGCCTCTTTCATTGCTATATCGGCACCATCTAGGTAGAAGCCATTATCATCTAGAACATCAATAATTGGCACCTTTGCCTTCTTGCAAAGCTCAAAGTCGTCCTCGCCATATGCTGGCGCAATATGGACGATGCCAGTACCTTCTTCGGCGCCTACAAAATCTCCAGCATATACCTTATGCGCATTCTTTTCTTCGGCTTCATAGTAATTCTTTTCGAATTTTTGCCATTCTACTAGAGGAGTATTTGTTTCACCCAAGAATAGTGGTTCATAACTTAGACCAACAAGTTTCTCGCCCTTAAAAGTATCGAGCTCCTTCCAATCATCGCCCTGAGCCTTGCCCTTTAAAGCGATAAATTTACGCTTCTCGGCATCTTGATAGAGTGCGTAAGTTAGCTTCTTATTAACGGCGAGCGCCATATTACCAAAAAGCGTCCACGGCGTGGTAGTCCACGCCATAAGGTAAACGCCCTTAAACTCGCCGTCATTAATCATAAACTTAACGTAAGCCGAAGGGTCAGTCACAGTCTGATAAGCATCATTATCCATCGTAACTTCCGCCTTTGAGACTGGGGTCGCGAACTTCGTATCATACATCAATACCTTAGCGCCCTCATAGATTTTGCCCTTCTCATAGAGCGTCTTAAATGCCCACCAAACCGACTCCATGAAGTCCTTGTTCATCGTGCGATAACAGTTGTCAAAATCAACCCAGCGGCCAATACGATCAATCGTACCACGCCAAGTCTCCGAGTTTGCCACCATCGACTCACGCGCCTTAATAATATAATCTTCGAGAGAAATCTTCGTGCCAATGTCGCGGCGATCGGTAATACCTAGCTGTTTCTCAACGAAATTCTCAGCCGGCAAACCATGGCAATCCCAACCCCAACGGCGCTCGACGCGCTTGCCATTCATTGTCCAATAACGTGGCACAGCATCCTTCACGACGGATGAAAGGAGAGTTCCGTGATGTGGCATGCCTGTAATAAATGGAGGGCCATCATAAAACACATACGAATTCTTCGCATCGCGATTATCGACCGACTTTTCGAAAGTTTTTTCTTTCTTCCAAAAATCCACGAGTGCTTTTTCATACTCGCTCGCACGTCGTCGGACACCATATTTATATTTCATACCCACATCTCCTTTCTTGTTGAACAAAAAAATTCCAACTTTCATTGGAACTCCTTTAGAGCGGTACCATCCAATTTCCGAATCTGAACAACTCGGCACTCACTTCTTCTCTCACGCGGATTCACGAACGGTTCTACTCGACCTAAACTCTCGCATTGTCTACGTCTTTCTTCCGTCAGCTCACAGCTGATAACTGCTCAAACGCTTTATGCGACAATTATACCACATTTATTCGCAACCGAACAAACATTAGCAAAATACCACAAAAATATTCCTAACCGTTCGCCGATTAGGAATATTTTTATATTTTATTGTTCCATTAGATAATAATTCACATCATCAATACGCGGCAAACTTGGGTTCATTCCTCTCCATTCTTGGAGCAGCTTGCCGCTATCGTCAAATGCCAAAATCGTCGGATACTCAACTACGTCATAAGTCCGGCAGATACTCTCGCCTTCTGGTGAATCTGGACTATAGCTTTCTGGCGCTTTACCGGTCCGATGCTCAAAATCTCTTAGCCATTCAGTCACCGTACGCGCATAATCCGTATCCTCGCGCCAAATCATTACCACCCGCATAGTTTTACTCCTTTGCTGCTTTCTTTTTCATTCGCTCGCGTTGTTCCGCAATACTACGTTCCAGATCGTCAAGCGATTTAAACTCTTTGAAAACGCTCGCAAAACGTACGTAAGCCATTTCGTTCGTATCAGCCAACACTTCAAGAATCGTCTCGCCAATCAAGCTAGACGGAATTTCATCTTTACCAACATCATAGATACGCTCTTCGACCGTATCCACTACATGCTGAACATCGAGATCGCTATTAAAGTATTTCCCAACCGAATTGCGCACCGCGCTCATTAACTTATCGCGATCAAAGGCCTCACGCGCGCCAGAACGCTTGCGCACCATCATTCCTGGACGCTCAATCCGTTCGTAAGTCGTAAAGCGATGC
This sequence comes from Candidatus Saccharimonadota bacterium, assembly GCA_017514805.1. Taxonomy (GTDB): domain Bacteria; phylum Patescibacteriota; class Saccharimonadia; order Saccharimonadales; family Saccharimonadaceae; genus UBA2834. The sequence goes on from JAFWIP010000006.1 coordinate 149,104, forward strand.
TTGCCATCAAGCGACACACGTCGCCTACGAATCATCGTGCCGTCAGGAGACTCACGACTTTCGAGTACCTTACTTTCGCCAATTTTAAGATGGCTCATCCCGCCCTCCTAATCTTTATTCTTTTTGCGGCGCCTCAAAATTGCTGGAATATCACTGTCATCATCATCGTCGTCGTTATTACGAATCTGATCCCACATATTCACATTATCATTGCCAGTAAATACTGCAGAAGCCTGAGTTTCTGGCTGCATCTGTGGCTGTGGCTCCTCTGCTGGCATCGTCTGTACTGGATCTGCTGCGGCCTGAGTTGGAGCCGTGTCAGTCGTATGTTCGACAGGTGTAGAAGTATACATATCCTGCTCTGCGCGATCGCCATAATACTTCGAATCGAAGCCAGTCGCAACAACCGTAACGATGACCTCGTCTTCGAGCTCTGGGCGAATTGATGCGCCCCAGATGATATTCGCATCTGGACTAATGCTTGCAGTGATAAGCTCGGCCGCTTCATTAACCTCTGCCATTGAGAGATCGTAGCCACCGACTACCGAGAGCAATACACCACGTGCACCATCGATAGAGACTTCAATAAGCGGAGATTCAATTGCCTGCTGAGCAGCAATCGTAGCACGATTTTCACCAGATGCGCGGCCAATACCCATAAGAGCGGAGCCTGCATCCTTCATGACGGCACGAACATCAGCAAAATCCAAGTTAACCAAGCCATGCTCAGTAATGAGTTCTGAAATACCCTGAACACCCTGACGGAGTACATCGTCAGCAATCTTGAATGCTTCAAGAATTGGCGTGCGTTGATCAATTGTCTGGAGGAGACGATCGTTAGGAATCGTAATAAGAGCATCAACATTGCGAGCTAAGCGCTCAATACCCCAATCAGCATTCGCCTTGCGCTTCTGACCTTCAAAGGAGAAAGGCTTCGTTACGACGCCGACTGTAAGAATATCTTGCTTGCGAGCTTCCTCAGCAACAATATAACCAGCACCAGAGCCGGTACCGCCACCAGCACCAAGTGTAATAAATGCCATATCGGCACCCTCAAGTGCGTTCTTGATCTCTTCACGGCTCTCATCGGCAGAACGCTCGCCTACTGATGGATCTGCGCCAGCGCCAAGACCATTAGTCGTGTCATGACCAAGATGAACCTTGATATCCGCCTTAGAATTATGCAATGCCTGAGCATCGGTGTTCATTGCGACGAATTCAACGCCATTTAGGCCTGCTTCGCGCATGCGATTCACTGCAGAACCGCCGGCACCACCAACGCCGATTACTTTGATACTAGCTGTACTCTCCACCTCGCTCGGTTTTACTTCGGGCATCTTTTGCTCCTCCACATTTTTCAAAAATACTTAATAAGATAATAACACCTAAATATTTTTTTGACTAGTTTTAGAGCAAATTATTTGAACAGTTTAGTAATTCTAGAGAAGAAGCCACCCTCTTTTTTCTTCTTTGCCTTCTTTGGCGCACAGCCACCGTTATCCATATTGTCAATTCCGGCGCGTTCATTATCGCCAAGCATTAAACCAATCGCCGTTGCAAACTCTGGTTTTAAGATATCTTCACTTACACCGATAATGCCACTTGGTTTTGCGATACGTGCAGCTAATTCAACATGTTTTCGAGCAAAATGCTCAATATTACGCATCTTTGCGCCGCCACCACAAATTACCAAACCTTCTGGTAATCTCCTGTCGTAGCCGGCAAGTTTCAGCATTGCGCGTACATCTTCGAAAATCTCCTCAAGCCGAGCATCGACAACATCGTCAACATCCTTGCGCTTAAAGCGGAATTCCTCACGTCCACGCTTAATGACGACTTCCTTGTCCATCTCGCCCTTCAAAGCAGAGACATGCTTCAGTTTAATCTCCTCGGCTACCTCAGGAATCGTTGCGAGCACCGTCGCGAGATCTTTTGTCACATCATTACTACCAATCGGGATTACGCCAACAAACTGTAATTCCCCCTCGTCAAAGATAGCAAGACTTGTTGTTGCGCCGCCCATATCAAGCACACCAACACCATTTTCGCGTTGCGCGCTATTCGTTACTGCACGCGCTGCCGCTACTACAGTCGGTTCAAATGGCCCATGCGGCTCAATTACGGCGCTTTCACATACTTTACGAAGGTTTTCGCAATCTGGCATCAAAGCAGAAATCACATTTGCGCGGAGCTCAAGACGAGCACCATGCATGCCTAGCGGTTCTCTAATTCCGCCTTGACCATCAAGAATATATTCATACGGAACAAGCGCTAATGTTTCGCGATTTGGTGGCACCTTACCGGCAATCGCCGTATCGGCAATACGAATGATATCATCTTCATTAATCTCATGGTCAGCCACACCGACAGCAATCATGCCGTCAATCTTAGTACTGCCAATATGCGTACCATTAATACTGACCGTCGCACGATCAACTTTAACGCCGCTCATTCCTTCAACCTTAGCAAGACATTCATCAATCGCCTTAGCTGGAGGCATTAATTCTTTTACAATACCACGGCGCATACCTTCGGACGGCACTTCACCGTAGCCAATAACCGAGACTTCCTCGCCTTTTACTGTACCTAAAACTGTCCGTACAAAATTAGTACCGACATCAATCCCCACCGCAAAACGCGCTTTTTCTTCCATAAGATTATTGTACCATATCCGCTTAAGCTTGTGTTAAAATTTCGTAGCCATCGTCGGTTACGAGAATCGTGTGCTCAAAATGGCAACCAAGCGAACCGTCTTTCAAACAAACCGTCCAACCATCGTCATCCTCTACAACTACCGTATCCGGCTTACCAAGACTCGACATTGGCTCAATACAAATCGTGTCGCCCGTATGCAGCGTCAAACCCTGCCCTTTCTTACCATAATTTGGTACCTCTGGTGGCATATGCATGCTCGTACCAATACCATGACCGACATAATTACGAATCACGCCAAGCTTGCCCTTTTCAAGCGTCTTCTGAACTGCTGCGCCGATATCACCAAGCTTTGCGCCATCGCGTACCTGCTCGATACCTTCGTATAGTGAAGACTCTGTAAAGCTAAGCAAATGCTTCTGAGCAGCCGTCGGCTTCCCAATAATCATCGTAAAAGCAGAATCGACATAATAGCCCTGATACTTAATCACAAGATCATAGCTAACCTTATCGCCCTCTTCGAGTACGATATCTTTCGGAATACCATGAATTAGCTCATCATTCACCGAAATACAAATCGAACCCGGAAAATTCACTTCTGGTTCATAATAAGCTACGCCAGCACCCGCGCTTAAAATTTGTTTCTCGACCCATTTGTCGATTTCTTTGCCAGTCATACCGGCCTTCGTGTATTCTTTTAAATCAGCAAAAATTTGCGCCATGATTTTGCCACCCGCGCGCATTGCAGAAACTTTTTTCTCATCCATATACTATATTGTACCCCATTTACGTAGGACCGTCTCGATCCGCTCAGTAATTTGTTCAATTGCGCCAACACCGTCAATTTTCTCGATTTTTAGGCCTTCACCTTCCAAAATCCTGCTCATCTCAGCAATTGTTTGTTCAAAGATGCTCCAACGTTTTTCGATTGCATCTTTTTTGTCGTCAACCCGACCGCGCGCTTCTAGGCGCTTCCAAAGCTCTTCCTTTGTGACGTTCAAAATAATTGCACCTTCAACATTTTCCAGATCACCATGCTCGACTAGCCAATTTGCTTGCCAAACATCGCGTGGATAACCATCGAGAATCGCGTTCTGTTCGGCATATTCAGACGCCTTAATCGCATCATGCATCATATTAACGACAAAATTATCGTCAACAAGGCCACCCTCTTTCATAATCTTGTCCAGATTCGGATTCTTTTGATCGCGCAAAAGCTGTCCAACCGATAGCCAGCGCCAACCGTATTTTTCCGCCAATATCTGCCCCTGTAGGCTCTTGCCACTCCCCGCTGGTCCAAATAGAATAAACATTTTTCTCTCCTTTTTATTTTTCGCTAAAAATACCCCCTATTTACAGGGGTATTCTTTACTTAAGGCCTAACTTCATGCGTTCGGCTTTTTCGGCTTTGCGCTTATCGCGAAGAATCGCCTTGAGACGACGCTCACGCTTGGAGACTGGCTTGCTAAAACGCATGCTCTCCTTTGCTTCAGCCATCACGCCACTCTGAAGAACCTTACGATTGAAGCGACGAATAATGTTCTCGTTTGCTTCATTCTGGTCTTTTCTAGTTACTTTGATTGCCATACTGCGCTCTATTTTATCATATCTTCTCGATTACTTCAAGAGAAATTATCATGCCTTCAATTCGCACATTTCCACCCCATTCATTCTTCGATAGTGTAAACTGCACACGCACTCTATCGCCGGCCCGAACAGTCATCTGGTCTTCTGGCGCATAAAAGCTCATTAAACGCATCTCGTGCTCGCCATCAGAGAGAGTTAGCGACAGATGTTTTTCTTTTAGTATTCTATGAGCACTCACGCGTCCGGAAAATTCAAAGATCGGTTCTTCATTACCTAAACCGAATGGTTCCAATAGGCATATCTCGTCATAGAGCTCCTCAGTTAGCTCGCCAAGCTCATCTAAAACCACATCGCTTTGCGAACGCAAATATTTCTCCTGATCCTTTAAATTCAGCGAATTATAGTAACTAACCATCACACTCTTAAAATCATTAAATTTATCCGCCGGGATACTCAAACCGCATGCTCCCGCATGACCACCTCCAGATAGCAACATGCCTTCCGGACAATTCTGTAACGCCTCAGCTAGCGAAAAATCGCCAAAACTACGCCCACTCCCCTTCAGTACGCCCTTCTCAAGCGCTGTCAATGCAAAAGCTGGCCTCTTGTAAATCTCCGATAGCCTCCCCGCAACAATCCCGACTATTCCTTCATGCCATTTCCCTTTAGCTACAATAACTGGCTCGTCACCAAAACTACCATCTACCTCTTTTACAGCCTCGTCCTGCGCCTTGCGTCGCTCTTGATTTAACTCATCTAACTCTTCTGCCTTCGCAATCGCCTCCGCGCGCGAATCGGTCAACATCAAATCTAACGCAACCTCCGCAGTTTTCATTCGTCCCGCCGCATTAATCCGTGGCCCTAACTGAAAACCAATTGCATGCGAATTCATCTTCTCCAGATGACATTTAGCCTTTTTTGCTAACTCTTGAAGACCTTTTCGGCGCGTCTTGCCCATCACCATCATGCCGTAGTAGACCATAATACGATTTTCTTCACGAAGCACCATCGAATCGCAAACCGTTCCAAGCGCCACCATATCGAGTAGCCATTTTTCTTGGCCGTCACACTTGCCACCGTTCTTACGCATATTTAACGCGCGCGCCAAAGTGAAAGCTACGCCTACGCCAGCCATATTAACGCCGTATTTCTCGCCACGTCGCTTCGGATTAACAACAGCAACCACTTTCTCTGGAATCTTCGGTATCTCATGGTGGTCTGTTACGATCGTATCGATATTGAGTTCCTTTAGCTTCGCAATTACTTCGCCAGAACCGCTCCCGCAGTCTACAGTAATCACTAAGCCAGCACCGCGCCGCTGTATCTCTGGAATTGCCGGCTCATTTAAGCCATATCCGTCCGTAAAGCGATTCGGTAGCATTATTTCAACTTGTTCGCAACCAAAATAATCGAGTGCACTCTTACAAACCGTACTCGCCGTCACGCCGTCAGCATCATAATCGCCATAAATAATTATTTTTTCACCTCTGTCGCACGCCTTCTCGATTCTCTCGACTGCCTTCGCCATTCCGAGCATCAAAAATGGATCAAATAAATCCTCGTATTTTGGACGCAAAAAACTCTCGTCTAGCCCACGGTCAGCCAGAAGTTTCTTAAATATGCGTGTCATCCAATAATCTTATTCGGGGTCTTTTTGGCGTCTTCCGCCTGCTGACTCTTAATAACAATACTCTGGAGCTCTTTCAAGATTGGAAACTGTTTATTTGTCTGATAAATGCTAGTATTACCCTTCTTTGTAGCAACCAAGAAACCGCCCTTCGTCATTCGGCGCAATTCGCGCTGAATATTTCCTGGATCTTCCTTAATAAGCTTAGATAAGCCACGCACATGGGTCTTGAAATCCGGATATTTTGCAAAAACAACAATAATCTTCCGCCGCACCCGACTCGTTACGAAAATGTCTAACATTTACCTCCTTTGTACTGTCTCTATTTTAATTAATGATTGTAAAATTCACAACATTGACTTTTATAATTTTTATACCAAAATTAGCACCGCCTCTGAATGATATAATATAGATATGAACTACTATCTGATAGCGCCCGCCAAATCTTTTCATCAGAGCGAAAATCTCCTTACCTACGAATCTGAAACACCGCTCCAAATCGGCCATATCGTCGAAATCCCTCTGGGCCGCCAGAACGCTATCGGTGTCGTCGTAAAGAAAACCAAAAAGCCAGATTTTACCACAAAGCCCATCAATAATATCCTTTACGAAACTCCACTTCCAGAGCATCTCATTAAAGCAATGCTTTGGCTTACGGATTACTATCGTTGCCCTCTCTCTAGTGTCGTTCAAGCCGCTCTCCCACGCGGCATCACCAAGAAGCGACGCAGCGCTACTAAAGACCTCGCGAATACTCTCTTTTCGTCAAAAAGCCAAAACCCCTTATCCAAGTCTCAACGTCGCGCTATTGACGAAATAGAAGCCAATCCCGCCAACACCGTCCTCCTTCATGGCATCACTGGATCCGGCAAAACCAATATTTATATCGAATTAACTAAGCATCAGCTGGAGCTTGGCAAATCTATTATCCTTCTCGTCCCAGAAATCGCACTCACCTCTCAACTTGTTCAGAATTTTCAATATCACTTCAAGGATGTCATTCTCCTCCATTCCGAACAAACCGAAGCAACTCGCCATCTCCTCTGGCAAAAAGCACTCGAAGCAGACACTCCTCAGATTATTATTGGACCACGCAGCGCTCTCTTTGCGCCTGTCAAAAATCTCGGCCTTATTATCATCGATGAAGCCCATGAGCCTAGCTATCATCAAGATCAAAACCCAAAGTATTCCGCCCTTCGCCTCGCTAGCCAAATGAGCAAGACCATCCTTGGCACCGCCACTCCTTTAATTTCCGATTATTACATCTGTAAACAACATAAAGCCATCGTCGAGCTAGACGAACTCGCCATTAAGAGCAACAAGACTACGACCATTAAGCTTATCGACTTTAAAGATCGCGCCGTTTTTGCTCGCAATCGCCTCATTAGCACTCCTCTTATCGAATCGATTCAGCAATCACTCGACAACCACCAACAATCCTTAATTTTTCACAACCGTCGTGGCTCCGCTCCCCTAACAATTTGCGACCACTGCGGCTGGGAAGCACTTTGTGAAAACTGCCTCCTGCCGCTCGTTCTTCACGCCGATAAATTTCAACTTCGCTGCCATACTTGCGGACGCAATTATCCCGTACCTACCGCTTGCCCGGAATGCAAAAATGCCTCCATTCATCACAAAGGCTTTGGCACTAAGCTTATTGAAGAAGAGCTCAAAAAACTCTTTCCGCAAGCCAAAATTGGCCGTTTTGATGCTGATACCGCCTCAAATGAGCAGCTCGACAAAGTTTATACTGAGGTTAAAAATGGCTCTTACGACATTCTCGTTGGCACCCAAATGCTCGCAAAAGGTTTTGATTTTCCTAATCTTAGTACTCTTGGCGTCGTTCAAGCAGATGCCGGACTCAATCTTCCCGATTTTTCTGCCGAAGAACGAAGTTACCAATTAATTACTCAGGTCATTGGGCGCGCAAATCGAGGACATCAAAACAGTCGCATTTTTATCCAGACCTTCCGGCCAAATCAAGAAATCATTCGCTTTGCTAGCCAAGCCAATTATTCCGAATTCTACGACTATTTACTCAGCAAACGCCAGATGGCGAAACTCCCTCCGTACACTTTTTTGCTCAAACTTTCATTAAGCTACAAGACTGAAAAAGCGACCGTCGCCAACGCTCAAAAATTGTTCAAAAATATTAACCAGATCGTCAAAAAAGACCAACTCCAACAAATTTCCATCACTCCGCCAATGCCTGCTTTTCACGAACATGAACGCTCCGGCTATACCTGGCAAATCATCGTCAAAGCAAAATCACGCAAAGACCTCGTTAAAATTTTTGATCAACTCGATAAATCTAGTTACCTTCATTACGATTTCGACCCCTACACTTTGCTATGAGATTATGCTAAAATAACAGATAGTATGAAGATTGTTACAACTCCAGATCCACGTTTGCGCCAAAAGTGCAAAAAGGTCAATTATGTCGACGAAGAAATTATGGACATGATCAATAACATGATCCAGAGCAGCCTCGACTGGGAAAAAGAGCACGAATTCGAAATTAGCGCTGCCCTTGCCGCCCCTCAGCTCGGCTACGATCGTCGCATTATTATTGTTCGCGAAGATACCGAGAACAAAGATAATGCTACCTTCATTCCGCTCCTGAACCCAGAGGTAATCAAGACCGAAGGCAAAACTCTCTACGATTACGAGGGCTGCCTCTCTGTACCAAATTACTACGGTAAAGTTCCTCGCCCAGCAAAGGCTCGTATCAAAGCCCAGACCGTCGAAGGCCAAGATGTCCGCATCAAAGCTGATGGCTTCCTTGCGCGCACTCTTCTCCACGAAATCGACCATCTCAATGGCGTTCTCTTTATCGATCACATTAAGGGCCAAAAAGATGCCTTCTATCGCCTAGATGACAAAGGCGATCTCGTCCCTGTTGATTACGATAAAGAAATCGCTAACAACAAGGATCTTTTCCCAGATGAAGAAAATTAAACTCATCTTCTTCGGTAACGAGCAACTCGCTCAGGGTATTAAAGCAAAAACAATCCTTTTTGATTCTCTACTTGCCTCTGATCAATTCGAAATTTGCGCCCTTCTTCTCACCAATCCGAACCATCGCAAACCATACGCTATCGAAAAGTCCGCCAAGGCCGCCAATATTCCAGTGTATTTTAGCAAAAACAACGACGAAATCCTCGAGACTATTCAGCGGTATGATGCCGATGTTGCAGTCCTGGCCTCTTATGGCAAGATTATCCCCGAACGCATTATTAATGCCTTCCCTGGCGGCATTATCAATATTCACCCCTCGCTTCTTCCAAAATATCGCGGCACTACCCCTATTGAATCCGCACTCTTGAATGGCGACACCGAGACTGGTGTATCTGTCATGCGCCTCGTCAAAGCAATGGACGCCGGCAATATCCTCGCTCAGGTTAAGGTAAAAATCACTCCTGACACCACAAAACAAAGCCTCTACGAAGAGCTTGCGCAAGCTGGCGCCAATGCCCTCATTGAAGTTTTGCCTAAAGTCGTAGCTAAAAATGCCTCTGAGACGCCACAGGACGAAGCACAAGCGTCTTTCACCGCTCAACTCGATAAGTCGCAGTCTCAGCTCCAACCAGCGCTCAAAACGGCCAAAATGCTCTCAAACGAGGTCCGCGCTTTTGCCGGTTTTCCAAAGTCTAAGGCCGCATTCCTCGATATTCCTTGCGTAGTAACAAAGGCCCACGTATCTGACGCTGCTATTACTGAGTTAGACTTACAATGCAAAGACGGTAAGTATCTCGTTATTGATCGCCTCATTCCAGAGAATTCTAAAGAAATGGACGCCGCCAGCTTTCTTAACGGACATAAAAAATAACCCCTGATAACAGGGGTTATTTTTTATAATTAAGCGTTCGCTAGAATCTGATCTTTGTTTGCTGTTATTTCTGCGCGAATCTCGTTCATAGAATCGTCAATAATCTGTTGATATTGCGGACAATTCTTACCAAGCCATGCTGCCGTTACGAAGTCGTTTGTGACCTCTGGGCTTTCACCGCCAGCTGTCTCGACTAACTTGCGATAAACCTCATGGTTCCTATAATCACCGAGATCGCCAAGCCATCGATTGATTGTTTCTTGATCATTATCGATAATCTTCTCGAACTCATTCAACTGTGCTTCGGATAGATTATTGCTCATTTTTTCGCCGATACGAATCTCGAGCTGATCCTGCGCATACTGCAAGAATCCGCCTTTCTGTTCGGCTGGCAACCCACCGAGACCAACGCTCTCGAGAAAACTGTCGTCAATATTATACATAGCTTTTCTCCTATTTCCCCCATTGTATCACAAAAAGCCTATGCTTAGGCAATTTTCTTTTTCTTGTATTCGCGAACAAAGAATTCAATACGGTCGCCAATTTCAAGCTGGATTTTCTTCGTAGTCTTAAGCGACATGCCGCCAAGTTCGCCTTCTGCCAAAGACGGAACGTCAACCTTACCTTCCTGGACGTTAACAACCTCGACCTCACCAAGAAGTTCTTTCTTGCGATAAACACGACCAAGCATACCCGGAGCTACGCGACCGCTCTTAACCTGACCACCAGTAATGATCTCTGTCTTCTCGGTACGGAACACGCCTTTTACCTCGAGCTCACCGGTCTCAGTTTCAATCATCTCAGCATCGAGCATTTCCTCCATCTCATGCTTCGCATCATCAAGAAGCTCATAAATCACACGATAAACGCGTACTGGCACGCCATTGCGTTCCGCTACCTTAGCAATCGCATTTGGCACCGTCACATTAAAGCCGTAAATGATAGTCTTGCCACCAGAGGCCATATAGACATCGTTCTCCGATACGGCACCAACACCAGTCGATACGATATTGAGCGTAATTTCGCCTTGCGTATCGATTAATCTCAAAGAATCAACTACAGAAGTAACCGAACCCTGAACGTCGCCCTTCACGATAACATTCAAAGTCTTCGTATTGTCCGCAGTATTCATCATACGCAACAAATCTGTCGAGGTAACATTCGTATTAGCAGACTCATTCGCCTCTGCTTGCGCGTTGAGGAGCGCCAAGCGACGTGCAGTCTTCTCGTCTTCAACCTCTTCAAACTTATCACCGAAGTTTGGAAGCTCCTTAAAGCCAGTAATCACAACAGGGGTAGATGGAAGTGCCTTACCCTTTGGTTTGCCCTTCCAGTCAAGCATTGTACGAACCTTCGCATAAGTCTTACCAGCGACGATAAATTCGCCAACCTTCAACTCGCCACCAGTTACCAAGAGGTTCACTACGGAACCCTTACCAACTTCCATATGGCTCTCAATCACGAGACCTTCTGCCGGAATATTCACATCTGCCTTTAGTTCATCAATGTCCGCAGTCAAAAGAATCATATCGAGAAGCTGCTCGAGATTCTCGCCGGTCTTAGCAGAAATCGGAACCATAATCGTATCACCACCCCATTCTTCAGGGTTAAGATTAAAATCAGTTGCAAGCTGCGCCTTCGTGCGATCGATATTAGCACCCTCTTTATCAATCTTATTAATAGCGACAATAATCTTCGCATTTGCCGCCTCGGCAAACTTAATCGCCTCTGCAGTCTGAGGCTTCACGCCATCATCTGCTGCCACAACGATGATTACAATATCTGTTAGCATCGCACCGTGCTGGCGAATTGCCGCGAATGCCTCATGACCTGGCGTATCGAGAAAAGTAATCTTACGATCTTTATATTCCATCTGGTATGCGCTAATATGCTGCGTAATACTGCCAGCCTCACCTTCAACGGTCTTCTTCTTGAGAAGCGTATCAAGCAAAGTCGTCTTACCATGGTCAACGTGACCCATTACTGCCACCACTGGCGGACGAAGCTTCGCATCCTTAGATAGCTCGCGCTTCATTCCAGGAAGCTTCGAAGAATTCTCCTTGCGCTCAAAACGCACATTCTCAAAACCCAACTCCTCGGTCATAATCTGCGCCGTCTCGACATCGAGACGCTGATTAATCGTGGCCATGATGCCATTCTTGAACAGCTCGCCAATCAAGTGCGTCACTGACACGCCCAATGCATTTGCTAGCTCGTCTACCGTAATCGAGCCAGAAACCTGTATAACTTTTTCTTCCACTTTCTAGCTCCTTTCTTTTAGATAATATCAACGTAATAAAAAATTACACAAAAAACTTTTACTATTTTACCATATCTAGGCTTTGCTCGCAATGATAAGCGTTAACTAATCGAAATGCTTCTCGATACGCTCTTTTTCTCGCTCCAAATACGCCACATCCTTCTCGTTATCCAAATCGCCATGATAATCCGGATTTAGATGTATCGTACCATTCTCGGCATCATACCAACCGAAAGCATACTCTTTATCAAAAGTCCCAGCCTTCGTGCTACCGGTATAAAACGGTACGTACGCCGCAATGGAACTCCCCGGAGCAGTTTTGTACTGCCATGGAATTCGATACAGAACAATCTGCCTCGAATTCTTATGCGACCAATGGTCCATTGCCCCACGCATAGTATCAGGATCATTATTTCCTAGAGGTACAAAATTCGAAAAAATATCCGTATCGCGAGCAAAATAACCAGAATCATCGCCAACATGAAGCCCCTCAGACAATATCGCATCAGCCCTTTCAGCAGAAGTAGTACCATGCCCCAATATCTCGTAGCGATCATCATTGAATACTTCTTTTATCTTTTCCCACTCAACAACGCCGCCTTCTTTTTGTTCACTTTCTTCGGCTGTTCTTTCAGTATGCGGCTCTTCCAATGCTTCTAGCTGCCCCTTGAACGGCACTTCAACATCTATGTATAAACCGTCAGAAGATTCCTCCTCCGACTGCTCCTCTTGTTCCGACAAATCACCCCAATCGATATTATTCCAATCGTCAAACGATTCACCCTCAGACATGCTACTCAAAGCATCCCACTCAGAACCAGTGCTCTCTGGAGATTTAGCGTCCTCACCCATTTTTAGCATCCCTTCGCCCATTTTACCTCCTTATTACTACCATTATATCAACAAAAATATCTCAGGAAATGCGCCTGAGATATTTTTATGCTATGGCCTATTTCTCAGAGAAACTGAGAGAAATCTTGCGGCCTTCTTTGTCGATATCGAGAACCTTGAATTCCTTGCGCTCGTTAAGAGTGAAGATCTTCTCTGGATCTACATCGCTACCCTCGCCGAGCTCGGATACATGGACCAAAGCTTCGACAGCTGGTGAAATCTGAACGAATGCACCAAATGGGGTGATACGAGTAATCGTACCTTCAACTTTGTCACCCTTCTTGAAGTTAGCAATCTCAGAGAGCCATGGGTCCTCTTGAAGCTGCTTCATAGAGAGGCTTAGGCGATCCTTATCGATAGCGATAATCTTTGCCTCGACCGTTTCGCCAACCTTTACATAGTCAGCAGGGTTATTTACACGCTCCCAAGAAATCTCGGAAATGTGAACGAGACCTTCAATACCGTCAAAGTTGACGAAGATACCGAAGTCTACAACACC
>JAFWIP010000007.1 GCA_017514805.1 Candidatus Saccharimonadota bacterium
CAAACTCTCCATAAAAATTTTTGAATTTGAAAACTCAATATAAAAGACTGACGATGATAATTAATTGCACACTAAATTGTTAAAAAACTCAAAGCCTTAACTAACAAGCATCCGTTTTGGACAACCTCGCTCGCAGTTAAAACTATCTCTAATCTTATACCATTCAGAACGCCGCGTCAAGCACTTTTTTAGACTTTTTTTAAGATTTTTAGCCAATTCGACAAAATGGCACCGCTTCTACCCTATTTCCCCCTGTTTTTTTTCATATTATAAAACTAATTTCCATTTCGGAAATTTATTTCCCCTAGAGCCAAAACCGCTCAAGAGAAAACAATTTTCCATTTCAGCAACCAGTTTCGCAATGCACGAAAGGCACGCTATTCTTATGTTTGCCATAGCTATTCCCGACAACGATAATATAAATATGCCAATGTTATTCCCAAATAGAACCAAAAACCGCTATATCTTTGAAGAAAATATATATTTTAACGCTACTCAAATCTGCGAGCTACTTAAAATTTCTAGATCCTGCCTCAGTAAGCAGCTTAAAAGCGTCCTCGACATACCCGGTTGCCTCTCGGCCCGATTCCGCGCCGACTATCATGGCGAAAGATATAAAAAATACCGACGCGCAAAACTAGCGCACTACAACCTAAATACCGTCGTCGCCATCGCATATCGCATAAATAATGCCGCCTGTAAGAAATTCTTAGACGATTACCATCGCGTAATTAACGGGCTCCATATTCGATTGGCCGGAACAAACTATTACATTCCAAGCAGCCTCTCTCCAGGAGAATTCCTTTATTACGCCAATAGAAACTGCCCGCCGTATCTGCTAGACTTCGAAAACTAGAAGCAAACCGACATCAAAAGCCCGATTCCAACCCCAAGGATACCGCCAACAATCGCCTGCGGAATCGTATGGCCTTCAACCACTTTCACTTTTTTCTTCTTATAATTGCGATCCATAATCATTACATTTAGCAATTTTCCCTGCTCGCCAACCGCATAGCGCACATTAACTGCGTCGTAGACCACAATAATCGCCGTACAAAGCGACAAAATGCTAATAGGCGCAAATATACCAAACTTACATATAAAGAAGGTTGTAAGGCCCGCAAAACTCGCTGTATGGCCACTTGGCATGCCACCACTACGCACAAAACAGTCGACCACATCATGAAGGCTCATCTGCCCTTTGCTACGAATTAAATCCCCTAATAGTTTTCCAGCCTGAGCCACAAACCATCCGATTACGAATGCCAGTAGCCCACCTAGCCCAGTTATATCTTCCATACTCTATATATTACCACAAAAAGATACCCCCGCCATAACCTCGGCGAGGGTATAAACCGGAACAATAAATAACTCTCTTCCTTGATATTGTTCCATTGATTGATAAAATTACAAATGCTATTGAATCCTTCTTAATTGTTCGGCGCAGGGGCTTATAAAGGGCGTTGGAGGAAAGTAGGGCTCTTATTCTTATTCTTGCCTAATTTTAGGCGGCCCGTAATGCCTCATTCCGGCTACATTTTTTTGCGTGATTTGCGATAGATTAATATCTAATCGCTAGTTGAGCCTTCAGATTCAACCTGCTACTTCCGTATCCTTTCCTATGGTTTCGTATAAATCGGTTATATACACCTCATCCTCGTAAGAGGATTCCACGCAATACGTTTTTCCCGAACTTGCATTTGCAATGTACACATTATAGCACGCTCGTCATATTTTGTCAATAGCAACACAAAAAAGTAGCCCTTTTTACAGGGCTACTTCTCTAGAAGATTAACTTATTTCTTCTTTGCTGCTGGTTTTACGGCTGGTTCCTCTGCTTTCGCGGACGCCTTTGCGTCAGCCTTTGGCTCTTCTTCCTCTGGCTCTTCCTTCGGTAAAATACCGATTGAAGCTACCGCGTCGCCATCATTAAGGCGCATTACGCGAACACCCTGCGTTGCACGGCCCAAAGTAGGAATATCTTTCACTGCTACACGAATCGCCTGACCACCAGTCGACATCATGATTACCTCTTCCGCCTCTGGATCGAGCGTATGCACCGCTGCGATTGGGCCAGTCTTAGAGGTAATTGCCGCGACCTTTACGCCAACACCGCCACGCTTATGTGGTGGGAAGTTTGTCGCCGCCGTCATCTTGCCGTAACCCTTCGTCGAAATCACAATCAACTTCTGGTTCTCTGGATCAGATACGACATCCATGCCGACCACTGTATCATTTGGACGGAGACGAACACCACGGACACCACGTGCCGCGCGACCCATTGGGCGAACATCTTTCTCATTGAAGCGAACTGCCTGACCGGCCGAAGTCGAGATGATAATATCATTCTCGCCAGTTGTGCCGCGAACCCAACGCAATTCATCACCATCATCGAGCTTAATCGTAATCAAGCCGTTCGTACGAATATTTGCGTAATCCTTGAGTGCAGTTTTCTTAATCGTACCCTTGGTAGTCGCCATAAAGAGGAAGCCATCTTCGCCAGCCTCAGCGCCCTGCTTAATTACAGAGGTAATCTTCTCTTCTGGGTGGAGGCTCAAGAGGTTAACCGAAGCCGTACCCTTCGCTACTAGAGATGACTGCGGGATTTCGTAAGCCTTGATGCGGAAAATACGACCTTGGTTTGTGAAGAATAATAGATAATCGTGGGAATTTGCCAAGATAATCGTATCGATAACATCTTCTTCCTTTGTCGTCATACCGCGACGGCCCTTACCGCCTCTGTTCTGCTTCTTGAAGTCATTCTGTAAGACACGCTTCACGTAACCCTGAGCAGTG
Source organism: Candidatus Saccharimonadota bacterium (assembly GCA_017514805.1). Taxonomy (GTDB): domain Bacteria; phylum Patescibacteriota; class Saccharimonadia; order Saccharimonadales; family Saccharimonadaceae; genus UBA2834. The sequence continues at coordinate 2,797 of JAFWIP010000007.1, forward strand.
AGCAAGACTACGCTTTCCTCATCTGGAATCAAGTCCTCCTCAGCAAACTTACCGAGCTCGTGATTAATAATCTTACTGCGACGAGGGTCACCGTATTTCTCTTTCATCGCAAGGAGCTCTTCCTTGATAACATCGAGAATCGCCTGCTCAGAAGCAAGGATCGCCTCAAGTTTAGCGATAAGCTCATGGAGTTCCTTGAGTTCGTTCTCAATCTTATCGCGCTCGAGTCCTTGGAGGCGGCGAAGCTGCATTGCCAAGATAGCGGCAGCTTGTACCTCTGATAGACCAAAGCGTTCCATGAGGCGCTTATCTGCGTCATCATAAGATTCGCGAATCGTTTTAATCACCTCATCGATATGGTCGAGCGCAATCTTCAAGCCTTCGAGAATATGCGCGCGTTCCTTTGCCTTATTAAGATCAAATTCTGTCCTACGGCGAATAACTTTTTGACGATGCTTGATAAACTCAGCGAGTATTTCTTTCAAACCCATGACCTTAGGTTGAATACCGTCTACAAGCGCCAACACATTGTAGTGGAACGAAGTCTGCAAGCCAGTTAATTTATACAACTGATTCAAAATCTTCTTCGGGAAGGCGTCTTTCTTGAGTTCAACCACGACACGTATCTTACCGCGCGCAGATTCATCACGAGCATCAGAGATATGATCAAGCTTCTTCGCAAGTACGAGCTCGCGTACCTTATCGACGAAGGCTTCCTTACTCATGCCATAAGGCACCTCTGTAATAACGATCGCATAGCGACCATTCTTCTTCTCTTCAATATTCGCTACGGCACGAATCGTTACCGAACCGCGACCAGTCTCATAGGCCTGCTTCATCGGTGCACCACCGTAAACCTCAGCACCCGTCGGGAAATCTGGACCCTTTACGTGCTTCATGAGCTCTTCGAGCGTAATTTCTGGGTTATCAATCTGCGCAATCGTCGCATCGACCACCTCACCAAGGTTGTGTGGCGGGATATTCGTTGCCATACCGACTGCGATACCCATCTGACCATTCAAGAGAATGTTTGGTACTGCCGCTGGCAATACCACTGGCTCCTGTTCGGTACCATCGAAGTTATCGCGAAAATCAACGGTATTCTTCTCGATATCGGCAAGAAGTTCTGCGCCGACCTTATCCATACGAGCCTCAGTGTAACGTGAAGCAGCTGCTTCATCGCCATCCATCGAACCGAAGTTACCCTGACCTTCAACGAGCGTATAGCGCATCTTCCAAGGCTGAGCAAGGTTCACCATCGAGTCATAAATCGACGAATCGCCGTGTGGGTGGTATTTACCCATCACTTCACCGACGATACGTGCGGACTTAACTGTCGCATGTGGCGCCTTCCAGCCGTTCTTATTCATTGCGTACAAGATACGGCGGTTCACCGGCTTAAGACCATCGCGCACATCTGGAAGCGCGCGATCAATCAAGACTGACATTGAATAGCGAAGGAAGCTATCCTCCATCACGTTCTCAACCGTCAACTCTTCAACACCATCCTCGGCTTTGTGAGCTTGTAGGCCACCGACCTTTACGACTTCTTCCTCTTCTGGAGCCGTCGCCCCGAGAGTTTCGTCAACGCCTTTGTCATCTGCGCTATCAGGAACATTCCCGACTTTGCTTTCGTCGCGTTCGTCTTCTGGATTATTTACTGTCTTTTTCTTATCTGCCATCTTTCATTCCCTCCTTAGAAGTCCAAATCATCCAGATCGACCGTCGCCGCTCTCGATTGAATAAAGTTTTTACGGAGTTCTGCTTCGTCGCCCATCAACTTAGTAAAGATTGCGTCAGCTTTCTCGGCATCCTCAATATTTACACGAATAAGCGTACGATTTGCTGGATTCATCGTGGTCTCCCAGAGCTGGGCTGCGTCCATCTCACCAAGACCCTTAAAGCGCTGCTGCGCGGTATAGCCAGCCTGCTTGAAGGTTTCGTCATCTGGATTAATCTTTGTGCCAGCTGCCTTGCGCTCTGCGATTTTCTTTGCCAAGGTCTGCTCGAGTGCTTCCTCGTTATAGATATATTCAATCTTACGAGTATTACCCGTACCCTTAATCAAGCCAAATAGAGGCGGCTTTGCCAAGTAAACATGGCCAGCCTTGATCACCTCTGGCATATAGCGGAAGAAGAAAGTCAAAAGTAGAGTTGAAATATGTGCACCATCGACATCCGCATCGGTCATGAATACAATCTTGTAGTAGCGAAGACCATTAATGTCAAAGGTGTCGCCAATACCGACACCAAGCGCCTTAATCAAAGATACGATCTCGGCATTCGCGAACATCTTATCGAGACGTGCGCGCTCGGTATTGAGCACCTTACCGCGAAGTGGCAAGATTGCCTGAATCTTCGAATCACGACCTTCCTTTGCGGAACCCGCCGCAGAGTTACCCTCTACGATAAAGAGCTCACACTCGGTACGGTCTCTAGAAGAACAGTCAGCAAGCTTTGAGGGTAAATTGAGGCCTTCGAAAGCGCCTTTGCGAATAACGTTATCGCGGGCTGCGCGCGCAGCCTTGCGTGCGCGAGCGGCGAGCGTCGCCTTGTTTACAATCTTCTTTGCAACATCCGGATGCTCCTCGAGATAATAAGCGAAGTATTCGCTTGTAACCTTATCGGCATAGCCACGTACCTCTGGGTTACCAAGCTTATTCTTGGTCTGACCTTCAAACTGTGGATCTGGAAGCTTCACTAAGATAACTGCGGTGAGGCCCTCCTTAATATCGTCGCCAGTAAGATTATCTTCTTTCTCTTTGAGAAGACCATTCTTACGCGCGTAATCATTAATTACACGGTTGAGCGCCGTGCGGAAGCCAACTACGTGCGTACCGCCATCTGGCGTAAGAACGTTGTTCGCGAATGGGCGCATCGTCTCAGAGAATGAATCATTATATTGTACGGCCACCTCAACAACGCTATCCTCAATCTGTTTCTCGACATAGAAGATATCGTCCGAGATTACCTCTTTACCCTGATTCAAGCGGCGAACATAGCTCTTGATACCGCCTTCAAAATAGAAGGAATCGCTCTTGCCAGTACGCTCATCATGAACGGAAGTGAGAATACCCTTCGTCAAATATGCCTGGTGGCGAAGATAATTCACTACCCAATCATAGTCGAAAGTAACCGTCTCTTTGAAGATAGCTGGATCAGGATAGAATGTAATACTCGTACCCTGCTTATCAGTTGACCCAGTTACTTCAATCGGTTTGACAGTCTTACCCGTATCGAACTCGATATGATTAATCTTGCCATCACGGTAAACTTCCGCAATCATACGCGTAGAAAGCGCATTCACTACCGAAGAACCCACACCGTGAAGACCGGAAGAAACCTTATAGCCGCCTCCGCCGAACTTACCGCCAGCATGAAGCACCGTAAGAACGGTTTCCAAAGTGGACATTTTTGTTTTTGGGTGGATATCTACAGGGATACCACGGCCATCATCATCTACGCGACAGCCACCATCGTTAAGAAGAGTTACCTTAACATGAGTAGCATAGCCGGCGATTGCTTCGTCGATAGAGTTATCAGCAATCTCCTTAATAAGATGATGTAAGCCATCAAAACCAGTTGAGCCGATATACATACCAGGGCGCTTACGCACTGGTTCGAGTCCCTCCAAAACCTGAATTTCGGACGCATTGTACTCTTCGTCGGCCCCACCGGACTTCTTAGCTGCAACCATTATTACCTCTACTTTTTATTAACAAGTATTATTCTACACCACTCACCCCCAAAAATCAAGTCTAAGGCCCTTAAAATCGCTTCTAAGGCCCTTCTGGCCCAAAAACCATATATTTACCCATTTTAGACAATAAAAAGAAATCCACGACATGCGCGTGGATTTCTTTTCGCCCTAGGTTTCTTTTCCAATCTTTCTTTCCAAAGAAAGATTGAGGGCGAAGCCTATTTATCGCCAGCGCAAGACTACGCCGTCTTCAGGATTATCTTCTTGCTTCTTTGCCGGGGTCGGCTCTTCTTTTGCCACGGGAGATGCCGCCGGAGTCGAAGTTTTCTTCTCATGATGAATCTTAATTCCGCTCGCCAAATCATCTTGCTTTGGCGCCGAAACCACCCCCGCCACATCTTCATTCGAAGCCGCCTCTACATTCTTCTCGGCCGCCGCCGCCCAAATCGAGCCGCCTGCCTCAGATATAATCTCATCGGCTGCGTTCTTTTGTTTCGTAGACAAATTATCATTCTTCATCGGATGCCCTGCCAAAGAATCCGCCTTCGGCTCCTTTAGGGCAGACTCAACTACCTCCGACGGAGCTTTCTTCTCTACTGGCGCAGATGTTGCCTTCGCTGGCGCAGCCTTCGGAGCGGCTGGTACACTCTGTTTCTTCTCGATAACTTCGTGCGCCTCTTCTTTCGCCTGCTTACTCAGTTCTGCTTTCTTTTCAAGCCAAGAATCCAAGAAGTTCTTCTTTGGCGCCGGCTTCGAAGCTTCACTTGTACTACTGGCACTTGGTTTCTTCGCCGCCAAGCGCTCCTCAATCTCCGCCTCAACCTCGGAACGCGGACGACCGTACTTCGATAGCGCATACATTCGCATCCTCTGACCAAGCTCTTCCGACCCCTCACCCATCGGCGGCAACGAACGCATCGTGAATGGTGCTGTCGGCGTATCGAACATCATTACCGTCGCAATCCAGTTGAAGTTTGGCTGTTTGTGAAGGTCCTCTGCCGTAAATACCGGCGAGAAAGCTTTCTCCATCAATTCCGCATCCGTCACGCCAATACGACCAGACATAATCGTACCGACGTTACCGAGGATAGCCTCGCGAATCTTATCGGTTAGCTGCGTCATGAACTGGTTCGCCAAAACAAGGTTCAGACGGTATTTGCGCGCCTCAGATAGAATCGACTCGAAACTCTCTGTCGCAAAGTTCTGGAACTCGTCTACGAAGAGACAAAAATCAACGCGGTCATCCTCCGGAATGTCCTGACGACTCATCGCTGCAGCCTGGAATTTCATCACGAAAATCATACCGAGCAGCTGTGCGTTCAATTCACCCGTCTTACCCTTCGAGAGATTAACGAGAAGAATCTTCTTGTTGTCCATAATCTCGCGAATATTAAAGCCTGACTTGGTCTGGCCAAGAATGTTGCGCATCATCTTATTCGAAAGGAATGGACCCCACTTCGAAACAAACCAGCTCGTCACCTCACCAGCATCACTCGACTTCTGCGAAGCTGGAAATTCCTTTGTCCAATAATCATAGACAGTCTTATCTGTTACGTACTTCAACTTCGACTTCACAAATTCTGGATCAATGAAACAGCGCGGAATATCAATGAAAGTACCACCGGCCGGATCGCTCATGAGAAGCAAAGCCGCATTGCGGAACATATGCTGAGCACGCGGACCAAAGATACCCTGGTTTCCCGGATCATACAAAGAGGTAAGCATATTAATACCCTCTTGTACGATAAAGTCCTTTTGGTCCTCGGTATCGAATTCAAACATATTCATACCGACCGGACTATCCATATAACCAGGCTCGAACACAATCACGTCATCCATGCGCTCTTGCGGTACGCGACTGAGCAACCATTCCACCGCATCGCCGTGCGGATCAATAAAGGCAAAACCACGCCCATCACACATATCTTGATAGGCCAAGTTCTCAAGCAACACGGATTTACCAGAACCAGTAGCACCGATTGCATAAGTATGGCGACGACGATCCTTTACCTGGAGGCGGATCTCTTTCTTCTCGCCACGGAATTCATTTACGCCAAGAAGCAGACCTTCCTCCGCCAACTTCGCCGGACCATCTACTTGCTTCACCGCCTGGCGTTCAACCTGGCTCGTCGGAATCGCATTCTGACTTGGCAAGTGGAAAATACTCGCCATTTCTACGCTGTTCAAGATCATATCGCTCTGATTCTGCGGGAACCAGCGCAAAATATAGTTACGTGCCAGCTCTTCCGAACTATTCAAAAAATCATAGCGAAAACCATTATATTGCGCCAAATCGAACTGCGAAAACACCGATACGACGCTGTTTAATACCGCCTCCGAACGCGGTTTCGATGAAGAGCTCGCAATCACCCGAATCAATGCCTCGAATCCAGGATATTTTGTCTTTTCCTCAATCCTCTGAATCTCTTCTTGCTCAAGATTAGTCAGTGCCTTATCTTCGGCCGCTTTGTAGGGATCATGCTCCTCAGGCGGCCTCCAGAGTGCCTCCGCAACATCACCTGCCAAGTTTGCCGCACTATTAACGACTCTGCCTAATACGCCAGCCGCTTTGTTAGCCTTTTTACCATCCTTTATATTTTGTACTCGCTCGAGTGATTTTTTTACCCAACCGCCATCAGTCGGACGAAACATTATCTGTACCGCTACACCATCACCCTTCTTTGCTGTTGAGAGTGCATTGATTAGACCGAGGCTCGCATCACGCTTCGTATCTTCGTAGCTTGCAATTGGATAGTAGAACTCTTCCTTAAAGCGAAACTCACCGCCAACAACCGCATCGATACCGCCCTCCTTACTGAAGAAGTTCGGATCATTCACTTCCTCTAGGCGCGCCGTTGGATAAGCAGCCGTAATCGCCTGCTTAACCGTCTCCGTTAGCACCGCTGGTACTACCGCGTAGTACTTAATAAAACCATCGTGCGCCACAATCTCAAAACTGATATGCTTCTGGCCGTACAAACGCGTCTTTAAACCTTTTGCCAAGGTGGACGAGATAATACTATACATCACCTGCGCCTCAGAAATCTGCTCACCAATTACGTCACGCTCATCACGCCCATTCACCTGGACATCATCAGTCGATGGCGGTAGATGAATCAACATCGGTACCATCTTTAGCGCGCGCGCATAATTCTTTTTATCGCGCTTTGCCCCAGCAAAAGTCTTCCAGACTATCACCCCAATCACTACGATAACTGCCAGTACTATCAGAGGAGTTATTAAGCCATCCATCTTATGCGCCTCCATTCAGGCCATCGCCCAATTGCCGACCATAAGCCTTCTTGAGTAAGTCCCAACGCGCTTTATCTAGATCATTTACTAACTGATGCGGATCACGTTTATCGCTCTCAACTATCTTTGCCACCGCCGCGACATATGCTTTCGGAAGCTGCTCTGCATCTCGTGGAATATCTATCTTCTTCAGCTCAGCTACCTCATGACTTTCAGGCTCATCGGCGATATCTGTTACGGGTGGAGCAATAGTTGGCATCGCGCTCGACTGAACCTCACTAGCCATCTCGGGAACACCTACATTCTTTTCGGAATTTAGCGGATCTTGCTCACCACTCTCTTGTGGCTTCTCTTTATTCACAAAATCATCAAAATTCATTACCTCGCCAGAAGGCACGTTTTCAGGAGGAGTCAAAATAGCGCCATTCTCGCCTGGAACAGAGCTAGAACCACCCATATTATCCATAAGCATTATTATATCACATTACGTGACGTCAAAAAGCAAAGTAATATTTCGAGAAAAACCACAATCACAACTTCGCCAATCGATATGCCGCCGAATGACCCAACCAGCATTAGAGCAACCGGCGCCAATGCTACCACTAACCCATATCTGAGACTCTTTTTACTAAGATTAGTTGATGCTTTCGCTTTATTGATCTTTCCGCGAATCATAAAAAATAGCCTGCAGCCTAAAGCCGCAAGCCCTAAAAAGAACAAGTAGGATGTTGTAAAAAATACCAAAACACCTACTGGACCGATTGAACTCGGAGAGGTTAGAAACATCATTGCCGCCAAAACGACCGCAGCAAGCACACTTATCATTAGCAACAACTTATTCATAAGCGAATTATAGCACAGAATGCCTTCCTCTGCCCTTATGATAGCCATAACTAATTCAAGTAGCCCTCAAGCTAGATAAGATTTTGCTACTATCGTTCCCCGACAAGATTATCCTGGGCTAAAGGTAGAGAGGATTATCTGGCAAATATATACATTACTTAAAGCCACAATCTTTGTGTCTACCTATTAGCTCGATTGACCGCCTCTCGTATAGAGAGGCATTGTCCTTGTAAGTTCTCTACAGTTCTCTATTCTTTGGGTATCAATGTGCTAAAACTGTTTTGATCCTTACGCGCTCTACGCTCCTTAACTCTCGTTAAGCTTTGGCGGAGCTTAGCTTACTCCTAGGTGTAATTTATGGCTAGAAATAAGCTATTACTACGCCAAATTTCACTCTCCCTGAACTATTTTTTTGTTTTGCTTGTTTGTTTTAATTCAAGCATACCTTGACTATAGCAAACATAAGCACAAAAGTCAATAATTATTGTGCTCAAAATTTATAGTATTTTTTACAACATAGTATCATTCAACAGAGGTAAAAACTGTTGATAACTACGTTGTGTATTTTACAACAACAGTCTCACTCATTACCAAAAAGCCTATCCTTCTCGCCGACAATTATTTTACTCAACCGCCATTTTTCTATTACTCGATCACACGCAAATGCATTTTTAAAAATTATTCGTGTTTAATTTACTTGCTCATATTTCCCCTGCATAATTATTTTCCACAATCCCTACATTTTAGTTGTGAAAATTACAACACTTTTTTTATTGACATGAGCGTTTTGAGCTTATATTATAGAGGTAGCTTTTGAACAAAATTCTTGCCCAAAAGCCAAAAACAAAAATCGATTCCAAAATAACTCCACACTCCACATGAAAGGATCGGTTTTACTCGCAGTTACCGATCCTTTTACTTTAATCGCCAAAAGGCGCTATTTTTTTACCTCAAAAAGAGCCCTTACGGGCTTTCTTTTCTACATTCATATGGTGGAGCTGCCGGATACTGCCTCCGGGTCCGATAAATCTCCATGCATGCATTCTACGAGCATAGTCTATTCTTTTATCTTGGCACTCTCTAAAGGCTGGAATAAACAAAACCTCTAGACGCCATGACTAAATTTTCGTGCCGACTACCGTCGCAAAGTCGACCTTAATACCATGAGTATAATACCGAAATCACGCTATGGTATCTCGAGTGACCCGATAAGATCTACAAATTCAAGATCTTAGGCGTAAGCTGGCATGTATGCCACATGCTTACTAGCAGTTTTGTCTGCATTTACTTAAGTACTTACGGTACAACTCGACTCGCCTGCATACTGTTAATAAACCGTCTAAGCTTTGTCAGCCCCATGACTGTAACAGAGATTTTATCATACTTAAGCTTCTCTTTCAATAAGAAGCCGTTTATACTCCCGCCATGGCTACTTCAAAAATCATTTCAGCATTACCAAGCGGCTTCACTGCCACCCCTGTTATTATCGAGTGTTCCAGCTCCACCGGACTCAGCGCCTTCACGATTGTCGGTATGGCCAATAAGACTATCGACGAAAGCCGCGAACGTATCAGATTCGCCCTCAAAAACTCTGGCTTCAAATTCCCATGCGACCACCTAACCGTTAATCTTGCACCTGCTAGCCTCCAGAAAACCGGCAGCTATCTTGACTTGCCCATCGCCGTCGCAATTATCGCGCATAGCGGCCAAATTCTGCCACAAGCAAAAGATATCGCATTCGTCGGAGAACTCGCCTTAGATGGCAAAATACGGCCAATTAGAGGCATTTTAAATATCGTAGAAAGCCTCGCCAGACGCAAAATAAAACGCTTAATAATTCCTGCCAAAAATTACCATCAAGCCGCCCTATCAGCAACAAATATCAAGCTTGTACCTGTAAATACACTTCGCGAACTATGGCAGTATCTTGCACAAGATATCGAACCGCCTATTCCACAGGCAAATGTTGTAAATAATACAGAAACAGATAGAATGCTTACGCTCGATCATATTATCGGGCAATATCAGGCCAAACGCGCCATTATAATCGCCGTCGCTGGTCGCCATAATATTCTGATGAGCGGCCCACCCGGCACCGGAAAAACTATGCTCGCTAGCGCTATTCCAAATCTCCTACCGACGCCGGACGCCAAGGAAATAATCGAGATTACAAAGCTTCATTCACTTATCGACGACACTCAAAAAGTCTACACTTACCGCCCTTTCCGCGCTCCACACCACAGCGCTAGCCGCGCCGCGCTCCTCGGCGGCGCCAACGGTCTCCCTGGCGAAATCGCCCTCGCCCATAAAGGCGTACTCTATCTCGATGAACTGCCAGAGTTTAATCGCGACTTTCTCGAGGCTCTTCGTCAACCTCTCGAACAAAAGACTATCACGATTGCTCGAGCCAACCAAAACGTAACTTATCCAGCAGATTTCATGCTTGTCGCGACCATGAATCCTTGCCCTTGCGGAAATTTTGGCTCTGAAGACCAAGAATGTAGTTGCTCTCCAAACGAACTCCATAACTATCAGCGCAAACTCTCTGGTCCACTCCTCGATCGCTTTGATATGCGCATTACTGTGCCAAAACCAGAAACCTCTGTTTTAGTAAAATCTACAACAACTAGCACTCACCAACATGCTAGTGCTAAAAAACAGATTGAAGTAGCCCTGAACAAACAATTTAAGCGTCAGCATAAAACGAATGCCGAACTAAGCTCTTATGAAACTATTCAGTTTTGCCAGCTCTCCCCTGACGCCCGCATTGAGCTAGAAAGAATTACTACCAAACACAAACTCTCCGCCCGCTCATACTTCAAGCTAATCAAAGTATCCCGAACCATCGCCGATCTAGACAACTCTTCAATTATTGAAATAAACCACATCTCCGAAGCCTCTCAGCTTCATATCTAGAATAAAGTGTTGTATTTCCAGAAGCTTTTTGATATAATCTACCCCATAACAAGTCTAATTTTTGAGGAGCAAAACTATCAGTAATCCTACATCTCGTACCCGCATCAATGGCGACATTCGTCACCCAGAGGTACGCGTTATTAGTGCTGATGGTGCACAGCTAGGCATCATGTCTAGCCGCGACGCACAACTCATGGCACGCGATGCTGGTTTGGATTTAGTGGAAATCTCCCCTAACGCCAACCCGCCAGTAGTTAAAATCATCGACTGGGGTAAATATCAATACCAAAGGATGAAGGAACAGTCTCGTGCTAAGAAGAATGCGAAGAGCTCTGAACTTAAGCAAATCAGACTTGGTTTGAAGATTGGGGAGAATGACCTCAATATTAAAATCCGCAAAACTCTCGAGCTTCTCGAGGGCGGTGATCGCGTCAAGATCATGATCGTCTTCCGTGGCCGCGAAATGGCTCACAAGGAGATCGGTACTGATCTTATGAACAAAATCATCGAAAAGCTGGGCCCAGACGTCCTCGTTGACGGCAAATCCCAGATGAGCGGTCGCAATCTCACTTTTATGGTTCGCCATAAATAGATTGCAATCGATGCCCACCGGTTCCCTACACCCCAAAGCATCCTGAATATTAACTAAAGTAGGAAAGGTAATAAAATGCCAAAACTTAAAACCCATAAGGGTACTGCTAAGCGTGTTCGCATTACCAAGAATGGTAAGGTTATGCGCGAACGTGCATTCGGTAACCACATCTTGGCTAAGAAGTCCAAGGCGCGCAAGCGCAACATGAAGACCCCTGGCACCGTCAAGGGCAAAATTGCTAAAAACGTTAAAACTGCATTAGGAGCTTAATCATGAGAGTTAAACGTGGAGTTGCTGCTCGCGCAAAGCACAAAAAGATTCTTAAAGCTGCTAAAGGTATGCAGCACTATCGCACCCGTAGCTTCCGCATGGCGAAGCAAGGTGTCATCAAATCATTGCGCTATTCTTACCGTGATCGCCGCAATCGCAAACGCGATCTTCGTGCTATCTGGATCACCCGCATCAATAATGCTGCCCGTGAGAACGGTATCAGCTACAGCAAGTTGATCAACGGCATGAAGAATAAAGGTATCGAGCTTGACCGCAAAGTTCTCGCAGAACTCGCCGTCAACGATCCAAAAGCCTTCACCGCTATCTGCGAAAGCGTAAAATAATCGACCCAAAAAAATATCTCCGCGCAACCGGAGATATTTTTTATTGCTATAATATTCTTATGCGAGACTTCGAAAAAATCAGTTTCAACCAGTTCAAAAAAGACGTCGCCGATGATCGCGACCTCTACGACAGCATTACTATCCCTCAGCGCAGCTCGGAAGCTGCCGCCGGCTATGACCTACCCCTATTGAATGACCTCGAGCTTCAGCCCGGCGAATCCGTCAAGCTCCCTACCGGCCTCAAGGCCCGCTTCCAGCCCGACGAAGTCCTTCTCCTTATCGTCCGCAGCAAAACTGGCTTTAAATACAACATTCGCCTCTGTAATCAGGTCGGCGTTATTGATTCTGACTACTACAATAATCCCGACAACGAAGGTCACCTCTTTATTAAAGTCCAGAATGAAGATACCGTCGCTCACAGTTTCAAACGAGGCGACGCCCTCGTTCAAGGCGTTTTCATGAAATTCTTAACCACCGCAAGCGATAATAATCTCGGCAAAAATCGCCGAAGCGAATATTAAAAGGAGAAAAAATATGGACGACCAAATCAAACTCTCTATCAACGGCCGCAAAGCCGCTTTCGAGAATACTTACGAATTAACCCCTGATGCCAAGAAGAAAATCGACACTCTCTTCGAAAAAATCGAGGCTCTTGGACTCGAATGTAAGGATTCTCCAGATTTTGAAGCGAAATTAGCCGCCAGCCCACTCAACCAGGAATACATCAACCTCTTTACTGAGCTCGCCCAGACCTGCAAATCCAAGCTCGCTCCCGCTCCAGAATCCGTCGACGCCGGCCCGACTGCTAGCGATGTCGCCAAAGACCTCATTCAAACTCAAGCCGATCTCTCTGTTGACGGCGCCGTTCAGCATGTTCGCGGTCGTGCATATCGCGCCGCCTACGATAAAGCCCGCGATATCCCTGTTGTCGGCGACGCCATCGACGTCAAGAATAAGATCGACTTCTTTAGTCGCTTCAAAAAATAAAAAACAACCCCCGGCCAACGCGGCCGAGGGATTTTCAGTGTGTCTTTCAAAAAGAGGGATATATATTGGATTTATCCCCTCTCTCTCTTTCTCGAGCACGCCTCTTTCAATTCGTGCTCAGTTGCGCCTCTTTTGATGAATAATTTCCGATTTTCATTAATAAACCGTACGCTCGCCTTACGAATAAACCTATGAATATCGATTTTGGCACCCGATTTCGTTAGCGAATCATAATAATGCCAGACGTCCGCATCCGACATCATCTCGGCCAACTTCGTAGGATCTACGCCGGCTAGGACGTAAAATGGCCAAACTCTGCCTAATTCTTTATTGATTTCTTCGACAATACTGCTATCACTCCCATCACCATAATCACTAACAAAACTATCAAACTTCTCTTCATAAAAAGATAAATCCATACAATCCCTCCTTTTTTTAAAGAACCTTCATCTATAGTCATAGACACACTTACTGTATTAATAACAACACATGAGAGAAAATTTGTCAATAGACAGCCTTTACAATCCCTAGTTTACTCCGTATACTAAAATTATGTTACAGGTCAAAAATCTATCATTTTCCGTCGGACCTGCCCGAAAACGTTCAACTATTTTAAACAATCTGAGTCTAAAAATTAAGCCAAGCGAATTTGTCGTCATTACCGGTCCAAACGGGAGCGGCAAATCTACCCTCGCCAAGCTAATTATGGGGCTCGAGAAGGCAACCGACGGCCAAATCATATTCAATCAACAAAACATAACAGATAAGGACATTACTGAGCGCGCTCGGCTCGGAATCGCTTTCGCCTTCCAGCAGCCACCGCATTTCAAGGGTGTAACCGTCAAAGATCTCCTTCAAATCTCCGCCACCGGCCACGAGACCTTCCTTGAGGACACCGAGACGGACTACAAAAAACTTATTGAGACCGTCGGCCTCGACGAGAGTTATCTTGAACGCGAAGTAAATAATACCCTCTCCGGCGGCGAACTTAAGCGTATTGAAATCGCTTCCGCCATCGCTCGCAATGCTCAGCTCACCGTATTTGATGAACCTGAAGCCGGCATCGACATCTGGAGCTTCGAGAAGCTTGTACAAATCTTCAAGAAATTCCGCAATAAAGCCCCAGAACGCGCTCTAATCGTCATTTCTCACCAACAACGCTTAATCAGGCAAGCTGACCGCATCGTCGTCCTCAGAAACGGCCAGATAGCCCTAGAGGGGCAACCTGACGATATTCTACCGCAGCTACAGGAGGAAAACGTATGAAAACCCTCGATCAAATCGAAAAAGAACTAATGCAGACTGTCGCCGATATTTCTGAGCCGCCGGCCGGAGCTTATAATTTCCGCGTTAACGGTAAATCTATCGGTCGTCAAAGCTCCAAAAATATCGACGTTCAACCTCAAGAAAATGGCCTCATTGTTACCGTTAAAGCAAACACAAAAGACGAAGTCGTCCATATCCCCGTCATCATCTCAAAAACCGGCCACAAAGAGACCGTTATTAATGATTTCTTTATCGGCGATAACGCTGACGTTACGATCGTTGCCGGTTGCGGCATTTATAACTGTGGCGCCGACGACGCAATCCATGACGGCGTTCATACCTTCCATATCGGCAAAAACGCCAAAGTTCGCTATATCGAGAAGCATTACGGTGCTGGTCCAGGTGCCGGCAAAATTCTTAACCCGACATCTAAGTTCTATCTCGAGAAAAACGCCTACGCTGAGGTTGAACTTGAACAAATTCGCGGCGTTGATTCGACCAACCGCGCCACGGCCGCCGAGTTAAAAGACGGCGCTAAGATTCTTATCCGCGAAAAAATGCTCACCCAAGGCAAACAATATGCAAAAAGTCACATTGAGACTATTTTAGACGGCAAAGATTCCGTCGCCGACATCGTCTCACGCTCCGTCGCCACCGATGAGTCGCGCCAAGAATTCACCCTTCATATCGAAGGCAACAACCTCTGTCGCGGCCACTCTGAATGCGATGCAATCCTTCAGGACAAAGGCACCGTTCTCGCCACCCCTTCCTTAGACGCCAAGCACGTCGACGCTCAGCTTATTCATGAAGCCGCCATCGGCAAAATCGCCGGCGAGCAGTTTAATAAGCTCATGACCCTCGGCCTCACTAGCCAACAAGCCGAATCTCAAATCATCAACGGTTTCTTAAAGTAATTACTGCCCAGCCATCTTCTTCTGGCAGGCCAAGAAATACTCCACCGCACGCATTATGTCGTCATAAATCTTTGCAGAGGTCTCTTCATCTTCATGGTCGCTCTCGAGTAACTTTTTCGTGCGGTCCGTCGCTACGCCAATATCCACCAAGAATTCGGCAAATTTTCCGCCAGTCTCGTCGTCATCGAGAGAAACTGTAGTATCGAAGTAATGGCGAAGCTTCTCGATCGGCGTCTCGAAATACGCCTTATACATTGACTCCTCCGGAAATGCCTCCCAAATCCGCGACATAATATTGCGCTCAGCTTTATAGCGGAACATATTTTCTGTACCCTCGAAGCCCATTTTACCAATCACATGCTTCAGAGTAATATAATGCGTCGTCCCCTCAATCAAAGCAATCAAACCTCGCTCCATCGCCACTCTCTGCTCGAGGTCATCGTAACTAAAAGGAAGTGTAAAATCACCTCTAAAACCAGCGCCTGCGCCGATACTAGCAGCATGTAGACTCTCATGGAAGATCGTTACAAACAACTCGCCACTTGTACGATGTTTATCTTGGTTTATATAACCGATATTGCTCTTTTTATCATAGAAGCCGTATTTCACATCAATATCCTCGACAATTCTGCCAGATTCAGTTAATGCCTTTTTAAAAGTCTCTTCGTCAACAATCTTCGTACGCCCTACAATTTCGTCAATTAGTTCCGGCTTTACTGGAAAAGTAGCCTTGAAGTATTCACTAATCACCTGCATCATGTACTCAATATTCTCAGGCGTCAAATTTTTAATATCAAAAAGCTCGATATTCCTCGCATAATCCGACTTGCCGTTCGCTCCAATCATTGTATTGCCGTTATTCATAGTACCTCCATATCTCTAATTATTTTAGCATAGCTCACCAACTGCTATAATATCCTTATCTGGCACATTATCAACTAAGGCATTTTAAGAGAGGGGGTGAAAAAATGGACGATTGGAACAAAATTATGGCACGAGAACTCAAAAGAGCTCATACTGGCTCAAAGCTATCGCGCATACCAGCCAAGCGCAGACCTACGGCCAAAAGCCTGCAAAAGCTAAATGAAGAAATATTCAATCAAATCAAAGATCGCTATCAGATACGTTCTCAAAAATAAAGTGCCTTAATTAAAGCCCCTGCTACCAGCAGAGGCTTTTTGATGCATAAAAAATGGAGCCGCCTTCGAGACTTGAACTCGAGACCCCTTCCTTACCATGGAAGTGCTCTACCACTGAGCTAAGGCGGCAACCTTCGCTAATTTTACCACATAACTATCGCACCCGTCAATCCATGCTACAATAAAGCCATGAGCAAGAAAATCGAAAGCCCTGCCCTTCAAGCGCTAATTTACTTTGTTGCAATTCTCGTCGCCAGTCTTATTATCTGGCCACTCCTCGACCTCCTTATCTGTGCCGTCATCACCCATTCCGAATTCCACTATACCTTCAACGATTATATTATTGAGCCACTTATCTTCTCTGTTATCTTTACATTAATCTTCTACATCCCGCCAATCATCAAATCTCGTAAGAAAAAGAAATAATCCTCACTATTTGTTCTACGCGCTATGAAATTAGTTTCCACTTAGGAAACTAATTTTCTCTAGAGCAAAAACGTCATAGAGAAAACAATTTTCCATTTCGGAAACTAGTTTACTAGCCCAAAAAACGAGCCACACACCACTCGTCAAATCATCAAAAAAGTCGCAATATATCTGTTATAATCGGAACAAAAAATCAGGACATGTGCCTGTTTTTTGTTCCATACTGGTTTCTTTTTCCAAACTTTTCTTTCCAAAGAAAAGTTTGAGAGGCGTTAGCCTGTAGCTCGCTCTAGTAAGCCGGGTTCTGTAACTACACTCAAAGGCGCAGCCTGTAGCCATCTATCTAGCTCTACGATTGCTCATAGAGTCAAGCGGTGAGCGACCATCCGCGGATCACGGTATCTAGGTCTCCTTGCAGCCGATAGAGTTTACCTCACCCCACTGTCACCAGCGAGGTCTGTGGGCTCTTACCCCACTCTTTTCACCCTTACCTCCGAAGAGGCGGTTTAGTTTCTGTGGCACTTTTCCTACGCTTACACGCGGTTGCCGTTAGCAACTATCGTATCCTGTGCTGCCCGGACTTTCCTCTCGCCATTTTTCAGGCCAGCGACTACATTGAACGAGCTGCCCTATATTTTAGCATAAACTCTTAAAATTCGCCAGCCGAGCACCGACTGTGCTATACTACATGCAATATGGGTGCGTTTATTGAACTATCTCCATTCTTCTTAGGCGGCATCGGCGTCTTATCGCTGATTATTGCTACTGTCGCCAGAGTTGTCAGCCCAGAAAAACGCCAATCAAAGATCCATAAAATCTTCACGATTGCTGGTTTTACTACCCTATTCGCCGCCGCAGGCATTGCTGCTTGGACTATCTTTTCCAGTATCGGCTAGTACTCGCCGCGCGTCGTATATTCATCAATTACGCGGTTAACTTCCGCATCTGCCTCTTTATTTTGTTCGCGCGGAACATGCGTAAACGAATACGAATCAAGTTTCGACAACAAACCCAAAACATCTGTATAGACATTCATTAAGTCCATATTCTTCACCTGGTAAACCCCATTTAACTGGTTTACCATCATCAAGCTATCGCTCTTAAAGTTCACGCGCTTCAAACCGAGCTCAAGCGCCTGCTCAATTCCCTCTTTCAAACCATAGTATTCCGCCAAGCGCGAATTAGACATACCAAGAAACTCACCGCCACGCTTAATCTCACGCCCATCTGCACCAACAATATAGTAGCCAATTCCGCTCGGACCAGGATTGCCTCGACTACCGCCATCTGTGTAAATCGTCGCCGCATCGCTTGCTGGCAATACCTGTTCTCCGCCACCAATATGGCGCAACTTTGAATGTACTTCTACTCCCTTCGTAGAAGTAATCTGCAACACCATCATCGTCGCTTCGTCTAACGGATAGTTCGTTGTCTCATTTAGTGGCGTCCACTTATATGCCGAATAGCGCTCGGAAGTAATCTTCACCGCCGCATCGTCATCGATTTTTACTTCGTAAATAATATAGAGACTCCCAAGCTGCGACGACCCCTCTAAACTCGTAAAAGTCACCACATCCATCAGCTGTAGGCTCGCCGTCTTCACTCCTGTATATTCATAAAGCACGCGCGCCATTGCCTCTTCAGGTTGCTCTCCAAAGATAATCTTCCCCGTCGGAAGCTCAAAATCTATCTCCGCGCCATCTACTCTCCCCCCTGCGCGCTTCAATAGCAAAATATCACCCCCCTTCTTACAGATTGCCGACACCCGAATCCGCTGTTTCATTATCTATATTTTACCATAAACAAAATACCCGGCTTACGGTTTTTCCCGTGATATAGACCACGGTGGGTAAGCTCTTATGCAATCAGACCACGGTCTAATCGCCACGAACTCCCTATGAATGATTATTCAGGAAAAATTTTGTAAGTCGGGATACTATTATTATACTACCTAATGCCTATAATCCAATAGAATGCCGTCAAAATTGCCTTCTCGCCATTCATGAAATACACTGCAAGCGCTGAACCAAAAATCCAGATTAGCGCATAGATTACAATAAATCCATAACGCTCTAATTCTTGCATAAACGTCTTTACTGCCTCTGGCGCAAGCGCATATAGTACGCGACTACCATCAAGTGGCGGAATCGGGATAATATTAAACAGTGCGAAACCCATATTCAAGAGCATACCAGTCGTACAAATTAACCCCCCTGCTCCATCGGTATAAATCATGCCTGAAAAATGCCCAACCAAGAAGAATATAAATGCCAACAATATATTCGTCACCGGACCAGCAATCGCCACAAGCGCAAATCCCCACTCGCCACCCTTAAGGTTACGCGTATTGATCGGAACCGGTTTTGCGCCACCAAATACCGGCGCGCCAATCAATGCCAAAAACACTGGCACGATAATCGACATTACCGGATCAATATGTTTAAGCGGATTAAGCGTTAAACGGCCGCTAAGCTTCGCTGTCTGATCTCCTAGCCAATAAGCCACTACGCCATGCATTAACTCATGTAGAATAACCGAAAAAATTGAAATAACGAATACGGCAGCAATATACCCAAGATTTATGTCCATAAAACTAGTCTACCATAAACAAAAAGAAATCCGCGACATCTGCACGGATTCCTCTATTCTGAAAGGCGAAATTTATTTCTTGATGATGCCTTTTTTCTTTAGCGTACGAAGCGCAGAAGTAGAAACATTAAGCTTAACCTTCTGGCCATCGATTACGAAAGTGCGCTTCTGAATGTTTGGCTTAAAAACCTTGCGAGTCTTATGCTGAGAAAAGCTCACATTGTGGCCATACATCTTGCCTTTACCGGTAATTTCACAAATTGCCATATCTTTACTCTTTACTATTAAATTAAAACTGCTATTAATTATACCCCATATATTGAGATAATTCAAGCATAAACCACGCCAGACCAACAAAAATCCGCCCATAAGAGCGGATTTTTGAAATTAATCTAATTTCCAAATCTCTAGCGTTGCTGGGAGAGAGCCGTTTTTAATCTTGATCTTCTTCTCGACCTTAACACTACCTTTTACGTCAGCAAAATCCATATTTCCCATCGGAATCACTGCCTTTGGCTCAACGACAGATACAAATTTTGCATTAGAGGTGCCGAGAATATCAATCGGACCAAGCTCATCAAGATCCTCGACCTTCGCAGTGCTGCCAACTAGGCCAATCTTTACGCCCTCTACGCACACGCGATACATAATACCACCTGCCGAAACCGGGCTAGCTGAAATTGAGATATCGCCAATCTCAAACTCGCCTGCTCCGCCAATCGTACCGACGCGCAAATCTGCGTTGATTGTCGACTCTGCAATATTAATTGCGACGGTTTTATCTTTATCTTTAATTACCAATTCATCTGGATTCTTTAACTCAATCTCAAACATCTTACCTCCTTATTAAAGAATTTTCTCTGGATCATACGTTTCGCTAATCTGGAGAGACCATACATTGTTCGATAAGAACTTATCTCTGACACTCTTACGATAAATATAATCCTCGCGACTAATAATAACATAGTTAAGTGGCTTGCCCTGACGCTTTTCGACAACTTCAGCCCAATGCGTAAGCTTGTGCGTACGATTATCGCCAATCACGAGCAAATCCAAACCATCTTGTCCTGGAATACGGTTCGTAACAATAAGTGCCGTAATGAGATTCGAAACTGGGCGAACATATTCTTCCCAAATCGACTTTTTCTTAACTGCTTTTACGTCGCCAGTATCACTTGCATAGCTAGTTGAATTAGAACGAGCAAATATTTCGGTCATAGGGCGCGCAAATGGATGCTTCATGTTTGCTGAATAATAAACTTTGTTTTCGTAGTTCTCGATCTTGACTAAACCAAGCGCAGAAAGATTAGTTAACTCACGGCGAACAGAGTTAATCTGCTCTTCAATCACTCTAGTAATCTCACGAACGTAATAAGATTTTTCGGTATTCTCGAAGAAAAGCGACAATAATTTTGCACGAGTCTTCGAACCAAATAATTTTTCTAGTGGCATTGAATTATCTTTGCTCATATTAAGATAATTTTACCACAAAGCGAAACAATTGTTTAAGAATATGTGTTCAGAATGAACTCTTTTGCTTGTTCTAACGGTAACCAAATAATATTCGGGTTGCGTTTAAACCAAGTTAATTGACGTTTCGCCAAATGCCAGTCATCAAGCACAAAAGCGTCTATCGCCTCTTCGCGAGTAATCTTACCATCCAGCATATCCCGAATAATTGGATAAATATTCGACTTCATTGCTTGCGAGTCGGCATCATAATGTTCAGCTGCCCACCTATACTCTTTTTCGATATCCTGATCAAAAAATTGTTCGGCACGCTGGCGCAATCTTTTGCGCAACTCATCACGTGGCCAATCAATTCCAACCACTAAGAATTGTTCACTCATTTTATCGCGGTCTGAATAACTTTTTTTCGCTTCATCAGAAAATGAATAATTAAATATCAGGGCATCTACATACAATCCCGTTCCACCAGCAATTATCGGTAAATGTCCCCTCTGAGTAATTTCAGAAATTTTTTGTTCGGCATATTCCTTGAAGTCGGCGACCGTAAAGCGTTCACCCGGTCCGACCAAGTCTATCCCCCAATGCGGCACGCCGTCCATCTCTTCAATAGTCGGTTTTGCCGTTCCTATATCTAATCCTTTATATATCGCCCGCGAATCCGCCGAAATCACCTCACAAGCGCAATCCGGCATCAAAATACCACGCCTACGCGACAATTCCTGCGCAACCGCTATCGCCAACCCGGTCTTCCCTGACCCCGTTGGACCAATAATGGCCAGGATCTTCTCCTGACCATCACTAGTTTTAGACGAAATCTTATCCATCTTACTTCTGACGTTCGCGATAAGCGTAAGTCTCCGTGTCGATCGATACTACATCACCAGTTTTAATGAATGCTGGAACCTTTACGATAACGCCAGTTTCAAGCTTTGCATCCTTCACGATCGAAGAAGAGGTATCGCCCTTCACTGCCGTCTCAGTATACTCAACCGTCAACCAAACGTTCTTTGGAAGATTGAGGTTAATTGGCATTTCATTATAGAACTGAATCTCGGCCTCAGACCCCTCTTTGAGGAAATCTTTTGCATCGCCAACCATATCGGCCGCGAGCTCATACTGCTCAAAGCTTGTAGGGTCCATGAAGTAGAATTTCTCGCCATCATTATAGAGATACTGAACAGTCTGGTTCGTTACCTCAGCTGGCTCGATCTTCTCCTGGCCTTTGAAGGTCTTTGGAAGCAAAGCGCCCGTAATTAGGTTCTTTACCTTGACATTCACGATGCTGCCACCGCGACCCATTACCTTCTGGGAATACTCAATTACCTTGTATGGCTGACCATCAAGCGTAATCAAGGTGTTTTTCTTTAAATCTGTTGGTCCGTACATAATCAGACCTCCACTATGCGCTTGCGACAAATGGCATTAATGCTAGATGACGTGCGCGCTTTACAGCGACAGCGAGCTGGCGCTGCTGCTTTGCAGAGAGACCAGTCTTGCTGATTGGCTCAATGCGGCCATAAGCGTCTACATAACGCTGCAAGGTCTTTACATCACGATAGTCGAAGTAAAGATCTGGATCATTCTTATATTTTCTCATCCTTACCCTTTCTAAAATGGAATTTCACTTAAATCGATTGGCTCATCAGAGATATCATCTGGAGCGACATCGGTAGAAGCGGCACTAGACGTGCTCTTGCTACCACCATCACCAGCAGTACCACCAATGAAGTTGAAATCTTCGACGACGATTTCAACGCGGGAGCGTTTTTGGCCTTCCTTGTCTTCCCAGCTACGCTGTTCGAGACGTCCGGAAACGAGGATACCGCTACCCTTCTTTGCATATTGCGCGATTAGTTCGCCAGACTTGCCCCAAGCCGAACAATCGAAGAAAGAAACATTCTCTTTTTGCTCACCGGAGCTGTCACGATAATTGCGATTTACTGCTACCGAGAAACCACAGACCTGCGTGCCACTAGGGGTAGAACGGAGTTCTGGATCTCTTGTAATATTGCCCACAATTATAACTTTGCTAAAACCTCGCGCCATATTTTATTCCTCCTCTTTTTCTTCTTGCGCTTTACGTTCTTGGCGTTTTGCCAACATCTTCTCACGACGTGGATCTTTTGCAACTAGCAAGTAGCGGATAGCTTCGTCGGTAATATTGAGCACCGAAGAAATCTTCGCTGGGGCTGCTGCAGGAAGTTCCAATTCGTAATAGTAATAAACCGCAAAGTCCTGGCCCTTAATCTGATAAGCAAGACGCTTCTTGCCTTCGTTGGCTTCCTTGGTAATCTTACCGCCGTTGCCCTCGATCAAAGCCTTGATCTTGTCGGTTGCCGGCTCGAGATTCATCTCCAAATCAGGATGAATGAGCACGGTTAATTCGTATTCTCTCATGAACACTCCTTTGGTTAAAGCAGAAGCATGTTATTCTCTCTGTTAGAGTCATCTCCTGCTGAGCTAATATTAGATATAATCATACCACAATCATCTTAAAAATGCAATAAAATGCCTCGGGATCAAATCCCGAGGCTTGTCTGTTTTATAAATCCATTATTAGTCAAAGGACGAGTCTGCATCCTCATCGGATTTCGCATCATCGTCGTCTGATGTTTCATCGCCGCCGTCGCCTGATTCATCTGCACTACCAGCTCCATCTCCTCCCATATCTTCTTTTCTTGGGTATTCTGGAGAAGGATTAGCGCTAGCCGTGTCTTCAGGTTTTATGCTAGAAGTGTCACCAACAAACTTAAAGCCTTCGTCTTCATTGTTCATGGTCTCTTTCAGTCCCTGATCGTTGCTAGCGATATCAGTGGTCTCCTCAGCCGCCACAGGCTCTTCTGCGGACTCAATGGGCGTCATCGCTTCGTCTACTGGCTTCGGTTCCGGTTCAGATGCTGCAACTGTCGACACATTATTCGATAAGTCTAAGTTCGTTGACGGCTCTTCTTCAGATAACATACTAAACCTATCCTTTATTGCCTGCGCTCTTTTACCCAGCGCCAACGTGCTGTTAGATACAATGCTACTAATACTAGTTATGATACTTGCTAATTCAGCATTTATTTTTAGAGCTACATGCAATAATTCAGCGATAAGATTAGAATCAACTTTGCCTTCAAATTCCTCAGCAATTTCTACAAAAGCTGTTGCCGGAACAAGGCGGTTACTGATCTCGTTTTCAATAGTTGCACCTTCCAAAATACGTTTGACTACTTCAATATAATCAACCAAAGGCGGCGCCTCGAGCAGTTCATTATACTTCTTCGAGAGAGACGAATAATAACATGTACGAAGCAAAAAATCTTTTGCCTCATTTCCTTCGACCTCCATAATGAGCTCTTCGGCAACATTATCAGAAATATCTTCAATCTGATAGCTCTTACCATTGATCACGACAAGACCCTTGTCTTTGGATATCTTGCTCAACGAAGGCTCAATAACCTTCGAGCAGAGATCATCCCAGCTCTTTCTAGACAAGCTACTGCAAGCAGCGATGCCTATTACACGTTTTGCAAATAAAATGTCATTTCTCATTAGCGTGTTCCCTCCTATATATAAAATGGACTGTAAAAACATCAAGCCTTCCCTTATGGGAAGACTCATTACTCTATTATAGCACAAAAACGCTCAAAAATCAATGATAGGCTTATTCATAAATCGGCCCGTCATCTGGAAACGGGTCATCATCGAACGAGTCGAAATCATCAAAATCATCATCGTCTTCAAGCTTCATTCCTCCAATACCGTACGGATTATAACCTAAATCCTGTAAAAACCTTGACGGAAAATTATAATTCCGTCCACCGAACATAAAGCGCGAGTTCGCATAGCTCAAGAATAGCTCCTGCATTGCACGCGTCATGCCTACGTAGGCCAAACGCCTCTCTTCCTCGACGTCTTCTACCGACTCATCCATCGAACGAACATGCGGCAGCAAGCCTTCCTCGAGTCCAACCAAGAAAACTACCGGAAACTCCAAACCTTTTGCTGCATGTAGCGTCATCAAGGTTACTGCGTCCTCGCCAGCGCTCTCATCAGCCGATGACATCAAGGCCGCATCAGCAAGAAACTCGTCAAGCGTCTCATACGCACCCGCTTCACCGACAAGTACCGTCAAGTTCTCATTGCGCTCCTCGGCCTTGAGCTTATCACCATCGTTTAAATATTCACGATAATTAATCTTACGCAGCAATTCTTCAATAATATCCGCCGGCCCAACCCCTGCCGCATTTCGCTCACGCAAAGTCGCCAATACGTCTACGAACTTCTCGTATGCACCGCGCGTCTTTGGCGTCAAACCATCTAAGTCTCCTGCCAAAATTTTCTGTACCGACTTCTCGCCAATCCCGCGTGCCGGTACATTTATAATTCTCGTCAATGAAATAATATCGTGCGGATTCACGACAAGATGCAAATACGCCACAATATCACGAATCTCCTTGCGATCATAAAAGCGCACCCCGCCAACAAGCTTGTACGGCAAACGATAATCCATAAATGCTCGTTCAAAAGCCTGCGATTGTGCATTCGTGCGATATAGTACCGCAAAATCCGATAGCGGACGATTCATCTTTCGAATCATTGAAGCTACCCATTTCGCCTCGTCCTGCTCGTCGCGCGCTTGCTGAATCGTAATCGGCGCGCCCTTTCCGGACTCTGTAAACAAAACTTTGTCGCTTCTCTGCGTATTCTTCGTAATCACCTTTTGTGCCGCATCGAGAATATTCTGCGTCGAACGGTAATTCTGTTCTAGCTTAATCACCTTTGCGCCCGGAAAATCACGCTCGAAATTCAGGATATTTGTAAAATCAGCGCCACGCCACGAATAAATCGACTGCCAGTCATCGCCCACACAACAGATATTCATCTCGTCGTTAACCAGCAACTTCACAATCTCATACTGAATATGGTTCGTGTCCTGATACTCATCAATTAATATATGTTTAAAACGATTACGCCACTTCTCGCGCACATCTTTTCGCTGACGCAAAAGTCTCGCTACGTACAACAATAAGTCATCAAAATCAACCGCATCTGCCTTCTTGCGCATCTCCTCATAACGCTCATATACCCGAGCAATATTCTGTTGATTTGGATAGTACGCATTCGCCAACATCTCATCTGGCTCCTGCCCCTCATTTTTCGCCTTCGAAATTGCCGCCTCCACTGCACGCGGTTTTACATTCTTGTCATTGATTTGAAGCTCTTTCATTGCACGCTTAATTAACGCGAGCCTGTCATCTGTATCGTAGATAACAAAACTTTCATCGAGCCCAACATTTTCCGCCTCAATCCGAAGCATCTTTACGCAAATCGAGTGAAATGTCCCCATCCAAGGCATAAAGCTAAATGAATTCTCGCGCCCAAGCAAATGCGCCAGACGCTCACGCATCTCGCGCGCCGCCTTATTAGTAAAAGTTAAAGCCAAAATCTCACTCGGTAACACCCCGCTTTCAATCAATGCCGCAATCCTATGCGTTAAAGTCTTCGTCTTACCAGAACCAGCGCCCGCCAAAATCAATACCGGTCCAGACATCGTCTGAACTGCTTCTTGTTGCGCTGAATTTAAGCCCTCCAAAATCTTAGTCATATATCTATTTTACCATCAAAAAGAGGCGCTTTTTATTCCGCCTCTTTTTTAATTGCTAGTTATTCTCGCTTAGCCAATTATTCAGCGTATCTTCGAGAGAAACATGCCCACCATTACGCGTAATTAACATCGTTGATACATGATCGCCACCATCTATCGCTACGGCGCTCGCGATATTTTTGTAATTACCGACATTCTTAGCTAATGTCGCCTTGAAGTTGGTTTTTGGATATTGCGGTATTAAATATAGAATATCAATCGTGCCGTCTTCTTTTACGAGGACATATATATCGCCTACCCAGTTTTGTCCTATCTCGGCCGGCGCTGCCGCCACAATCCCAGATTCATCTAGTTTTAGCCCATTCTCAATCGAAACAACATCCTCCCCGCCGATAAAATAGCTGCCAGAAAACTCACTTCCTTTCAAGGAATAGTTCCCGATTGCACCAGTACCATTATTAGCGCTGCCGATTGTTACCGCCTGAGAGCTATCATATTCTGGGCAACCAGAGCCACCAGCCGCATACGCTTCGCCATTTTTCGTAAGATAGAGATACGAGCAATGGCTATTAGTTACATATCCTAAACGCGCATCAGTAGACTTCCTATCAGGAGTCGGCGAAGGCTCTTCGTCTGGTTCATCAGGCTTATCTTCATCTGGAGTCCCGACAATCTCTTCTTTTTTGTCACTATCATTGCAAGCCGAATCTTTCTTCGGTGGATTAAGCAGCGTAATTGCCAAAAATACCCCAAGACCTACTGTGGCTAATCCAAAAATTATCGTCGAAATCAATAAGCCTTTGTTGCCTCTTCGTTTTATGACAACAGATGGCTCGACTTGTCTCGGTGCCGATGCTTCGAATTCCCCTCTATCCATATTGCCTCCCTTTTTCTTTAACTTATTTTACTACAAGTTTTTCAAAAATTCTGCGAGCTTTTCTAGTTTCACTTTTTGCTCAGAATCGCGCAAGCGAACCGAAACTTCGCCAGCTTCAACGTCTTTTGGACCAACAATCAAAACTACCGGAATCTTCATCTTTGTCGCCTCGCGAATCTTCTTGCCAAGGCTTTCATTACGATTATCAATCGTCATACGAAGCTGATTATGCTCAATCGGAATATCCAATTCAAAGCCAGCAAGCTCAGCCTTTATCTTATCGACATATTCATCCACTGAATCATTGACCGTTACAATACGAAGCTGTTCTGGTGCCATCCAGAATGGGAACCAACCCGCAGTATGCTCGATCAAGACCGACATAAAGCGTTCAATCGAACCAACCAAAGCACAGTGAACCATCACTGGAGTCTTTTTACTGCCATCCTCTGCCGTGTATTCTAGGCCAAAACGATCTGGAGTTGCATAATCAAGCTGTACAGTTGCAACCTGCCATTCACGACCAAGCGCATCGGTTGCCATAAAGTCCATCTTTGGACCATACATTGCAGCCTCACCAATACCGATGTAATATTCGATATTATATCTGTCTGCCATTGCCTGAATTGCACTCTGCGCCTTCTCCCACATCTCTGGCGTGCCAGTATAGCCGTCACCATCATCACGGAACGACAAGCGTAGCTTCAAATCCATATCAATACGCTGATACAAATCTTGCGCCGACTCAATCAACTCGCCAAAGATATCACCAATCTGGTCCTCAGTACAGAAAACATGCGAATCATCCTGCGTAATTGCACGTACGCGACTAAGACCACCAAGCTCGCCCTTACGCTCATCGCGATAAACCATCGTTGTCTCGAGATACTTAATCGGAAGTTCACGATATGAACGAGGCTGCGAAGCGTAAATCTGCGAATGATGCGGACAGTTTACCGGCTTCAATGCAAGGTGATCGCCAGATTCTTGGCTCGTAAACTGAAGCATCTCTGGGAACTTCTCGTAATGGCCAGAGGTCTTATAGAGATCAACTAACGCAATATGCGGAATACATACCTTCTGATAACCATTACGTACACGATAACTTTGTGCAAACTCATTCAAGATATTGCGAAGAATCGTGCCACGTGGCGTAAACATTGGCAAGCCAGAACCAACAAGCTCCGAAAAACAGAACAAATCAAGTTCCTTACCAAGCTTGCGGTGATCACGTTGCTTTGCTTCTTCTTGTTTCTTTTCGTATTCATCAAGCTCTTCTTTAGTTTCAAAAGCTAAACCATAAATACGCGTAAGCATCTCGCGCTTCTCGTCACCACGCCAATAAGCACCTGCAACCTTATCTAGCTTAAACGCGCCAATCTTGCTCGTATCCTCAACGTGAGGACCCTTACAAAGATCAGTAAAATCGCCAAGCGTATAGAACGAAATTACTTCATCCTCTGGCAAATCTTCAATTAACTCAACCTTGTATTTCTGGTTATTATCCTTTGCCCACATCAAAGCTTCTTCGCGCGATTTTTCTTCACGAACTAGAGGTAATTTCTGCGCAATAATTTTACGCATTTCCTTCTCAATCTTTTTAAAATCATCTTCAGAGATTTTTGTTTCGCCAAAATCAATATCGTAATAGAAACCATTATCGATTGCTGGGCCAATTCCGAACTGAACTGTTGTTGTGTCAGAATATAAATTCTTAATCGCCGCGGCCATCACATGGCTGAGCGTATGACGCATCTTCATAACATTTGATTCTTCTGACATCGCTGCCCTTTCTTTTAATTAATACCTATATATTTTACCACCTTTTCGCCTCTGTCGGCAAACGCTTATGTTATAATTCAGTCGCGCTAAAACCTAATCTTCCCCCTTAGCAATTTTTATGCTATAATAACTCCGTTGTGGGTCGCTAGCTCAGTTGGCTAGAGCGCCTCGTTTACACCGAGGAGGTCGGGGGTTCGAGCCCCTCGCGACCCACCAATTCAAGAAAAGACCCCGCAGGGTCTTATTTTGTTTCTTCCTTTACTAGCACACCATTTGCGGCTCTCTTATATACGCGCTTCTCATTTATCGCCATCTTTTTCTCAATCTCTTTGCCGAGATCAATACCTAGCATTTCAGACAGTCCAAGCAGATATATTCCGACGTCAGCCAATTCAGACCCCAAGCCGTCTTCCTTCATTAGCCACGCATGATAGGCTTCGCCCACCTCGCCATACAATAAACAAAATTCAAAATTAATATCATCTAGATTGAAGCCGTGCTTAACTTTATTGTCATAAGCACGTTTTTGAAGTTCTTTTATACTCATAACTCATACTCCCAAATATCACCATTTTTAAAATGCATACTCATAAAATCCGTATCGTCCTCATACCCCACAATATTATAATGAAGCGTTTTTAGCATGCCTCCATGACCTACAATAAGAATCGACGCATCCGACGAATGGTTCTTACGAATCTTCTCGAGAAATTCTTTACTGCGCTCAAAAACCTTCGTCAATGGCTCCATCCCCATCTCGTCATCATTGCAGTCTAAATGCCAATATTTTAGCCAATCGTCAGTAGGAGAAGTTCCCTCATATTTTCCAAAGCAACGCTCAACTAATAGCTTATCTGGGACAATCTTGCAGCGCCCATCGACTACGATCTCGGCCGTTTTTGCTGCTCTAACTAACGGCGAACAATAGCAAATATCGAACTTATAGTCTTTTACCCTATCTCTTAAAGCCTCCGCCTGAGCAATACCGGTACTGTTTAGCGGAATATCCGTCCTGCCCTGCGCAAGCATCTGCACATTCCAATCCGTCTGTCCATGTCTAACAAGATATAGCTTCATGAGCTCTATTATACACCTTGAAAAATCGCCAAAAAATGCTATAATAAAAATTGTAGGAGGTGGGATAACTATGAAACTTACAGATAACACCAAAATATTGGTTAGTGATTTTGATTTTACGATCATGGAGCACGGATACCCGGATATCACAGCAATGAATTTGCAGGCAATTAAGCGCTGGCGAAGCAAAGGCAACCTATCGGTTATTGCATCAGGACGCAGTCTACCAGGCTTAGAATCCGAAATGAAAAATTTCAGAGAGTATGCCGATTTTCTCATTCTGAACGACGGCGCAACCATTATTCACGCCGACAAAGAAAAGGTACATTCGGACAGAATTGAATCTCAACTCATTGACGATTTTAAAGATGCCCTGCTCAATCTTCATTTACGCGGAAAATATGCGACCATCAGCTATTATGGCGAACGCGAACTAGACCGCATTCAGCCAGGTTGCTGCAAATTCCGTCTTTGGTTTGAGCATGCCGACGATTGTAGGGCCGTTAAGACGCTTATTGACGAACGCTTTAACAAAAAGTTTCAAAGCATTATGTATCTAGATGTCATTTTTAATCATGATACTCGCTTAGACTGGATTGACGGTTCACTGCAAAATACCCTCGAGGTTAATCGCAAGGGGACCGACAAAAAGACTGCTTTAGATCGTTTGCTCACGACAATTTGTGTCAATAATCCAAAAGATAAAGTCATAGCAATCGGCGACGACTCTAACGATCTCAGCATGCTTGAAGCATATAATGGCTACACGCTCTATCACGCAAACGAAGAAGTCATTAGGCGTATCCCGCAATACCATGTCGTAACTCATCTTTATCAACTAATTGCTAACCAAATGAAAGCTCTCGCCTAAACGGGGGCTTTTTCATGTCAATAAAACGTATACATAATATGCCGCAAATAACATCACCATAAAAATCCCCTCCTTGCGCGTAAGTCGCTTGTTACTTCTACCAAATATATAGTACGCTACCGCCGCAAGCAACACGACTAAAGTATCAACGATACCAAATGCCCCCGATTCAAAACCGCCAAATATTAATGTCGGCAAACCAAGAACGATACAAATATTAAAGATATTTGTGCCGATTATATTCCCCACCGCCAAATCGAACTCGCCCTTCTTTGCCGCTCCGACCGTCATCGTCAATTCCGGCAACGAAGTACCAATCACAATTACTGTCATTGCGATAATTTTTTGCGATATACCTATTTCGCCCGCAACTGCAACTGCATTATCTACTGCTATATTCGCGGCAAGCGCAATCGTTATAAGGCTCAATACGATATAAACCAAAGAATAGCCAGTCGTGTACTTCGTCTTCGGCAAACGCCCCCGTCTCACCTTCTTCACGTGCACAGCGAAGAAAATATAAAGCATAAATAAACCAAACAATGCCAACAGAACAACTGCGTCCCACCGACCTAACCCATTATTCCGACCAAAGAAAATTGAATCATTCAAAACAAAGAAAAAGGCCGCCGACACAAGCACTAGCAGTGGCAGTTCGCGCTTCACCGTCTGTTCTTTAACTTCAATTGGCTTTACGATTGTTGCCACGCCGACAATTAGCAATATATTTACAATGCATGAGCCGATTACATTTGCTAAAGTCATATCGACATTTTTCGTCGCAATCGACGTAAACGATATTGCTAACTCCGGCGCACAAGTCCCAAATGCCGCAATCGTTAACGCTACTAGCATCTTTGGCACGCGCATCCGCGTTGCAAACGACGAAGCGGCATCAACAAAAACATCCGACGCCTTCACTAGCGCGACTAGACCAATGATTAACATGACGAGATTTAAGGCCAACATCTACCACTATTCTACCCTATTTTGCTTATGTTTAACCAAAATACTCACTCGTGCTATAATAAATCTAGCCAAGGGGTGTTAGCTCAGTTGGTAGAGCGATTGGTTCGCAATCAATAGGTCAGGAGTTCGAATCTCCTACACTCCACCAAAACCAATAAATATGACCGAAAGGTCATTTTTTATTGGACTTTTCGCAGAATTAACACGTCTCTTTTCTCATGCTCGGACCGATCGCAAGTCGACAAAACAATTATTCCGGCGCCATTATTTGATAAATGCAGTTCGCGATACAGTTTGTCATCAACACTAATCCTCTGAAACCCAATCGCCTGCAATTGATATTTTTTACCGTTTCTCAAAGTTAACAACCCGCTATCATGCTGAGCAAAATATTCCGCATCTCGATATCTAGCAACATCTGAAAACATTAAATTACTATTCATTCTATGTCCATAAATAATCGAAACGTCATCAGTAAAAAAGCTGCTGTTTCTATAATCTAAAAACACCGATCCTGCAGCCGCTTCACGCCCAAGGAAATCATGCGACAAATACCAACTATTGTCCGTGCCCTGCATGACAGGATAATTAATATTTGTCCCATCAATTCTTAGCCAAGCAACCTGATTATTAGTTCACTCAAAAACGTCTTTATCCGCCTGCGCGCGCAAAACTGGTATTTCCGCCACCTCAGTCTCAAAAGCACCTGTTTCCGTCAAAAAGAACATACAAAAACCAAAAATCGCAACAACCATTCCCACAAACATGCCAATCCACACTCCTAGGCAGCGCACGCGCCGCCTAGGAGTTTTATGCCGCTTCATTAAATGCTTCTTCCTGCTATCTTTCTAGCAATTATGAATCCACTCAAACCAAACGCTGCCACGATTAAATACGGCCAAGCGTCTATAAATACTCCAGTATTTACCGAGCCGTCTTTACTGTTAATAATAGTTGTCGTATTTGTACTAGTAAAATCACTTGATCCGACTATATTAGTAACCTTTGTACGCTCGGCTATATTTTCTCCATCTATCGTTACTTCATATCCATCTTCCGCATCGACTTTTGCAATCGTATATTCCAACGTAGCCGGTAACTGCATAACATTCCCATCATCGCTCGACAACAACCCGATCGTTGCAGTTTGCCCATGCTTCAAATAAACATATACTATATTTTCGTCACCAGAAGTGCTAAATTGATTTTCCGTAATAATCGACTCGCCATTATAGCTTACTTTTCTACTCTGACCATTAACTATAATACTGGCACCTACATTCATTCCTTTTAATGTCACAGCGTATTTGAAATACTTATCTGCATCTGCACCAGCACCCCTTACTTTGTTCGTCAACGAAATATACGTCCTAATGGCCGGCGCCTCAAATTGCGCGATCAATGGCACCTTCGCGTCATCTTTATAGCTATACAACTGATCAACAAGCGAAACCTTCAAATCTCCAGTCGGCATCTGATTTTCGTCAAGCACATTCGTTACTTCAAACATGATATCGTACTTATTTTCAGTGTCGACAGCATAATTATTCGGGTCACCCGTACTCTCCTCGTTCAAAGTTAGCGTATAGCTTCCCACTTTAAAAAATCGCAAATATTGCAAGTTAATTCTACACTCACTTTCGATACTATTATTACCGTCCGGCATCGCGTTCATGCTTAGCGTAGTTAAAGACTGAAGGCCGCCGACTTGCGCCGGGTTGCCCTCTTTCTCAACTAATCGATACCTAAATTCAGCTTTTGTTTGACCAAAAACATTTGTCACTTTCCTTCTTATCGGAATCGTAAATGTTCCCGACAAAGATAACTGCCCAATTCCGCTCGCTGCGGAAACTTTCGGCACCAAAAACACCGTCGCTGCCAAAGCTACTATAACGGCAGCGCCTACTAATATTCTTCTCATAAAACTCCAAATTAATTATTTACTTTTAGCATCAAAAATAAATCATGGTCCTTTCATATTTACCTCCACATTTGTTCTGTCTCAAAAATAACGCAGACCGTTCAGTCTGCGAAGCATAAGTACATTATTTTTGGTATATTTTTAAAAATATGATTTAATAGCAGCTATTTCTTCACTGCCTTATCTGTAACGTCAAATTTTTCCATATACAAACCAGTCGCCAAACGTGTCTGCGAATAAAATGCACATAGCGACGAATAAATAATTGAAATCATTGGCGCTAATACCCACTGAAGCACCATCATGACATGGCGTGCTTTACGATATTTCTTCGGCTTTGGTGGAAGCATCTTTATCGACAAGATTAACGAAATGAAGATACCTAAAGTAGCCACCATTTCAACATAGCCAACCACAACCGGCAAATTATGCGAAATCAAATCACGCGACTGGCTATTAAAAATCAACGGCACCCAACCACCAAAGGCAATAATCGGTGCTGTCGCAGCAAGCGTAACATGACCATCAAGCAGACGAATAAACTTCGGGATAATCGAATACAGCGGGATCGTGCGCTTCTTCGAGAAGATATAGTTGCCGACATAAGCAACATCACTTGCACCATAATCCCATCGCCTTAGCTGGACCCACTGCGCCCTCAAAGTCTTGAATAGCGTATTCGACAACACTGCGTCCTGATAAATCGGCGCGCGAATCGGAAGCACTTCATAATTTCCGTCAAAATAGAACAAGGAACGCCAATACTGATGCCCATCCTCAACAATCGTCTTTGTGCTCCAGAAATTCATTTCAGCCAAAGCATCAAGCGGCTGTGAGTGTGAAGCAAAATTTCGCAAAGTGTGCGGGCGCATTGCGGAAATAATATTCCAGAATGAGTTCATCGAAGCAACTACGCGCGTCACAGCTGGCGCGTCCCAAATATTATTCGTAAACAACGACACTGGCTGGTAGCTCAAACGTTTTCTATCTTCATGGACAATATATTCATAAGCCACCTGATCAAAATACGTCTTATGTGGTCTGTTATCGCTATCAAGCGTCGTTACAATTACATCGCTATAGCGTAGACCTTTTTCGTTAACGAACCTTTTAAGGACCTTCCCGGCATTCGTAATATTTCCACCTTTACCGACGACTTCGCCCTTAACGCCATCCGGATGTTTCGCTAAGATGAAATTGCCGAATTTCTTTTTATAATTTTTCTCTAGCGTCTTCGCAACTTTTTCTGCTGCTTCGCCGCCACGTTCTTCGTATGCTAGCACCAAAATAATTCTCTCTTTCGGGAAAGTCGTATCAACCACCGAATCAAGCGTTGGCGCCAAAACATCAAGTGTCTCATTGTACATCGTCACAATCACCGCATGATAAATCTGGCTCGGCTTCGGGAAATACCCTTCCTCTGCCGCCGCAACCATACAGAGATTACGTAGATGCTGCTCATGATCATACGCGTTACTCTTTGTGCCAGCAAGCCTATCATAGCTATCAGCTGCATTCTCCAGCTCATTCAAACGCTTCGACCAGTCGACTTTTACCCCCTTCTTCAACAACTTATACCCCTGGACTGTACGCACGGCAATCCCAACAGCTTTCACTAGATTAACAATCACAATCGTGAGCAAATAAAGCGAAGCCGCAATCGGCGAAATAATCGAAAGAATAATTAGTAATGCCAGCATAATATAGCTAAGCGTGGCTGGAAGCATTTCGAAGAAACGATACTTTAGTGTACGCTTGCCAGTTGGCAAATCTATAACTTTCGACATTCTAACCCTCCCCAATAATATTCAGCAAGAACCGAATCCCCACAATTAGAATTACCATCGAAATCAATAAGAACAAACGAGCCAAATCCTTACCGCGTTTTGTATATAATCTTGCTGCTAATAAGGTATGGCCAATCCCCATTGCAATCGCAATCAAAGAAAAAGCAAGTAAATACCACCAATCACTCTGCGCATAACCATTATCTATATCTGAATAGCGCGCCCAAATCTTCGCTCTACCGGAATTCAAATTAAACAGCGGGATCAAGAAAAGCCATAGACTCAACAAAAAGTTCGCCGCCATCCATACAAATAAATTGCGGTCCTTCTTTGCTATTAGCTTAAAATCTTCGGAAATTTCCTTCATTTGTCTACCATAACAATTATACCATTTTGCCTATAATATGTAAAAATTGAACAATTTCTTTCCCTATTTTCAGCTTCGTTTAATTTATATTGAATAAAATGATGGCATAAAAAGGAGATTACTATGCCAACAGAATCACCAAAACAAACGGACGATAATTATCGTCTGCCAAAAAACATTGTCATGATAATAGCAATCATCGCCATCGGCGTCGCCGCTGGCTTTACGATTGCTAGCACAAAAAACACAAATCGACCGAGCATGGAACCTACACCAAATGAGCCACAAAGCTTCCTAGATTATTCTTCAATGAAGCCAAAACTAGACACAGACGAAGAAGCGGATGAAGAAGAAGCAAATAAAGAAGAATCCGAAGACGAAGATTCGACCGACAAAAATCTCTCAGAAGATAAGGCTCCTATGGGCGTAGCCGGACAGCAACCGCCATGCATGCCAGGTCAAATGCCAGCAGCCGGTAGCAACGACCAGACAACGCAAATTATCCTCTTTAGCGTAGAGGCAATTGCAGCAGCTTTGCTGATAATTTACCTACTCATGAGCGGCTTCAACAAAAAGAGCTTCAAAGAAACTCTAAAGACGAGCGATAAAGCTCTAGTATTCATACTGAGCAGCATCGTCTTATCGGCAGCCTTCGTAGGTATAGACATCCTAATAGCGAACGCAATCAATAATACGGATGCTAACAGGCCTAGCCAAATATCTACGCCAGCCATAAATCAGCCAAGGCAGCCAAGACAACCTAGACAGCCAAGAGGAAATAGGCATTAAAAAATAGCCCTCAGATGAGGGCTATTTAAATTAGCGAGACTTTTTACGCTCTACTCTTTCACGGATTGTTATAAATGCAAGTAGACCAAAGGAGCCGCCAAGCAGTACTAAGAACCAAGGCGTAAAATCGTCATTAGTTCTAGGGTTCGGAACAATTTCCTCAGGAACAACCGGTTCCGGTTCCGGTTCAGGACCAGGAGTTGGGTCAATCGGATCGGTAATAAAGAAATGCCAATGCGTCAATGAAGTATCAGGATTATCGATATCCTCGTAAGCAGAATCAAGGAATGTCTCTACACGCATTTCCTTCGACGAACCAGCACTGAACGTACCAATCTTTACAGCGTCAGTTAAATCTACGCCCTGAGAGCGATAATCCAAACCGCGCGCCTTGCCGTCATAGAAAAGCACACCATCCAGATAAATCTTCATCTCGATATGCTCAATAAGATTATCTGCTTTTGCAGAGTTATTTTCCGAAGTAATCTTAAAATAAATATCATATTCCTTCGATGTGCCATTTTCGACCGTGAGAGTATCAGTATATACCTGTCCGCCAGGAGTCATATTCTCATGGATCATAAATCGATCATCGAAACGCTCGCTATCGTAATAAATCTTGCCGTCTGCCTCGTAGATATAAACGACATTGCCAGCAGCAAAAGCGGGAGCCGCAATAAAGATACTTGCAAGTATTGCTGCGATTATCTTTTTCATTGCGGGACTCCCTCTTTATTTCTGTTTTATTTTATTCCGTATTACTCACTGATGGTTGGAGCAGTCGTCCAAACTACATCATACTTATCGAACTGAACAGTTTCAATTGTGATGGTAAGAATGTAAGTTGCCTTACCGAGACCAGCGATGCTAGTAGTACAAGTTTTAGTAGTGACCTTGTTACCCTGATCGTCATAGGTGACAGTAGCAGTTGCATCAGTATCACAGCTCTGGGTTACAGGAACGCTAGAGCTCAAAGTAACAGCTTTAATGAAAGTTTCAGTCGTGTTATTTGGAGCAAGCTTAGTACCATAGTAATAGTAGCCATCAGCAGCAGAAGCGCCAGTAGCAGCGGTGGTAGTGTTGTCGATCCAAGTCCAAGTACCATCTTCTGGATCAGAGAGTTCAATCTCGATTGCGCCAGCTGGAATACTTGCAGCAGGAATTACGTGCTGTGCTTTCTGCTCTGGAGTCATATCATCAGTATAATCAGCATCATACCAAACGCCATTCATCGTAGCACGAACAGCAACATCGACGTTACCTTCGTTCTTAGTGACTACTTCCTTTGGTGTACGAGTACCAGGAACCCAGTTCGATGGGCTCTCGAAAGTTTCAGTTGACTTAGTCTTGTAGATAGCCGTCTTAAAGACGTTATCAAACGTAACTTCACTAGTGAAGTATGCAATCGTACCAGCAATCAGACCAACGACCGCCAAGGCACCGAGCGCGATAATAGGTTTTTTATTCTTCATATTATTCCCTTTCCTTAATATGATTTATTTTTTACTTTTTTTATCTTTAATGAGCTAGGTCTTTATCGTTGTCTTCATGCTCGCGACCTTTCTCGCTTACGCTTATTTTATCACTCTTTATATTACTTAGCAAGAACTCTGCTACCAAAATACCGATAAATATCGCAAACATCCAAATATGTTCGTTAATAAACTGCACTCCAAAACCAAGAATAGGAATCGCCAAACCGCCTACTTTACCCTGAACCGAAGAATATGGTACTAGCTGCTGATCTTCAATATTATTAGCGTCACCTTGCGTACGATATTGTCCGTTCACGATCTCTTTTACGCGGTGCGTAACAAGCGTGCCATTCAAATCATAAGTAATCACATCGCCTGGCGCAATCTCCTGCTCGTCGACATGTTTATAGTAGATAATCGTGCCAACATTGTAGGTGGGTGTCATTGATGGCGAAAGGACTACGACTGGCTTGTTCCCTAAAATCATTGGCAAACAAATTAACGCATAAATACCAATAATCGCATAGCAAATATAGCTCAGAACTCGTACAACAATCTTTAGAACTGCCACGTAGCCACTCCGTTCTCCACCGTCACAGTCTTGCCCCAGAGCGCACTAGCTGCTGCGGCATCGGCTTGTACTGCTTCAAAACGGAACGAAATGTCATAATCATAAATACTATAGTCTTGATTTCCGAGAGCAATTGCCGAAAGAACCTGAACTTGCTGAAGTGGGTTCAAAGTTTTCTTATAGTAATACCAACCATCATTGCCGGATTCGAAATCATCAACAAAAGCTTGCGTCCAGGTCTTCGTCACTACATTCGAACCATTACTTACGGTATTACTAATCGCCTGACCGTCGCCGTCTTGCCACGTTTCGCTATAAGAAATACGCAGTAATACCGGAGTATTAGAAGCGTCATCGTTATAGAATGAGATTTCCTTCTTGCCAAAACCTGGATCAGAATCCTCAATAATCCTAACACCATTAGAAGATACGCGGACACTATTATCGATTACAGAAGTATTGCGACTAACTGCATATACGACAAAGCCAGCACCACACGCAATTGCTATCAATAAAGCTGCCACAACCGGAGTTGCAAACAAGAATTTTTTATTCGTTTTTTGTTTGATTCTCTTCATGTTTTGACCTTTTATATCGCTATATTAACATAACCGATTTCAAAAATCAATATATACATGAGCATTTTCGTTTAAGCAACAAAAAACGACCAAAACTGGTCATTTTTTATATTCTGGAGCCGTTGACTGGGATCGAACCAGCGACCTGCTCGTTACGAATGAGCTGCTCTGCCAGCTGAGCTACAACGGCATGGAATTATTATAGCATAAAATCGCTTGATTTTTATATAATATTCCTATATAATTAACGAGGTAAGGGCTCGTAGCTCAGTTGGTTAGAGCGCCTCCCTGTCACGGAGGAGGTCGCGCGTTCGAGTCGCGTCGGGCCCGCCATTACAATAAAAATACGCCGCAAGGCGCTATTTTTTTATTATAGACTGGTGCGGGTAGAGGGAGTCGGACCCTCATCTCTTGCTTGGGAAGCAAACATAATAGCCGCTATACGATACCCGCAATGTCCTAATTATAGCACGTCTGCTATAATGAGATTATGAAATTACAGAGATACAGACGCGATGACGAAGTAAGCTACGCTATGGGCGCAACCATAGTCGCAGAGCTACTGAAAGCCAACCCCGATTGTATTACGCGCGTTTTTCTCCGCCCTACCGAAAAACACGGAGATGATTTAGATAGAATCATCGCCGACATCAAACAGCGCAATATCAAGATCATCGAATCCACCAAGGCTTTCAATATCCTCGGAGCCAAAGACAACTGTCTTCTTATTGCAGAATTCGACAAATGGCGCTGCGACATGCCTGGTGACGACATTTATAATGATGACGAATACTATTATCATCAATTCTTTAAAGTCGTCTTAGTTAACCCATCCGATGCCGGCAATCTAGGCACAATCATGCGTAGCGCCGCTGCTTTTGGATATGGCGAAATCGTTATCGTTAACCCTGGCGTCGATCCTTATGATCCAAAAGTTATCAGAGCCTCGATGGGCGCTATATTCCATTTATGGATAAAGACCGTCGACGATATTAGCGAAGTAGACCTAGCGCCTGGCAGTCTTGCTTTCGTACTCGACGAAGACGCTATCGCCTTAGACAAAATCGAACGCTCATATAATTTAGGCGGACCACCTCCAGATCTCATCTTCGGCAATGAAGCAACGGGTCTTCCAAAAGATTTCTGCAAAAAGACCGGCGCTACGCCAGTCTATATTCCAGAAACCGACTTCGTCGACAGCCTCAACCTTAGCATCGCCGCCTCAATCGCACTATACACTTTCCGCAGAGTGCCAAACGATTTTTCTATGCACAGCCGCCACTAATCTTTTATTTCTTCTTTTTCGGTAGGCTCTTCTTCTTTCGATTCGTCGCCCGCTTCAACTTCGATATACTCGTCGATTTTATTGTCGTTACGAATTTCCTGCATTTTCTTATCAAATTCTGTAAAGCGTACCCAAATCGAATCGTACTTCACTTTGTTTCCCTCACGCGCCGTCAATTTTACGAAATAGTAGCCATCACCATTCTTTGAAATAAATCCCTCAGAAACATCTCCGACTTCTTTTAGTGACATCGCTTTTGATGCGCGACCGGAGTCAAGATTCGTCGAATCGACCATCTCGCTTAGCGTCTCAAAGTCAAAGATATCATTATTTTTGTACGCCTCAGAAATCTTTCCAAAATCCTTCTCGCCTTCTAGCGCTTTGGTAATTTCACTGACCAAACTCTTGGCACGGCTATCAATCTCAGCAGAGTATTTCTTCTTCGCCAATGAAAGCTTAATCATTCTACGATATTCATCGATGCTTAAACCAAAATTATCGCGCACAATCCCGCTAAACGCCGAGTCACTACGAACCTCACCGTCGATTGTCTTATGTTCATTTATCACCTCATCAATTTCAGCATCAGTTACGCCCTTACCCATCTCATCGAGTTTTGCCATCGCATAACTATATTCTTCTGCACTAGACAAAGCCTGACGCTTATAATAATCACGCAAACGATTCGAATCCTCAGAATTATCAAGCGTACCCTGCTGGCGCTCAATAGACTTTATGCTGCTGCGATATAACATCAAATAATCACTGTAGCGAACACTAACGCCATCAATCTTTGCTACCGGCAAACCAAACGCGCGCGTGAAGCGATACATTACATCGCTCGTATTCTGTACCTTATATAGCTGAATCCAACCAATAATGCCGAAAGTAGCCAGAGCAACAATCGAAATCAAAATCGTAATAATCACCAAGCGATGCTTAGCATACTGAAATGGATAACGAAACTTCTTACCCTTTGCTAAGATTTCCTCGCGGCTTTCCTCGAGGTTTTGTTGCGTTATCGCCTTTGATTTTTTCTTCTTACCTTTTATCATGCCAAGTATTCTCCAATTCATTATACACTGTTTCAGGATGGCTCACCATGCTAATCACTAAGTCTCCAGCCTCTGTCTGAATCAAAATCGAGCCGTAGTCAAACATCGTCGCAAACACTCCATTCACGCCAAAACTCATATTTTGAATACTAGATAGCTCTAAGTCTACGACGCTCTTCTTAAATAAGCCCTTTTGGCGCGTCTGGCGTAATCGCTCATCCGTCACAATATAGTAGCTAAAATACCACAACATCCAGCTATATGCTGCACCCAAAATTCCAACGCCGAGAAAGATTAGCCAAACAAAGAACATCTGTCCATTACCCGGCCAAATAAACATCGGAATCAGACCTACCCCGGTCAATACGACTAGCCATAAAAATCCTTTTATGGACGTCATAATATGACGACGAAAAACATAGATTACCTCTTCGCCCTCGCGTTGTCCTTCAAATTCCATATCTATATTTTAGCACGAGCAGTTCTCTGCTACCACTCGAGTGTATAAGGATCAGTCGCCGTACCAGTACCGCCCGCGACATAAGTATCGTACTTGAACGAAACCATTGGACGAATACCGTATGCGTTCAGGTTATTCGTATAAATCAAATTTCCAACATCATAGCTACCTCTCTGTGAGTACATCTGGATCCCGTCTGGCAAGGTACCGTAGCCGACTTTAGCCGAAATAGCAGGCGTCATCGAGAACATATCTGAGCCATACAAATAAGTCAATCTCCAGTCACCCTGTCCATCAACCCATTTATAGCCAGACAGCATTAATTCATCGGCAGTAATAATCGCCATTGGGTGTTTCAGCTTGCCGTTTCCATTCTCGCTACTTACAGTAAATTTATCATCCTCGCGCTCACAATCGACAGATGGCACACCCTGCATTACTCTATCGTAACCAGCCATCGTTGTAGCTCCCGGCTCGTAGTTATGATCGTCCAATAATGCATATGGGCCGCTCGTGATCTTTCTATCATTGCACCACTGCGTATCTTCAAATTTATCTGTTTCATCAGCTAAATTACTTTCATACCACTGGTCTAGATACATCTTCAACTGCGAATCACGCTCATTTGATAAGAATTCGCGTTTTGCATCATCGCCAGTCTTTCCGTTCTCTAGTGGCCAGTGGAAGATTATGCCAGAAGTACTATCACTCATAGA
Organism: Candidatus Saccharimonadota bacterium; assembly: GCA_017514805.1. Taxonomy (GTDB): domain Bacteria; phylum Patescibacteriota; class Saccharimonadia; order Saccharimonadales; family Saccharimonadaceae; genus UBA2834. The sequence goes on from JAFWIP010000007.1 coordinate 45,678, forward strand.
GGAAGAAATAATGAAGCCTGCCGATTCGCAAGTATCATTCGCGCTAGCCGAGAAACAAGTGTAATAGTAACGTGGCGTAGAAGTATCGTAATAGTTAGCGCTTGGGAACATAGCCGTATCGCCAGTAAGTTTATATACCCCATTCTCATAGCTGATGCCACGGCTCACCGCTACAGGCTCACTTATATAGAGACCAAGCGAAGCACCGTAGGAATAAATTTTTCTGCCTGTCGGATTAGGGACATATTGACCGTCCGTATAACCGTCGAAATGATAATTCGCATTAAACATATAGCCAGCAGAGACAAGCCCAGACGAAGGGTTATACATTCCGTAAGTATCGATATTATTCGTATAAGCCATCGAGGTATAGTATGGCGCAGTTCCGCTCTTCGAACATGTACCGTCATTCTTAACTGGACCACTGTAGATAATCTTCGTACCACCAGTGCCCGTAGTGCGAACAATATTCCAACAAATGTTATTGTATTTTACAAAATTATTCTGTACTCTACCACGATAATAATAGACTGCTTTTTCGCCAGCCGCTGGGCGCGAGTACGTATATACGCCCTCTTCTACTGGCGTAAAGTAGCGACCAATATCGTCAAAATCTCTGTTTACGGCTGTTGCATTAAAATCAATGCCAGCATCCGAACCGAGCGTCTGTCTTGCAACCTCATCATAAAGGCGTAGACGGCTAGGCGTTAATGGTTCATCGCTAATCTCGAATATCACGTAAATATGATATTCCGAGTCAACATAAGGGCTCGGATTAGATTCAGCAACTAAGCCATCTTGGCTATAGGTCATTTCGCCCGTAATATTCGCATCACAGTTAAACATTGCAGATTTTAGAAGCGATTCGGTTGTAGCGCCAGGAGCAAGGGGCTCATTGTAATAGTAGTAGCCGTCATTAGCAAGCGTCCACTTATCGTCATTCTGAGTATTATAAAATGCGTATTTATGCGTACCACTACCGTCAGTCCAGCTCATAGCTAAGTCACTTGTTTCGTGATCGGTCTGTTGGCTATTTTGAACACGCCAATAATCATTAATCTTCATGCGAACATAGCGCGGGGTATCGTTTTTATTCTTAACGCCTGCAGTTTTTGGATATTCTTGGCATGGCTGCCAATCTTCAACAAGCGGAACAATATCGAATGCCTCAATCTCATCGCTCGCTAAGCGAAAATGATTATTAAACATTGTTGCGGCTTGGTTATATGCAATCGTTCCTCCCACAGCGAGTATGGCAAGACTTACACCAGCAATAGCAAGCTTCCGCTTATTGCTCGGCGAAATGTTTTTGAAACGCTTCATTTTGACCTTTTTGACCTATTTATTTTGCAAAATTGTTATGCTTATTATAACTATCAATTTCTCCCCTGTCAAGAGAAATAATCAAGACATATGCCAATAGCAAAAACAAAAAATCCGTTGCATGTGCCACTCGATAATCAAAAAATGAGTCGCGACATATGCCAATAGCAAAAACAAAAAGAAATCCGCGACATGCGCGTGGATTTCTTTTCATAATAAGTTCTTCTTTAGCAACTTTCTTCTTCCAAGAAGAAAGTTGAGCGTTTGGTAGCCCAGGCGCGAGTCGAACGCACAACCTTCTCCTTAGGACGGAGCCGCTCTATCCATTGAGCTACTGGGCCACCCTTATATTATACCACTACCACTCTAGCGTATACGGATTAGATGCCGTACCATCACCGTCAGCAACATAAGTATCATAGATCATCGAAATCACTGGGCGCACACGATAATCGCCGCATCCACGCGAACCGCAGTTATTCCCGCCCATTGACTGCGACCAATAGATCGTATATATCACGTTATTTTCATCAATCACATTATAGACCTGGCTCATTGTCCACGAATCAGACCAACGATGCTCACCAGTTTGATCGTGCGGCATTGAAAGATAGTTCGTATCAGCATTAGTTCCATACAATATACCAGCAAGTGAAAGCTCGTCTGCCGTCATTAGGCCAACCTTATACGTCAACTTACCATTCCCAGTCGCACTTTCCTGCTTCGTAAACGAATCGCGTTTATTAGGACAATCAACACTTGGCTGGTTTACGCGAACTACGCGATAACCAGGACCATACCAAGCCCAATCATTATTCGCACGCGACACGCCAGCGTCCTTAGAGCCTAAAGCCTGATTATAGACAGTTCTATCATCGCAATAAACCGTATCTTCAAGCTTATCTTCGACCGACGCCATATTATTCCCAAACCACGTTTCTACCGTTTTCTTCGCTTCGGAATCATAATCATTTGCATAAACACCATTCTCGTCATCAATCTTACCGCCATTTGTGAACTCTACGCTCTTGCTCGAAAATACCCAATCACTTCCGGATTGATAACTTGTTATTTCGACCGAGTATAAAACTTTTTCGCAACTTGCACTACCATCCTGACAATAATAGTGTTTATTGTTATAGAAGTCATTGATTACTTCATATATTTTACCCGATGAAGTATTCCTTAGCTCATAATGACCATTCACATACTCTACGTCATTACCAACAACAATATTATCCTCGCTGCTTGTTCGATGCTCTGTACAAATATACAAATATCGACGGTTAAACATATAGCCTACAATGCCAGGTGAAGTTTTGTAGCGATATCCAACCCAGCACCCATCGAGCCAGCTATCGCTATCGTCTTGCGGATCAACATAGTGTGTAAGGTCTTCAAGCTCCGTACTAATACCGACATTATTGCAGACCATAGCACCATTCTCTTCATTTGGCGTACCTGCGTAGACCATCTTCACACCGCCAGTGCCAGTCGTTCGAACCATTTTCCAACATTGATTATTAAAGAGGACATTATTATCGGAGACCTCGCCGCGATAATAATAAACTGGTTTATCGTCATCTTTGTGTGCAGCCAAAGTATTTACGCCGTTGCCATTCCCATCACTAACGGTAGCAGCCTGCGCAAAATTAACATCGCTGTCTACTCCGCTCGTCTGACTTGCCACTAAATCATAAAGTCGCGTTCTAGAAATCATTGGCTCGTCACTAATCTGAAAAGTTACATAAATATGAAATTCAGCGTTGGAATATGGCGACACAATCGTCTCCGCAACTAAACCATCTTGGCTATAACTCGTCTCACCGCCAAAGTTAGCATCACAGTTAAACATTGCAGATTTTAGAAGTGATTCGGTTGTAGCGCCACCTGCGAGTGGTTGGTAGTAGTAATACCAGCCATCGTTATTAAGATTCCATTTGTCGTCATTTTGAGTGAGATAGTAAGCGTATTCATGTGTGCCAGAACCATCAGTCCAGGTCATAGGAAGATCAGATGTTTCATGGTCGGTCTGCGTACTATTTTCTACGCGCCAATATGTATTAATTTTCATCCTGACATAACGCGAATCATTATTTTTATTCTTCACGACAGCAGTCTTCGGATACTCTTCGCAAGGCTGAGCTGTATTACGTTCAATAGGTACGACATCTATTGCCTCAATCTCATCTGTAGCAAGTTTAAAATTGTTGCTAAATATCGATGCGGTTTGGTTATATGCAATTGTTCCGCCAATCGCGAGAACCGCCAGCCCAACACCAGCAACAGCAAGCTTCCGCCTATTGCTTAGCGTAATATTCTTGAAACGCTTCATTTTGACCTTTTGACCTGTTTATTTTGCAAAATTGTTATGCTTATAATAACTTCCTCACGCGAAATTGTCAAGAGATGCGCATGGTCTACTATCGTAGCGACAAAAAAACAGCCGCGAGAAAAAGCGGCCGTTTTTTTGAAGATATGAATATTAACGCGTAAAGCGCTCAGAAAGAGTCTTGTAAAGCTGAATCTCTTCTGGCTTAAACCACCAAGAAACTTCCTGCTCTGCCTCAGCAGCATTGCCGGAAGCGTGGATTAAGTTAGCGACGCCCTCATCGCGCGCATCGGCATAACCAAATGAAACGTGAGCATAATCACCGCGAATTGTACCCATATCAGCCGCCATTGGCTCAGTCGAACCAACAATCTTGCGAACGACAGGAATTGCCTCGACGCCTTCGAGCACCATCGCAATAACTGGACCGGAAGTCATAAAGTTAACTACGAGATCAAAGGCTTTTTGGCCACGACGGGAAACCATCTTCGAAATGCTCTCATAGTGATGGTAGTAATGGTCCTTATCAGGATTTACCATCTTAGTCGCAACAATCTTAAGACCAACACGCTCAAAGCGAGAAAGAATCTCGCCGACGATACCGCGTTGGACAGCATCAGGCTTAAAGATAATCAAAGTACGCTGAACTAAACCATCAGGATTGTTCGTTTTGTTAAAACCGACATTCCACGCATTTACCTCGCGCGAAGTTTCTTTTGCTACTTTTTCTGTAGCTTTACCGATTTTTTTGGTATCTTTTTTCTCTGCCATTAAAAACTCCTTTTCGTGAGTATATCACAAAATACAGATAAAATTACACCGCAGAATGAAATTTTTTATGAATGTCGCGAAGCTGCGGATCAGTCACGTGCGTATAAATCTGCGTCGTCGAAATATTTGAATGGCCAAGTAATGATTGTACAGAACGCAAATCCGCCCCGTTCATCAATAGATCCGTCGCAAATGAATGGCGAAAAGTATGCGGTGTCACATGCTTCGTAATTCCCGCCGCTCGCACATATTTCTCGATAATTCGCTGAATACTGCGCGGTGTCAATCTCCGGTAATCGCCCGAGGTTCCCTGCAATGGAGTATTCCGAGAATTATTCAAGAACAGTGCCGGCAACGAATCGTGTCGTTCCGCAAGATAATCCTCAATCGCCTCCGCCGCCGAATCCGAAATAAATACTGGGCGATCCTTTTGGCCTTTTCCGCGCACAGTAAATTCTTTGCGTTTTAAGTTTACGTTATCACGATTTAAATTAATTAGCTCAGACACACGCAAACCCGATGAAAATAATAATTCCATTATTGCCCTATCGCGCAAACCCGTCTCCGTATCGCATGGAATTTCTTTGAAAATCCTTTCAATTTCGTCGACATGCAAAAAGGTTACTTGCGGACGATGCGTACGCGGCAATTCAACAAGAACCGGATCAAGACTCTTTATCTTGCGTTTCGCCAGATATTTCAAGAAACCGCGTAAAGCAATCAGATGATAAGCTTGCGTCGTCACAGACAAAGTCTTGCCACGCGAATTTTCAATTTCAAAACGGTTCAACCATAAACGATATTTACGCAACCACTCTTCTGTAATGTCCTCAGGTTTTAATTCTTTATCTGGATAAAACTCATAACTAAACTCGACAATCCGCGAAAGACAAAGTTCGTAATTGCGCGAAGTATAACGACTACGCCCACCTTCAATTTCGAGCGATTCTAGATAGTCGTTAATTAAATCCGAAACAAACATATTAGAAATTAATAAAATCAATAATTGCGTGCTGACAGAAGAATACTATCAAAAATCCTAAAATCAGAAACGGCCCGAACGGAATCATTGCATGCTTTTCTTTTTTTGCCGCAACAACTGGCATCATAATTACTGAACCGATCATGTTGGATCCAAACAAACAAAACATTGCGAGCCAAAACTTCTCTAGCATAATCGCAAGCGGCAAGCAAAGAATCGCATCGCCACTCCCCACCCACTTCTCTTTGCTAGCCCTATACATAAAGTAATAAAAACCAGGCAGGATAATTACCGCACCGGTTACCTCCATCACCATTTGCCACGAGAAATCACCTTTTGCGATTATCTGCACCCAATCAATTCCCGTCCATATCAATCCGACCGCTACCGAAACTAATAGTATTTTTGTCGGCATCTCTTTCCACTTTGCGTCATAGACAAACAGAATCCAAAAAATTACTAGCTCGACCAAGAACACTATAAACTTCGCTATTTCAAAGCCATTCCCGCTCAGCAAGCTCGCTCGCCACGGCCAGAACAAATAGCTAAAAACAAATATCGCTGCTAAACCGATTTCGGAAAAGAGTTCTAGAAAACCAATCTTTTTACCACACTTACGACATTTACCGCGAAGAAAAAGCCAACTAATCACCGGAATATTATCAAACCATTTCAGCTGGTACTCACAATTCATACAATGCGAACGCGGCGACTTGTCGCTTTTACGAATCCGCCACGCCTGGCAACACGCAAACGAGCCGAGTCCAGCACCCATTAAAGCTAATATAATTGTTACCGCCACTTCTGTATTCATAACTCTATTTTACCACAAGCACAAAAAGAGACCTCTCTCGAGGCCTCTTCGACAAATCACGAATTAGTGGTTATCGTTACAAGACGTTGAACCGCCTTCTAAGATATAGAACATAGCATACTGACGAGTACCAGTACCCTTGACTGCAATACCCTCATCGCCACATGTAGCATTCGTATAGACGCGTACTTGGTGATTGGAAGTTTCCCAACTATCATTGTCGCCGACAACTTCCTTAGTATCAGAAGTGACCGCCTCGTACCATTTCATTGCATAAATAGAACCATCTGGATCCGTAAATTCACTTTCACAGCTCTTATACGAACCACTATCATTTGCATCAGTTTCGCAGTTCTTATCAATATATTTCTTTACGAAATTTTTATCAACACCAGCATGCGCATTCTCAGTTTTACCGAATGGAGACTTACCATTGTTATTTGTCTGATAGTCGTTTGCCGCAGTCAAGAAACGAGAGAGATCGTCCTCGCGCTGCGTGTTACGTTGCGAACGCTGAAGTGCTGGCAACGCAATAAAGACCATCAAGAAGATAAGACCTGCAATCGCAAGCACTAAGACCACCTCGATGATCGTAAAGCCTTTTTTATTTTTTGTCATTATTTTTCTCCTTTATTTTTATTTTTGCGGTCGTAATTCCAACCACACTCTTTCAGTTCCCCCTGAAACTACGAGTCGCAAAATTGGACTTACCAAAAATATAACTAAACATAAACGTTTTGTCAAGCACCTAGGCAATCGTATTCACGAGCGCGTAGATCGGGAATAGAATACCGCCAACCAAACCACCCGCCATAATCGCAAGAAGGATCATCATTACCGGCTCAATCGCCGAAGAAATCTGCTCAACCTTGTTGTCGAGGTCATCTTCAAATACCTGCGCTGCTTTGCCAAGCATCTCGTCCATCTTACCAGATTGCTCACCAATCGCCGCCATCTGATGAACTAGCGGTAGAATATATTGATGATCCTTGAGCGCTTCAGACATTGGCTTACCACCTTGGACCTTTTCCATCGCATCCTTAACTTCATCAATCACGACCACGTTATTTGTCGCATCGCCAGCAATCTGCATTGTATCAAGCACCGCCACACCAGTTGCAAGCAATATCTGCGAAATCCTCGTAAAGCGAGCCATATAGAGCATTCTAAATAAACCATTAAACATTGGTACATTTAATTTCAAGTTTGCCATCGCTCTCGTGCCCTGCTCAGTCTTGCGATACTGATTAAAGCCGACCACGAGACCAGCAACAATTAAAATTGCTAACCACCAGAAATTGAGAATAAAGTTCTTAATACCTACGAAGATCACCGTAAGCGTCGGCAATTCTTGGCCGAGATCAGCATAAAGACTTTCCACATGCGGCACAACCTCAAGCATCATATAGAGGAAGACTACAAAAATGACGACGAGCGTAATAATCGGCATCACCATTGCATTACGAATGCTGCTGAGCATCTTCTCATCTTTTTCTTCCTGAGTCGCAATACGCTTCAAGCTCTCGTCGAGCGTACCAGAAACTTCACCTGCGCGAATCAAAGAAAGATAAACATTACTAAATACTTCTGGATGCTTACCAAATGCATCGCCAAGACTACGACCAGCCTCAACATCAGCAAGAATATCCTCAACAACGGCCTTCATTGCCTTATTCGAAGTTTGCTCTGCTACCGTACGAAGCGCCTGCGCAATCGGAAGACCAGCACCAACGAGTGTCGCAAACTGACGCGTAAAGTTAATACGGTCACGACTGCGAACTTTATTTAATTTGTCCTGAAAGCTCTGCCCCTCTTCGCGAAGACTTTCTGGCACATAACCGCGGTCCACCAAAAGCTTGCCAGCGATACGCTCGGTCTCAGCCTGAATGGTGCCTTTGATTACTTTACCAGTGCCCTGCTCTTTGGCTTTGTAGACAAATCGTTTCATCCGCGCGATAGCCTCTCAAATTCTTGTAGATCAACTGCATACTCACGTGCGGCATCATGCGTAATAACACCAGTCTGGACAAGCTTTACCAAAGTGCGATCCATCGTCTGCATACCCTGGTCTGCACCAGTCTGAATAATCGTATCAAGCTGATGTGTCTTACCTTCGCGAATCACCGAACGAACCGCTGGGTTAGCAACCAAAATTTCAGCTGCTACAACGCGACCGCCGCCAATTGCCGGAACGAGACGCTGCGCACAAATTGCCTGCAAAATATTCGCAAGCTGCGAGCGCACCTGTGGCTGCTGATGTGGCGGAAAAACATCAATCATACGGTCAATCGACTGTGAAGCAGAGTTCGTATGAAGCGTAGCAAAGACCAAGTGACCAGTCTCAGCAATCGTAATCGCTGCGGAAATAGTCTCGAGATCGCGCATCTCGCCAATAAGAACTACATCTGGATCCTCACGGAGCGCGCTACGAAGCGCCGCCGAGAAGGAATAGGTATCATAGTGAACTTCACGCTGAACTACGACTGAACGCTTCGACTTATGCGTAAATTCAATCGGATCTTCAATCGTAATAATGTGGGATGATTTTTCGGTATTAATCTTATCGACTAAAGCAGCGAGCGTCGTAGACTTGCCAGAACCAGTTGGACCAGTCACAAGCACTAAGCCACGCGGAAAATCCGCAAAGCTTGTAACCACTGGTGGCATACCAAGTTCAGCGATTGTCTGGATCTGATTCGGAATTAAACGAAATGCCGCCGCGAGATTACCTTTTTCATGAAAAGCATTTACGCGGAAACGACCCAAATCACCAAACGAAAACGAATAGTCAAACTCTTTATCCTTCAATAAAATCTGTTTTTGATCTTCTTCTAGTGTCGCAAAAACCAACTTCTCTACCGCCGATTCGTCTAGCGAGTTGTAGCCAGAGACTGGCTGCAATGCACCATCAATCCTCAAAATCGGAGGCAAGCCAACCTGTATGTGTAAATCGCTTGCTTTCGTGCGTACACATTCTTCAAGAAGATTTTCGATTCGAATATTAGCAGTCTGCGCCGCATTATTATTCGAAGATACACTTGGCGCCGGCGACGGATTAAAACCCTGTGTCGCAGCACCTCCCTGCCCACTTTGTTCCATAACACTATTATACTTAAGCTTTTTCAAAAAAACAACAAAAATTAGGGCTTTCGCCCTAATTCTCTATTTCAAATATTCGTGAAGCTTCTTTGTGTCTTTATTCTTGCGCAACTTCGTCAAAGCTTTTGCCTCAATCTGACGAATACGTTCACGCGTAACTGAAAATTCCGCACCCACTTCCTCAAGTGTATGGCTCTTGCCGCCACCGATGCCGAAACGCATCTTGATAATCTTCTGCTCACGGTCGCTAAGAGTCGAAAGAATCGAAGCAATCTGCTCCTTGAGAAGCTGAGTTGCTGCAGAATCTTCTGGCGAAACACGATCCTCGTCTTCAATAAAATCGCCAAGCGAAGAATCGTCATCGTCGCCATCGCGACCAACTGACGCATCAAGCGAAGCAATATCCTGCTTAATCTTCATCACATACTCAATCTTCTCCGGCTCCATACCCATTGCCTTTGCAATCTCTTCAGTCGATGGCTCGCGGTTAAATTCCTGCGTTAAACGGCGCTGCGTACGCAAAACTTTATTAATCGTCTCAACCATATGTACTGGAATACGAATCGTACGTGCCTGATCGGCAATTGCGCGCGTAATCGCCTGGCGAATCCACCACGTTGCATAAGTCGAAAACTTAAAGCCTTTGTCCGGATCAAACTTCTCAACTGCGCGCAAAAGACCAGTGTTGCCTTCCTGGATTAAATCCAAGAAATCCAAACCACGTCCAGAATAACGCTTCGCAATCGAAACCACGAGACGCATATTCGACTCGGCCATTTTATCCTTGGCGCGCTTCTGCTCTTTTGGCGTACCGTTAATAATTTTTTGTGCTAATTCGTATTCTTCGTCTGCAGAAAGAAGCGGAATTTTACCAATCTCACGCAAATACAATTTAACTGAATCGTCCGAAACTTCATCGTAGCTCGCCGATTCCAAATCAATATTTAAATCCTCTTCGGATTCTTCGTCCATGTCGTCGAAACTTGGCTCGTCATTATAGTCATTATCGAGCCGCAAATCTCTCTCTTCGTCGTCCATTTTTCCCCTTAATTTGCTTAGTTATTTTGTTTTTGGCGTTTTTCTTTTACTACTATTTCGCTTCTACCTGGTGCGGGGATATATACAAAAACTTACCGCATTCCAGCGCTTTCACAGCACATTTTAACATATAATCCAATAAAGCGATACTTTTTAGCGATTTTTTCGACTTTTCTTATCTAAGGCCTGTAGTTGTCGCATCAATTCATCAACTTTTTCATCATCTTCGGCTTCTTCGGCCACACGAATCGCCTCTGCTAATTCCTCGCGCTCTTGCTTCATTCGCTCTTGTTCAACTTTTATTAGCAAACTCTGTGCCTCTTTTTCGCGTTCTCCCGCGCCAAGCTCCTTGTATAGTTCATCGTATATCAACGACAGCTCTGCTTCGTCTACTTCTACCGGGTCAAACCCCTCTAACGCTACTCCGCCAAATTTTAGCAATGCCGCCAAGTTCTTCTCAGCGCGCGAAATCGCCGACTTCTCGCCCTGAACCGCAACATTCTTGCGCAATTTCTTCTTTGGCGCCGCCACTTTCTTTGCACGAAAGGCCTCTAGCGAAATACCAAGTCGCTCACTCACCATTCGCTCGTACTTCTCGCGCAAAACCGCATCCTCAATATCCTCAATTAAGCGCTTTGCCTCGGATGCATATTCCGAGAAACCTTTTTCTGTACGCAGATTAAACCTTATCTCGTACTTCTCTAATAACCACTCTAGTGCCGGACGACAGCTCTGCGTCGCCTTCTGCCATAGCGCCGGATCTTTCTGAATCAGCTCATCCGCATCTTTGCAACCATGATAATCGTCAATTACTGACAAATATATCCCGAACTTGCTTGCCATGCTAATTGCCCGCTCTGCCGCCTTCACGCCCGCTTCGTCTCCATCGTATGCGAGACGAATATCATTCGTCATGCGCGCAAAACTCTTCAAATGCATTTCCGTCATTGCCGTACCAGCCGTCGCCACCGCCTCGCAAACACCGGCCTGATGCGACGAAATTACGTCCATATTCCCCTCAACTACCACTACGAACTCTGAACGCCTAATCGCATCCTTCGCCTGGCTCAAGCCAAAAATATGTCGGCCTTTATTATACAGTAGAGTTTCTGGCGTGTTGAGATACTTCGGCGAGTTATCATCCTTCTCAATAATACGCGCCGTAAAACCAATCACGCGCCCGCCCACATCCATCAACGGAACTGTCATTCTGCCCTTAAATAAGTCGCCGCCAAAACGATTCACGAGACCCGCATCTTCAATTTCCTTCTTCGTAAAACCACGCTTCGTTAGAAAATCAACTAATGCGCGTCCAGATTTTGGCGCATAACCAATCCGAAACTTCTGTACTGTTCCCTTATTCAAATTTCTCTTATAAAAGACATACTTCATCACGTCCTTATTCTTTGTAAGGCAGTACTGAAAATACTTTGTCGCCAACTCTAATGCCTCATATAGACGCTGTTTATGCTGAGCCTGCTTTTTATCGTCGCCCGAATAACGCTTCAGTTCTACGCCAGCCTGCTGCGCCAACTTTTCGAGCGCTTCGCGAAAAGTGCAGCCTTCCATCTCCATTACAAACGTAAAGATGTCGCCACCTTTATTGCTCGAAAAATCATGCCAAATCCCCTTCTCTGGCGAAACCATAAAACTTGGCGTACGATCAGTCCCCCAAGGTGAGTGCCCTTTAAAATTTCGACCGGCACGCTTCAACTCGATGTACTGCCCAATTACATCTTCCACCGCCAACCGTGCTCGAATTTCCTCTTTGGCATCCTCCATGCCACTATTATACCTTAAATGTATTTTTCTATCTCGCTTATGATATAATTGCCTTATGGATAATAAAGCCTACCTAGATCAAATCGCCGTCAAAGGCAAAGTCAAATCGGGCCCAATCTTTACCCCGATGCTTATAAAAATAATCGCCGCCGGCGTCGTAGCTTTAATTACTCTTATTATCGTAGGCGCTGTAATTAGCAGCAGCAACAGCAAGGTCACTCAGACTTACGAACGCGCTTATCTCCGCATCACTAACCTCGCTAACGCAAAAGGTCCTCTCCAGGTCTACGCCGAGAAGGTCAAAGATTCCAATCTCCGCAGCTATGCGCTCACCTTCTTCTCTTCTCTCAAGACTACCAATGTCAGCCTCAGCGGCATCTCAAACAATATCGGTATCAAACCTAACGACATCTCCAAAACCGTAAAGGGCGAAGAAGACGCCAATACCGCCGATCTCGAAGCATCATTCAATAATGCGGTTCTCACTGGCACAATCGACGAAGTTTATGCTTCCAAGTTTTATCAGCAAATATCTCTCCTGCTCGCAATCGAAGCCGAAGCACGTGCTAAAACGACCAATCAGCAATTCGCATCAGTCCTCGATCAATCAACTAACGACATCGTTATAATTCAGAACCAACTCAACGAATTCAATTCGGGCAAATAAAAATAACCCCTCGCAAAAGGGGTTATTTTTTTATTCTTCAGTCGGAGCCGACATCTCGTAAGCATGCCGGATTAAATCAAAGATTTCGTCTTCTGCGAGCTGACCGGAGCAAATCACTTCAATCCCATTCCGACCCAAAGCTCGACTCTCCATCACGCTCTCGTAGCGCTCCTGCAAGGTCTGACCGAGCTTGCGATCGCAACGTAATTCAATACGAAGCGGCTCTTTTCCCTCTTCTACGCAAAGAAAAATCTTTTCCCCGCGCGAGAATATCCGCCAGCCTTCTTTTTTCTGTTCGGCAAGATCCTCAAATCGCTCTAGATATTTTACGACAGCTTCTTCAGATACCATTTCAACTCCTCAATGCTGCCACGAATATCGTCTAGCGCGCGATGATTCTCGGGCTTCAAAAACTTCTGATTCAGGGCGTTCTCAAAGTAAACCTTCCACGCCGACACATCAAGCTGACGATAATGTAGGCGCTCGTTTAACTTTGGCCACTCGCGCTCAATGAATTTCTGATCCTGATGAATGGAATTACCCGCCAAATATACCACTGCGTCGCCGCAATTTTTCTTGACGAAATCCAACAATTCATTTTCAATTGCCGCCGCCGCCTTGCCAGAAGCATTCTGCGCGACCAAACCATCATAAGAAGCTTTGTTCTTCTCCCAGAACTCACCAACCATGCGCTCCTTGATGATCTTGTCCGAGACCTTTACGACGCCCGTATAGGTCGCCACTTCCTCAAGATCCCAGCCAGTAATTATCGCCGCTACTTCTAGAATACGGTCGTGCACTGGAGACAACCCCGTCATTTCGAGGTCGACCCAGAGCAGCATAGACTTATCTTTTTTCTTCATTATTTTTTCTTAATATCAAGCTTTAGGAGCTTAATTACGAGATAAACAACAAGCGCCAAGACCAAGAAGTTAATGAAGTCATTAATAAATGCGCCATAAGCCAAGACTGCATGTTCACCAGCTGGTGTCGTGCCAAGATCAACCGACAAACCACGAATACCATCTGCACTGCCGAGTAGGAAGCCGAGTGGTGGCATAATTACGTTATTAATAAGCGAATTAACGAGTGCGCTCGCTGCGGTACCTAAAATCAAACCTACAGCAAGACCAACCACATTTTGCTCGCGAATAAATTGCATGAAGCCGCTACCGCCGCCCTTAAATTTTTCAAATGCTGCTTTGTTGAGCTCTAGTGCTTTTGCTTTTGCGTCAACTTTTTTGTCTGCCGCTTTTGCGTCCTTTACTTTTGGCGCAGCTTTTTTTGCTTTTTCTGCCATATTCTTCCCTTATTTAAACTTATTTTTACTATAGCAAACATTGACTTTTTTCGCAATCTGTGCTATAATAACAAAACATACTGAACTGTAAACCCAGGGTAGTATTTTTGCCCTTTAAAAAGCCATTATCATAGAGGAGGTGATAGCATGGCAGCAAAAGTATATCAATTTCAACCGGCCGGCTTCTCCTTCGAAAGGGATAAGAGCGGCCAATATAATCTAATCCCCGGAGAAATCCTCCGAGATTATTACAATAAAGTCGTCCATGGCTCTGAAATTGGACCTTTTATCATTAAGCTCTACTATAATGATGATCGACTACCTTTAGTTATAGACGACGGAATCATCGTACCGATGACAGACAAGGAAAAATCCGATCTTCGCCGTTATGGAGGAGAAGCTTTCTCCGACATTCTACTTTGTCATAACTTCACTATCGAAAAGCTAACTAAGATTAAAAAACGGCTAAGCGATGAAGCCGACAAAGCCAGCAGTGACGCCTCGTTCGTATTACACAAAAAGAACGTTTATCAGCGCCACACTGACGAAGGTTACGATGTTATTACTCTAAAAGTAGGAAACGATCGTATTTCTTGTGGCTGGTATGATTGCTATCGAACTGATAAACTTGGTCTCGAAATGTCCGCTTTTATGCTCTACGCCCTAGGCTTCGTAAACGCCGAAGACGAAAAACATAAAGAGCTCTGGAAAGTTTGCCACAATATTTTACCGCACAGTTCCGAGCTAAAGGATATCAGCATCGTCGATCGAATCATATTAGACGGAATGCGGAAACTAATCTTACCCAACCAAAAACCGATAGTTTTCGAAAGCGAAACTCTGTGGTAGTGACAAAAAATAAACCCCAGCACATTGAAGTGCTGGGGTCATTTTGTTGAGAAAAATATACAATCAATTATTTACAGCTTTTGCCAATTTAGCCGCTGCTGGGTACATTTCCTTAACGAAACCATATTTAGCAAAAATTGAATCAATCTCCTCATCAGTCTTGGCGCGACAAAGCTCAGGCAGCATTTTTGAATATTTTTCAACGTCAGACGATGCGGTAATAATTCTTCCAAGCTTCTCTAGCTGGTTCGCCTCTTTCTGCTGTTCTCTCTTCGCAATTCGAAGCAGCTCGTCTGCACAGTCGCCAATGGCCTCAGTTTCTTCGTCCGGATAGCTATCCTTTATAATCTCTTTGCCTCTGCGCTTGTCTTCCTCTTTGGTGCGAATCTGATAACCACGATTCGTGCTGGTTCTTTGCAGAAGATGATCTGCTCGAACAATCCCGCTCGTTATCTCCTCGCCATCGCTGCTGGACTCTCCCCCACCCAACAAATAATCGATTCCGTACTGTACTTGGTTAATAGTTTTCTGCTTTTTCTTTTTACTCATTTTTTATTTCCCCTTTCGCCTTCTCGGCAAATATATTTAATCCAGAAGACATAAAAGCGAACTGCCTTCGGATTAGTTTCCGCTCCCCTGTGCCGAAACTAACCCGAAAGTAATGAGTATTCCCAACAAAATTAAAGTACACTAATAAAAATTAGAACACCTTATAATTATATCACTCTAAGCCCAAAAAGTCAAGATACATTACATCTTTTCAGGGATCTCTACCCCTAATAAATCGAGGCCGCGCTCAAGAATAATTGCCGCCTTCTCAACCAACCACAAACGCGCCGCCCGTACCGAATCTTCCGCACTAGAAATCGGCGCATTCTCATAATAGCGATTCATTTCTTGCGCTAGCTCAAAACAATAACCCGCAATTCGATGCGCTTCCAAATTATCTGCCACGCCCGCAACTAGTGCCGGGAATTCTAACAGCTTCTGCAAAACTGCCTTCTCTGCTTCAAAATCATAATCGCCGAAATCTGCACCCGCAAAATCCGCATTCTTCTCAAGAATTCTACGCATTCTCACGCATGCATACTGACAAAATGGACCAGACTGTCCAGTTAACGCAAAAATCTTCGCCGGATCATACAGAATTCCCGTCTTTCTATCCGCGATAAAGTCCGAATACTTAATCGCACCAGTCGAAATCCTACGTACATCTTCATCTGACATCTCCGCATCTGAGAAATTCTCGCGCACGCGCTTCTCTGCATCGTCGAGCATTGCCTCAAGCAATACCACGCCCTTACGCGAAGACATCTTCTCGCGCTTACCATCTGGGCCAACTTGATCAATCGTACCGAACCATACATGCTGCATCTCGGCATTCCAACCAAGCTTCTTTGCTACAGCAAAGAGCTGCTCGAAGTAGAACTTCTGCTCTGCGCCAACTGCATAAACCAAACGATCCGCCTTCCACTCATGTAGACGATAGTCCAAACAGCCCAAATCGGTCGTCGCATATAGCGCCGCGCCGTTGCTCTTGAGCATCAACATCGGCACCTCAATCCCAAATTCATCTAGCGGACAAATCACCGAGCCATCTGGATTCTTTACAAACACACCCTCATCGAGATATTTCTGCACCAAGGCCTTACCGCGCTCCACGAAAAAACTCTCGCCCAATTCATAATCCGTCGACAAATTCATTCGCTTCATCACGCTATGGATATGGTCGAGCGAAATTTTATTAAAGCGTTCGGATAATTCAACCGCTTCAGCGTCGCCAGATTCTAACTTCAAAAGCCAATCCTGCGCCGCATCCGCTAACGCATGCTCGCCAGCCGCTTCCTCAGCCTTCATATCGGCCTTCATCTGAATATAAATTTCGCCAAGATCATAAATCGTCACATCATCAATTGCACAGCCAGAACGCTTAAAACCGGTCGCCCAAATCCCAAACGGAGTGCCCGCATCACCAAGATGATTATCGGTAATCACTTTCCAACCATTCGCCTCAAGAATGCGCTTTGCCGCCCAGCCCTGCGTGCCAGGACGCAGATGCCCAACCGAATACGGCTTCGCCATATTTGTACTCGGAAACTCCGAAACTGCAATCTTCCCCTCGCCAGACTGGTTATAGCCATAATCTTCACGCCACGCCTCGCTCAATTGGCCAAATAGCGCCTTGCCAGAAACCGAAATATTAATGAAGCCGGGCCCCGCAATCGCATACGAATAATCGCTAGGTAATTCCGCAATAATCTCGGCTGCAATCTCGCGCGGCGCCTTCCCTGCCGCCTTTGCCAGACGCATCGCAACATTACACGAATAATCGCCCTCAATTTCCGCCGGCACCGCCGCAAACTCCACCGGCACTTCCACGCCGTAGAGTTTCTTTACAACTTCAAAAATCTTCGCTTTCAAACTATCCATAATTATCTCTATTATACTACATCAAAAAGCGCCCTCATAAGAGAGCGCCATATTGCTAAATTTCAATATAGTATGGACTATTCGGCGTTCCGTTGCCAGACGCGAATTCCGTACCAGGCTTCAACGACACTACCGGACGTACGGCTCCCTCTCCTCCGAGCTGACCACCGGTCACAATATGTTCTTCGAACAAATGTAAATTCGTCAAAGCGTATTGATACATATGATCATAACCTAAAGCCGACGGAGTTAATGTCCACAAATGCGACGTCCAATATACATTTAGCCAATAGCTAGTACTATTCGCATTAATATCTGCATAAGTGCCTGTATTAAGATATGCCCTAGCTCCACCAAGCATCGCCTCATCGGCAGTAATCATACCAAAGGTGCCAGTATGTATATGGGAATCGTTTTGACAATCTATTGACGGTTTTGCATCGATCGAAACGCGCTTATAACCGCCAAAGAGGTTATTATTCATATCATATGCCCATTCCCCCCATTGACTACTATCCGTGCCGGCCTTAAAATCCTTCGACACCAAGCTGCCCGACCAAATGCTTCGGTCATTACAATAAGTCGTAGCTTCTAATTTTGATGCCGCCCGCCTCATATTACTACCGAACCAATTTGCAATTGTCCAGTAAACATCCGAAGGAGCAGTCTGTTTCTCAAACATAAGACGTTTTGCTTCTTCTATATCTTCACCATGCGTAAGTCTAATGGCGAAAATCTTTGAGCCGCCATTTGCAAAATATGTACCATAATACACTTCTTCACATGAATCCTCGTAATTCGGGCAGAAATAGTGATGCCCATCGGCTGCATCGGCATAAATATTGTTTCGCGTAAAGCCGGATATAACATCTACTAAGTGATACTTGGAACCGTCGTACGTCACGTCATTACCAAAGTATATCCTCGTATCTGAATACATTACTAAATCTTCCACATTATAGCTATCGCCATGGACGAAACCGGCGTCCGATGGAGACGCGTAAAGCCCCGTATAGCCAGAAAGCGTAGATCCATGCGACGTATTGTAGTATGACTGCCCAATACCCGTATAATTACTCGGCCTTCCATCACAAATCGCCACGCCATTCGAAATAGTTGCTGGCGCACCATAAATCAACTTCACGCCACCAGAACTTGTAGTACGAATGATCTGCCAACAAATATCATTCAAGACAACATAATTATTGTCGAGCTCGCCTCGATAATAATAAATCGGATAAAAATCATTCTGATGAGCAGCCAAGGTATTTACGCCATTACCATTCCCTGTCGCTCTGTTGGCAAATTGCTTGAAATCAACATTCGTATCCGGCCCATTCGTTTGGCAAGCAATCGTGTCATAAAGCCTATTCGAATTGCAATTCGCATGATACTGTGGTTCCGTACAATGACCCCAAACATTATCGCACTCATCTTCTTGCAAATACTGCACTGTCACAAAAACGTGGAATGATGCATCCTCGTAGTCGTCGTTCAACCTCGTACAGCTCCTCGTATTGCCATCAACCGTACAAACATCATTTATGCCGCCAAAATCATTTCTACAATCTAGCGTAACGGATTTTAATAGCGAATTCGTTTCTTCCTGAGGCTTTATCGTATAGCGATAATAATACCAACCGTCACCACCGTCTACCCAGTCGCTCTGATTTTGTAGATTTACCGATGCAATCTTATTACTATTGCCATCAACCAGCGACAATTCCGAAATATGATCCGTGCTAGTACTTCCCGCCGCCTTCCAATATTCTTCGTATTTCAAGCGTACTACTGCCGGAACCGTGCCAGTGTTCTTGCCAATCACCGTCTTTGGAATTTCTTGACATGGCTGCCAATCGTTCGGTATGTCAAAAACTTCGGTCGTCTCGTTCTGCCAATAGCCTAATTTAAATATATTTCGAAATGCGCCCGTAGACGTATGATATGCAACCGTTACACCAACTAAGACAAACATGCCGAGTGCTGCGACAGCCGCAATATTTTTCTTCTTCTGCAGCTTTTTCATTTAAGACCTCCTTTCTGAGGTATACCACGTCGGATAGCTTTCCTCAGTATAGTTCGGGCCAACAAACATCTCGGTCAAAACCGCGCTATTCGATACCGCCCAGCCGTTTAGCATTGTTGCATCAGAAACAGCCGTATTCTTAAACATCCATTTAAAGCTTGTAACATTTGCAACATTCCAATTCTTTATCGCGCTAATATCTGTTAGTTGCGTGCAGTTCATAAATGCCTGATCGAGTCCAGTTAGATTTGGCATATTCCAATCTTCTAGACCTTTTAACGATTTTAGATTCGACAAACCACTAAAGGCGCCCTGCAAGCCCAACGCATTTTCTGGCCGCCAATTTTTAAATGCCTCCAGGTTCTCGATGTTCGGATTGGAGCCCATCATTCCAGATAGATACTTTGCCCCAGAAACATTCCAATACTTTATAGCTGGATAGTATTTTTCACCAAAGATATAATCGCCATTCGAATATACTCCGGCAAATACTCCGCCATAACTCGTCACGCCGCTCACATCCCAATGCGCCATCGCCGACAAATCATCTGGAATATTGTCGCCATAGAACACGCCGTTCATATTCGTGACATTCTTCATATCGAAATACTCAAGACCAGATGCGTCACTTAATTTTTGCGCAAATAGTAGCCCATTAAACACACCCGCGAACTGATCTGAACGGTTATAAGTAATCGCATCTGCCGCCGAATACCAATAAACCGCCTTTTGCATTGGAACATACCACATATAAATTGGCGTCTCACCGTCAGCCTGCATTTCCGTCATCGATTTCACAGTCGACGCATTTGGCAAAACCTTGCTTCGTTTAAAGATTAGCAAATCGCGCTCTTGTACAACCTCGTCCTTAAATCTATCCGGAAAACCACTCTTCAATAATGCAAAGCTTTCTGGCTGTTTCCATTCTTCAAACACATCATCCCAACTAATATCTGGATCATCCTGCATTAATTGAGCTACGATATTCAAATGATAACTTGCGCCATTATATTCATTTGCCGTCGAATCCACGACGGTGCCTTTTCCGCCAACCATTTCATTCTCACCAAAGTCTGCGTCGCAACTAAATGTGACAGCGCTAATAAAGTCGGTGCTTTCGCCCGCACGTAAGGTATTCTTGTAGTAATAGTAGCCATCGCGCAATTCCCAATCATTATTAGCAAAACTAATCTTTGCCAAAGTTACTCCATGATAAACTAGGCCGAGTTCTTCGTCATTCTTCGACAGCCAATGTTCGTCCATTTTAATCCGAACAAGCGCATCAATATTACCAGTATTGCGAACTGTCACGAGTTTTTGTGTTTCATCGCACGGCTTCCAATCATTTGGACTGTCAAATGTCTCCGACACTTCCGTCTGAAAAGTTGCCAAATTAAAACGATTATTAAAAAGCGCCATATTATGATTAACCGCCACTACGCCGCCAACCAATGCAATAATCAGCGCCAACGCGCCAATCGCAAAAATAGCTTTTTTATCTTTAATTCCCTTTTTCATTATCACAAAACACCATTTCTTATCTAACTATATTATAACCATAAGCGAGATAAACTACAACAAAAATCCCCCTTCCATAGGGGGGATTTTAATTATTTACTTGCTGCTTTTATCAAGCCGTCAAAGAGTGGATGCGCGCGATATGGGCGCGAACGAAACTCTGGGTGAGCTTGCGTTGCGACAAAGTAATCGCACTCTGGCGCCTCTACAAATTCAACAAGCTTACCATCTGGCGAAGTGCCAGCTACAACCAAACCGCCCGCATTAATTTCTTTCAAGAATTTCTGGTTTACTTCATAACGATGGCGATGACGTTCGGTCACGCGTAGGCTGCCATAGAGATCAGCGATCTTCGAGCCTTTCGTTAGCACTGCTGGATAATCACCGAGACGCATCGTGCCGCCGGTACTTTCCTTGCCCTTCTGATCTTCCATGATATAAACCACATTCTTACCCTTTGGTGCGTCAAATTCTTCCGAGTTTGCACCAATCAATCCGCCAGTGCGTGCCGCTGCAATCACAGCCGTTTGTAGACCAAGACAAATGCCAAGATATGGCTTATTATTCTTCAAGCAATACTCTGCCGCCGAAATCTTCCCCTCAACACCACGTGAACCAAAGCCACCAGGAACCAAAATACCATCCACTTGCTCAAAGTCGCGAATTGTCGCTTCCTCAGCATTAATCCAAACCGTCTCTAGCTTTACGCCATTCTTCCAGGCCGCCGCCTTCAAAGCTTCCGTCACGGACAAATAAGTATCAGTATTGTCGATATATTTTGCCACCAAGCCAATCTTTACGGTTTTCTTCGGGCTCGATTCAATTTTCTTGACTAGATCTTCCCAAGCCGACATATCTGGATCACCGTGATCGATAAAGCGCTCGAGTGGCGCCAAAACACCGCCCTTTACTGCATTAAGCGGAACTTCATAGACAGACTTTGCGTCCGGCATCAAAACCACCGCATCTTCTGGAACTGCACAGAACGTTGCAAGTTTCTTTGCGATGTGTGGGGCTTTAATCACGCGATCGACATCCATACGCGCTACGACCATATCTGGAATAATCCCGAACTCGCGTAAATCACGCAACGAATTCTGTGCTGGCTTCGTCTTAAACTCTTCCGAAGTCGATAGCCAAGGCACATAACAAACATGGACATATAGACAGTTTTCGCGACCAACCTTTGCGCCGAATTCGCGAATCGCCTCAATGAAATGCTGACCTTCCATATCGCCAACCGTACCACCGATTTCTACGATATGTACATCAGATTTAAAATGCTTTGCATTCTCAATAAAAGTCTGCTGAACCATGCCCGTTACGTGCGGGACAAGCTGCACGGTCTTACCGCCAAATTCACCTGCGCGTTCCGCATCGATTAGGCGCTTATATAATTTGCCAGAGGTCCAGATTGAGTTACCTGTCATTTCCTCATCGAGGAAACGTTCGTAGTGCCCTAGGTCCAAATCTGTCTCTGCGCCATCTTGCGTCACAAAACATTCGCCATGCTCGCGCGGATTTAATAAACCTGCATCCACATTAAGGTATGGATCGCACTTTTGCATCGAGACTTTTAGCCCCTTGCCTTTCAAAATGGCGCCGATACTAGCCGCCATAATACCTTTACCGACGCCCGAAATAACGCCGCCGGTCACAAAAATGAATTTGGTTTTTGTTTTCATTTTGGGCACACCTCCTTTTTTAGCCCACCATTAATACACACCCTTAGCATAAGCTAATATCCTCTGTATGACAAGTCTCGAAAATCTCAAAAAATATGCCATAACTGTTATAATCAACGTAGATGAAAAACTTCTATCACATTCGCTATCGCTTTTATAAGCCTGATCAAAAAGAGCACAAAATCTTCGCAATTAGTGATGTTCATTTTTCCGATAAAACCGACGACAACCTCGACCGTCTCGCCAAAAAAGCCGAGTCAGTTGCGCCGCAGCTCATCACTATTTCTGGCGACCTCGTCGATTCGCTTAGCTCAATCGACGACGCTCATGAAGCAAATCGCCTCAAAGCTTGGCTCACTCGCCTCGGCAAAGTTGCGCCCGTCGTTCTCTGCCTCGGTAATCACGATTTTTATCGAAAGACCGACAACTTTCGTTCTTCTCTCAGTAAGGGCCGCGGTTTTTACATCGATAGCCCAGATCCGCTCATCAAGCTTGTAGGATCAGTCGAGAATGTTCATATCCTAAACGATGAATCATACGAAGATCGTGACTTCTACGTCTATAGCCTTACGCTTCCGCCAGATTATTACAACTATGACAAAAACGCCCCGACCGATGAAGACATTAATATCCTCATCAATAAACTTGATGCCATTTCTAAAAAACTCGAAAAGCTCCCTAAGCACAAAACAAAAATCGCCCTTATTCACTCCCCTGCCCACCTTACCGACGAACGCGTTAAGCCGGCTCTCGATAATTTCGATTTCGTCCTCGCCGGCCACATGCATAACGGCATCGTTCCACCGTTCTTGAATGAAATCTGGCGCGGCAACCGCGGCATCATTACGCCCGGCAAACGTTTCTTCCAAGACTACAACACACGAATCGATCTCTACGGCGAGAACCTCATCGTCCTTGGCGCCATCACGACTATCCAAGCTGGCGCAAAACCTCTCTCTTGGCTCAATCATGCCTACCCAATCAACTGTGCTACTATTGAAACTAGCCATAACGAACTCTACGAACGTAAACCGGATATTCATAAAAAATACGAGAAATAGCGATGAAAACGACGACTAAAAAATCCAGGCCCTTCAACTACCTCACTGTCGCAAGCGTCCTCTCAGCGTTATCGGTCATTTTCATGCATAATAGTTCATTCTATGCCTATGCGCCAAATATTCGCTGGTACGCAACTGTCATAATTCAATCGATTTGCTGCTGCGCTGTACCGGTCTTTTTTATGATCTCCGGCGCCACCCTCATCGACTACCGCGACCGCTACGACACGAAAACCTTTCTCAAAAAACGTTTTAAAAAGACTTTCATCCCATTTCTCTTCTGGAGCATTATCGGAATTTTCATCCATCTCCTCTACCTCAAAGATTTCCCAGATGAAAGGTATACACCATATAATCTCATTCAAGGCATCTTTTCTGCCACATTTATCCCATTCTTCTGGTTCTTCGCCCATCTTTTTGCCCTCTATCTCGCAATCCCCGTCATCAGCTGCATTAACAAAAGTAAACGCAGAGTCGTCTTCCGCTATTGCATATTCCTCACCCTCATCCTTAATTACCTAGTCCCGATTATTGCTAAGCATAATCTCCCGACAATAACCTTCAATTTCGTCCTCACGGCAGAATCGGCTATCTATTTTGCTCTCGTTGGCTATTATATTTATAATTACGACATCAAGAAACGCACCCGCATCGCCATCTATGCTTTAGGCATCATCGCAATTCTTGCGACAATTCTCGGCACCTATTTCTTCAGCCATCGCGAAGGTACCTTAGTCGCCTTTCTCTCTGGCTCCACTAGCGACATCTCTTACGCGATTTTCGCTCCCGCCGTCTTCCTCTTCATTAAAAACTTCTTCGCCAAGCATCAGCCATCGGCAAACTCGAAATTCGCAAAGTTAACAACATTCTTCAGTAATTACACTTTTGCCAGCTACCTAACCCACTATCTGCCAATCGCACTATTATCAATCCCACTTGGCAACTCTCATACGCAATGGTACTATCCTCTTATCGCCATTCCGTCTTGTATCGTCTTCGCTATTATCTCAAAAATCATCTTCTCTAAAATCCCCCTCCTCCGCCACGTCCTCCCCGACTAAAACATATTCAAAAAAGCGAGTCGCGACAAGATCATCATAAATAAAAAGAAAGTCGCGACGCGCGCGTGACTTTCTTTTCAAAATAAGCTCTTCTTTCCAAACTTCTTCTCACGAGAAGAAGATTGAGGGCGTTAGCCGCATATGGTAAGCCCGGCTGGAATCGAACCAGCATTGTATCCTTAGAGGGGATATGTCCTATCCGTTGAACGACGGGCTCACTCCATACATTTTACCATAATCACCTCAAGAGATGCTATAATATACCCATGAAATTATCCGAAGAGCTCCAATGGCGCGGTTTTGTCGCCGAGCATACACTAGACCAGATATCAGACCTAGACAAGGGCTCGCGTAATTTTTATTGGGGTACCGACCCTAGCGCCGACTCTCTTCACATCGGCCATCTCGCTGCCCTCATGATGTGCGCCTGCTTCGTTCGCCACGGCTATACCCCTTATTATCTCGTCGGCGGCGCTACTGGTCAGATTGGCGACCCAAAGGACACCGTCGAGCGTGATCTTAAAGGTCTCGACGAAATCGCCGCAAACAAGGCTGCTCTCGCTAAGCAAATCGTTCGTGTCACCCATTCCCCAGCCGACACCAAGATTCTCGACAATCTTGACTGGTTTGGCGAAGTAAAATTCCTTCCTTTCCTCCGTGAGATCGGCAAAGCTTTCAGTATGACACAGCTCCTTGATCGTCAATTCGTCCAAGCGCGTATCGGTGAAGGTGGCTCCGGTATTAGCTACGCTGAATTTAGCTATACGCTTATCCAGGGTTATGACTTCCTTCACCTCTTCCGCGAACATAATGTCGACCTTCAACTTTGCGGCGCCGACCAGTATGGCAACTGCACTAGCGGCATTCACCTCATCAAGCGCCTCGAGGGCGCCAAGGCTGACGCTTATTCCTGTCCACTTATTATCGACAAAGTGACCGGCCGCAAATTCGGCAAATCCGAGGGTAACGCCGTCTGGCTCGATTCCACCAAGACCAGCATTTTCGATTTTTATCAGTTCTGGCTCAACCAAGCCGACGAAACTCTCGAAGAATTCTTCAAGTATTATACCTTCGTCACTCCAGAAGAGCTCGACCAAATTCTCACTAAACATAACGAAAATCCAGGCGCTCGCTATGGCCAACGCCAGCTCGCCGCAATGGTGACCGAAGTCGTTCACGGCGCCGAGGCCGCCAAATCCGCCGAAAAGATCACTGCTATTCTCTTTGGTGACGGCAAGCTCAGCGATCTTACCGCCGAAGAGCTAGACCTCCTCGCCGAAAGCTTTCCTACTGCTAACAAAGGTGCCCAACTCCTCGACATCCTTGTCGAAACCGGCCTCGCAAGCAGCAAGGGCGAAGGACGCAAACTCCTAGCCGGCAACGCCATCTCTATCAACGGCGAGAAAGTTGCCGACGATCAGGCAGTTTCCGAAACCGCCCTTATCAAGCGCGGCAAGAACAAATTTGCCCTAGTTCGCTAATTCTATCCCCCGTTACTAAAAATACCCTCCACCGAGGGTATTTTTCTTGCTTTTTTGCCGCATTTACCTTATGGCTATTGACAATTTTAGCTGTCTATGCTATAATGTAGGCATATTTACTGAGAGGTGAATAAGTTCATTAACTGATCAACTATTACCCATTTCCTCCTTTTTCTGTTCGTTTTGGGCGTCAGGCGTAGCAGCCCTCCTCTGCCGCGTCTAACGCTCAAAATGAGCAGAACACCCTATTTATTTTAAAAAAATATGAATATAAGGAGGATTTAAATATGAATATGGGTAAAGATAAAGAGCTTGAAAAAATAGTTATTACAATTTTCGCAAAAAATGGAAGAGTAAAAGGACCATTAGCTACTACTCTCCATAGAGGAGAGGCCCGCATAACTTACCTGAGAATCGAAAACGAAATCATAATCGAGTATGACGATACGGAATTCAGTGAAGCGTTAGGAAACCAGGTATTTACAAACTGCCAGGGATACCTCAATGGTCGAGTTGCTATTGATAATCCGGTCTCAAAGGAAAACGTTGAAGTCGTATCCGATAAGACCAATCCGAAGAAGGCAAAAATAACAGCCACGCTTCCTAGAGATGAATTCATTAGTGGAGAAGCAGCCCAGATGACTTTGTCGATAATAATGGGCGCCATCGAGAACGAAGACGGCAAGAACGGTAATTCAACAATCGATTCCACGGGTCACAATTTCGGTACTATAACACCGGATTCATCTTACGAAAAATTGTTTGGCAAAAAGAAGACTCCTAAAAAGGCAGCTGATCCTAAGGCAGATCCTAAGGCAAGCGCAAAGGCTGATCCAAAGCCTGATCCTAAGGCAGATCCTAAGGCAAGCGCAAAGGCTGATCCAAAGCCTGATCCTAAGGC
>JAFWIP010000001.1 GCA_017514805.1 Candidatus Saccharimonadota bacterium
ACCTATGGTATCTACGCAGAAGGTCGCACTGTCACAATTGGCGAAGATGAAGGCGGACAACCAAGCATTACTTCCCCAGAAATTATTGGTGGTAATTATGGTATCTATAGCGGCAATTACAATTTCTATGATGGCGTTATTAAAGGCGGCATCGATCCATATCAAACCGTCGACATGATTAGCGCAATCGCCGATGGGACCACTGTTGTTTACGATACTGATATCATTGATGACGAAACCTATCAAACTAGCTATCTAATCCCAGAATATGATTGCGTAAAAATCGGCAGCACCAAGTATAAACACCTCAATCGCGCAATTGCTGCCGCCGAAACCGGAGACACAATCGAGCTCATTGCAGATAACTACATCTTCGAAAACATTATCATCCCAGCCGATAAAGACATCACAATTGAAACCGCCGGGTACAATATCGTAACTAGCCACCCATTCACCAATAATGGTAAAACAAAAATCATCAATTCAAACACTACATCAACTCCAGTATTTAATTATCGCGGTTCGCAATATTACTTCACTAACACCGCAGATGCAGAACTAGAGCTTAAAAACATCAACGTCAAATCCGCTAACGGCATAAGCAATGCTAGCACACTTAAACTAACTAATGTCTCAATCGAATCTACGGGTACTTCTCTCTTAAACTCTGGATCCGCAACCTTCGATGGAGTCACTCTCACCTCTTCCGACGTTGCTATTTCAAACACAGGCACCATTCAGAGCAACGCAAATGACAACTCTACGATCACCAGCACAAATTACGCGATTTATACTAGCGGCGGGACAATAACACTATCTAATACCACCCTAGCTAGTAGCAATCCACTCTATCATAATTCCGCGACAACAACTACCATCACCAGCTCAACCCTCACTAATAATGTTACGAATAATGGCGGCTCAATCACTATCATAGATAGCACCGTTTCTAAGACTGGCACTAATCTAAAGAACTTCATTGTCAACAACGATGAAATGACATTTAGAAATACCAATATAAGCTTCAACTCGTCTAACACTAATTACGAATATTACGATACGTCTAGTACTGCTATCGTAAATAGAGGTAAACTTACTTTTGACTCAACAGACTTCGAGCTGAACTTCTCTGCCGGCCTTACGAAGACAGTTTATGCCATCGATAATGGAAGCAGCGAGCTAAATATTACCGGTTCAAATATCACGACAAAATTGACTGACGTCACTTCAGACAGCAATACTCAATACGGTATTTATAATAATGCCGGCATCGTTAACTTCTATTCCGGTAGCCTAATTATGGCCCGCAATACATCCTACGGCATCTATAATGAGACTGGCGAAATTACTATTGGACAAGCCGAATCATCCTCCGATCCAGATTATGGCCTACCAACCGCAAACGTTTCTATCACTAATCCTAATATTCGCGCAATAGGCTCAAGCACTGGTATTGGCGTCAAGAATGGAACAGGACGCGTAAACTTCTATGATGGCATCATTACCGGCAGTACGCATCCAATGCCAGACATGCCAGACATTCCGACCAAGACCGAATATCATTTCGAAGCACGTCTTCAAACTGACGGCGATGGTTACCAATCCGTAATACTTAAATATATTCAATCAAACTAGACTAACTTATAGCCAAGCCCACGCATAGTTTTTATCTGTGTTTTGATGCCAAGATTTTTCATAACTTTCCGCAATCGCGACATATAAACTTCAATATAGTTCTCTTCCCCAAATGCTTCTTCGCCCCAAATCTTACTCAATAGATATTCTTTCGCAACTAGTTTCCCGTCCGCCTTTATTAATTCTTCAATAATTCCAGCCTCTTTTGCGGTAAGGGTTTCGCCGTTCAAAGTTTTCTGCGATGCATCATATTCCAAATCGCCATAGCGATAGACCTCGTCCGTTACTGCCGCCGGGCGACGCAAAAGCGCTTTAATTCTCGCTACTAGCTCTACGGTCTTGAATGGCTTTGCGAGATAGTCATCCGCGCCACTATCCAAGCCGCGCACTTTATCCTCCACTTCAGACAATGCCGAGAGCATAATTACCGGTATATTAATTTTGCGCTCACGCACGCGCTCCAAAATCTCAATTCCGCTCAGCTTCGGCAACATAATGTCGAGCACAATACAATCGTATGCTCCCGACACAGCCTTATTTAAACCATCCTCGCCATCAGCTGCGTGATCCACATCTATCCCCTGCTTCTCGAGGTTATGCTTCACAGCATCTGCTAAATATTTTTCATCTTCAACATATAATATTCTCACGGAATCTCTCCTTTTGTTCATGATATCAATTTACTTCGCCAATATGAAGCGTAACTGAAAAAATCACTATGTTATAATAACCTTATGGAACGAGAGGTACGCATTAAAACAATACTAAAATTCGCTCTCACGGCTGTAATTGCGGCAGTCATCACTTTCGTAATCATCAAGATTACCACGCCAGAGCGTCAAGCGACCATCCTGGAGCAGAACGCTGTAAAAGATTTCAGTGCCAAAGTCATGGGTTTCATGGAAGAAATCGACTTCGATACTAGCGACGTTGGCCAAAATAATCAATCAAACCCAATCGTCAACGGTTATCCGCTAGATCGTTACATCGCATTTGCGCTCAACTACTCTTACGACCGCAACGATAAGTCGGAACTCACTACTGACGAGATTAAAGAACTCATTGCTTCTCTTTTCGATATAGAACTCAACCCAGATCAAATCAATGGAGTAGGTATCACGCCACTCTTACTCGACAAGCATATCGGTCATGAACCAGTGTCTGGCATCTATTCAATTCGCAAAGAATACAATAAACGCGACATTGCGGCTATCCCAGTTAGCAACTACATTCTCGATAGCATCAAAGTCAACTCCGACAATACTATCTATACCGTTACTTATAAAAAATACACCGCGAAAAATCCTTACGACATTCTTCCTCACGCCAACAGCAACGCAAAGGTCAATGAATATCTAAACGGTAAGGGCAAGATTTCTAGCATCAAAGCTCTCATTACTGCCGATAACGCCGATAGCATCGTCAGCCCAGAAAAGCAGACAACCGTCGAGTATATCGTAAAAGACGATTCGCTCCGCGTCAAATCTGTAAAATAGTTTAATTAATCTCTATCTTTTGCTATAATAAAACCATAAGCTTTTTAGGGAGGCTATGGTCAATTTTGGTCAAAACAACAAGAGAAAGCGAATTACTTTTGGTATTTTGACGGCCTTCATACTTCTTGCTATTGGTGGCACTATTGCCTATTACGCCGAACAGCTCTCTTTCGATAATAAATTCCAACTCTCAGCTGAAGAAATTGAGCATACCGAGGAATTCACTTCCCCAAAAAATTGGGAGCCTTGCGAAGAAACCCCAAAAACTCTCGTAACCACCAATAATTCTAATCACAATATTAAAGTCCGCCTCAAATACGATGAATGGTGGCGCAATCAAGCAGACACCGAAAATCTCCCACTTGAACAAGATGGCTCACGCCTCACTACTATCAATTTTCAAAACGAAGACGACTGGGAACTTAGCGGCGAATGGTACTACTGGAAAGGCGAACTCGCTCCAGGCGAATCTACCCGTTCCCTCTTCAAGTCTGTTACCTTTAACTGCTCTGCAAACTTTGCCGTTCAGCATATCTGCACCGATCAAGGCTGCGAAGATATTCATAGCCCATATGAAGGCTCGGACTATCATATCTTCATTACCGTCCAAACCACCGATGAAGAATTTCCGCGCGACGAAGATATGCGCACCGTAACCGTTGATCCGAATGGCGGCGTCTATAAGGGTAGCAACCAAGCAAAGAGCTACGACGTCATGAAAGGCAGAAGCTATACACTCGAAGATGCCACTCGCGACACCTACGCCTTTGATCATTGGGAATATGTTGGCGGCGACCATGACGGCGAAGTCCTCTCAAGCAATATCATCGAAGACATCCAAGAAAACATCACTATCAAGGCCACTTGGCTACCTGCCGTTGCTCGCATCGAACGCACTGGCAAACTCTACACCAGCATTATGAAGGCCGAAGCTGAAGCTCAGAACGGCGATATCATTACCCTTCTCGTCAACACAGCAGAAACAGTCACGAACGAAAAAACCGTCACGCTCGATCTTGGTGCTCATACCGTTACTGGCTCACTCACGAACACGGCTTCTGGAGATCTTACTCTAATTAATGGCGAGATTAACAATCCAGGAGGTATTGCTGTCACAAACAATGGCACTTTGACAATGGGCGTCGACGATTTTAAGGACGACGGCAAAGTAAATATCGACAACAGCTATGTCAGGCTTATTGGCACAACAACCGGCATCAAGCAAAATGGCGTCTTCAATTTCTATGATGGCTTCCTTGAGGGTGACATCGGTCTAGAGGGCGGCTATAACAAGGCGCCAGAATACCGTAACACTTTCGACGGCACAATTGTTCACTATTTCCCTCTCGTTGACCATATCAGCAATACCGAAAGGCAGCACGTCGAGCTAGCGAACGCCGATCTTGCTGTTTCAAAAACCACCGTCAATGGAGATATCTATTACTATAACATCCAAGACAACATCAATACTTCCGCCAAGACTGGATACCAGATTTATGCCGTCCGCGATTTCACTGCTAGCTACCCATTAGTCGTAAAGGAAAATGAAAGTATTGTATTCGACATCGATGGCTGGGATGTGGTTTTTGCTGATACGTTCACAAATAATGGCACTATCCAGGTTACAAACAGCAAGAATGAAGGCAAAATTTCCGCTTCGCAAACTATCGTTAATAATAGCGAATTAATAATAAAGGATGCAGAGATAACCGGAACGTCATCCTTTGACACAATTACAAACAATGCCACACTAAAACTCCGTAATAGTACAATCTCCGCAAGTGGCACTGGCTATGTACTTCAACCAATATCCGGAACGATGCTTGATATGGACGATGATTCATATGTTCGCACTTACTCAACCAGCAAAGCTGCCATCCGCAACTCAACCAATGACTTCGTCATTAATGGCGGCCACGTCGCCGCGCCATACATCGGTATCGAAAACACATCTGGAAGTAGTCTCACTATGGCTAACAACGCAGCAGTCGAGACAACGCAGATACCAAGGACCGGTGCGGCTTATGGCGTTTCGTGTGGCGGCAATAGTACAATTACGCTCAAAAACAACAGTAGCATTACGGCTAGAAGTAACCCGGAGCTAGGTCCAGACACTAATCCATACGATACCTCAAATATCGTAGCAATTAATGCTGATTCAACCTGCCAAGTATATCTAGAAGATGATGCCACTATCTACGCAAAAAGTATTGGCAACGCGAAAGGAATCGAACACGGGAGCATAACTTTAAAAGGCAATTCCACCCTTAGCGCAGACGGCGTACTCTGGGTATACGCATCATATCAGTCCAGTAGTGTAACAATTGGCGAAAACACAACCGCGACAATAACAGCAACTTCGCAAAACGGAACTACGGCTGGCATATATCAAAGCAACGTAAATATTAAAAGCGGAGCTGTTACTGCCACTAAAGTCAACAATACCGGAGGAGACGTTGCTGCCGTTAACTGTAGCGCTCGTTGGGCCTTCGATACGACTTGCAATATCTCAGGCGGCACTATAACAGCTACAAATAATGGCTCAGATGGCGCATGGGCGATTGCAAATTACAGCGACGAGTATAGCGGGACTAACACCAATATCAGTGGCGGCACCATGACCGCTACAGCAAATACGGGCGCAGCATATGGTTTTGCTAACTCAACCAATAAATATAATGGTTCGGTAATAAGAATTGAAGGCGGCACATTCACTGCCATAAGTACGGCTGGCACTGGTTTTGGCGC
>JAFWIP010000008.1 GCA_017514805.1 Candidatus Saccharimonadota bacterium
CTGATCCAAAGCCTGATCCTAAGGCAGATCCTAAGGCAAGCGCAAAGGCTGATCCAAAGCCTGATCCTAAGGCAGATCCTAAGGCAAGCGCAAAGGCTGATCCAAAGTCATCTGACCCTAAGAACGATATTTCGAGCAAAATTGCTGGTGGAGCCGCTTGGCTTGGAACACCTGTTGACTACGATGAGCTCGAAAGACGCATCGGCAGATGGCGCTAATTAAATAGTTGATCAAAATGGGAGGAAACTCCCTGCGAGCACGCTCCAAAAGAGCGTGCTTTTTCCTGCCCTTTTATCAAAAGATAATTGCTGTATAATGAAGATATGAAAAAAGTACTCTCATTTGACATCGACCAAACATTAAACATTGCAAAAACTCCGATTCCGGACGAAATCGCCGAACTTCTCCGCGATCTTCTCGGCAAATACGAGATCGCACCAATCAGCGGCCAGAAGTTTGATCAGTTTATTATTCAGATTGTCGACCGCCTCAAAGATGTCGGCACAACTCCAGAGCAACTTGAGCACCTCCATCTCTTCGTCGCACAGGGCACTCAGTACTATCGTTACGACGCCAAGAAAAAGGATTGGGACCAAGTCTACAACTTCCCTCTCACCGACAAGCAAGTCAAAGAGATTACTATCGCTATCGAAAAGGCCGCAACCGAACTCGGCTACTGGGAAGCCGACAAGGTTGCCGAAGGCGATGAAATTATCGAAAACCGCCTCAGCCAAGTTACCTTCTCTGCCCTCGGCCAAAAAGCTGGCACTGAAGCAAAATACGCATGGGATCCAGACTGTAAGAAGCGCGAAGCCATCGTCGCTCGCGCCAAAGAGCTTGCGCCAGATTTCGAATATGAAATCGGCGGCACGACTAGTATCAACGCTTTCATTCCTGGCATGAACAAAGTCTTCGGCATGACCCATCTCCTTGAGGAGCTCAAGGTTAAGAAATCCGAAGTTCTCTACTTCGGCGATATGACTCAGCCAGGCGGCAATGATTACCCAGTCGTCCAAATGGGCATTGATACAATCACTGTTCGTTCTCACGAAGATACAGCTTACGCTCTTCGCGGCATCCTCGGTGTCTACGACGCCAAATAATCCCATAAACATACCGTTTATGCTAAAATAGTCTTATGAAGAATCATCTTTTTGCTCGCATTATGCGCGCTAGCGGGAGACTTCTACTTTTCGTGGGCGCAATTTTTGGCTTCGGCCTAACTTTTGTTAGTATTTATTCTTTCATCGACCACTTAAATCATCCCGAAGTTCACAATGCTCCTGTTCGTATGCATGACATGCCAATCACGGGCGTCGCTCTCGAGCAATCTGATCCATTCGCAACTATTGCCATCACTATCGCAAGCATAACGCTCGCCCTTATTCTTCTTTGGATTATTGCAAAGATCTATAACAAGCACATGCGCAATATTATCGCGCGCCTTGCTCGTCTTTTTCACGCACAGATCTTCACCGTCGAAATCGTCAGCACGCTAATCGTATGGACCGTCGCTACTCTCTACCTCGTTTTCACTATCCCATTCCTCAGCATCGTGACGATCTTCGCCTTTCTCATTAATGAACTTCTCTTCATCTTTGCATGGGGAGCTTACGGCCAACCAAACTACAAAATCTAAACGAAAGGAAATAAAATGGACGCTCCTCGCAAAAAATACATCATCGGCAACTGGAAAATGAACTTCACCCCAGGCGAAGCAAGCTTGTATCTCCATAAACTCAGTACCCGCATTCAACCATCTCGCAAAGTGCAAGTCGTTCTCGCACCAAGCGTTATTTCCCTTCAATCACTTTCACTTCAAGTTAATCGTCGCCAATTCAAGCTCGCCACCCAGAATTTCTACTGGCGCGATTATGGCGCATACACAGGCGAAGTCGCCCTCACGCAACTCCGCGGTTTCGTAGATTATGCCATTATTGGCCATTCCGAACGTCGCTATGTCTTCAACGAATCCGAATCCGACATCGCCCAAAAAGTTGCCGCCGCAATTCGCAATAATATTACCCCGATTCTTTGCATCGGCGAAACCGCCCTTGAGCGCAAAGACGGCCAAACCGCTGCCTCAATCTATAGTCAGCTCACCAGCGGCCTCCATGAAGTCAGCGCCGAAGATATCGATAAAGTTATTATCGCTTACGAACCAGTCTGGGCTATTAGCAGCAATAAAAATGCTGAGCCAGCTAAACCTATCGACATCATCGAGGTCGAAAATCTCATTCGCAAACACATTGCCAAGCTATACGGCAAAGACGCATCTCAAAGCATCTCAATCCTTTACGGCGGCTCCGTCGACAAGAACACCGCTGCCGGTTATCTCGCAATAGAAGGCATCGATGGCCTCTTAATTGGCGGCGCCAGTTTGATTGCTGACCAATTCTGTGCTATTGTAGAGATAGCTAAAGGTGTAAAAGATGAGCGACAATATTGATTACGATGAACTAGATAGAGCAGTAAGAGCCGCAAGCGCCGCTAAAGCCGAAACAAAATCGACTTCGAGCGAACATTCTAATGTTGTAAAAAATACAACGCCAGTCAAACGCCCTGCTACCAGAGGCGTCGTCATGGATTTCGCGCCACGCCGTATTGCCCACACTAAGCGCGTCGTCGTTGCAAAAACCGTCGCCGTCAACGCACCAAAACCTGCAGCACAACCAGTAACCGCTAAGAAACCAATTGCTGCACCAATTAATCGCCTTATCAATCGCCCAGCCGCAAAGACTGAGCCTAAGACTATCGCTAAGCCAACCGTAGCTGCTGTTCGTCCTGCCAGTAAGCCAGTTATGCGCCCAGCTGCTCCAGCGCCAAAACCAATCGCTCACGCGCCGAAGCCAGCCGTCGCAGCAGCACCAGCTCGTCCTCAGGCACCACATCCAACGACTAGCCGCATCGAACATCAACGCCCTGCTACTAAGCCAGTCCCAGAAACCGCTCCAGCTCCAGCTATCAAACGCCGCGAGGCTCCAAATGCGAATAATTATTCCCTCGGCGGTCGCTCGCCTTTCATGACGAACACTCACGTCGAGAAGCGCCCACTCGGCACTAATATTCCAGAAACTAGCGCTTCCGCTCTTCGCAGCACGCGTAATGTATATAGCCAGAAATCACCTACTCGCGCTACTGAAAATGCTCAGAAGCATGTTATTGCCCAAGATCCAGGCAAAAAATCTGGCTGGCTCTGGACTCTCATTGTGATTGCCGTAATTGCCGCCGGTGGCGGACTTGGCTACTTAGCCTATCTATTAATCTTTGCGCATTAAGCAATAATCTGCTATAATTCTAGAGTACATATCCCTTGGTGGGTATAGCTCAGCTGGTTAGAGCGTCGGTTTGTGGCACCGAAGGTCGGAGGTTCGAACCCTCTTACCCACCCCATATGTACTCTAGCAATTTGCGGGTTTCATATAACGGTTATTATGTGAGTTTTCCAAACTCAACATGAGAGTTCGACTCTCTCAACCCGCACCAAGCATTAAAAATTATCCCAACGGGATATTTTTTAATGCTTCCATGCAGCGTTCGAGAGAGGCGAACGTAGTTCGGCCGAAGTAGGAGCCGAGCGAAAACTGAGAATTAATTCTTAGTTTTCCGAGGCGACGCCCTGAGGTATAGCATTTGCGTCAGCAAATGCGCTCTCTCTCAACCCGCACCATAAAAAACAACCCCCGTAGGGGTTGTTTTTTTATTCTCTACTGCGCAATCTTATATGGCGATGCGGCGCTGCCGTCACCTTCGGTCACTACCATTCCCGCCTTCAATGAAACGACTGGTCTAATTTGTAATCGATAAGAACCGCGAATACCTCGAAGAATCATCTGGTTGTTCCACGAAATCATCAGCGGGCCATCGAAGCGGCTCTCGTACCAACCAGGCGTCATCGACCACTCTTGTAAGCCAGCAAACCACTGATTAGACGCATCATTGCTATTATTCGGGTTATACCCAACCAACATCAATTCATCCGCAGTTAGCATACCGACTGGATATCTCAAGAAGCCATTCCCCGTATCGGATTCGTTTACCGTATAAGAATCTTTCTTCTGTGCACAATCGACGCTCGGATTATAGTCTCCATCATCGCCAAGATCTAGCAAGCGCTCATACGCGCCAAACTTTGCGATATTGCCTTCCCATGGAGAATCTTTGGATTTGAGCGGACCAGAGATAATCGTCCTATCCTGACAATAAATCGTATCTTCCAACTCGTCCGCCCTAGAAACAACCGCACCGAACCAACCCTCTATATTGCTCTTTGCTGCCGATGGAACATTGCCGCCATTGAATATCTCCTCCTTGATATCCTCGAGCTTCTTTCCGCCAGTCAGTCTATAGAAATCAATATCGGAAGCATCGAAATCGATAATATATCCAGCGCGACCGCTCACGCAAGTATCGCTACCGCCGAAACAGAAGTAATGATATCTCGTACCCGCCGTCTCGCGCAAATCACGCCAAGTACCATGAATCGTATCTATCAGATGATACTGACCATTCACCCACTCAATATCGTTGCCAAAATATAGTTCATCATAAGACGAATAGCCACTTTCATTATAGGATTCCTGAACAGGATTATATGAACCATATGAATACGACACTATGCCAGGACCCGGATAATGGCCCGGCGAAGAGAACCACTCTATGCCACTAGAATATACAATAGATGCGGTCTTATAGGTATTCGACGAATTATCATCACAAACCCCGTTATTGGCATAACCAGCGTAGCTCATCTTCACGCCACCAGTACCGGTCGTACGAATAATCTTCCAACATTTATTATCCCAAAGTACATTGTTTCTCAATGCGCCATCACCGCGGAAATAGTAGACTGGGTAATAATCGTCCTTATGCGCAGTCAAAGTATTTACGCCCCAACCATTTACCCCTTCCGACGACGCGGTGTTCTTAAAGATTACATTCGTATCTGGACCATTCGTCCTACAGGCAATCAGGTCATATAGTTCAGTCGCATTATCACAGTCAATCTCATGCTTCTGTGGCTTCATATCCTCATCGCTCATCTGGAAAGTAATATAGAGATGATAATTTGCGTCCGCATACTCACTCGATACACCCTCAAAAGTCGAGCCATCAAGAGCATAGCGTATCTCGCCAACCGTATTTACTTCACAGTTAAAGGTAACAGACTTAAGGAGAGAGTCTGTCGATTGATTCTGGCCGAGAGTAGTCTTGTAATAATACCAACCATCACTGCCGAGCTCCCACTTATCCTCATTCTGCATATTAACAACCGCGAAGTGCTTCTCTATCCCATTATCCGTCCAAGTCAAAGCCAAATCGGTTGTTTCGTGATCCGTTGTCGGTGTCTGAGAATTTTTCGTGCGCCAATATTCATTAATCTTCATACGAACATAGCGAGGTGAAGCATTTTTATTTGTCGCAATTGCGGTCTTCGGGATCTCTTGGCATGGTTGCCAATCGTCTGGAGAATCAAATGTTTCAGAGAACTCTACTACGTCACTTGCTGGACGAAATATGTTCGCAAAATTCATCCAATCCTGGTTATAAGCAATCGTGCCAACAACACCTAACGCTATTACCGAAACACCTGCAATCGCGAGAGCTCGTTTGTTTTTTACTGAGAAAGTTTTAAAACGTTTCATCTTAGTTCTCCTTTAATATATACGGATCATTGCTCTCGCCCGTACCGGCCGTAACAAACGTGTCGTATTTCAATGCCAACACTGGCCTTACTGCTGCGCCACTCCTATAACCATCGTACATAATTTGTCCATCCGGCTTCAGAATTGCCAAATCTATCTTATCATGAGCATCGATTGTAGCACCGGAGCCAATTGTCCTCGGCGTCATAGTGTATGTTTTTGTCGCCGCACCAAGTGCGCCACCGGCTTTAACCGCCTCATCGCCAGACAATATTGCTACCGGATAGGTCAAATCGCCATTGCCATTCCCTGCCGAAACCGTAAACCTATCATTCGTGTTATTACACGAATAGGAATAGCTTCCGGAGACGTCCCTATCGTAAAACGCATATTTATTCGGTTCCCCATTTTGATGAGTTTCACTTGCGTCACCCTTGAGTGGTCCATAGGTAATTTCACGATCATTACAATACACAACATCATCTACGAAATTGCGCGCACTCTCGCTAATATTTGCGGTATACCAATTATCGACAATCGTCTTTATCGCATTATTTCTAGTATTCGCGAAGTTTTCAACTTTCCAATCATCGAGTGTCTTTCCATTTCTTAAAATGATTTCGTAGAACCAACTTTGCGAATTAGCATCGATCAAATATCTAACTTCGCTACACTGATATCCATTCTTGATATGGCAAGTATAATAACGATGGAATCTATCGCTGATATGAATTCTATCTCTATCGGTCATCGTTAACTCTTGCGCAGTGTATCGATCGTTAAGCGTATATTTAGTGCCATCCCAAGTTACGGAGCTGCCGTAAATCTGATCCTTATTGCAACGAGACGAGTTTGCCGCATGCTCTTCACAGCTAGTATCATGAGGCGTTTCATATAAATCGCCTTGAAATTCTGGAATCATGTAGCTATACTGCTCCGTTAGATACGTCTGATATTTCGTAATGTCAGACACCAAATCACCATAATTTACCCCCGTAGCAATTACAGCATCGTCGCCAGTCGCCATACATTTACCATCCGTCGGCTCACCGTTATAGATCAACTTCGTCGCCCCACGCTCGGCCGTACGCACGATCTTCCAGCATTTGTCGGCAAAGATAATATTATTCTTTGAATCGGCGCCATTATATAGATAGATTGGCTTATCGTCGCTCTGACTTGGAGTGTACATATATACGCCAGCATTAGAAATATTGTTATCTAATCCTTGCGACTCACGCGCAATCACAGTATAGAGACGTGGATATCTTTCCGGAGCAACGCTCTCGCCGCTAAGCTGGAATGTAATGAATAGATGGTAATTCGCCTCACCATATTCAGAAGGAATATTCTCGCCAACAAGGCCATCGGCGCTATATCGAATCTCGCCCGCAGTGTTAACTTCACAGTTAAAGGTTACCGACTTCAAAAGCGATAGTGTGGACTCATTTTCAGCAAGCGGAGTCTTATAGTAATACCAACCATCCTCATCATTGTATTCCCACTTGTCATCATTCTGCGTATTAATAATCGCATAATGTTTCACCGTGCCATTATCCGTCCAAGTCAAAGGAAGATCAGTCGTCTCGTGATCAGTAACAGGCGTAGTCGTGTCTTTCGTGCGCCAATATTCATTAATCTTCATGCGCGCATAGCGCGGACTTTTGTTACGGTTTGTCGCAATTGCTTCCTTTGGAATCTCCTGGCACGGTTGCCAATCATCTGGCGAATCGAAAGTTTCCGTAAATTCAACCAAATCCCCCTCTAGCCAGAATTTGTTGAAAAAACTACCGATTTCTTGGTTGTAGGCAATTGTCCCGACTATGCCAATCCCAAACACTGCTACCCCAGCAATAGCTAAGATGCGTTTCTGTTTCAATGAAAAATTCTTGAAGCGCCTCATCTTTTGACCTTGATTATTTTTGTACAAAAAGCTTAAGCTTATAATAAATTAGCAGATAGACTATGTCAAGTTTTAAGCAAGATCCGAAGCAACGCGATTTACTTCTTCCATCGAAGTATAGCCAGAAAGCGCCTTCAGTGTACCATCCTGACGCATCGTAATCGTACCCTTCATCTTCGCCACGCGCATAATGTCGCCAGACGTCGCATGCGCAACGATCAACTTCTGAATGTCTTCATCGACCGTAATTGTCTCATACAAGCCTATACGTCCTTGATAGCCACCCGGCGCATCTTCCGTTTCAATTCCCTTTACTAAAGTAAAGCTTGGGCTTGTTGCTACCGGCAAAGTACCATAACCCATCTGCTCCGACTTTGAAGCAACCTCCGAAGCCGACTGTGGTAATAAGCTGCCAACAATTTGCTTAATCGCATTCGTTTCCAAATCTGAAGTCTGATAGCTTTCACGACGTTCCGCAACACGACGAGCGAGACGCTGGCCAATAACCGTATTCAAAGTAGAAGCAATTAGGAATGGCTCAATACCCATATCGAGAAGACGCGGCAAAATACCCGCCGCCGAGTTCGTATGTAATGTCGAAAACACCAAGTGACCAGTCAAAGCCGCCTGAACCGCAAGGTTCGCCGTTTCAGCATCGCGAATCTCACCGACCATCACTACGTCTGGATCCTGACGCAAAATTGAACGCAAACCCGATGCGAAAGTCAGACCAGCGTCATTATTAATTTGAATCTGATTCACGCCATCCATCTTATACTCGACCGGATCCTCGAGCGTTACAATATTAATCGTTTCATTCTTAATCTTCTTGATCAAAGCATAAAGCGTTGTAGACTTACCAGAACCAGTTGGACCAGACGTAAGAATCATGCCATTTGGACGCGAGATGCCATTCATCACATCAGCAAGTGCCTTGCCAGTCATACCCATCGCTTCAACCTCCATCGAGGTACCAGATTTATCCAAAAGACGAATAACCACCTGCTCACCCCAAACTACTGGCGATGTCGCAATACGCAAGTCAATCTCATTATCATTCACAATCACGGCAAACTGGCCGTCCTGAGGAATGCGATGCTCATCAATCTTTAGCTTCGCCATAATCTTAATACGCGAAATTAGTGCTGGTTCAATCGATTTCGGCAGCTCCATCGTCTTGCGCAAAACACCATCAATACGACAACGAATCACGAGTGTCTTCTCTAGCGGCTCAATATGAATATCCGATGCTTTAGACTTCGCCGCATAATCAAGAATCGAAGTAAGCGCTTTCGAAATCGGCGAATCCTGCGTAATCGTCTGTGCTTCAGTCTTCGCCTGAATATCCTGCTCTTCTTTCTTCGCCGCCTTGTCGACATCTTTCAAGTCCGCCACATACTGCATCATGGCATTCTGGATGCCAGCTTCCGAAGTCATAATTGGACGGACCGGCATCTTTACGAGCGTGGAGATATAGTCCATACGCTGAATGTTCGTCGGATCCAAAACCGCAACAATCAACTGCCCAGCCTGCAAACCAAGCGGAACAACCTTCTGTCTTTCCGCAATCTCTTGCGGAATCTTTAGAAGTTTTTCTTTGTCGAACTTGATATTACGCAAATCAATGTACGGCGTCTTCATTATGATTGCCGTAGCATGCTGCACTGCGTCATCGGTAACGAGATTCTTAGCTTTTAGCGCAGCCAAAATCGGCTGGCCGCTCTTCTGCGTCTCGGCATATACTTTCTTCGTTAAAGCCGCATCAACAAGACCATCTTCAATAAGAAGATTTACGACTGATTCCTGTTGCTCCTTAGAGAGCAGCATTAGCGCCCTCCGGATTGTCCAGACGGATTATCGTAATCCTCTGCCTCATCGTTGAGGTCTTCGTTATCAAGATTGTTATTATCGTCGTTATTTTCTTCTTCCTTCTTCTCTTCAGCGTCGCCACCAAACTCAGGACGAAGTTTACAAACACGCTCATTCTCATTCCAAATCTCAAGCGGACCACAGTTACCGACAAAGACCTCAACTGTTGGATTCTTTGCCTTAGCATTAAATGTTTCCGCATCCGGCTTATCAATGCTACCACTAATACGATCCATATACTCAATGCTTTCAACTCTATCATTAGGATCACCAAGAATAGCATTACCAAGGAAGTACGAAAGTACTACCGATACAGCCGCAATCAAGATAACCATTGCTATGTCAGTATTTTTCATTTCTTTTTCTTCCCCGTGCACTTCGCACTTTCTTTACTAGCGCATACTTTCTTCTTTTGTTTCTCAATACTTACCGAATTCGAATAGTATGCATTAAATGATGCGCTCAATGAAATCTTCTGTGGATGATATACGCCATCATCATCGTAATTATCGCCAGACCACTCAATCGAAGCAGCGGCAATATCGTAATTGCGAATCGAATTCTCAATAGTATCTAGCGCGCCTTTGACCTTATCAGCGTCATCTTCGATTGATACGGCAGCGCCCATTGTCGACATGGTCGTTTTAATTGCATTTCCGTTCTCATCAACGAACGAAACGCCATCAGTCTCCGTACCAGACAAGCCTTCAATCAATACACCATTACCATCATTACTCCAAAGCAATAATTGGTTCAAGCTAGCAAGCATAGCCTCCGTGTTCGCCGATGATGGCATAGCATCAGGAATCACACGAAGCGCCGTACAAGTACGCGTTACTTCCAAATCTTCAACACTGCTAGATTCGGTAAGCATCTTAGCCGAGCGATTCAAACAATCCGCTGCGCGCGTACGACCAACAACTTCGAGCGTATCATCTACAGCAAGATTATTAACCTGATTAGAAATACTCACTAAGCTATTCTGGATATCTTTATAATCCTCAATAACTGCAGCCTTTTCGCCAATCAATGTTGCGTTAAAACTGATCACCTTAGAGAAATAGATAATCCCGACAATCGTAATACCAAGGACGACCGATGCGCCACAAACTGCGAAAAACATATTGCGCTGGGCTTTATCGATTTTTGCCCATTTGCCAAATGCTACGCCTTTACCTTTGCCTTTTTCTGCCTGTGTTTTACCTGCCATAATTAATTTTCCCCTTCTTTATCATGAACAGCTTCGGTAAACATATTCTTAACCTGGATATAGCTATCCGTTACGTTCTGACGAGTTGGACTAACAATCATCATATGCTTATTACTTGACAGGAAGACGGCATGTGAAATATTGAGCGTTGCCGAGAAAGATAGTACCATATTATCCTCACTATTACGGCCATAAGACGAGTCGCCAATTACCGGCTCATCGGCAAGAAGTGGACACTGCTCGAGCGTAGCAGCTTCATCAAACTTCTCTTCAGAATCGTACTGAAGACATTTGCTTTCAAAGAAGTATCCTTTGATATTTTCGACCGTCTTATCTTTATTTAGACTATCATTACCATTCTTATATTCGTTCAAGTCATTCATATCGTTATAAGTACGACGAATCTTTATGTCTTTTACTTCAGTCGTATTAGCCTCAGTCTCTTCGGCTTCTTCTTGGCCCTCGTCGTCTTCATCGCTATTCTTTTTATCGGCAACCATTGGAGCTTCACAGCCAGGAGCGCCCTTATGATAAATGCCATACATAATCTTCGTATCGCCGTCTACATATTCATCGACACAATAGCTAGGAATCGGGATTTCATTCCCCTCCTTATCCGTACGCATATAGTTGCCGTAATCATAGTAAGTGCGCGAGACATTCTTCTTGAAACCTTCAAGTGCGCGATAGCCGATATTGTTTGAGGCTTCAGCAATCGCATCGAAGAAGAGAGTACTATTATTAATATCTGCACTAACAGTATTTGCGAGGACTTTGTCTTCGCCCGTATTAGCATCATTCTTATTCGATAGAATCGTATCAAGAATACCAAAGGTACGCGAGAATTTTATCTTATTATTATTAAGCAAAGACAAATTCTTCATCTGATCCTGAATCGTCAAAAGCTCTTCGGCGTTGCTAAATTTCATGATTGCAGTTTCTTTGTATCTTCCACAATCCTTCTCGCCGCCCTTCTTCGTCTTCCCCTCGGAGCGACAAACCAT
Source organism: Candidatus Saccharimonadota bacterium (assembly GCA_017514805.1). Lineage (GTDB taxonomy): Bacteria > Patescibacteriota > Saccharimonadia > Saccharimonadales > Saccharimonadaceae > UBA2834. The sequence continues at coordinate 11,632 of JAFWIP010000008.1, forward strand.
CTCGGTATCCTGAGTCTGAAGAGCTACGCCCTGACCTGCAGTAATACCACCTAGAATAAGCAATACGCCGCCACAAGCCGCAGCTACGATAATGCAAATCAAGAAAATCAAATTACGAAGTTTAAGCTTCTTAATTAATTCGCTTTTTACATCTGGTACTAAGCTAATTTCAAACATATGCTACCTCGAATTCGACCTTTCCGCTAAGCCAATCGCCACCGCAAATTCCGCTGCAACTTGCGACAAAGCTTGTTGCTGCTGCGGAGTAACGCGCACCATCTGCCATGGGTTACCCTGAATTGTCTGAATACCGGTCTTTGCCTCAATGTACTCTGCCATGAATGGGATAACGCCAGCAAAACCGGAGAGAACAATTCCACCAACCTGAATGTTTGGATATTTCGTCTGGAAGAATCGTACAGATTTTGTCAATTCACCAGCAAAATTCTCGAGCGTATTATCAAGCGCCTTAAATACCTGACCATCAAGCTTGTCTTGCGCTAGACCAAACTTCAAGATAAACTGGCGAGCCTGGCTCTCCTTTACATTGAGCGAGTTAGCAACCGTGCGGACAAGAACAGATAAGCCGCCAGGAAGCATACGCACCAAACGTGGTGCACCGTAAACCATCGACAAATCAGTCGAGTCTTCACCGAAATCAATAATCAAGCGCGCATCGGTTAGTCCCGGAGGAGTCAACGAACGAGACATTGCAATCGGTTCTGGCTCCTGAGCGATCAAGTTAAAGCCAAAACTCTCGACGCCTTCCATGCGCTCTTCTGCGTACTTAATAGAAGTACAAGATAATAACACTTCAGTAATAGCTGGATCATTTGGGCTAGGACCAAGGATTACATAATCAACTTTTGCATCTTCTACTGGCATCGGAATATATTGATCAATGTGATATTTAATAACCTTCTCCATCGACTTCTTCTCTTGCGTGGTCACCTCAATAATTGTGGTAAATGTCTTATTTGAAGGTAAACCGAGTGCAATATTTTTGGTCTTAATACCCGCCTGCTCAGCAGCACTAACAATTGTCTCACCAAGCTTACGCTTACCAGCATCGCTGCTATCTTGAAGAATCTGACGACTCACTGGAACATAAGCAAAACGCTGCAAAACCCAGCCGTGCTGAGCATTACCAGACAGTTCGATCATTCTGAGTGCATCTGATCCTATATCTAAGGCGAAGAAGTCGCCCACCCCATATCCTAGACTCATACTATTATATTAGCACAAGCATAATATTTTTCGCAAATATAAAACAAGAAAAAAGCCAGGACACGCGCCTGACTTTTAGTAATGTCTATACGTTAAATTTAAACTCAACCACATCGCCGTCCTGCATGACATAGTCCTTCCCCTCTGTCCGCATCAGACCAGCTTCACGTACGGCTTTTTCCGAACCGAGTCTCACTAAATCTTCGTAAGAACAAATCGTTGCAGCGATAAAACCGCGCTGAAAATCCGTATGAATCACGCCCGCCGCTTCTGGTGCTGTCGCTCCACGCGGAATCGTCCATGCACGTGTTTCTTTTTCGCCTGCCGTTAAATAACTTTGTAGGCCCAAAGTATCGTATGCAACATGAACAAGCTGACTCAAACCATCTTCCTTAATCCCATAGCTATCGAGAAATTCTTGTTTCTCTTCTTTCTCCATATCGGCCATCTCAGACTCGAGTTTTGCATTCACGAATACGCACTTTCTCGGCGCTACCATCTCAGCCAATTCCTTACGACGATTCTCGTCGACAAGCTCATTCTCGTCCATATTAAACATATAGAAAACCGGCTTACTTGAAAGTAGGTCTAAACCAGAAATTGGCTCAATATGCATCTCGCCACTCTTCAACGCCTCAAGTGCTACTGCAGCCTGCTCGGCACGCTTCGCCGCATCTTTATCGCCACCGCGCGCTTCTTTCTGAATTTTCGGCAAAGTCTTCTCTAGCGTCTCGATATCCGCCAAGGCTAGCTCTGTCTCTACCGTCTCGATATCACGCTTCGGATCTGGACCACCCGCAACGTGCGTCACGTTGCCATCCTCGAATACGCGCACAACATGACAAATAACTTTACATTCGCGGATATTTGCCAAAAACTTATTACCAAGACCTTCCCCCTTCGACGCGCCCGCAATTAAACCCGCAATATCAACAAATTCAACTGTAGCTGGAATCACTTTTTTCGACTCATACATCTTTGCTAGTACTTCCAAACGTTCATCCGGAACACCGACAATTCCAGTATTTGGCTCAATCGTCGCAAAAGGATAATTTGCCGCCAATGCACCCGCATTCGTCAACGCATTAAAAAGTGTGCTCTTCCCCACATTCGCTAAACCAACAATTCCAATTTGTAAACTCATAATAAATTCGTATAATCTGTTATCGTAGGTGTTATTATACCATGTTTTAGAGATAATAACGACATACAATCATATTCAGTCGACAGTCTATAAGGATTATTCCTCAATTAGACAAAGCATCACTATAGCCATTGTTTTTGAGAGATAATCCGCATTATAATAATTCTATAAATGGAGGTATTTCATGAAAATCTGCGTATGCTGCAGTCTATCATTCACTGACGAAGTTAAGAAAATTTCAAATGAGCTCGAAAAACTCGGCCACGAAGTATTATTGCCAAACGGCGTTATTATTGATGCAATCCATCAGCCAGATTTCGACGCCGTTAAAGCCAAGCGCGATAATGGCTACGATGCTATCCGCGATCACTTCGACAAGATTAAAGAATCCGACGCCGTACTAATCTGCAATTTCACAAAAAATAATGTCGAGAACTACATCGGCGCAAACACGTTTCTAGAAATGGGCTTCGCTTACTACTACGCTAAGCCAACCTACACCATCAATCCTCTTCCCGATTACAAATACATTGATGACGAAATCAAAAGTTTCGACGTAACAGTGTTAAACGGCGATCTAACCAAAATACAATAAGTCTGAAGTCAAAAAAACAGCCGCTATCGGCTGTTTTTTATTAATCTATTCAACTACTTCGTCGTCTTCCTCGACAACATCCTCATCGGAATCATCTAAATCTTCATCTTCCGACTCTGTGTCGGATTCGGCATTCGCATCAGCATCTTCTTTCGCTTTTTGCTCAGCCTCATTATTCTCTTCAGTCTTTGGAACCTCCGCTTCGGTCTCTTCGCCTTCGCTTTCCTGTTTCTTTGTCTCATTCTGGTTTAATGACCACGACTCTGGAACAGAATTGACCAGCTGCGAAGTATTGTCTGTGACAATTAATTGAATATAATGAACGCGACCGTCTTCTGCATCAAAGATATATTTAAACGTCCATTCTTTTACATCCTGAGTATAATAAAATACTTGGAATGCATCATAGTTAGATATCTTCATTTCCGCCATCTGCGGCTGAACAGCAGTGCCAGAATTATCAGCAGCGCTATACTGGCTATTCGCGAATTGCCTTGCGCCACCAACCGCATCAGAAGCAAACGATGTCATTATTACTCTATTCTTATTGCCTTCATCTGAGTAGGCGAATTCACCCTCGTTCACACCTTCAACTAAGCGCACCCAGTCGCTCGGAACATCAATATAACCATGTTCCGGCGTACCAATACGCTGAGTAGTATCTTCATTGATATTAGGCTTATCTTCTGGGTTGCCCTGAACAGTCTGAGGTGTCACTGGCGGCTTTTTCGGATTTGTAAGTTTAATGAATACGAAAACCCAAGCGGTAATTATTATCAACACACAAGCAACCATGCCAGCCAAAATCTTTGGATCAATTTTCTTATTTTTCTCCGCTTCAACTGCATTACGTGCCGCTTGTTCTGCCGCTGCTTGCTCAATATTGGAACGTGGAACACCGGTAAAGCTTGGCATTGGACCAGCTGGCGCCACCGGTTCAACCGGCGCAACCGGCATTGCAGAAGTCTCTTCAGTTGTAACAGGCGCACTAGGCACAGCCTCGCTCCCCAATGGAGCATCGCCCACCGTAGAAGCCGTATCATAAACACCTTCAGTCGCAGTCGTTACCTCGGCCTGAACTGGCGCCGCGGCTGGAGCTTGCGCAAAATCTGGCTTTGGCGCGTCCGCCCGTACTGCCGTCCCCTGCACAACCTTACCCTTCCCAGAAGAAATTGCTGTCGCAGTCGCAATTCCATCATCAAAGCTACCAAGAATCTCATTCATTCTACGAGACATTTCCGATTCCGGCTCTGCCTCTGCCGTCGAAGACTCAACAACATTCGCAGCATCTTGCTCAGAAGCCGTCTTTTCTGCCTCGCCCAAAACAAAAGTAGAGGCACCAATGTCCATACTACTATCTACTGGCTCAGGATTCCCACCCTGAACGCTCAAATTCCCTTGAAATTGATCGTCATCCATTTCTATTCTTTCTAATTTTTAAGGCCTAATTACAATTATTTTAGCAGCAAAACGCTTATGCTGTCAATCATATGCTATCTAAAATACAAGCGAAAAACGCGTAATTCCAGCTTCCGATTCTACTAAAATCTTCCATTTATTTCGCTCAGCAATTGCCTTTGCAATCGCCAAACCAAGTCCACTCCCCTCTGCTGTTTTATCCACCTGATAAAAACGTTCAAATAATTTATTCAATTTTTCGATAGGGATTGTCTTTCCATCATTCTCTACAACAACCAAATGATCTTCTGCCTGAATCTTTGTATAAGACTTCGAATATTTTGCCGCATTGTCTAGTAAAATATCTAGCAATTGCGCGAAATCTGCCTCTACGATATTTGCAGCCATTTTTTCAGGAACAGCATAAATTAACTTCTTCTTTCCCATCCTTACTTCAATTAATTGGGCACGCTTCTTTATTGTTTTTATCAAGTCGACATCCTTCTTCTCTGCCATCTCGCGACCATCGGTTCGAGCCAAAACTAACAAATCATTTACTAATTTGCTTGCACGCGATAATTCGGTTTCGATATTATCCGACCACGGCTTTTTCTCGACTCCTAGCGCCTCAAAGTTTGCTTGCACTGCCGCGATTGGCGTCTTTAGCTCATGCGACGCATTCGCAATGAATTCGCGTTGCCTATCGTAAGCCTCTTTCACCGGGCGAATAGAACGCTCCGCCATAACGTAACTAATGATAAATACCAACGCTTCTACGGCAACCCCTACTAGTATAAGCGTCACGCCGAGCCGAACTAATTGCTCGTCACGCTCCTGCTCTATCTCGTGCTCGAGCATTTTAACGATTTCGTCTGAACTCCTAAATTCCTCAGGAGCACGCGGTTTTTCACGACGAGACCCAGCAACCATAAAACCAAAAATCGACGAAAATGCTATAACGAGAATCGCCGTCGTGATGAGCATATTCGTTAAAATAAATTTGTTTCGAAGACTCTTAAACATAGCTATCCTTTTCTACATTTTATATAAAAATCGTCTGAAACTGAACTTAAATGATACAATATTATTAAACATAAACAGTTTGGGAATGAAAAAGGTCAAATTTTTAAACCATCGCAAACGATTTACTTTATGTATTTTGATGGCCTTCATTCTTCTTGCTATAGGCGGCACCATTGCATATAGCTTTACATCCGCTAACTTTAATAATTCATTCAAGCTAAAGTACGGCGAAAATACCTCGACTGAGGTATTCACTTCGCCAGAAAACTGGAAAACTTGCGACGAGACGCCAAAAACAGTCGTAACTAGTAATAATGGCAATTTCAATATTCGTGTACGCTTATCTTACAGCGAATACTGGAAAGCAAAGGACGGCGAAACTACCCTTCCGCTCACTCGCGACGGCGTACGCCTTACTACAATCAACTTCCAGAACGAAAACGATTGGGAAGACGGCAATGATGGCTGGTATTACTGGAAGGGCGAACTCGCTCCAGGTGAATCTACCCGTTCCCTCTTTAAATCCGTTACTTATAACTGCGATTCAGGTGCACCAGTTCAAAATATTTGCCGCAATACTCCTACCGGAGTAGTCTGTGAGCGCCCAGAAGACGATTACGATGAAGCAAGTTACCACGTTTTCGTCACAGTTCAGACTACCGACATCACAGGATCATTCCCTGAGGACACTTATTATAACGTCACAATTGACCCAAACGGCGGCTCACTCAACGACAGCACGGATACGTACACGGCCAGAGTAAGAAAAAATACCACCATCGACCTATCCAATATTTCCTACGCCGATCACGTACTTCGCGACTGGACAAAGAACGAAAGCGACACATTCACCGGTTCAGCCATCCTCGTTACTGAAGATATTAATCTAGTCGCAAACTGGCTTGCAAATATCTTCCATAATGTCACAGTAGATCCAAATGGTGGTACTTACGACGGCAAGACCACGACAAGTACCTACGAAGTCCGCGAAGGCAGCAACTACACTATTCTGGACGCCACTCGCGACACTTATGCTCTAGAGGGCTGGACTTATAGTGATGACACGTCCGTTGACGGAAACATCATTAGGAATATTGCCGACGACGTATCAATTAAAGCAGTCTGGGCTCCCGCCGTTGCTCGCATCGAAAGTACCGGCAAACTCTACTCAAGCATCATGAAGGCTGAAGCCGAAGCACAAAATGGCGATACTATTACCCTTCTCGTCGATACTACGGAAACGGTCACAAACGAGAAAACCGTTACGCTTGATCTCGGTACTCATATTGTCACTGGCTCACTTACAAATACAGCTACCGGCAACATTACACTCGTTAACGGCGAAATTAACAACCCAGCAGGCGCCGCCGTTACAAATAACGGCACCCTTACGCTAGGCTACGACGATTATCTCGACACCGGCAAAGCGAATATTATTAATGAATACATCCGCTTAATTGGAACAACAGAAGGCCTTAAACAAAATGGTACATTCAATTACTATGACGGCATCCTTGAAGGCGATATTGCACTCAACGGTGGCTACAATTCCGCACCGTACTATCATAATGTCGAAGACCAAACGACTATTTACTACTATCCATACATTACACACATTGACGCTCGAGACTGTCAGCACGCCGAGCTCGCAAGCGCTGATAATTCAGTCTCGAAAACAACTGTCGGCGGAGACATTTATTATCTTAATCTCCAAGACAATATAAATACTTCCGCTGCTACTGGCTACAAGATTTATGCTGTTCGCGATTTCAATGCTACTTACCCTCTAACGGTCGCCGCAGGAACCGAAATTGAATTCGATATCGCAGGCTACGAAGTAATGTTCGCCGACACAATGACAAACAACGGAAAAATCACAATCTCAAATAGCGAAGATACGGGCAAAATTTCCGCATCGCAAACAATCATCAATAATAATGATTTTGTCATTGACGATGCAGAAATAATGAGCACCACCTCTAATGATACTATCGACAACAACTCAAAAATAGCTATCCGAAACGGCGGCATTCTATCTGCATCGACTGGCTATGTAATTCATCCAAAAAATGACACTACTCTTGATCTAGATGACGACTCCTATATAACCACATACTCCTATACCCCTGCCATTTACATCAATACCGACGTCACATTTACATTCTCCAGAGGCAACATCACCGCTCCATACATGGCAGTTACCGGCGGTTGGCACAACACTTTCAATATGACTAGCGGCGAAATTAAGCTTGAACGCGAGACAGACGACACGCTCTACGGCTATTACGCTAACACCGATTGCTACGTTAATCTCTCCGGCGACAGTAAGATTACGATTAAGAATACTTCTAGCAGTGGTGGCGCCCAAGGTATTGGCGGTTACCCAGTCGTAACAATGAAAAACAATGCCTCTATCTCAATCGAATCCAACAACTCCGGCTCCGGTATCGGCGGCGCAACAGATACTAGCCTCCAAGATAATGTTACTATTGCTGTAAATAATACTAATGACGCCACTGGCGTATATAGTCGCAGTTATCATATAGCTGCAGATTCAAATGTAAAAGTCACCGCAATCAGTAGCAATGCCTCCGCTACCGGTTTCTATTCAGAATACAACGCAGACAATTATCCGGCATCAAATATAGATAGCGGCACCATTACCGTCGAAAGTAATGGTAGCGGCAGCGCTATCGGTGTTGGCAATGAACGTGGCCATATCTACATCAATGGCGGC
>JAFWIP010000009.1 GCA_017514805.1 Candidatus Saccharimonadota bacterium
GCCCTCTTGATATGCATTAGTGCCACCCCTCAAAACTCCGTCATAGAAGTTGTACTTACCGCCATAAAGGCCATACTTTCCGCCAATAATTTCTGGAGATTCAATGCCTAGTTCGTCATCATTTGCGCCAAGAGTGACGTAGTAGTTGCCATTTACGTAGATTCCGTGCGTATCGCCCTCAATTTTGCCATTCTTTATTGACGCGCTAGAGGCATTATCGATATATATTCCATAAGCACTACCAGATGTTGTCTTAGAGGATATTTTTACATTATCAATATTTAGAGCACACGACGAATACGACATATACACGCCGCTGCTAACACCTGAAGCGCTTTGCGTATTTATCTCTCCGCCTTCAACCGAAACGTTTCTTGCTACCCCATAAATACCATACGCAGATACTCCGCCATTCGCATTTATGGTTCCATTTTTAAAGATAACATTCTGCGTAGTGTCGGGGAAAATGCCATATGCCCTAGTTCTATTACTATAAGCACTAATAATTGCATCCTTATTATTGATGGTCGCAAATTTATTAATAGCAATAGCCGTACCGCTACTGCCAGTGGTTGTTGCCGTAATTTTAGCATTACTATTTATCTCAATACCATCTAGCACGCCTCGCGCCATGCTGTTCGATGACTTCACGTCAATAATCGCATTGTCGCCTAGCGTAACGCTACCCCTGACTCCGAAGTTCATTCCATATGAATCTACTTTAATTGTGCTATTCGAAATATTAACTGTCTCTCCCCGAATCCCCCACACGCACCCCCAGCCATTGCGGTCATTTTGCGCCTGGCTGCAAGTCGTATCTCCGGTCGTAACAGATATAATTGTATTTTCTACGGTAATTACACCCTGATTAATCCCCTCATACCAGCCACGATAGCTGCCAGAGCTTGGTCCTTCAATAGTAATGGTGGCGTTTTTAACCGTAGTGTGTGGCGTTCCGTTCGGGCTTTCTATGCCTTGTCCGCGTCCATAGATATTTCCGCCATCCCATACAAAGTCGTCAAGTGTGTTCCAAATTACGCCGTAGCTAATTTTAAATGAAGCAAAGTATGAATTGTCGTCTAAATCATAAGTTACGCCACTTTTTGGTACAATGACATGGCTTGATTCTGCGCCGAGAATAGCATTGGTCATTATGAGCGTTCCACTATCGTCGATAGTGTTATTTGAGCTTGAGCCCGTTATAAATACTTTGTCGAGAACGAGAGTGCCATAATTCATAATTGTCTGCGGTGTAGAAATTTTGCCGCCATACGTAGCAACATTTGCGGTATCTCCATGAGGCGTGATGGCTACGTTGTCGTTGATGGATGGTTTCGTATAGGTATTGTCTGCATTGTCGACCGTCTCGACTATTGTTTTACTATCCTCGATGGCGAGCCTGCCGTTAACAGTAATAGTGTCGTTGAGGGAGATGTCGTAACCGGCAAGGTCGATTGTGACGTCCGTATCGACTGGCGAGGTTATCGTGTAGCCAGCATCGAAGTCGCGAACGATGTAAATCTTGTAGCCAGTACGAATCGAAGTATTAATGTTATCCTGGAGGTTGTAGTAATAAATGTCTCCATTGACGGTAGTCTTGGATACGGCGTTGTCTGAGCTAGCGAGAGAGACATGCTGGAGCTGTTTGACATTATTAAAATCTACCAATGGGAAGTAGTAGACAACTACACCATCAAAAGTATTCCTGTAAGATGGCGCAGCATTGTAGCCGCCTTCGAGAGCCACCTCGCCTTCAATGTAGCCATCGTAGTAGTTAAAGATACCATTTTGATCGATACCGGTAGTAGTACCGATTAATCTGACGTAATCGTCTTGAATATTTACACGCTGCTCCTCTGCGTCTAGGTAGTCATTAATACCCATCGTGAGTGTACCGTTATTAACGAAGGCAGCACCGTCTGGGTTGTTAATCTCACCATTAAGGAGAGTGAGAGTACCGTTATTAGTGATTGAGCCAGTAACAATGAATTCGCCAAGATCAAGAGTGAAGTCCTTCCCTTCTGGAATAGTGACGGTTTCTTCGGTGTCAGCGAGGAGGAGGATGGTGTCGCCAGCTTGAAGAGTGTTATCTGAGATGGCAGCAGCGATTGAGGCGTATTCTTTGTTAGTCCTGGTATTCTTTGCGATAGCTTTGTCGTAGGTAGCAGTAATAGTCACGTCGTCTGAAACAGTGAAGGTATAGTCGCTAATTGGAGCGGTTTCGCCATCGCCCACCTTGATGTCCCAATGATTGAATACATAGCCTTCGAGGGTCGGAATGGAATCGGTAAGAGTAAAGCTCTCGCCCTGGCGGACATTAGTCTCAATTGGCTCAGTATTACCATCTAAGCTACCACCATTAGGATTGACGGTAATAGTATGAAAGATAGAGCTTTGCCAGTTAGCAACGAGAGTAGTGTCATTGATGATGCGGATACGGTTGTCCGTATAGCTTTCGCTGCCGTTTTTAGTCCAATCGACTAGCTCATGGTCAGTATAGTTAATGTTAGATAGATCTATTACGGTGCCGTATTGGACAGTGTCGGTATAGACATCGGTAGAACCATTGAATTCGCCGCCATTAGGATCGATAGAAACGCTGAAAGTTTCGTCATGCGGGAAATCTTCATCAGTAGTTTGGACAGTGATTAAGATATGGTAATCTGCACCTTCGTATGGGCTATGGACATCAGTACAGCCTTGATCGGTACAGATATGCTGAACAGCGAAGTTGGCAGAACAATCGAAAGTGACAGATTTGAAGAGTGAGCGAGTGGATTCACCTGGAGCGAGTTCGCCTTTCCAGTAGTACCAGTTGCCGGATAGTTCCCAATCGTCTTCATTCTGGAAGTTGATCGTAGTAAGACGATGACCATCTTGTTCTACTGGGAGATTCTCGGTATCTGTTTGATTGCGCCACCATTCATCGTAGTTTAGGCGGACTTTAACTGGATGATTAGATTTATTAGTAGTAACAACTGTCTTTGGTGTTTCTTCGCATGGAACCCAATCATCTGGAGAGGTGAAGGTCTCGGTATGCTCGATTTCTTCGGCGTCTAGTTGGAATTTATTATTAAAGACAACGTTTTCAAGATAGATAGCAGAGGTACCGGCAATGGCAGCCAAAATTATTCCTGCGACTAGCGCAAAAAGGGGCTTACGATTGCGGTGCGTATTGCCTTTAATATTAACCTCCACTCCACATTATATTAATGCTTATTTTTATTATACGCGCCTAGAAATAAAAACGGAAGCACTTCGTCTCTTGACTTTTTCTTCGTTCTGTGCTATAATTATATACGTTGCAAATTTCGTTCCGAGAAAAAACAAGGAGGTGGAAATAATGGACGAATTTAATAAGCACGTTATAGAAATTTCAATAGACACTGCAGAGAGAAAACTGAAGTATCAGATTCCAAGAGAAAAAATTGATATCTTTCAGGAGAGCTTAAACCGGAGCGTAAAAGACTCTATTTACGTCAATAAGGAGAAGATCGAAAAACTTTTCCAGCGTGGTGTTGAAGAAATGTATATCGTCACAAGGCAGACAACTCAAAAAACCGAGAATAAGTGCACTGGTGAAACGACTACTATGAATAGAGAAGTAATTGAGTGTTTAACGGTAATTTGGGACAAAAATGCAAATGATATGTATGAGCTCGACGTTTCAACTCGCGATTATAAATCGCTCGAGGAGCTCGTATATACGGCTTTTTCTGCGATTGATGGCAAAGCAGGCGTTATTCTAGTTGAGATGGGCGACCCAATTCGCAGACATGAAAGCCACTTAATCGAAGAAGAGATCTAATTATTTAGAGCTGGACAAATTGTCCGGCTCTTTTACTGTCCTAAAATTTCCAAGAATTTTGCTTCATCGATGACTTTGGTGCCATATTTGGCGGCTTTTTCGAGCTTACTCTTTCCCGTATTGTGTCCCGCTACGAGGTAGCTTGTAGTTTTTACAACGGAGCTGTGGAATTCTCCGCCCAAAGCACGGATTTTCTCTGCAGCGGCGTCGCGCCCCATCGAATCGAGCGTGCCAGTTACAACAAACGAAAGACCATCTAGTTTACCGCCAGAAGTATCTTGATAAACTGGCTCAACGCCAAGTTCCTTTAAGCGATCAAGGAGAGCAAGATTATCTTCGTCGGCAAAGAAAGCAAGAATCGACTCAGCGACAATTTTCCCGATACCCGGCATTTCAATCAACTCAGACTCAGTCGCATCACGAAGCGCCTCGAGCGTCTTGAAATGTGCCGCCAAATCAATCGCAGTCTGCGCACCAATATGACGAATACCGATTGCCGTAATAAAACGCGCGAGTGGCGGATTCTTGCTGGCCTGAATATTATCGACGAGCTTGTGTGCAGAAATTTCCGCAAAGCGATCAAGCGCTTCAACCTGTCCTGCCGTCAAAGTATACAAATCCGCAATCGAGCCAACGAGGCCAGCTTCAATAAGCGCCTCGACGTTTTTCTCGCCCAAACCCTCGATGTTTAAAGCCGATTTGCTCGCATAATATTCGACGGCGCGTTTTAGCATTTCGCCAGCATTTGAGCCTTTAACACGATAGACTACTTCCCCGACTGGGCGCTCGAATTCGAGCTCCGGATACTGCTCATGGAGAGCCTCAAGATAATCGAAAGGTTCGGAATTGCTCGGGCGGAGTTCAGTCAGCACGCGATTAACTTGCGGGATAATATCGCCGGCCTTATAGATAACAACCGTATCACCGATGCGAATATCTAGACGCTCAATTTCGTCAGCGTTATGAAGTGAAGCGTGACGAACAGTCGAGCCAGCAACCTGCACTGGATCAAACACGGCAACTGGTGTTGCGGCGCCAGTGCGACCAATCGAAATTACGATATCTTTCACAATCGTAGTCGCTTCTTCGGCTGGATACTTGAAAGCAACCGCAGCGCGCGGAGTCTTACCAACAATACCCAGCGCTTGATAAACCTTGCGATCATTTACTTTGATTACGGCGCCGTCAGTGCCAAACGGCAAATCTTGGCGACTCGTCTCGAGCTCGCGAATGAAACCCATCGCGCCTGCCAAATCATGATATATCTTCTGTTGTTTCGAGGTGCGGAAGCCAAGCTTTTCGAGCCGTTCATAAACATCAGAATTCTTCGGTAAGTTCGGTGAAACCATATCATAGCCCATGAACTTAAGCGGGCGACTAGCGGCAATCTTCGGATCGAGCTGACGAATCGTGCCAGCCGCAAGATTGCGTGGATTTGCAAACTCCGGCTTACCTTTGGCGCGTTGCTGCTCATTGAGTTTGTCAAAGTCAGCCTTAAAAATAACCACTTCGCCACGGACTTCGGTATGCTCTTTTTGCGGAATCGAAAGCGGCACATTTTCAATCGTACGCACATTCATCGTAACATCTTCGCCGACACGACCATCACCGCGCGTAACTGCCTGCTTCAAAAGACCATCTTCGTAGATAAGCGCCATTGCAAGACCATCCATCTTGATATCGACAAATAATTCCGGGTTAATAGCGCCAAGCTTCGCAATACGATCAAGCCAATCAGCGACTTCTGCTTCCGAAAAAACATCAGCAAGCGAAATCATGCGCTCGGCGTGAGCGACTTTTTTGAATTTGTCGAGCGCCTTGCCGGCGACGCGCTGAGTCGGAGAATCGGGTGTAATTAATTCTGGATATTGCGTTTCGAGCTGCGACAATTCATGCTTTAGGCTATCCGCTGCCGCCTCAGACATAATTGACTCGTCGAGGACATGATAATGATAGCGATAATCATTGATCAGTTCGCGTAACTTATCGACGCGCTCGCGGACATCATTCGGGATCATCGAGCATCCTTCGATAGAAGAGATAAATATACGAAGTGAGATAAATGACCGTGAAGGTTGTCATGATTTGGAGCATGAACGAAATAAATGGAATCCCCTCAACCCATTCAATGTTCTGCTTCAAGACGAGGTCGAGCCAAATAAGCGGCAACATTACGATTACCCAGATTACCGCGATAAATAGCAGCGCAAAGAAAACGCGAATAATAAACTTCGTGCGACGACCTTGAATCATGTCCGATGTAGCATGAACGGCCTGCATTGGATAAATCCCTGGCACAGTACTGGCACATAAGGCCAAGATTGAACCTGGCAATAGATAGGCAGATAGTAAAATCAGCAAGCTGCCGAAGAGCCAGAATAGAAACGCATAGAGCGGCTGACTTAAGAAATCCGTCGCAATCGCTGTCGAATAAATAATCATGAAAATGAAAATCGGAATCAAATGTACGAAAATAAGCAGAAGAGTAAGCATCGTTGACACTAGTGGCGACAAGGCATTATATAATCCGTCGCGGATTTTTGGATGATTCCCTGCCATAAGATGGCGCAGGTAATAGACTGTAACTAAAATCGTGACTGCAGAAAATAGAAAAGCAAAGACTTGCTGAACTTCAGTCATACCTTTCGTTAGGCCACCAGTCGCAACCGTAGAGATAAGTAATAAGCCAGACTTCGCGACGCGACCAATCTCGCCATACTGAAGAACCTCACTACTCTCATCGATACTATCCTGAACCGTTTGATAAGTATCCTCGCTCATTAAGCCAACGAAGATAATATTCATAAATACAATAATCAGCAAAAGACCGCCAAATAACTTCCAATTTTTAAATAAAATCTTCAGCGTGCTCGTCGCATGTGCCACTAAGCCCGGTGCTTCTAGGCCACGTACATAATCTTCGCGATAGCTACGTTTAAAACTGCGATGCAGTTTAAGTCTAGCGCTCTTTTTTGTCCAGATTTTATTACGCGACGCATAGAACGCCTCTTTCATTGTTTTGCGAGGTTTCTTTTCTTTATTTTTTGGCATTTTCTAACCTTTCGATACGTGCGTCAATTGGTGGATGAGTCGAGAATAATCTAGCGATAAACGATTTCTTCAGCGGACCAGCAATAAAGAGCGCCTCAGCAGCAACATTCTGTTGGCGCATCGGGCGAACATGTGTATCAAGCTTGCGTAACGCATTAATCATATCATCCGCACTAGTCATACTTGCGCTCGAGGCATCCGCTAAGTATTCGCGCTGACGCGAAATAGCGAGCTGAATCATCGTCGCGACGAATGGTGCAAGGATAATCGTAAATAAAGCAAAGACGACACCGACCGGTGAATTGTTTTCTTCGTCACGATCACTCCAGAACAACATACGCAGACCGATATCTGAAATAAGTCCAACGATTGCAGCGAGGCCAAAGACGATCATACTGACGCGAATATCGTAATTTTTTACATGAGACATTTCGTGCCCCATAACCGCGCGCAATTCTTTATCGTCCATGATTTCGAGTAGCCCAGTCGTAGCCGCAACGCAAGCGTGTTGTGGATCGCGCCCAGTCGCAAAAGCATTTGGCGCTGGATCTTCAATAATATAAACTTTCAGCATTGGAAGCTTCGCATCTTCAGCAAGTTTTTCAATGATTTTATAATAGCGAGGGTTTTCAGTTTTCTCGATTTGACGTGCGCCAGTGCCAAGAAGCGCAAGTTTATCTGCCAGGAAATACTGAATCAACGCATAGGCAGCCGCGATGATCCCGACCGTAATTAGAATAGTCGTATTATCGTAGAGCCATGCGAATAGGCCGCCAATCAGCGATACGAATGCTACAAAAATTAATATAACAAGAATAGTGTTGCGTTTGTTTTGCGCAATCTGCTTGCGCACAGAAATAGCCATGTATTTATTATAACACTTTACAAACAAAAAACAGCCGACCCCCATGGGTTGGCCGAATTTTTATAAAGTTACAAATATCTTCTCTGATGCCTCTTCTGAAATTAGAACATAAATAGCCGTATTGTCAATTAGCCATAAAAATAAGCCCTATATCTGGGCAAAAAAAATGGTGCGGGTTAAGAGACTCTAACTCTCGACCTCTTCCTTGGCAAGGAAGCGCTCTAACAACTGAGCTAAACCCGCAACTAGAGTTAATTATAGCACAGTTGCCACGGAAATGCTAGTACTTTCCGTGGCAACTATTATTTTTATTTGTCCGCTGGGCGGTAATAGATATATTCATATTCGAAATTATATTCGTTTTCTTTCAAAGTCTTACCAACCTCTTTTTGCGGATAGACGATTCGGTAACCGTTATTTGTGAGATAATCCCTCATTCTCTCGCTATAAAATAGCGCTTTACCGCCAGCCACCACAATCTTTGGCTTCTTGGCTTCTAGTGTATTGAAGTACTCGTCGCCCATCCCCTTGAAGTTTTCAATCGTTTGTGTGAAGAAGATGAATCGAGTTGCCGAACGGCGATTGCTATGAAGGAAAACGTGCGGGATGATTGAGTTGCCATTATAGACAGCAATTTCGTCATCTTCGTCCGTATAGTTCTGAATCGTATTCGCCATTGCTACGGTTGCAATTGAATTCTTATTGTAGTCTTCTTTGCGACCGAGATAAGTATCAAGATCTTTGCGAATAATCATAGACCAAGTCGGGAAAATTGCGCCAATAATCGCAATAAGGAATAATACTAGGACAAGCGCGTCGTCTTTCGTATAGTGCCAACGGCCATTCTTCTTCGTGTGCTCCGGGAGATGAGTGCAAATCATCGCGCATGGATAAATAATTCCATACACTGCAATGATGCCGTAGTGCGGGAATGGGAAGCCGGACATAATCGCCGTAAGCGTATTGAGCGCGAAGAAAATTCCAAAGTAAACATCGAGTTTTGTACGAGTGGTAAGTAAGCGATAAATCATATAGATTACGCTGAAGATTAGCACAGGCTGAGCAAATAGATAGAAGAATACATCGACCTTCGCCGCAATACCACCTCTCTCACCAGAGTAAACAAGGTTATATTCAATAAACTGCTCGATACAATCCGCAAGTGCGCCATTAACCGCTAGCCAAATAACGAGCGGGATAATAACGGTTAATACGCCTAATATGAAGAGAATAATAAAACGAACCAAGTCGCGAATCTTCTTCTCTTTAATACATTTGACGAGGATTACGATACCAAATGCTACCCAGACCGCAGCAAGATTTGGGCGAATCATTAGCGCGGCACCACAGAGCACGCCACAGAGCCAGACCATTAGATTCTTAATTCTGCCAGTCTGGAAATATTTCAAGAAGATATTTAGCGAAATCGTCACGAGCGGCATCGCGTATAGACAACAACAACCACCAACATGGCCACCATCGTTCGTTGTATAGAATACATAGAATGGCGTGAGTACTGCGATTGTCGCTAGGAACGCCTGAACTGGCTTACATTTTAAGCGACGAGCGAAACAATAGATGGCAAATACGGAAATTGTAATTGCACCTACCTCGAGAATCCATTCACCACGATATTCATTAACGGCGCCTGCCGCTGCTTGCATTACATATAGCAATGGGCCCTTATGGTCAAAGACATCACGATACGGCATACCGCCTTCACGAATCGTTTGGCCAACATATTTATAAACGTTTGTGTCACAGAAGCCGTCACGATGACGCCATGGACCCCAGTCACTAAGCATCGCTAGACTCAGTGCGATCATACAAAGCGCTGCGAAAACTAGTGATTTTTTATAAATCGACGAATTTTCTTTTTCGTTAAAGATGACGAGTTTACTTGCAACATAGTTCACGATAATCACGATAATATTAGAGATAATCTTGATTATCAGATCAGGACAATGAAGTCGATCGACGAAGATATACATAATCGCAATATCGAGGAATCCCGTCAACAGACGACAGGCAGTAAACGAGCAAATCTCGCGGAAAATCGCCTTTTTACCCTTTGCCTTACTATGAAACACCCAAAGGCGATTCGTAATATAGGCAAAAGCAACTGCAAGTACCCAAGCAATCGAGGTCGAAACAATCGTGCTCAGATGCGCAACATGCGCACAGAGCCAATAAGCAACAATATTGACGACTGTCGTGCAGACACCAAAGAATAGGTAAGAGATGATGTCCTTATATTTTACGAATAGTTTCTTAAGCATATCATTTTTTCTTTTCTTCGCGGTCAATCTGCTTAAGCGATTTATTGATTTGGCGGAAATCCTTTAGCGCCTGGCGACCAATACGGAAAATCTTTGGAAGATTAATCGAGTTGACACCACCCTGGCGTGGACGGAAAGTAATTGGAATGTATTTTACTTTTTGTTTGCGCTTAGCATAGATAACCGAAAGAATAACGTTTGAGAGGTTAAAATCTTTTGGAACGTATTCAATATTCTCTTTTAAGCTTTTAGCAGTCATGAGACGGAATGGTGTATTTGCATCGGTAACCTTAACGTGGAAGCGAAGGCGAACGACGAGGCGGAGCGTCTTCGTTACGACGACACGAGCAAAACCATCTTCGCGGCCTTTGCGATGACCAATAACCATATCGTATTCATTGCGCAACTTCCAGAACTGATCAAATTCGCTTGGCAAAGTCTGGCCATCAGAGTCGGTCTGGAAGACATAATCTGCGCCATGATCCAAGGCATAGTGATAGCCATAAAGAACTGTTGCGCCATGGCCAGCGTTTGGCTTAGTTACGCAAGTTAGCTGTGGGCGATCTTTCTTTAGCTTCTTAAGAATTTTGAATGTATCGTCCTTGCTACCATCGTCGATGATGACGAGTTGAGATTCTTTATTGATTTTCTTTACTACTGGATACCAGTCGTCTACTAGTTGTTCGATGTTGTCAGCCTCATTATACGCAGGAATGACAATAAAAAGTTTCTTCATTTACCTCCTTAACTCCTATACACTCTATTGTAATTAATAATAACACAAAAATATCTAATCGATGATTTTTTGGATTAATACACTAATAATAAATACAACAAGATTAACGATTACGACCGTTGCGCCAGTTGGCGTAGCAAGAATATACGATAAGACTAGACCAATAATAAATGCGATAACCGAAACTAGCGTCGAGACTAGGACGATTCCGCGAAATGTCCGTTTTAGGCGCATCGCGGTGAGGGTTGGAAAAATAATCAAACTCGATATTAGCAGTGAGCCAAGAAGGCGCATCCCGAGAACGATAATGACCGAGCAAATAGCCGCAAAAATCGCATCATAAATGCCCGTCTTCACGCCGACAGATTTTGCAAATTCCTCGTCAAAAGTAATTGCAAAGATTCGATGATATGCGAATAGATATAACATAAATATAACTAGCGCCAAGATCCCGCTCAGAATAACATCAGCCCAACTCACTGATAAAATACTACCAAAGAGATAGCTATTGAGGTCGATATTGACGCCTTTACTTAAAGATATCGCCATCGTACCAATCGCAAGGCTCGAGGCTGACAGAATTGCAATTGCCGCATCGCCATGAAGTTTGCGGTTCTGACTCAGGCGAAGCACGAAGAAAGACATCGCAATCACGATTGGAAGCGCAAAATATAGTGGCGCCACGCCCAGGACGGTCGCGAGCGCGAAAGCCGAAAAGGCGGTATGGCTAAGACCGTCACCGATCATCGAGTTGCGACGAAGAACCAACGAGACGCCGACGAGCGCAGCGCAAATAGATATCAACACGCCGACAAGAAGCGCACGCATCATAAATGGATAGCTGAACATTTCGATCATTTTCGATAGCCCTCCAAATATTCTTTTGTTGTTGTAATTTTAACAACACCATCATTAATTGCGATGACTTTATCGCCAATTAAATCATCCGCGTCGAGATCGTGCGTAATCATGATAATCGTGAGGTTTTGCTCTGAGTTCAGCTTTTTTAATGTCGCATAGAAACTCTTGCGCGATTGATAATCGAGATTGTTTGATGGCTCATCAAGTATTAATAGTTTTTCGGTCGCCGAAAGTGAACGAGCAAGCAAGACCTTCTGACGTTGTCCACCGGAAAGTTTCATATAGCTCTTCTTCGCAAGATCAGCAATGCCAAGCGTTTTAAGACTGCGTTTAACATGCTCACGCTCAGAATGACAGTAAAATGGGCGAAATTTCATATGACCAAGACAGCCCGTCTGAACTATCTCTTCTACGGTTGCCGGAAAATTTGCATCTGTCCGAAGGTCTTGAGGAAGATAGCCGATTTTCGTCTTATCTAGCCCTTCGCCATATTTAATCTTCCCCGAGCGCGGCTCAATGAGACCTAAAATACCACGAATTAAAGTGCTCTTTCCTGCACCATTCGTACCGACGACGCAGACAAAGTCGCCCTGCTCTAGTGCCAACGTAGCATCTTTTATAACAATGTTTTCGCCGTAGCCGAGCTTTAGCTTGGTTAATTCAAGCAGCGCCATTAATTTAGGGCCTCCTCTAGTACTTTTATATTATCCTCAAGAATGTCCGCATAAGTCTTCTTCGCGTCAAAATCTTCCTGAGTAATATTATGCGCGGCATTTAGAGTTAGGATTTTTGCACCTGTTTCGGCAGATATTGTCTGAGCCAAGTTATCGCTTGTTAGCTCAATTTTTAATACCACCGGGATACGATCGGATTTCACCTTATCGACTAAAAAAGCGATCGTCTTGCTACTTGCCTCAGTCTGCTCGGCGCAACCAGGAAAGGCGGCATAATAGTCTAGTCCATATTCATCAACGAAATAGCGAAATGGGAAACGATCAGCGAAAATTAATTCTTTGCGACTCGATCGTGTCACAATGTCACTGATTTTCTGATCACTTTGCATAATGCGCTCAGTATATTTACGCGCATTATCGGTGTATTCGTTAATTTTCGTTGCGTCACGTGCGATAAAACGATCACGCATCGCCTCGATAATACTTACTGCATTGCGCGGGCTAGTCCAAATATGCTCGTCATATTCGGCCTCCTCTTCGCCTTCTTCCTCTTCTTCAACCTCCATACCCTCTTTCGCTTCTTCTTTTTTAAGCTCCACGAAATCCATCAATCGAAGAGTCTTTTTCTCATCGATATTATTATCGCGCAAGAGATCGGCGACCCACTCATCAGACTCACCGCCAATGTAGATAAAATAGTCCGCATTCGTAATATCGATAATGTCTTGCGGCGTCGGCTCGAAACCATGCGATTCCGTAGCGGGCTTAAGTAGCATGCGAATATTCGAGTCATCACCAGTAATCGCACGTGCAAAATCGTAGGCGACAAAATTAGTTGTAATGATTTTTTGATGATTGCTCTTATTGCGATTTTCTAGAAGAATTACGCCGGCAATACCGCCGATAATTATCGCCACCAAAGCAAACGCCGCAATATATTTCTTCAACTTCATGCGCAGCTCCTGCAAAGACCATTGATGACCATATTAGTATCGTCGACCTTGAACTTATGTTGACGCTCAATATGCGCAGTCAAATCACAGATATCCTCACAATCAATATGCTGAAGACGGCCGCAATTATTGCATTTAAGATAGCAATGGCCAAAGTGGTCACAAGATTCCAAGTACTGATAGCGCACCTCGTTGTCTTCGCCAAGCGTTTTCTTCAGTTGTCCGTCTTCTACCATACTATCTATAATTCGATAAACCGTAGTCTGGCCAACTTCTTCTCCGGCCGCCGTTAGTTTACAGAAGATTTCTTTGGCAGAAAAATCTCGATTTATCGAGATAATCAGCTGTCTGATTAGTTCTTTTTGTCGCGTATTATATGTCATATATCTATATTAACGCGTAAAAACGAATTTGAAAATGGTTTTCATTTTCAAATTGCTATATTTTAGCCGAATATTCCTTTATATATTCGAGCGCATTCTTAATAGCCTCAGGATCAGCCGAATTAATTCGATGGAAGTTCTCTTCTGCACCATGTTCGGCTAATACTCTAAATTCACTATCGTGCATATTATCGTCAATCCAAACGAATGGTTGCGAGAAATCAATCGCATCAGTTTTCATTGCATCCCAATCAGTTGGCTTAACCTCTTTTATTGCGCGATCACGTATGTCGTCCGGCAAAAAACCTAGAACTTCATCGCATCGATTAACTCCATGCCGACAATAAGATGTTAGCCAATAGACATGGCCAGGAAAATTATCCAAACAATATTCTAGAAGAGCAACCACATCTTCTATAGGTGACGCTATACCACGAATAGTGCCATAAATATCTAAATATATGTTCATCTACTACAATTATAAGCCACAAAAAAGACCCTTTGGGTCATTTTTTGGTTCTGGTGCCCGAGATGAGACAGCCGCTCGCGAGCGAGCGACATAGAAGGGCGTCGCCTCGGAAAAGTCAGAACGCAGACGTTCTTTTTTTCGCTCGGCTCCTATCACTACCGAACTACGTTCTCGCCTCATCTCGGAAAGAAATCAGGATAATAAAAAAGGCCTTCGGCCTATTTTATTGTCCTGGTGCCCGAGATGAGACTCGAACTCATAATCCGGTAAAGGAAGCGGATTTTAAGTCCGCCGCGTATACCAATTCCGCCACTCGGGCCACTGACCTAAATAATCTGGAGGTGCGTACCAGAGTTGCACTGGTCTACGCGGTTTTGCAGACCGCTGCGTAACTGCTCCGCCAACGCACCATGAGATTATTTTACCATAAAAAAGCCACTCCGCTAAAAGAGTGGCCCGAAAATTGACTATTTTTTGTATTTTGCGACAAATTTTGCGAAGTTTTCTGCCTGATAAGGAATATTTTTCTCTGAAACGTTGCCGAGCAAGAACATCTTAGCCTTGTCGCCGTAAGAGATGCGGACTTTTTGAATCTTTTTCTGAATAAAGCTGAAGTTTTTAACCTCAATCCCCTTAATTAGCCCGTAATCGAGGAACATATACTGATCCAGTTCCGGGGTAAGCTTGTCTGGCTGAATGCGAAGCATTGTGCCGCCCTTACCTTGGAGAGCAATTAAATGAAGGCCTTTTTCAGTTGCATTGACGAGCAAACCTTTATAATCGCCCTCTAAGATCTTCTTCGAAGCAGCCGTCTCTTTGTAGACGCCGACTCCGACACCGAGACCGGCCGCGAGACCGCCAGCCATGCCGCCGGCAATCCCATACTTCATACCCTCGTGCTGTGTATCGAGATAAAGAACGAAAATACAGTTTTCTTTTCCTAGTGCTTTTTTCTGTTTAAATAAGGCGGTTGCGCCTTCGATAGTTTTAAAATCTTCCATCATTCGATAATAGCATAAAAAAATAAGTCTTTCGCAGATTAGACTTATTTTTTAGTATCCGGCGAATCTCTCAACGATTCGTCCGATACAAACACCTCTTGCCTATTATTTTATACGCAAGCATTTTTTGAGTCAACATTGACTTTCTTCGGATTTATTTTATTATTTTATGCGATTTTACAGAGGTAGATAGCAAAAATCTATTGACTTTTTGAAAATTTAGTGTGAAATATATGCACAAAATGACGGTAGAAAACGACGCAAAAATAAGCTAAAATAAATAGTAACAAAAGGAGGTATATGCCAAGAGAAGAAGAAGGCTTGAAATTTTATCGCTGTAACACTTGCGGTAATTTGATGTTTGTCATGATTGACCCGAATGTACGCCCTACTTGTTGCGGCACCGGGATGGAAATTCTCGATCATATTCATGGCACCGAAGGTAGCGAGAAGCACGCACCAATTATTGAATTTAATCAAAACGACACCACTGTTCAGGTAGGCCTCCAGCTACACGCGATGGAGCCCGAGCATAGGATCGAGTGGGTTGCACTCACTGATGGCGAAAGAGTTGAGATTCAAAAACTCGGCTTAACAACCCCACCTGTCGTAAAATTCTCCAAGATGAACGAGAACGGCAAAGTTCGCGCCTACGCATTCTGTAATATTCATGGCCTATGGCAATCCGAAAAATAGCCGAATCTATTGTCGATAAGACAAAGTTCGCTCTCGTTGGCACGGGAAAACTTTTGAAGCGCCCTGCATATATAGTTCTGTTCTTGCTATGTATGTTGTTATTTCACTATTTCTTAACTTTTTTCCGCGACGGTAGTAGCAACTGGCAATTACTATGGTCAGGCTTGCCGTTTGGGCGAAAATTGGAAGTATTAGGACGAATCTTTCCATCAATGTTAGACAATTTTAGCTCATTCTACGGATGGACAATTGTTCTGCTATCGCTTCTGCAGGCATTAATAATCGTCCAGCTTGTATTTGCATGCAAGAATCGCAAGAGATCAGACGCACTAAACCAGGCGAGCGCTGGTGGCGCCGGAGCCATTCTTGGTTTCATTGCGCTTGGATGCCCGAGTTGCGGAATAGGATTGCTCAGCCCGTTGCTTTCCGCGATAGCTGGCGGAGCGGCGGCGACGTTGGCCGAAGGCATCGGATTCGCCTTTACGATCCTCGCTTTTGTCTTGCTTATCTATTCCTTTATTAAGTTAGGCTATATCGACTATATTATGATTAGTAGCAAGAAGGAGGAACATGCAAAAAGCAATTAGAATAGGGGTACTCGTAGCCCTAATCGGTTTCCTGGGCGCGCTAGTGATCTATTCAATCCTGAATCCAGCACCACCAGATATGTCAACCTGGAATGCCGGAATGGCGAAAGGCGATCCAGAGACCGCAAAGCATCACTTCATAATGTACACGGATATCTTTTGCCCGTACTGCGATAAGTTCTCTGATGCGATCGCTGCCAACCTTGAAGACTTCAATAAGCACTACATCGAGGACAACAATATTCTCTTCGAGTTACGCGTAACTGACGTAAATTACGAGAACGGACATTCGAATAACAGTAAACCAGCCGGCATTGCCGCATACTGCGCTGCACGCGAGGGTAACTTCTGGGATTATTATTACGCTCTGCTTGGGCAAATCTTCGAAGATTATCATTCACATGGAGTCGGAGTCGATAAAACCGCGCCAAAAATTCCAGATTTAGATAAAAGTTACTTTTATCATGTCGCTAAGGGGATCGATGGTCTAGATTACGACAAAATGAAGTCCTGTATCAATAACGAAGAGACACTCAGCGAACTCCAACAAAATACTGCGAAAGCACAAAAGCAAATCAATGGCGGCGTTCCTCGTTTCGTCTTCGATAAATATACCGCTGACGGCTTCCGCGGCAACTGGAACACGACAAATGATTACCAAGAAGTAAAATTAATGATGGACGCAGGCTTAGCGTCTAAATAAAAGGAGGAAATATGCCAGAATTAATAATCGGAATAATTGTATTAGTATTAATACTCGTCATCTTGCCGGGCTGCCGTGTAATCCGTCAATTTGAACGCGGTGTTGTATTCACGCTCGGTAAATATAGCGGTATCAAACAGCCAGGCTTGCGCATTATCTTTCCATATTTTCAATCAATCCAGCGCGTCGATGTACGCTCAACGCCAATTGACGTGCCGAAGCAGGAAGTGATTACGAAGGATAATGTTACGGTCGGCGTAGACGCAATCGTCTACTTCCGCGTGCTCGATCCAGCAAAGGCCTTGCTTGAGACAACGAATTATATCTATGCTACTACCAACTTCGCTCAGGCTGCTCTTCGCGATATTACCGGTAACTTTGAGCTCGATGAGCTTCTCTCGAAGCGCGACGAGATTTCGGCACAAATTAAGGAAATCGTCGATAAGGAAACGGATAAGTGGGGCATCGACATCGAGAACGTGAAGCTTCAGAACATTGAGCTCCCTGGCGATATGAAGCGCGCAATGGCAAAACAGGCCGAGGCCGAACGCGAGCGCCGCGCCGCAATCATCGTGGCAGACGGCGAGAAGGCTTCCGCGGCAGCGGTTGCCGAGGCGGCACATTTGCTCGCTAAGACGCCTGGCGGTCTCCAGATCCGTACCCTTCAGACGCTCGAGAAGATTTCTTCCGACCCTTCGCAAAAGACCGTTATTGTCTTGCCGAACGAAGTAAAGAATATCTTGAAATAAAAAGACAGTAAAAACCACCGCGATGAAACTTGCGGTGGTTTTTTGGAGGTGAATATTTTAGTCGATATGACTAATTAATTGTTTAAAGGAATTCTAACGAATCATCATCGTCGGATTCTTCTTCGGCTTTCGCCTTCAATCTGCTGAAAGCATTTCTTGGCTCCGACGTGCCTTTAAGAGCCTCTCTCGCCTTTTTGGCTTCTTCTGGAGTTGAGGCTAATATTTCCGTCTTCTCGTCAGACGTCTCATCTAAGCCCTCGTCCGTCTCGCCTAGTTCTTCTGGCTCTTTCAGCTCTTCCGACTCCTCAGGCTCTTCGAATTCTTCTTCATCGTCTTCATCCGGATTAATGAATCCGACAGCAATACGCCAACGGCGCTTACGCCCAGCCTTATCTTCCGACTCAGGCGTCGGCTCCTCGATTGGTTCCGGCTGTTCCTCTGGAATATCCTCGTCTACTGACTCGCTTTCGAGAATCTTATCTTCAAGATCCTTATTCCTTGCGGCGAGCTGAATGATATCCTGCTCCATCTTTTCGAGCTGTTTCCTTGCTGGGCCCAACTTCTTAGCTAACTTCTCGATTTCCTTCTTAATGTCGGCAATCTCATTTAGGTACTCGGATTTTTTATCCATATCTAATTCCCTCCTATGTAAAAAATACTACTGGTTTTTAGGGATCCAGCTATCCCGACATTCTTCCATTATAGCACAAAATCACTCATTAGTCAATGTAGTGTGATATAATTAACAGATATGGGAAGCGTTTTAATGCTCGGCGATAGCGATAATCCAGAAGTCGTCGGACAGCTCGGTGCCTATCTTACAAAAACAATGCGCGCAGGCTTCACGATTGCGCGCGGACTTGTCGTGCCGATTAGTAAATATGTTGGTTATGGGATGAGCAATGAAATCCTTAGAAAATGCGATGAACTCAAACTAAACAAGGTAATTATTTATGCTTCGCATCCTTACTTTAGCGACAATTACGAGACAGTTGGTCCAGTCAGTCGCCATAATCTGATTTCAGCAATTAATTATATTCAAGATAACGCAAAAAGACGCGGCGAACAAAGCGCAATCATTATTCAGGAATACCTTGACGGTGAGTTTCGCGGCAAGGTCCACTCCCTAAATCCATATACCGGCGAGCGTAGCGAGATTTTGGCCGAAGTTAAACTCTGGGCAAATAATAGCGTGCTTGGGAACGACGAAGATCCAGACATGATTCTAATAAATAAAAAGGACGGAACTGTCTCGCTAGAAAGTAACGAAGACGAATTAGTGCTAGAAACCGGACAAGTTCAAAAAATATACCGCGCCGCAAAAAAGATGGAAGAATATTTACGCGAGCCTATTACGCTGGACTGGGGATTCGTAAATGGCGTATTATATATCTTAAGAACTAGACCAATAGCTAGCTAGAGGAGAATCATGATTAGACATTTAGCGCAGATGCTACTAGTACGCGACGGCAAGGTGTTGTTGGGGGTTAAAAAAACCGGTTTCGGTACCGGAAAACTCGTTTGCCCTGGCGGAAAAGTTGAGTCCGGCGAAACGGAGACTCGAGCTGCAATTCGCGAGACAGAGGAAGAAGTTGGAATTAAAGTAAAATCTTGCGAAAAAGTCGCGCAAGTTATCTTTCGTAATCTTTACTATAAAGGCGAGCCAGAAACCGACATAATGCACGTATTCATCTCGGACGATTTCGAGGGCGAAGCCGCGACGACATCGGAGCTTACACCTGAATGGTTCCCGATTGATCAAATTCCGTACGATAAAATGTGGGGTGATGCAAAACATTGGATGCCAGATGCCCTGCGCCGCAAAAAGACCGATTCTTTCTTCCGTTATAATGATCAAAATGAATTCACTGAATTCTCCGTAAACATGATACCAGATAATCTTATTGCATCATTCCGCGATAGTGATTTCGGTTTCCCGGAAGATAAAGACGAAAGTAGCTTCGCGGAAAGAAATGCAGCGCGCGCAGTGCTAGTTGATGATGAATATCACGTTGCCTTAATCGATGCGACGAATCGTGACTATTATAAACTCCCGGGCGGAGGAATAGACGAAGGCGAGCTAATTGAGGAAGCGCTCCAGCGCGAGGTATTGGAGGAGGCTGGATACGAGATTGAGCCGCTCTGCCCACTCGGATATACACACGAAACGCGCCATAAATTCGAACAATTCAATAATTCATACGCTTGGCTTGCACGTGCTAAAAAAGAAGTCGGGCGCAATCTAATGGAAGACGAGATCGAAGATGGCTTCGAAGTAAAGTGGTTTGATTCAATTGATGACGCAATCGCCGCAGTCGAGAAAGTAGATGTCTCCGATATGATTTACCAGGCGCATTTCTTTACTGCGCGTGAGCTTGCGATTTTGCGCGCCGCACGCAAGGTATTAAAGGAGCAATATGGATAATAGAGTTCCGCTCGCCGAACGGATGCGACCAAAGTCGCTCGATGAGGTGGTGGGTCAGGACGAGATTATTGGCGACGGCAAGATTTTGACGGAAATCGTGCGCAAACAAGAGCCGGTAAATATTATTTTCTGGGGCCCTCCTGGTACCGGCAAGACAACGCTCGCGCGGATTATTGCGAATGAATTCAAGGCGGATTTCGTTGAGATTTCGGCAGTGACAGCTGGCAAAAAAGATGTCGAAAAGGTCGTCGAGGCAGCGAAGCGCAACTGGAACCTCAAGCAGCGCACTGTGCTGTTCGTGGACGAAATTCACCGCTTCAACAAGGCGCAGCAAGATGCATTTTTGCCGCACGTCGAATCTGGTCTAATTACTCTCATTGGCGCGACGACCGAAAACCCGAGTTTTGAAGTGATTTCCCCGCTGCTTTCGCGCAGCCGTGTCGTGATTGTGAAGCACCTTAGTAAAGACGATATTATTACGGTGCTCAAGCGCGCGATTAAGGCCGAAAAAGCCGCGAAGCGCGTGACCGCCGCGGCGATTGATTATCTCGCCGAACTGTCTGGCGGTGATGCCCGCTCGGCGCTTGGCGATCTCGAACTTGCGCTTAGCCTTTCGCAAAAAGTCGGCGTTGAGCAGGTGCTCGAAGCGGCCGGTCGCAAAGTGCCTGGCTACGACAAAAAAGGCGACAATCATTACGATAATATTTCTGCGTTTATCAAGTCGATGCGTGGCGGCGATGCCGATGCGGCGCTGTATTATCTCGCACGCATGCTCAATGCCGGCGAAGATCCAAAGTTCGTCGCGCGGCGCATGGTGATTTTTGCTTCCGAGGATATCGGCCTGGCTGGCAACGGCGCACTCGACCTCGCGCTCAATGCCTTCATGGCGGTCGAGCGAATTGGTATGCCAGAAAGCGGCCTCATTCTCGCGCACGTCACAACTGCGCTCGCGAAGGCAAAGAAGTCCCGCGAGACGACCGACGCTTGGTACAAGGCGCAGGATTTGGCGCGCCGCACGATGGGTTTGCCAGTGCCGATTTGGCTCCGCAATGCCCCGACGAAGCTCATGAAAGAGCTCGGCTTCGGCGAAGGCCAAAAATGGGAAGCCGGCTTCAAGCTCGACAAAAACTATTTGCCAGACGAAATCAAAGACGAAAAAATCTTATAAAAAAGGAAGCCTTCGGGCTCGGCTCCGTAGAGCCCTCCAAAAGCTTCATATTTTTATTCTATCTTCTCGAATGATAAATGTCAATCACGCATCCACTCTTCGTAACAAGGATCAGGTCTTTTAACCCTCTGCGTAATATGCAACAAAAACCAGCCCCGAAGGGCTGGCATTTGTAGCGATACAATTACTATTCCGTCAATGTCGCCGTGACCATATCTCCGTAAATGGTATGCTCTACACCATCTGCATCTTTATACTTCAAATATGCTTTTACATATACAGTCTGCTCAGATATGACGTTGCTTTTACTCCATGTAAAGTAGTAATTGTAATCGTCGATATTATCATTATCCTCATCTGGCCTTACATATGTGGCAGTTTGATCGTCAAATGTACCGTTGGCGATATTTGCATCGAGAGTTGCAATTACGCCAGACTTTACAATTTCATATTCATCTGGGACATAAGAATATGAGCGTACGACTATCTTATTGTTGCTATATTGTCTATAAATATCCGAAATATATGTGTCCGGCTGTCGACTCTCTAAATCACTTTCGCTTCCATAGATAGCCCTGATTGTTAAATCTTTACCCTGGAACATATGCATCGAATAATGCTCGCTATAAGATTTCTTTGCGCCATCTACTTCCCAATATAAGAATTGTTTGCCAGCAACATTTTGAGCATTTAGCTCTACCTCATCGTCTATTCCGTAACTTGCGATTGTAGGTGTTTCCGATTCGCCATTGTATATAGTCACAGTAAACCGGTCATTCCAAATTGCGTACAAAGTAGTATCGCCAGCATTCGCGTAAATTGAACCTGAGGTTATAGTATCACCCGTGCCATCTGCTTTTGTATTCCATTCTTTAAACTCATATTTACCGCTAAGTATAGAGCTTGCAGTGTCAAAGTCATATCTTACTGGCGTTGGCAATTCACCGTATGGTTGCAAATACGTTACCGTCTTCGCGCTCTGAAGCACTTCTCCGCCATTCGCATTAAGGGTGACAGTGTATGGCGCCGCGCCCCACTGCGCATAAAGCTCGAGCGGAGTCTTGGACTCGACGAGGCCGGCCATGACTTGCTCGTCAGTATAGTCGTTGTTATCGGCATCCTTCCAGCCAGTAAATATGTAACCGTCACGGACGAAGGCATTCTTCTTGAGCGAGTCGCCCGCCTTGAGGTATTCGCTCCTCATTGCGCCGTATGGAGTAGCATTGTCTGCACCGTTGCCGTTGTAACGGATGTAGCGAGCGCCCTTGATCGTAAAGTAGCCTGGCTCGCCATTGTCTGGATCGTCGATACGCGCATACTCTTTGTTATTATTTGGCGAATTTGCGTATGAAGTGCCCGCGCCGCCTACGAGGTTAGTTGCGCCTTTAAATAAATTATGCCCATCCGAATTTACATCTTGATTAGGTACGAGTTCGGTTTTGAAGTCGTCGGATGCGTAAATTGTCGTAATGGCCGTATTTGACAGGAATAGATTCCTCATCACATTGATCCTTGAAGTATCGAAAGTAGTAAGATCCAGCACAGCGGTGCCGTTTTTACTAAACATACTTTCAATTGCGCCTTCGAGTGAACTCGTATCAAAGCCGCTTACATCGACATTTGCCAACATCGGCGTAAATCTAAACATACCGTTCATATCTTTTACGTTGGCAGTATCAAAGTTGCTTACGTCCGCGTTTTGCAAATTTGGACAATCATTAAAGAGACCTGCCATTGTAGTTGCTCTCGATGTATTGATATCGTCTGGGAAGATAATTGATTCAATGGCGCTCATTTTAGCAAACATATTAAACATATTTTCAACATTACTAAAGTCGAAATCACTCAAATCCAAATACGTTATTTTTGAATATGAAAACATGCCACTAACATCGGTTGTTGCTTCCGTTACTAACTTACCAACATTTAGCGTCTCGATACCAGAGTGCCCAAACATTTCGTGTGTAGTTTGGAGATGCTTTCCTTCCCACTTTTCAATTCCGCTAATAGTCTGCAGAGCGTATGTATTATAGAACATACTGCTCATTTTCTCGGCACCGGAAACATCCCAATTATCCGCATCTACGGCCGTTAATCTCTGACAGTTATAGAACATATTGCCAATATTAGTGGCCTTTGATGTCATTAGATTTGGAATACTAACACTTATTATTCCGGAGTCTTTAAACATATTCATTGCGTTTTCTAGATTGTCACCTCTCCAATTTTCCATTCCAGTCACAGTTTCTAGACTGGTAGTGGCGATAAACATATTAGTGGCATTTACGATACTAGAAGAATCTAATCCGGCAAGGTCAATCGTCTTAATTGTGCTCATATTACCAAAGAGGTTATAGGTGCTTGCATTCATATATACCGTTTCCGCTTCACTCCACCAGTAAATCGTGTCGCCATCGGCCCAGGCCCAGACTGGTGTATTCGAGCTCGAAGTGAGTGCAATGTTAACTTTTCCGGCTAAGTTGTCGAAATCCGGGAGATTCTCGCCATCGAAATGCTTGAATGTGGTCGGTGCGGCAGTAAGTCCCCTAAGTGCCGCGTTTACGTTAGCACCAGCGTTGAGAGTCGCCGTGAGTTCTTCCCACTGCGCATATAGCTCAAGTGGAGTCTTGGACTCGGTGAGGTCAGTCATAGCTTGTTCGTCGGTATATTCGTTATCATCGGCATCTTTCCAGCCATTGAACCTAAAGCCCCTGCGAGTAAAAGCGTTCTTCTTGAGTGAGTCACCCGCCTTGAGATATTCGCTCGTCATGGCGCCGTATGGCGTAGCGTTGTCTGCTCCGTTGCCGTTGTAGCGGATGTAGCGAGCGCCCTTGATAGTGAACATGCCTGGTTTACCATTGTCCGGATCATCGATGCGGGCTTTATCGTATTCTGAAAGCCCAAGCAATGTAAGCTGAGGTAGGGTCGAACCGGCGCCACCCACGAGCTTTGATTGGCCGCCATAGTCCATTGGTACACCCAAGTTTGTATCTGGGACGGAACTATAGTCGTGGAAATGTAGCTTTTCCGTCGCGTAAATAGTTTCGACACTATTGGAAATGTGAAGAATGTTTGCCATGCCAATATTAGCGACTCTCACGGCGCTGATGTCGAAGCTACTAAGGTCAATCACGCTAGCATTTGTCCCATTGAACATTTCATACATACTGCCATTAAGACTTGTCGTGTCAAAGTGCGACAGATCAAGAACTTGGCCATGGGCGTTAAAGGCGGTGAACATACTGCCAAACGTAGTTGCGTTATGCGTATCAAATCCTGAAATATCTAAGTTTGCGACATCTGCATGATAGAATAACTCGTCGAAATGCGTAACGTTTCCAGTATCAAGGTCGCTGAGATCTAGGTTTGCAATCTTTGCGCCGCCAAACATCCAGCTCATCTTTTTTAGATTTGGCGTATTTACGCCCGTGAAATTAAGGCTTTCGAGTTTCTTGTCGCTATAGAACATATGGTTCATATCCTCTAC
The DNA here is from genome assembly GCA_017514805.1 of Candidatus Saccharimonadota bacterium. Lineage (GTDB taxonomy): Bacteria > Patescibacteriota > Saccharimonadia > Saccharimonadales > Saccharimonadaceae > UBA2834. Next base: position 24,896 of record JAFWIP010000009.1, read on the forward strand.
GCTCGATAGGTTATTATGGCTAAAGTCTACGCTCTTAAGATTAGTGCTATTACTAAATAGATAACTCATGTCTGTCACGTTAGCGGTATTAATAGCCGACAAATTCACGGTCTCGAGCGTAGTAGTACTATTAAACATGCCCTTCATATTGGTTGTCTGTGTAGTGTTGAGCGGTGACAAATCAACTGATGCGATGCCCGAACCGTAGAACATTTCTTCAAGCGTCGTCGGGTTAGCGACGGCAAGCGGCGATAAGTCAATTGTGCTCAAAGCAGCTGTATTCCTAAAGAAGCCCGTAAGATTCTTAGTTAGACTAAAGTTGAATCCTGAGTAGTCGATAGTTTCAGCCTTCTTGAGACCACTAAAGAAGTTGCGAGAATCTTCGTGTGCATAAATTGTTTCGGCTTCGCTCCACCAGTAGATTGTTTCGCCATCTATCCAAGTATAGACCGGGAAGTTTGATGAACTGATAGCCATATTATATTTCGTTTCGATTTCGTCGAAATTAGGCTCGCCTTCGTAATGGCTAAATGAAGTTGCGGCCGAATAGCCCTGCAAGGATCTAATCATATCACCGGCGCTACCCCAAGAATTATTAACCGTACCTTTAAGATAAGCCGTGCGCTCTTTCCATTGAGCATAGAGATCAATCGTTGCACCGTCTTCGGTCGTTAGATTAAAGATGCTTGCCTGGTCATCATATTTGGTGCCAGTACCGTTCGCTGCTGTAGTCCAGCCCATGAATTTGTAGTGGTCTTTTACGAAAGCGTTCTGGGTTAGCTGCTTTTCTTCATCATAGGTGAAGACCTGGCTCGACATATTGCCAGTAACTCCATCGGAGTTCTGATGGAAGGCAATTGTGTAATGAATCGGATTCCACTGCGCATAGAGCGTGATAACCGCATTGTCCGTAGTAGTGAGATTATGGAATTCTTGCTCATCCGTAAGGCCAAAGTTGCGACCGTCAATCTCGGTATTCCAGCCGCCAAAATTGTAGCCCGTACGCGTGAAGGCGTTTGCGGTGAGAGTATAATCGTGATCATACTCGAGGTTCGCCATATCTGCCATATCGCCAGCAGCGTTTGAATCGTCAGTATTAATATCGAAGACGATAGTGTAGTGATTAACTTCCCACTGAGCAACCATTGTAATGGTGCCACCCTCAATGATGTTTTTGACGTCTGCCTTATCGGCGTAGTCGTTATTGCTATATTTCCAGCCGACGAAGTGATAGCCGGTCTTTGCGAAAGCATTCTCACGAAGAACACATTCGCTGTCATATTCGCAGTTCGTCGTAGCCATTTCGCCGCTCGTAGCGCCGTTGCCGTCGTAGTCGATATGGAATGGATTGATAGACCACTGAGCGTAAAGTGTGACGATGCCGTTGTCTTCAGCAGTGAGGTTCTTTACCTCAGCTTGGTCGTCGTAATGAATGCCGGAACCGTTGGCTTCAGTATCCCAACCGGCATAGGTGCGGCCTGGGAAATTAAAGGCATTGGCTGGGAGAGTCTTGGTCTCGTCATAGGTCATGGCGAGGTTCGCCATTTCACCAGATGTAGCGCCGTTGCCATTGAATTTAACAGTGTAAGTATGGGCGCGGTAGATTGGATGAATCTTGACGTCTTCCGCGATTGGTTGAGTTGGATCGACTGGGTTGCCTTGCTCGTCTTCCCAACCAGTGAGCGTATAGCCATCTTTGCTTTGGTCTGGGATATTAGCTGGTTCGTTGTAGTTCGAGATCAGTTCTCGTTCATCGCCATTCTTGTCAGTATAGGTAACGACAACTTTGTCATAGAAGCCATAGTTGGTCGTGAGCGTGAAGCTATTAACTTCGACCGTGGCAGCCTTGACTGACGTGATGGCGGCAGTAGCGAGCGCCGCGACAAGCGCGGCAGTGAGGATCTTGGCGGCCTTCTTGTGGTTCTTGATATAGATAGCGGCACAGACGATGAGGCCGAGGCTCGAAATTGCAAGCACGACAAAGCTCGCGCCGAGACCGTCGTAGGTACTTGGCGCCACAATGACTTCTTCTGGCTCATCAATATCCGTAAAGCGAATGCTGAATTTAACTTTCGAAACCTGTTGGCGCTCATTGGTATTTGGCGTCTTGGTGTATTTCGCCTCAAAGACAAAATCTAAGTTTGAGCCGGCCGCGATAGTTTCATTGGTGTGTTTGTCGTAAGAATAAGAGATGTGGGAGTTTACATTATCGTCGGAGATTGTTTCGATAACATGGTCTTTGGAGTCGGTATTCTGGAGAACAACTTTATAGGTGGCGGTATCGCCAAGTTTATGAAAAGTAACGTCGCTCACGATCGTGGAGTCATCGTGGCTCGAAATAGCGCCGTCGACGCCGCTAGATAGCTGCGTAATTTCGGCAGATTTGATTTTGAAAATTGCGCCCTCGGCAATCGCCCGAATTGACGGAACGAGAGACACAATAAAGCTAGCTGCAAAAATAATTGCAGACAAGCCAAATACTTGTTTACGCCAACCTCGGCGCCTTGTTTTCTCCATTAGTAAACTCCACTTTACTTATGTTTATTTTAACACGGTCGTGGTTAATTGCGATATAGTTTTTATGGCTTTTGTTGTAATTTTTGCCAAGAAAAATGGCGCCGTTTTGGCGCTCATGATTTCCATGATATAATAGACGCAGTAGGTCAGGGGCTAGGACTCCCGACCTCTTGGTTGGAATCTACCTTAGCCTAACGGCGGGTAGATTTTTTGAGTTTCCGACTCCGGATTCTCAACTCCACAATCAACTTAAAGACATAAAGTCTCAGTATCATGTTTCGCTTCCTCTCCAGGAGCTTCTAGCTTACCTAGCATTGCCGTTCACTAAAGCCCCTGCGAATCGGACTTAATGGCTTTAAGGCGATAACACTCAGGACGTCCACCCCGCCCACATAGCAGAATAACCTGCTAACAAAAAACTGCCAAGCATAAGTACGTTATTTTTGGCAGTTTTTGAGAATTATGATCTAATTACTACAGTTCGACAATCTTATCGCGAGATTTTGCGCCAGCAACGATTACGATGCTAGTTTTTGGGACCTTAAATTCGTCCGAGATTAATTCGAGCAGTGCCTTATTCGCTTCCCCGTCGTGGGCGCGGGCATGCAAAAAGGCGATAAAACTACCGTCTTCTTGTTTTTCAAGGCGCGTCGCGCCCTTAGTGCCAGGCTTAACACGCACAGAAATTCGCATTATTTATTACCGCAAACGACATTATTTGCATGGAGCCAGCCGGCCTCGGAGCCACCATCAAGGTATTCGCCCTGAATCGGCTTAACGTAAATCTTCTCGCCAGCTTTGATGTGGTCGATAATCGGGTCAGTAATGAGATATTCCTGATCGCCAGGGCCAAAATCGTGCTCGTGACAGTAATCGACGATGCGCTTCAAGAGCGCAGGCGACATTATGTATTTGCTGATATTGATGAGGTTGCTTGGCGCTTCCTCTTTCTTTGGCTTTTCATAAATACCAGTCAAAATACCATCTTCGACTTTGAGCACACCGTATTTTTCGACGTCATTCGGGTCAATCTCGGTCGCAAGCATTGCAGAATCAGTTGGTTCCTGAATTAAATCCATTAAGCGCGCAAGATCTGAAGAACCATCCGCATTATAAATGAAATCATCGCCCATAAGAACGACTGTCGGTTCATCAATGCCGTATTCCTCAACAACCTGCGCGACTGGGCAAGCAGAGCCATAGCGTGCATCGACATCTTTTTGACAGAAGAAATGAATTGTCATCCCAGGGCGCTGTGTGTTCGCAACCGCAACCTTATCGCCCTTTCCGCGAGCAACGAGATAGTCATTTAGTTTCGCATTCTCTTCATAATAAGCCTTGATCTGCGAATAAGGCTTTTCGTCAATAACTATATAAACTTCTTCAATACCAGCCTTAGCACAATCCTCGACAACGTAGTCTGCGAGCGGGCGATTACCAATCGGAAGCATTGCCTTCTCAATAACTTTAGTGATTGGCAGGCGGCGAGTACCCCAACCGGCGACTGGAATAATAGCTTTTTTGATTTGCATAATACCTATAGTTTAGCGATTTTTGTACTTTTTTACAACAAGGGTAGTAATCTGAAGCAGACAGACATAAACTAGGAAGCCCGTCGCGCTCGCCATATAGACGCCCATCGAACGAAAATTCGGATGACAAAATAGATAAACAAGTATCGCCGAAATCGGCATCGCACAAAGAGATATGGCGGTAATTAATATATTTTGACCGCGTGATAATCTAGCCTCTTGAAAGCGACCAATTGTCGATACTTCACTCATCAATCGTAACAGGATTACTGAGCATAAAACCATGACGCCAGTACCAGTAGTAACCATAAAACTCATACCCGAGGCTAAACCGTAGGCGACACCAATAGCTAGTTCTATCACAATCAAAATCAATAGCGACGACGCAGAAATCTGCTTCTTTTTCTTCTTTTTTCGTTCGAGAATAATTCGCTTGCTCGCTTCGATAATACGTCCAAGCACTGCGAAACAAATCATACTAACAAAGACCGTCCAGTATAACAAACCGTCGTCGACTAAATCAGCCGTATCAACCAAGAGAAAATTAAAAATCGTAATAAAGGCAATAACTATACCTAAAAATACGCCATATCTACGAATAAAGTCGGCAAAATCGCTACCAATATCGAATAGTTTAATACCGCAATAAATCACAAATGCCGCTGCAATATTGGCCGCAATTACTGTCGCAATTGCATTCATTCTTTTACCTCAATTATAGACGGCAGCCATGCCTCATCTGGTTCAACGCCGAGCAAATCTGCAACCGTGGCCGCCACATTTGCAAGACCAAATTCGCCTTTTGCGAGGGTGTATTTTTTACGATTCTCCGTTTCATCGACAAGCGCAAATGGAATCTTATTGGTCGTATGCGAAGTCTTCGGGTTCCCCTGCTCATCAATTAATTCCTCGGCATTGCCATGATCGGCAGTAATAATTGTTATACCACCAAGCTTATTGACGGCCTCGACGATACGCTTCAAACAAATATCGATTGCCTCCATGGCGATAATCGTCGGCTGCAATTCGCCAAAGTGGCCAACCATATCGCCGCCCGGATAGTTAATGCGCAGAAAATCAAATTCTTCGCTCTCGATTGCCTCGATTAATCGATCGGTGATTTCGGCAGATTTCATCCATGGACGAGTATTGAACGGCTCTTTATAGGACGGAACTTCTTCTTCGGCTTCACCGTTCGGGATATCATGAGAGTTGCCGTTAAAATAGTAAGTTATGTGACCGAATTTAACCGTTTCAGAGATTGCGTACTGACGAACACCATGATTAGATAAGTGTTTCGTAAGCGTATGCTTGAACTCAGGTGTCTTGACTAAAGTATATTGAGGAACATGCAAGTCTTCGTTATATTCCGTCATACCGACAAAACGAACATCTGGACGGCGAACGCGGTCAAAATGCGGAAAATCATTATAAGTAAAGGCTTGCGCAATCTCGATGGCGCGATCAGCGCGAAAATCTATATAGATTACAGCATCACCATCATTAATCGTGCCGATCGGCTGGCCACCTTCGGCAACAACGAATGCCGGCATATATTGGTCCTGGAGATTGGCTTGTTCTTTGCGATATGTTTCGATTGCTTCGGTAGCAGTCGCAAATTGACGACCTTCACCTAATACATGCGTACGCCAGCCCTGCTCAACCATCCCCCAATCATTTTCATATCGATCACAAGTAATCACCATGCGGCCACCGCCACTGGCAATTTTATAATCTGGATTACCGAGATCTTTAATGAATTTTTCAATGCGCTGAATATATTTTGGTTCACTCTGCGGCGGCACATCGCGACCATCAATCAAAGCATGGATACGAATGCGCTTCACGCCGTCTTTATGAGCTTGCTCAAGCATCTTTTCGAGATGCGCAATATTTGAATGAACATTACCATCACTAAAAATACCCATAAAATGCAGAGTCGAGTCATTGTCGACAACGCGCTTCACGGTGTCTTGCCAGACCGGCTCAGCAAAAGCTTTTCCGCCCATAATAGCTTCCTCGACCGCAGCACTGCGCTGCAAGACAATTTCACCAGCACCCATCGCATTATGACCAACTTCACTGTTGCCCATGTCGCCATCAGGTATGCCTACCCACTTGCCACTCGCGTTTATTGCGGCGCAAGGATAATCCTCAATTAGGTGATTGTAGGTTTCGAGATGAGCTTTCTTAACCGCGTTGAAACTCTCGTTTTCGCGAATGCCAACGCCATCAAGAACAACCAAAACGACTGGCCCATCATAATGAAGCTTCTGTTTATCCATAAGCATATTATAATACAAAAGCGCCATTTGCGGGGCAAGATGGCGCTTTCTCGCTGCTACGCGCCCACCCAGGGGCACAAAGCAAATGTTTGTTTTAATCCGCTGTTTTTATTTTTGTATCTAGTCTCCACACTGTCCACAATCTCAGTGGAACCCCGCAGAGCGTACCAGCTTGTAGTTAATTTATCACGATTATGCTTATTCGTCAAGTAGCTCGTCGTCAGAATAATCCGTCTGCGGATCAATCTGCATAATAGTATTGCGCTCGCCCATCTGGTATTTTTGATGATGTGCGCGATGCTTTTGCTCTTTTACTTCAAGTGTAATTACCGGAATATCCGATTCTTCTTCGGTCTCAATTGGCGCTTCCTTAACTTTGCTTGCGTCGATAATCTGCCAGAGTTCGCGAAGTACTTCAGTAAGGCCCTGATGCGCAGAGCTGGAAATCGTAAAGATTTTCGCGTCCGGATTTTGCTCGAGAATCGATTGCATTTGCATCTCAATAATCTCTTCGTCGAGTCCTTCGCATTTTGTCAAAGCAATAATCTCTGGGCGAGCGGCAAGCTCGGTAGAATATTTTTCGAGTTCAGCACGGATATCTTTATAAGATTTACCAGCGTCTTCAGAATAGACATCAATAAGATGAAGGAGAGCTTTCGTACGCTCGACATGGCGAAGAAAACGATCGCCAAGACCCTTGCCGTCGGAAGCGCCCTCAATGAGGCCCGGAATATCCGCAATTAGAATACTATGATCGTCGACTTTTGCGACGCCAAGATTTGGCGTGATGGTCGTGAATGGATAATCGGCAATTTCCGGCGTTGCATTCGAGACAACAGAAAGGAATGTAGATTTGCCAGCGTTCGGAAAGCCAACAAGACCAACATCAGCAAGAAGTTTGAGCTCAAGTTCAGCATCAAAAGATTCGCCTGGGTTGCCAAGCTCGGCAATCTTTGGCGTCTGGCGTGTAGAGCTGCGGAAGTGCCAGTTGCCATAGCCACCATCGCCGCCGTGAGCGACAATTTGACGGTCGCCATCAAAAGTAAGGTCAGCGATAATTTCGCCGTCGCGTTTTACGACTGTACCGATTGGCACCTCGACTTCGAGGTCTTTGCCGGATTTGCCGCTGGACTTTTGGCCAGAACCTGCCTTGCCATCCTGCGCAATAAGTTTTGGCTGGAAGCGAAAATCAATCAAAGTGTCACAATCTTTACTTGCAACAAAAACCACATCACCGCCCTTGCCGCCATCACCACCATCAGGGCCGCCTTTCGGGATGTAGATTTCGTGCCGGAAAGAGATAGCTCCGTTGCCACCCTTGCCGGCTTTAATATAAACTTTCGCCGTATCAACAAACATATCTATATTTTAACATATTTTTGGCGTTAACGCCAATGATGCTATACTAATAGCAATGGAAAAGAAAGATGTAAAAATCCTAGCAGTGGTAGGTATGTGCGGTAGTGGCAAATCGACCGCCATTGATTATTTGATAGAAAAGAAAATTCCGAAGATTTATTTCGGCGGAATTATTTATAAGGCGATGGCTGAGGCCGGCATTGAGCGCACAGAAGACGGCGAGAGCGAAAAGATTTTCCGCGAGGAAATCCGCAAAAAAGAAGGCAAGGATTTTGTCGTTAAGCGCGTCGTCAAAGAGACGAAGGATTTGATTGCCGCCGGACAAAAGCGTATCGTGTTAGACGGTCTTTATTCTTGGACAGAATACAAGATTCTTCGCAAAGAATTCCCTACCGAGATGACCGTAGTCGCGATTGTTGTGCCAAAAGCCTTGCGCCGCAAACGCCTCGCAATTCGCCCAGATCGTCCATTCGATGCGCAAGCAGCTGCCGAGCGTGATCGCTCCGAAATCGAGAATCTTGAAAAAGGTGGCCCAATCGCAATTGCCGATTATTACGTAGATAACTCTGGTACAATTAAGGAATTCCACGAAAAATTTGCAGGACTCTGCAAGGAGATTGGTTTCCTAGATGCCTAAGGAATTGCAAATTCCAGACCGCGAAACAAAGCTACTACTCGACGAGCTCGAAAAAACTTTAGACTTGCCCGGCGACGTAGTAGAGTTTGGCTGCTATGAAGGCGATACTTCGATTTTGCTTGCCGGCGTCTTGCGCGACCGACCAGACAAGTGGCTCTATCTTTATGATTCTTTTGAGGGTTTACCGGCAAAGACCGCTGAAGATAATAGCGCGGACGGTTGGCGTTTTAAGTCGGGCGAGCTAAAGGCGTCGCCGGATACCGTGCGCCACAAATTCAAGAAGTACGCCCTACCCGATCCGGTTATCGTAAAAGGTTGGTTTAATGAGTTAGGCAATTCAGATTTGCCTAGCGAAATTTCTTTTGCCCTACTTGATGGAGATTTTTACGAATCAATCAAGGCTAGTTTTAAACTAGTCGCTTCACGCATGACGAGTGGCGGAATTATCGTAGTTCACGATTATCGGAATGCAGAATTGCCGGGCGCAGGCTTAGCCGTGAATGAATTCCTCGAAGAAAATGAAAATGATTTCGATTTTCATATTGCCGCATCGATGGCGGTTTTAGTAAAACGCTAATTTTATAAATAAGAGAATTAGAAGGTGCGCCGGATAGTAGGCGTAACCAAACCAGCGCGGAAGGCGCTTTCCTTTTTTGCCGGAATATAGTGCAATTGGAATAATCGCAAGAATGCCATACGCGAGAATATCCCAACCTTCATACTGCGCAAGCGAGACCATCATTGCAGTAAGAATAGTCGCCTGAGCGGCAACCAGCAGCACGCGGCGCTTCGTAAAGAAATAATCCGCATAGTAAAAACCAACTACTAGCAGCACGCCATGAACGCCATACTCGCAATTTAGCGCGCCAGGAATTAAGGCAACGATAGGCAATGCGATTAGCGCAAGACCACGCCGCTCGGCGAGCACTAAGGCTAAGAACGAGAATGCGAGCGTAAATAGAACATTATGCGAATACTCAATATGCGACACTACAGAAATAAGAAATACCGGCAATTCAGCAACGAGCGCGGTTGCGACGATTCTAAGGAAATAGTTTCGACGCGAATGAGTATGCTTGAAGCCCTCCACTAACATGAATGCGAATAGCGGAAAAGCAATTCGCCCGATGATACGAAACGGCTCTGGATCGCCAAGCAAATACAAGCCGACATGATCGATCGTCATTGTCACGAGAGCGATAATCTGGATTGTTGCTGAGCTCAACATAGTTATATTATACTACGCTTCGTTCCTTGACTATCGCAGCATTCTGTGGTATAATTATAGTATAGCTTCGCATCGATCTTTTACAATAACTGGGGGTGATTTAATGAGTTTTCATATGCAGAACAAATATGAAACCAGAGAGCCGATTGAGGTCATGGGAGAGGATTGTGTTAGAGTATTAGCCGTCTCCTTATTTCTTCTTGCCTGCTGGTTCATTATTTCGATATTCATGTTCTGTTTCAGTCCGGACAGAACACCAGTACTTTACTGGGTTTTTAGAGTCTTAAAAATAATTTCAAAATGGGGAGGAATCCTCCTTTTTATCTTATTTATCGTCTTCGAAATCTACGTAAAAATATTAAAGAAGAAAGGCTACGGCGACGATGACGAAACTGAGACAACCGACGACGCGGAAGGCGAAGCTTAAGGAGCCAACTATGGCTCCTATTTTTTTATCCCCTCCCTCGCGCGAAGAATAAACTTGTATGATTCTACTGCGACAGTTATCAGCAACGAATAGACAAATAGCTGAATAACTAAACCGAACGGCATCGAAATAGTTTGGAGGAATTCCGAAAGAACGGGGACTTCCATCACGACTAGCTGGAGCAAGATTGTTCCCATGACGCCGAACAGAAATACTGGATTAGACAATAGCGATACCTTAAAGGCGGATTGTTTTTCGCTGCGGCAATTAAAGGCATGGACGTTTTGGATAAATACCATTAGGCACATCGTGTAGCTACGAGCAACGATTATTTCTACACCAGCAACATTGACGAGATAGTAATAATACGAGAAGACGATTGCCGTAATAATTGCGCTAGAAAACAGGATTTTATGGAGCAGAGTCTTATCGAAAATCGACTCCTTAGGGCTACGTGGCGGCTCGCGGAGGATATTCTTCTCTGCCTTTTCAAAACTAAGCGCGAAATCGTGGACGCCATCAGTTACGACATTTAGCCACAGAAGCTGAACAGCAACGAACGGCATAGGCATGTCAAAGGCGATCGCTAGACAAAAGAATACCGCCTCGGCAATATTACAGGAAATGAGGAAGTAGATGATTTTACGAATATTTGCGTAGGCAACACGGCCTTCCTTAACGCCAGCAACAATCGATTTAAAGTTATCGTCAACAATAATCATATCAGCCGTTTCGCGCGCAATGTCTGTACCGGAACCCATCGCGATTCCGATATTAGCCGCTTTTAATGCTGGCGCATCATTTACACCATCACCCGTGACGGCCACAAATTCGCCTTGGCGCTTAAGTGAATTTACGATATTTAATTTCTGCAATGGCGTAACGCGCGCAAATACGAGTTTGCTTGATACAAAATCATCAAATTCTTTTTCGCCGCGACGGAAGTATTTTTCGACTTCTTCGCCATGCGTTACTTGCTCGGAATTTTCCACCAGCGAAAGATCACGAGCAATCGAAAGCGCAGTCAGTGGGTGGTCGCCAGTAATCATGAGGACCTTAATTCCCGCCGTGCAGCATTCGCGAATTGAGGCGACCGCTTCTTTGCGAATCGGATCGATGAAAGCAACGAAGCCCATGAATTTTAGATTCTTAATATCCTTATCAGTATACTTCTCTTTTTTAGCAACTTTCGCAGAAGCCAAGGCAATAACACGATAACCCTCTTGCGCAAGCGCCTCGTTTTGCGAGCGAAGCTTTTTCGCGTCTTTGCCGCGAGCAAAATTTACTTCGCTACAAAAGCTCTCAACAACCTCAGGCGAACCTTTTACGGTGCAAAAAGTCTCACCATCTTGTTCATAAAATACCGCAGAGTATTTATTCTCCGACTCGTACGGAATACGCTCAATAATTTTAATCCCACGCGTATTGATGCCTAATTTTTTACCAAGTACAAGAAAGGCAATATCGATCGAGTCGCCAATGTGTTGGCCATTATCAATTGAAGCCTCATTATTTAACACACCGAGAAGGCCAATTTCCTCGGCATATTCCATAACATTGCCTGTCACTTTGCCAGTCGTACTAAAGCCAGTGCCAGAAATCTGATATTCTTCCCCATTCGGAAGCACGATTTTCTTCGCGGTTTGCTGATTAACTGTAAGGGTGCCCGTTTTGTCTGACGCTATTACAGTACAGCTACCGAGCGATTCGGCAGAGTTAAGCTTGCGCACGACGACATTTTTCTTCGCCATGCGATTCGAAGCAATACTGAGCGCCATCGTTAGGGCCAGCGGCAAGCCTTCCGGCATCGCAGAGACAGCAAAGGCAATCACGGTCAGAAGAATTTCTGTATACGGTACACGTTTTACGATTAGAAGCGTCGTCAAAATCGACGCAATTATCAGAATCATGACCGTAATTTGGCGTGAAAGCTTCTCGACGCGCAACGTGAGCGGAGATTTTGCTTTATCGGTGTTGTTTAGACTGTCAGCAATCTTACCTAGCTCAGTCGCTAAGCCTGTTTTTACAACAATCGCTTTTGCACGCCCGGAAACTACTGCCGTACCAGAAAAAGCCATATTGCGCTGGTCGCCAAGTGTCGCGCCAACCTTACGAATTGTTTCGGGATGCTTAGCGATTTGTACACTCTCGCCTGTTAGCACCGATTCGTCGACTGAAAAATTATGCGTTTCAATTAGACGCATATCAGCAGAGATTTTATCGCCAGATTCAAGCAATACATAATCTCCAGGAACTAATTCTTCGGCATTTATAATTTGTTCTTCACTATCGCGAATTACTTTGACTTGAACCTTGATGTAGTTTTCCAGTGCCGCCGCAGTATTCTTGGCACGATTCTCCTGGTAAGTACCCATAATAGCATCAACCAGGATGATAAAGGCAATAATGACTGCATCAATTAATTCACCAGCGATTAGTGAGGCGACAATCGCCACAACAAGCAGCATAATCATCGGATCAATAAATTCGCGCAAAAAAATCTTTATGATACTATCTGGCTTCTTTCTCGGAAGGATGTTAGCGCCATATTTCTCGCGTCGCGAGCGCACCTCACTATTTTTTAGCCCTAATTCACTTGTGCCGAATTGAAACAAAATATCGGCAATATCCCTATCGTAAAACGATTCGTCATTCATACTTATTTACCGAAGTAAATATACTGATACATGCCCTGATCGACCCACTGTTCTGAATATTCGCCTGGTCGATAATTTGTAGCAGCATTACGAGCGTTGTACTGAGAAATATAAACGCGATTACCAGCAACAGCTTCGACCCAAACAGCGTGACCATAAGCACCACCAGTAGAGATACCAACTGCGCCAACCTTTGGTACATTTGTCACAGTGTAACCGGCAGCACGCGCATTGGCTGGCCACTGCTTTGCATTGCCGCGACCACCCCAATATGGCATGTAGCCATAGGTGCTATAAACTTTCCATGCAGTATAAGAAACACATTCACAAATATACATACCCCACTGGTCTGCGAAGGCATCCTTTTGCTGAGGACAGCGACCAGAGTATGGATAGCCACCTTTGCTTGGATCGCCTGCCGTAATACCAGAGGCGTTATATTGCGCGGCGAGATCAGCGAGAATCTTTTGCTGCTCTTCCTCAAGCGAAGCCTTCTGCGAAGCAGCACTGTTCTTGAGCTCACGATAGGACGATTCATTTTCGCGTGCTTGAGCAAGCAAGACCGCCTGTTGTGCCTCGAGCGAAGCAAGCTGAGTCTTTTGCGTATTTAAATCTTCCAGAATTAACTCAGCGTTTTTCTTCTTTACTTCTAGCTCGGCTTTGAGATTCTTATTCTCTTCAATAATGCCAGCAAGCGTGTCAGTAAGGCTAGATAGTTTTACCTCTTCGTCAATGAAGCTGGAAAAAGATTCAGATGATGCGATACGTTCAATTGTAGTAACTTCATCATTGTAGTAATACTGAGCAATCGTATATCCTACCGTCTCAGAGTTATCATTGATGCGCTTAGTCGTACTTTCGATCTCGGCCATGAGCTGCTCGCGCTCAGCCTGCTTTAGCTCAATCTGAGTCTTGAGCGCAGCCTGTTGTGCCTGAAGAGAATTAATCTCGCCCTGGATATTATTCGCCTCGGCAGCATAAGCGCTAGCCTGTTCTTCATAGGCCTTCATCTGCGTGCGAAGATTGGAGATTTTGGAATTAATATTATTAAGATCTTGTTGAGTATAAGCGTGTGCGTGTGGAATAGGAAGACTATTCGCAATCACGGCGAGCGAAGCAAAGAGTAAACAGATAGCACTGCGCTTGATTTTCATGACATTATAATAGCATAAGCGGGTTAATTTTTCAATGCCGCCTATCTTATTTTTGCTTGAGATATTTGCGCGTGGCAAAGAGAGATGAGATGACGCCAATTAAAACGCCGGTCACCAATAAAGCACATGCAGCGAGATACCAGTAGTGCGACATTATGTCGAGTGTTGGTTCGAGCGTAGTACCGAAGTTATTCTTTAGACCAAAGGCCGCTAGATAAGCCACAACACCAGCGATGGCAGCCGCGATGATGCCATAGAAGCTAGCCTCAACAACGAATGGGCCAACAATGAACCAGCGGCTTGCGCCAACGAGGCGCATCATATAAATCTCTTCTTTGCGGTTATAAATCGCCATACGAATCGTGTTAAAGACAACCAAGATTGCAATCAATGCAAAGATGCCAGCAGCAATCAAGCCGATCAGCTCGATGCGATTCATGATATTGGCGATGCGATCAATAGTATCGCGACGACTAGAAGCGTAGCTTGGCGCACGATTCTCATCAATCATGCCACTAATCGAATCGTCAGTATTTACGAAATTCTCGAGTTCGGAAGTATTATTGAGATTTACGAGCTTAATATTAAGCGTCCACGGAAGCTTATTTGGGGCTTCGTAGAGGCTATTAATATATTCCTCGTCAGTAATATGACCGGCTTCAATAATTTTTTGAATTGAATCCTTATTTGCCTCTTCTGGAGAAGTATAGTTTACCTCCATAACGGTCTCGAGCTGCACTAGGCGGCCAACAATACGATCGATTTGATCCTGCGTCGCGCCCTGCTTAATATAAACAGACATATCGACCTGCTGCTCAATCTTATCAATCGCCGTGCCCATTGCATGAGTAGCAATGAGTGTGGCCGACAAAACAATTAGTGTAACGGCCATGATAGCAATTGCTGCAACACTCAGCCAGGTATTACGAACAAAACTCTTGGCGCCATATTTGACAATACGCGCATTTGTACGCAGGCTATGCTTGCGAGTTTTTGCGATTCGCTCCAGGCGCTCATGACTAAGCTCTGCCGCGACGCGCTGTTCTTCTTTACTAATTTTCCTACTTGGCATTTGGATACAAACTCCTTCTCTTAGCGACAGTTTTTGGCTTTGCGGTGTCGGCAGCTTTAGCGCGACGCATCTGTTCTAGGACAGCTGAGCCAGAAGTGCTAGTTGCGGCTGGCTTCGCGACGGTACGCGGAGCTGGAGTAGCAACACGACGAGCGGTAGGTTGAGCAGCTGGAGTAGCAACACGACGAGCGGTAGTAGGAGCAACGGACGGCGCAACTGGCGCAGTCGGAGTCTGGATAATCTGAGTTGGAGCTGGATTTGGCTGAACTACCTGCGTAGGCGCTGGGCCACCAAGCGAACGCTTAGCAATACGTGTGCGCGAACCATCAAGGTCATAATGGCCACCTTGCTTCTGATCGCCAATAATTCTGCCGTGACTCAAAGTAACAACACGTTTCTTGAGCTGGTTAACCACCTCTGCATCGTGCGTAGTAACCAGAATGGTAGTGCCAAAATTATTAATTTCCTCAAGCAAACGAATAATCTCCCATGAAGTCTCTGGATCGAGGTTACCAGTAGGCTCATCGGCGATAAGAATCTTTGGCTGGCGCGCCATCGAGCGTGCAATTGCGACGCGCTGGCGCTCACCGCCGGATAGATTGCCTGGAAATTCATGTGCTTTTTCGCTAAGACCAACAAGTTCAAGAACCTTCGGAACAGTGCGCTTAATCTCGGCACCTGAAACACCGACAATCTCTAGCGCAAATGCAACATTTTCATAGACGGTGCGATTTGGCAGCAACTTAAAATCCTGAAAGACAACACCGATACGACGGCGAAGATATGGAATATATTTCTTCTTCATGCATTTATAATCGATGCCACCAACAACAATATCACCATAACTCGGCTTCTCTTCGCGAGTAAGCATCTTGATAAGAGTCGACTTGCCGGCACCAGACGCGCCTACCAAGAAAACGAACTCTTTCGGCTGAATATGAAGATTAATCTCCTCGAGTGCGGGAGTTTTGTAGCCAGGATAATATTTAGAAACATTATCGAGCAATATCATAGAACTATGATAACATAAGCACTATTAATTGTCCAAAAAGCTTGTGATAAAACCGTCAATTTTTCCGTCTAAAACTGCCTCAGCATCATTCTCTTCATACTTCGTGCGCGTATCCTTAACAAGCTTGTATGGATGGAGAACATAATTGCGAATTTGTTGCCCCCAACTAGCCGATTCGCCAGCACGAAGTTTGTCGACCGATTCGGCGTTTTGCTCTTGCATCATTTGTTGGAGTTTACCACGTAAGATCTCCATTGCCTTCTCTTTATTTTGAAGCTGACTACGTTCATTCTGAATCGCAACCACAATATTCGTCGGCAAATGTGTAATACGAACCGCAGAATTAGTTGTATTAACCGACTGCCCACCATGACCACCAGAGTGATATACATCAATACGAAGATCTTTCGGGTCAATCTGAACATCATCATCGTTTTCAATAATCGGCAAAACTTCCACGAGCGAGAAAGAGGTTTGGCGCAAGTGGTCAGCATTGAATGGACTAAGGCGCACGAGGCGATGAGTGCCGTGCTCTGACTTAAGTTGCCCATACACGTTCGAGCCAGTCATTTCAATGACGCTAGTTTTAATCCCCGCTTCTTCCCCATCAACACGGTCGAGAATTGCCGCCTTAACATTATGTTGTTCCGCCCAGCGCAAATACATACGCTCGAGCATTCCGGACCAATCCATCGCCTCGGTGCCGCCAGCCCCTGCCGTAATACGTAGAATCGCACCATTGTGATCATATTTTCCAGTGAAGCGAAGCTCTTGTTTTAATTTATCGAGATTTGCCTCCATCGCGGAAAGTTGCTCGGAAAATTCCTCCGTCAAACTCTCGTCACCTAACTGCATTAATTCCGCCAAATCATTAATCTGAGTCTTCAATAGAGTCCATGAGTCGAGCTCATCGTGCAATTGAGCGACTTTCGTAGTTTTTTCGCGCGCAACGTCAGGATTATTCCAAATTTCAGGCACAGCGACTTCACGCTCGAGCGCTACGAGCTTCTCAAGGCGATTATCTACATCAAGTTTTTGCCAAATAGTATTAAAAGCATCCTTGAGTGATTCAAGACGCTTTTGTAAGTCAAACATAGGTCTATTATACACTACTACTTATGTTATTCTGGAAGGTTAAAAAGAGGAAGTTCGTCTATTTCATAGTCGGCAATCTGTGTGCGGCGAAGCGCAGAACAGTACGCACCGCAACCGAGTACCTTACCAATATCCTCTGCAAGTGTACGAATATAAGTACCACTACTAACATGAGTACGAATTTTTAATTCCGGTGCCTCATAGCTTAAAATATCCAAAGAATAAATCTCAACAGTACGCGACGGAATCTCGACTTCCTTACCTGCGCGAGCTAGCTTGTAGGCGCGCTGACCATTAACTTTGATCGCCGAAAAAGCCGGCGGCGTTTGCTGAATTTTGCCTAAAAATTGCGGAATGATCGCATCAATTTCTGCGCGCGCGGGTGCTGTTCCGGATACCGTAATCTCTCCTTCCGGATCACCAGTAGTTGATACTTCGCCAAGACGAATTGTCGCCTCGTAGACCTTATCAAGCTTAGTGAGCTCAGGTGCCTTTTTAGTTGCCTTGCCGGCAAGCAAAATCAGAAGACCCGTAGCAAACGGATCAAGAGTGCCAGTATGGCCGACTTTAACTTTATGCCCTTCGCGCTCAGAAAGAATGCGGCGAACGCGCGCAACGGCGCCAAAACTCGTCATGCCAGATGGTTTATCGACAAAAATTATCTCTTCCATTGGCTATATTCTAGCACGAATCTTATTCTTCAGTAGCGGCGCTATATTTCTGGAGGAAGAAAGTTAAATCATCTTCATCTTTTACATCATCAAGACGGTCAAAGATTACGCCATTCTTAATATAAAGGAATGTCGGAGTTGATTCATAGTTTATTAAAGCTTTAACGCTATCATCTTCGGAAGTTTGATCTTCCGCTATATTGTAGCGGAATACCTTATCTGTGTCTCCGGCAATACTCTTAACGCGGCGAGCAAAGGCGTCGCAGTCCATGCTGTTAGCGTCGCTGACGATTAAGAAGCCAGTCTTGCCGCTATTCATCATATCGATAGTTGCGCCAGCAGTAAGCGTCGCGAAGCCATTCTCATCTTTCGAATTATTAGTGACTTCCGTATCGAAACGACCATTATAAATATAGCTAGCTGGACGAAATAGTTCGCGTACAGATTTGTTAAAGCTGAGCGAGACTACGAGCACCGTCATCGTAGCAACAAGTATAGCAATTAAAACATAGAAAGAGGCTTGGCTATGAATGACGCCGCATTTACAATTCTCGCAATCACATTTTTTTGCTTTAGCCGTAGCTTTAGGTGTTTTTGTTGCTTTTGATGTTTTATTTGCCGATTTCGTGGCCATGAAAATTCTCCAGATAATTTCTTTCATTATAACACGCTTATGCTTATTTGCCTCGCTTGACATCAGCAGAATGAAACGCTTATACTTAGGGTAATCTAACCATAAAAGGAATTGACATTTTATGAAGAGTAAAAAATCCTTGATCGCGGTCTTAGCAATCGCATTTATCGCGGGCATTGGCGGAACATTCGCCTATTTTCGCTTCACGGAATCATTTGACAATAAGTTTCATCTCGCTGCCGAAGTCGTAGAATTTACTGAGAAGTTTACTAGCCCACAAGATTGGACTCCATGTACGGAAACGCCAAAAGAGCTCGAACTCACTAATACTAGCTCTTTTGCGATCAAGGCACGCGTTAGCTATGAAGAATATTGGGAAAAGCTAGACGAAACCGGTCAGCCAACTGGCGAAAGATTACCGGTACAAGTATCGGGAGAAGATGCTGCTATAAAGGATATCAATACGACCGATTGGCGACTAAATGCTGATGGCTACTATTATTACAAAGAAGATATTGCAAGCGGCGCCAAAAGTAGCAAGTTTATCAATAAAGTTACTTTCAACTGTAATGCAGATTCAACTTATAGCTCAGCCCAGTATCACTTGATTATTAAAGTTCAAACACTTCAAGCTGACGGCACTTGGAATTAGTCGGTTGACCGCCTCAAAAAATCTCCCTTTCGGGAGATTTTTTCTTAGACCTTATTGATGACTGGAATCACGATTGGCGTATGACCAGTAGCATCGTAAAGAATATGTGTGACGTCTTCTTTGATTTCTTCCTTGAGTGCCTTAATATCGGCATCGGAGTTGACCATATGGTCGGTCTTCGCACGGAGATAGTGGCGAATCTTACCAATTAACTCTTCGGAGTTATCGAGATAAATGAACGCACGAGAGACGATATCAGGCGTCTTGATGAGGCGACCAGTTTTCTTGCTAATTGTGAGAATTACGACAAAGATACCCTCGCGAGAAATATGAATACGATCCTTGACAACTGCTTCATTGACCTGCTGATCAGCGTCATCATAGAGCTTGTTACCCACTGCGATGCGACCATTCTTGCGAATCGTCTGGTTCGGAAGAAGTTCAACAATATCACCGTCGTCAGCGACAAGAATACGATCGCGCGGAATGCCGACAACATTCTCCGCCATCTCAGCATTATGCTCGAGCATATAGAACTCGCCGTGATATGGCATGTAGTTCTTTGGATGTAAATCAGTGACAAATTTTACATGGTCCTCATAGTAGGCATGACCAGAAAGATGAAGCGGGCCAATGTTCGTAAGGTGAGTCTTATTATGCTGGACAACCTGTGCGCCTTCACGAAGGAGACCATCGACCGTACCCATAACCTTTGGCTCATTGCCTGGGATTGGACTAGAACAGAAGACGATCGTATCGGTCGCCTTGATCTTGATATGGCGATGGGCGCCGGTAACCATACGGTTAAGCACGGCATTCATTTCGCCCTGCGAACCGGTACAAACAATCGTAACCTTCTCATCTGGAAGTTTTACGATGTCTTCCATCTTCATAATGGTATCTTTTGGTACCTTGATTGCCTTGGCGCGAAGAGCAACCTCGACGTTATTAATCATCGAGAAACCAGCGAAAGCGACTTTGCGACCACGCGCAGCGGCTTCCTTGAGAACACACTCAATACGCTTCACCTGGCTCGAGAAACAGCTAATAATTACGCGACCAGAGGCATAGTTGTCCATTACTTTACCAATGTTGTCGCCAACATCATATTCGCTATGTGGATGCGTGCCCGGAACGTCGATGTTTGTCGACTCATTAAGAACGAGAGCAAAGCCTTCCTTGTCAGCAATTTCCTTGAGACGATCATAATCGGCTGGAATATCCATCGGATTATCTTCGAAACGCCAGTCGCCCGAGAGAAGAATTGGACCGTTTGGCGTACGGATAACGATCGAACAGTTGCCCGGAATCGAGTGAAGCATATGGACGAATTCAGCCGAAAGATGCTGGCTGAGCTTGATTTCCTTATGCTCAAGCGGATTAACGATGTTATAGTTCATCTCCGGAACATCAGGAACTTCCGACATTTGCTTCTTAATCATGCCGATTGTAAAGCTGGAGCCATAGATTGGGATTAATGGACCAAAATACGGCAAGAGGTGACGGCAGGCGCCAATATGGTCAAGGTGAGCGTGCGTAAAGAGAATTGCCTTAACTTTATCACGATTGTCGTCGAGCCACTTGCTATCTGGAACCATGTAGTTGACGCCAGGATAATCAGCATTAGCAAAGAGTGTGCCCATATCAATAAGAACAATTTCGCCCTGGTATTCGATAGCGGTCATATTCTTGCCAATACCGAACTCGCCAAGACCACCAATTGGGATAATACGGACAGCGTCTTTATCTGGGCGAGCAGTACGAATCTGCGCCATGCTGAGCTGAGCGCCCTTGAAGCCGTTATAGCGCGATTTATTGACCGGAATACCAATAATATGCTGGGTAGCCTGCGCGTTTACATCTTGGCTAAGCATGCGCTGATGGTGAACCATTTCGCCCTTGCGTGTGCTAACCATGAGCTTTACATCATTGCGCTTCTCTGTTGCGGCCTGCTGTTTTTTGCCCTTGGACGAAGATTTCGCATTAGATTTCGCGTTAGAGGCCTTTTTTGCCGCTTTTGGCGCGTTTTTACCCTTTTTGGCGGATTTTGCCACTAATTTTTCATCTTTACCACCTGGAGCAAAATTCGCATTAAAATTGCGTTTCTGGTTCTCTTCAAACTGTTTTTTAATATCGGGAAGACGTTCGGCGCGTGATTTTAAGAGTCTTGCGCGACGCTCGGCCTCCGCTTTAGATTTATCGTTCATTGATTCCTTTTGTTTAAAAACTTGATATTTATTCCCACACTAAAAGCGCCATAATAGCCTAGAATAAGACAAAGATTGTTGCGCTAAAAGTAATAATTAGTATCTATATTATAGCAAAGATAAGGATTTTTTACAAGCAAAAGAATAGGGCGCCAGATATAGACGCCCTAAAATGTACAAGTTATTAATGTCTCTTGCGGCTTCTCCAGTCGCTAATCATTTTTTCCGCACTATAAATTACGGCTTTGTTGGGATCTGCGGCCTGTTGATATTTCGTCTCAATGCGGCCATACATGGCTTTCCTGAAACCAGACTCATCGTTCCTCGTTAGAGCTAACTTATAAAATTCATTATCTCTATGAGGGGGACAATCGACGCCGACAACTTTACAATACTGCTCAAAGTCAGTCCAAGCCTTTGCAAAATCTGAACGGATTTCATTAAATTCCCTCTTAATGAAATCTTTTTCTTTACGGTAGTAAACGCTTGCGTATAACGCTTCAACTTCGGGCGGCATCCACATGTTCGGATTTTCTATCACGTAATAATATAGTGGATAGATCCGATTATATTCGCCCGAAACTACAAGGAACTTCGCCATACGAATATAGTAAATCTGCGCAGACGTCGTCCCAGTTCTTCGCCACCATTTACTCCTTTTCTTGTACGTAGGCACATAAATCACCCCCTTTTCTAATAGATTCGTACCTAGTTATAAATATTATGGCATAATCCGAGCAGATAGTCAATTGCTTGACGCGCGTTTTACCCCGTGCTACAATAATCACATACAGATACAGACCGGCTCGAAAAGAGGCGGTGTTTTTAAGCCCGCGCCCAAGAAGTAAATATGGCGCAGAAAGGAATAAAAATGAATTTAGACATCAAGCAAATGATCGCTATGGTCGATGTCGTCGCTGAAGAGAAGAATCTCCCTCGCGAAGTTATTATTGATGTGATTGAGCAGGCTATCGCTGCCGCTTGGCGCAAAGATAACGGCGAGAAAGACATGGATGTTCGCTGTGAGCTCGACCTTAATACTGGCGAAGCAAATGTATTTATCGCACGCGAAGTCGTCGAAGACGATGTTGCCTATATCCCAGAAACCGAGATCCCAGTCTCCGAAGCTAAGGGCAAGAAGGTTGGCGACAAGGTTGAAGAAAAAGTTAAGGTTGAAGGCTTCGGCTATGTCGCTTCCCAGACCGCAAAGCAGGTTATCACTCAGCGCCTACGCGAAGCAGAACGCGATGCTGTCCTTACCCTCTTCGAAGATCGCGTCGGCGAAGTTCTTACTGGCACGATTGTCCGTGTCGAGCCACGCGTTGTTCGCATTGACCTTGGCAAAGCAACCGGTATTATGCCAAAGCAGGAACAGATTGAAGGCGAATATTATGCCGTCGGTTCCCGCATTAAGGTTTATATCAAAGAGATTGAGCGCAATGAGCGCGGTGCTCAGTTAATTCTTAGCCGCGGTTGCGCAGAATTTGTTGAATATCTCTTCCGTCAGGAAGTTCCAGAAATCGAAAACGGTTCAGTCGAAATTAAGGCTATCGCTCGCGAAGCTGGCCGTCGCACCAAGATCGCAGTCGCCGCCACAATGCCAGGTATCGACCCAGTTGGTACATTCGTAGGCGGCCGCGGTGTTCGCGTTCAGGCTGTCATGAATGAAATCGGCGAACGCGAGAAGATTGATATCGTTAACTGGAGCGAAAACATCTCTGAGTATATTCGCGAGGCACTTAGCCCAGCTGAAATTCAGACCGTCGAAATCGAAGACAAGAAAGCAACTGTCTATGTCGCTAAGGATCAGCAGTCTATCGCGATTGGCCGCGTTGGCCAGAATGTCCGCCTAGCATCTAAGCTTACCGGCTACGACATCGATGTCGAGGTCGCCAAGGCGCCAGAGAAAAAGAAGAAAAAGAACGTTGAGGATTCTCTTCTCTCCGCTCTCGACGAAGTTGAGGACGAAGAGCCAGAAACTAGCGAAGAATAATACACAAAAAATAGCCTCGTCGATGAGGCTATTTTTTATTCTCCTTGAATTTCGCAATTATTCGCCGATTCCCCAAATACACCAGCTTTATTTAATGTATCCATGCCCTCTTTGTTTTCGCAGGCTTCTTTTGCGCTAGTTGACGGATTGCCGCCATCAATATGATCGAGGACTATCTTGGCGCCTGCTGCGATTGCTAAAATTGCCGCAGCAGCACAAATAGCCATTAAGATACTATGGGCGCCATGTTCGTTTTTTTCTTCGTACATTACTATTAATTGTAATATCGTGCTTATGCTTTTTCAAGCTCGTCGAATTTCTTTTTCATCGTCGGATTGCCGCGCGTGAGGCGTTTGATTGTAAGATTATCTAGTTTGCCTTCAGCGCTAGCGAGATGCTTGTCGGACAAAATAAGCGCATCGCGAGTTTTTTCGAGATCTTTGATTGCTTTGTTGATTTGCTCAATCGCCTCAACATGCTTCTTACCAGCATTTTTCATTGTATTAAGCCAAGAATCTTTCCAATCATTCATATCTTTTTCGAAATTTGAGATATCAACGTCTTGATTCTTTACGGCAATGAGCTCTTTTTTATACTTCATAGAATTAAGAGCGGCATTGCGCAAGAGCGTAATAATCGGGATAAAGAATTGCGGACGAACAACATACATCTTTTCGTATTTATATGAGACATCAACGATGCCAGTATTATATAGTTCACTATCAGCCTCGAGCATACTCACGAGAACAGCATATTCGCACTTCTTTTCGTTGCGATCCTTATCAAGTTCTTTAAAGAAATCTTCATTTTTATGCTTAGTTGCAGTGGTCTCGTTTTCATTCTTCATCTCGAACATAATCGAGATTATTTCATTACCCTGCTCGTCGCACTCGCGGAAAATATAGTCACCTTTACTACCGGTACGCGCATCGTTATCCTTTTCGAAATAAGCACTCGGAAAGGCAGCCATACGAATCTGATTGAAACTATTCTGGCAATGCTGCTCGAGCGTTTCGCCGACCATCTTAGTACTAAGCTTCGCCTTCATATCTTTAAGACGTTCAATTTCTTCGTTCTTTACCTCAATAGCACCTTTGTATTTCTCGACTAGCGCAGTTTCGTTTGCCTTAGCTTCCGCCTCCTTCAGCTTGAGGTCGTTTTCGAGCTTATCGCGTTGCCTTTCAATTGGCGCAATCGCCTCAGCGATCGCGAGCTTCTTCTCGGTATCAGTATTTTTTAGCTCATTTTTAAGCTTTTCGATTTCAGCTTCGAGTTTTGCTGCGCTCAGTTTCTGATCGGTTACAGCCTGTTTCTTCGCCTCTTCAAGACGAGCATGAAGTTCGGCCTCGAATTCCGCTCCGCGAACTTGACTCAAAATATCCGCATAGCTCGAATCGTCAACCTTAAAAGTAGTCCCACACTTTGGGCATTTGATTTCTGACATACTTTAATTATAGCGCAAACAGCTATTCGATTACGAATGGAGAGTTCGTCTTGCCGTCGCCAGTAGTATAGCGAGTCCCCTCTTTGAGTGAGATTACCGGACGAAGAATACCGTTTTCGTATTGCTGAGAACTCAAACCTTGTCCGTATAGATAGTTAAAGAAGGCAAATTCGTCATTGTCGACATGATATGGACTCATTGTCCAAGTGCTTTGAGCATGCGCCGCAACTAGATAACCGTCGTCGCTCGCCAAAGTTACGTCATCCGCCGTCAACGTGCCGATCGGATAATTATTGGCACCATTCCCAATAGTGCTACTTACCGTAAAGGCGTCTCTTTTATCAATACAGTCCACGCTCGGCTTATATGTCTCCTTGTTGCGCACATAGACGTTGTATTTCATTTTATACATATAGTCATAGTCACCAAGGCCGTCGCCAGCAAGAGTACGATCATTGCAATAAACCGTATCTTCAATCTGATTGCTGTAAGTAAGCAGTTTTCTTTCATACCACTCCTCAAAGGCCGTCTTTGCTTCAGAGGCTACATCATTAGCATGCATCGCATCGTCGTATTTCTGGCCGTTTTCGAGTATATAGCGATGGATATAAATATTGTAATCGAGGTTATAAGCTACTCTACTGCAAGTCGTACTTACTTGGTCTTCACAATAATAACGATGGGTGTTAATTATACTGTCTGGAGTCACTTGTGATGCGTAAATCGTGTACGGATCAACGAGGGTATAGTTCGTGCCATCCCAAGTCACGTCTGTGCCCATCGTACGATCCGGCTCTAATGATGGCGCCTGCTCTAGCGGATGATACATGTAGCCGCCCACATGAGGAGCATAATGGCCGCCAAGATTATTTACGGTACCAGACGAGTAGATACGATACCAGCTGCCAGTTGGGCCGGTTAATGCAGGTGGCATATAAGATGTCGCGCTGTCGCTAAAATCAGGGCAAATCGTTTCGCCATTAATATTATATGATTGGCCATTATAGACAAGCTTCACGCCACCAGTACCTGTCGTCTGTAGTGCGCGCCAACAATAGCCGGCAAATAAGACGTGGTTATCAACCGTGCCTCCACGATAATAATAGACTGGATAATTATCGTTAGCATGAGCCGCCAAGGTATTAACACCGAGGCCGTTCGACTCTGTACCACTTTCACTAAAGTCAATGTTCGTATCGAGACCATTCGTTAGGCAGGCGATAGTATCATAAAGTACTTTATCGCTACAATCTGCAATATGCTGTGGAGGAGGAAATGGAATGTCTTTTATTTCAAAAATCACATAGACATGATATTCGGAATCGGAATAATTAGATTGGGTATTCTGAGCGACATGACCATCTTGACTATAGGTCATTTCGCCGGCCAAGTTAGCATCACAGTTGAATTTGGCAGACTTTAGAAGCGATTCGGTCGTAGCGCCAGGAGCGAGCGGATCATTGTAGTAATAGTAGCCATCAGCAGCAAGCGTCCACTTATCTTCATTCTGGAGGTTATAGAAAGCGTATTTATGAGTGCCAGAACCATCAGTCCAGGTCATCGGAAGGTCGGAAGTTTCATGGTCAGTTTGTTGGCTGTTTTGTACGCGCCAGTAGTCAACGATCTTTGTTCTTACGTAGCGAGGAGTGTCGTTTTTATTCTTCACGACTGCAGTTTTTGGATACTCTTCACATGGTTGCCAATGGTCAACTGGTGGAACAACATCGACTGCCTCAATTTCGTCACCCTTGAGATTAAATTTATTATTAAAGACTGCAACCGTTTGGTTGTACGCAATTGTGCCACCAACTGCGAGAACTGCCAAACCTACACCAGCAATAGCGAGTTTTCGCTTATTGCTTAGCGAAGTATTTTTGAAACGCTTCATTTTGACCTTTTGACCTGTTTATTTTTACGTAAATAGCTTAAGCTTATTATAGTTTAAGCAGTGCGTTTTGTCAATGCTAACCACTATTGGCCAATAACATACGGCGTAGCCAAGGTACCATCGCCTGAGGAGAAAGTTGTGCCTTCCTTTAGCGAGATAACTGGTTGGATGCGGCCAACGTTGTTCGTTGAGGTTGTAGTAGATTTCGGAAATAGGTAAGAACAGTATGAGAGCTCGTCATAAACGAATTGCGATGGGCTCATAGTCCAAGTACAGCCTCTAGTATTAACCTTTACATATAGCCAAGTCTTC
Organism: Candidatus Saccharimonadota bacterium; assembly: GCA_017514805.1. Classification (GTDB taxonomy): domain Bacteria; phylum Patescibacteriota; class Saccharimonadia; order Saccharimonadales; family Saccharimonadaceae; genus UBA2834. Next base: position 51,672 of record JAFWIP010000009.1, read on the forward strand.
TCGCCAGAGCCGCCGTCTTTCTGCATGCCAGCCAAGGTTGCTTCATCGGCCGTGATCATACCGATTGGGTAAGTCAATGCGCCATTGCCATTCGCTGAGCTCGTCGTGAAAGCATCACGATTATCCACGCAATCAACTGATGGACCGAATTTGTCCGCCTTTGCCGCCGTATAGTTATTGCGATAATAGACATCGAAGTACATGTGTGGGTTATAGTAATCGTCCGAGTAGAAGTAATCAAGGTCATAACTTCTATCATTACAGAATTGCGTATCTTCGAGTTGGCTCTGGTAGCTCAAGAGATTACTCTCAAACCAGCCATCTAGATAATCCTTAGCATCTGATGCAATATTGTTTTCATGTGCATAATCTTCATAGCGCTTGCCATCTCTTAATATATACCAGCGGTGAGCGCCATTATCATAGGACAGAGAGAACACAACTTCACTACAGTGCGAGCTTTCGAAGTCTGGACAATAGAAGCGATACATTTCATATCCCGTACCACCGAGCGTAGTCACAGTGCGCATGATCGTATCTTGTAGAACATACTCACTACCATTCCACTCGGCATTTTTACCAACTGGGAATTCACCATAATGAGTATTGTTGTTCAGCTTATCAAGATCAGTATGCATGAAGCCGCCTAAGTGCGGGGCATATTGACCGCCAGTTGTATCCGTATGCGCATTAGTATAGTTGTTATATAACAGATCAAAGCCACTGTCCGGAATGAATGGCGGCATACCATTTGCGACATTAACGAAGTCGACACACATGCCGTAGTTCAAAACGCCGTTATAGACGAGCTTTACGCCACCGGTACCGGTAGTGCGCATCGCACGCCAACATTTATCGGCGAAGATAACATAGTTGTTTTCGATGTCGCCGCGATAGTAATATACTGGGTAGCTATCATTTTGATGAGCAGACAAAGTATTTACGCCGTTACCATTGCCGACAGCCGACGAAACATTACCGCGGAAGTCGACATTATCGTCTGGACCATTCGTCTGACAGGCAATTGCATCGTACAGAATATTACTATTACAATCTACAGTATGTCCTGGAGGTGGGAACGGAACATCGCTCGTCTCAAAGATCACATAGATATGATACTCGGAATCGGAATAATTAGATTGGGTATTCTGAGCGACATGACCATCTTGACTATAGGTCATTTCGCCGGCCAAGTTAACGTCACAGTTGAATTCGGCAGACTTTAGAAGCGATTCGGTCGTAGCACCGCCAGCGAGTGGCTGGTAATAGTAATAGTAACCGTCACTCTCAAGACTCCATTTGTCGTCATTCTGGGTGTTATAAAAGGCATATTTATGTGTACCAGTTCCATCGGTCCAGGTCATCGGAAGGTCGGAAGTTTCATGGTCAGTTTGCGCACTATTCTTAACACGCCAGTAATCATTAATCTTCATGCGAACATAGCGCGGAGTATCATTCTCGTTCTTTACGACTGCAGTTTTTGGATACTCTTCACATGGTTGCCAATCGTCAACAGGCGGAACAATATCAATTGCTTTAATGTTGTCGCCGACTAGATTAAATTTATTATTAAAGACTGCAACCGTTTGGTTGTACGCAATTGTGCCACCAACCGCAAGAATCACAGCGCTAACACCAGCAATAGCGAGAGCACGCTTCTTCTTTAGCGACATGGATTCGAAACGCTTCATTTTTGACTTTGTTTGACCTATTTATTTTGCAAAATTGTTATGCTTATTATAATTTCCTTATGCCCGGTTGTCAAGAGATAAAAACAGCCGCAGGAGGCGGCTGTTTAACTAGCGTCCGTAAATATAATTAAACTTAACGGCATTAGACCAATCAATAGTCGACTGATAAACGATGTTTAGCTTGCCGTTCGGGCCAGCGTAGTTCATTTCCTGGATTGTAATATTTACGCCTGGATTAACACCGACGACGACACCAACGTGGCCGTAACCGCTCGTAGCAGTCTGGACAACCGCACCGTAAGCAGGCTCCTTGCCGACTGGGAAGCCGCGCGCAGCGAGAGTGGTATTCCAGCTGCGTGCATTGCCGAGCGTACCAGTTGGGAGCCAGTAGTTAGACGGCATATTTGCGCGACGCCAGTACCAAGCGAACCAAGTACAGTTACCGAATGCGCCTGGGTTATTCCAGCTCTTTGTTGCGTAATACATATCCTTCCAATAAGCATAGCTCTGAACCATAAAGAGATTATGGCGCATGCCAGAGTCTGTAACATATGAGTAAGAATAACCGCCGCCGCGACGAGTGTTGTTGCCGCCGCCAGTATTTGTGCTTGGTTTTGGTTTTGGTGCGACATATTCTGGACGCTCAGTCTCCGGCAGTTCGCCGCCAGGTAGCAAGAGTACCATGCCCTCGCGAATCTCAGTATTCTCAAGGTCGTTACGTGCAATTATTTCGTCATGATCAGACTTGTACTTCTCGGCGATACCGTAGTAGTTGTCACCATTCTTTACAATATATACAATACCTGGAACACTAGGTATCAATAGCTTCTGACCAACAGTTAGTTCTTCGGTCTTCATACCGTTACTCCAGCGTACCTGGTCCTTCGTAACGCCAGTGAGCTTGTATTTCTTTAGGATAGAATCGATGTTTTCGCCCTGTTCGACCGTATGCGTGATAACGCCACGGCTAAGGTTAGAGGTATCGATAATACTTGGTTTAACAATCACCGTGCCAGACGTGCTAGTCGTACCGGTACTCTCATAAATCGCATTAACCGTAACATAGTTTTCAGCGATAGTCGCAGCCGATGGCAAAGTGACCGTATTGGCAATATCGGCAACCGTATAAGTCTCAGAAATCTGATCAGCAGTCACAGAAAAGCTGGCGTCATTAAAGACGGCTGCAATTGGTGCCTTGATGCCCTGATTGTTATTCTGCGAGCCGATATACATTAGCGCAAAAGCAATCAAAAACGCTGCTAAATAAGGTAATATTTTTGTCAATAATAGTTGAAATCTTTTCATAGATAGAGTGTTAATAGGCGCCCATTTTTAAGCCTATCCCCGCATAACCATTATAGCATAATTTAGAGGATCTTGCAGAGCTCCTTGCAGTACAAGCGAGCGTTTTCATTATGCTGCGCTTCGGTAGTCGCATAGTACATGTTACCGTCGTCGCCAGTAAGGAAATAGAGATCTTGCGTGTCAGTAGGGTCGGCGACAGACTTGAGCGCATTGCGTCCCGGCGAAGATATCGGCGTTGGCGGCAAACCAACGCAGCGACGCGAATTCCATGGGCAATCAATCGAAGTAAGGTAGGACATGTCGCCTTTATCGCGATACGGATTAATCTGGTCTGCGCGATAAGCGATAATAGCATCGGAACCAAGCGCAATGCCGCGTGCGTAACGAGTTAAGAATACCTGTGCGACATGGCGTTGCTCTTCATATTTTGCCGGAGCCTCACGCTGAACTACCGAAGCGAGCGTAACGCCTTGGTGTAATGTTAGTCCGCGCGCTTGATATTTTGCGACTAGATCTTCTTCTTTTACGACCTTCAGCATCTGGTCAAAGAGCGCTTTAAGAATATCCTCGACTTTCGAGTCGGCATAAAATTCGTAAGTATCACCCCAAATATAGCCCTCAAGCGAGGCGTCGTTCGGCTTTGTTTTGAGTAGTTCGTGATTATATTGCTTTCCTAGCGCTTCGTCAACTTCGGTCTCAGCAAATCCAGCATCAATCAGCTTCTTACGGGTAGCGCGAATCGTTTCGCCAGGGAGAAAAGTAATCGTAACCGTGCGCGCAACGATGCCAGTATTAAGCGACTTTACGATTTGCTCGACAGACATATTCTTGCTGAAATAATATTCGCCAGGAAGAAGATTCTTATTGTCGGCCTGAATCGTCAAATAAATGCGAAACGCAAAGGCAGATTTAATGAGACCAGCTTGCTCGAGTTTGTCGGCAATCTGCGAAGCGCCTTCGCCCTGAGCGACGACAAACTTCTGCGACTCACATTCTTTGGTTGTGCATTTGACGTCATAAATTGCAGTAATATTTGATTGATACCAAATTACCGCGCCGGCGCCGGCAATAATTAATAACAAAACGACAATCGCAGCAATATAGCCAATGCGCTTCAAAATACGTTTCTTCATTACAGCTTTTCCTCGATCTCTTTTAGATCTGGACGTTCGAGAAAATCTTGCAAGATAACCGCAGCCGCCTCTTCGTCAACTTTGCCGGCCTTGCGGTCAGCGCGAGTCGGCTTTAGTAATTCTTCCGCCGTAATTGACGTGTACGACTCGTCTTGAAAGAACACCTTTGGTTCTGCATTGCCCTGCTCAACAAAATACTGTTTCAGCCCATCGATGAATTGACGGACCGATTCGGTTTGACGAGTTTCTTCGCCGCTGTTATTACGCGGGCTGCCAGAAACAATAATGTCTGCTTTTTCGAGACGGAATTGCTTGGCGATTTCGGCGAATTCACTGCCATCAACCGGAATCATTCCGCGCGGAATTGCAATGCGCACGGCAGTATCGGCGAACGCTACGCCGATACGCTTGGTGCCTACATCAAGTGCTAAAATTCGCATTACTCTTCGTTTTCGATATTAATTTCAACTTTGTTCGTGTCGTCAGGAACAGTCGTAACAAAGAAGTAGCTCGTATTAACCTTAACTTCAGAGACGCCCTTAATAGACTTAAGAAGAGATTGAACTTCGCCAGTCTTCTTGCCGAGCGCCTTCTCGCGAATCATTTCGTCAGTAACGCGTGGACCAGTCTTGGTCGTGGTTTTTAGCTTAGCTGAGCTGTCATCCTTGGAATTCTGGAATGCCTCAAAGAAAGCTTTATCGATGCCAGTATCATAAATCTCCTGCGTGTCATCGCCAAGATTTGCGCTTACAACCTCAGTAATATAAGTCTTAACCTGCTCGCGATTGACCGCATACATCGTATAGGTAACTTCTTTAATGATTTTTGGCGTAACATTGTCGCCGACCTCTTCATTGAGGTTAGGAGAAGTAGTAATCTTTGGATCGCCCTGGTCCATGTTGCCAAGAAGAATATATTCATCGCCAAGCTCGCTCTTTAGCTCATCGCGAGCTTCATTTGATTCGTTGCCAGTGATCAGTTTGCTCGATGCACCCTCAACGTCTTCTTTGGAAACAACTTTAACAATCTTACTAGAGCCGCCAGTCATTGCGGTGCTGGAAACAGTATACTCGCCCGGAATTGAAACGCTACTAGAGATACCGCTTGTTGCAGCCGCAACATTATATGAATCACCATTTTCTTTCGCTACTACAGGAATAGATCCGGAAGTAATAGCATTTTTCGAACATGGATCAAGAGATGAATTACTGCAAAATACCCAGTATTCGTTATAATTTCCAGGAGAAACTTGCTGAATAGGAATAGACTTCCCTTCCGTCACGACATATATTTTCCCGTTTATAGTAAAGGTGGCATCCTTAGGAATAGAGATCGTCTTTTTGTCTTTTAGTGGTTTTCCGGCAGGCAAAGTAATCGTAACTGTGCCGCTAGCTTTCGTGCCCTTGTCGACTTCGCCAGTAGCCTCGAAGTCGCCTTCCGCTTTCTTAGTGACAGTCTTTTTCTCAAGGAAGAAGATGCCCGCTTTTGCGTCAGCCTTCGATTCGTCTTCGACGAAAGTTACCTTTTCGGTAAAGTTCTGAGCAGTAGTGTGGACCTTGACAGAAATCTTTGCATACGGCGCAATCAAGTTCGCCCAGAGGCTGAAAACAATAATCACGACAAGCGCAGCTGCGCCGATAATAATGAATTTGCGGTATTTCTTGATATTTGGAATCTTGGCGCCCTTCATCTTGGCGAGATTCTTTTCGTTCTTCGTCTTCGGCTTTTCCTCTTCCGGCTCTGGCTCACCCTCAATAATGTCATCTTCTACTGGGGTGGCAGGCTTTTTTGGAGTAACCTTGACAGCTTGTGCAACAGGAACAGCCTTCGGCTTTGGCGCTTCCGGCTCCTCGATCGTGTCGTCTTCCTCGCCAAATTCTTCAGCATCCTCAGTGCTTGGAAGCTGCGGCTTACTCTGAAGACTCTTCGCGATCGGCATTGCAACGCTTCCAGCAAGACGGCGAAGTGATTCATCGGCCGTAATTAATACAACGGTTTTTTCATTCTGCTTAGCAGTTTTTGCAATAAGTTTAAAGTTGACCGCGCTACGTAAAACACCAGCCTTCTTTGGCGGGACGAGCGCAATAATCTTGTGCTTCGAAGCCTTGATGTTAGCAAGAATATCAGTGATATCCTGCTCTGGCTCGATATAGATGACATCTTTATTCATAGTAATTATTATACCAGAGAAATGCGCTTGTGGTAAAATAGAAGCAATGGGCTTATTTAAGAAAAAAACCGAAAATCAAGCAACCGTCGCAATGGCGCCAATGGTGTGCGGAAGCGCCGCACAATCCGGCAGCGGCCAAGAACTAAGCGAACTCGTACTCAAGTCGATTCGCGAGGGCGTTCTAATTGTTGGTCCAGACGGCAATATCGTATTGGCGAACCCAATGGCGAGCGTCATGCTCGGCAAAAGCACTGATGAATTAGTTGGGCTGAATTATGAATCAGGTATTAACCTTTTTGATAAATCCGGAAATCGTATTACTGAAAACTTTAATCCAATTCCAAATTGTATTAAGAGTGGCGAGGTCGCCGAAAAGCGCGATTTGAGCATCGTTACCGTCGGCAGCAATAAGACAATACCTGTTTCCCTAATCGTCGCACCGACAAATGGTCCAGGCTCGAGCGTCGTCGTGACTTTCCGCGACATCGCAAAAGAACTCGAAGAAGAGCGCGAGCGCATGGATTTCATTTCTACTGCAAGCCACGAGATGCGTACGCCAGTCGCGAGCATTGAGGGCTACCTTGGGCTCGCAATGAATCCGGCTACCGCTACAATTGATGCGCGCGCGATGCAATATCTTAATAAGGCGCATGAATCTTCGCAACATCTTGGGCGGCTCTTCCAAGATTTACTCGATACTACTAAACTTGATGAGGGTAAAGTTCGCACCCACATGGAGCCAGTCGAAATTGTTAGTGTCGTTAAAGAATATGCAGATGCACAGCTGCCAAATATTCAGGCTAAGGGCTTGAGCTACCAGTTTGGCTCGAATAACGCCGAGAATCAGGTTGGCGGGCTAAATATTTCGCAGGTTATTTATGCTAGCATCGATCGCGACTTTCTGCAGGAAATCGTCAATAACTTGATCGAGAATGCGATTAAATATACGCCAGCTGGCTGGATTACTGTAAATGTGAAGGCTGACGAATACAATGTTCAAATCATCGTAGAAGATACTGGCATCGGTATTCCGCGTGATGAGACTGAGCATATTTTCCAGAAGTTCTATCGTGTCGATAATAGCGATACGCGCGAAATTGGCGGAACCGGTCTAGGGCTTGCGCTCGTTAAACAACGCGTTGAATTGATGGGTGGCAAGATTTGGGTCGAAAGCGAGCAAGGTAAAGGTTCGCGCTTTATCGTGATGCTTCCGCGCCTTAGTAAAGAATCTTACGATCAGCAACGATTCCTGTTTGAGAATCAACAAAAGATGCAGAGCAATTTAGCCTCACACGATCAAGCCGTTCAAGCCTTCGTGGCGGGCGGTGCGCCAAATATGACGCCAGAAGCCGCGCCGATTATACCAACCGCTCCGACACCACCGACAAATGTATAAAAATCCACCGCTTTTGCGGTGGTTTTTTTAGCATAAGTGTTATAAAATAAAAATAACTATGACCAAGATTATGTTAGTCGAGGACGACAAGTCCTTGCGAGAGATTTACAGCATTAGGCTGGTCGCTGAAGGTTACGATATTGTTTCCGCCGGCGATGGTGAGGAGGCACTCGCACTCGCCGTTCAAGAAAAGCCAGAACTAATCGTTTCGGATGTAATGATGCCGAAAATTTCTGGTTTTGACATGCTAGATATTTTGCGTTCGACGCCAGAGACTAGCAATATCAAGGTAATCATGATGACCGCTCTCTCGAGCGACGATCAGCGCATGCGCGGCGAGAGTCTTGGCGCAGACCGCTATCTCGTCAAATCCCAGGTTGGCATCGAAGATGTTATTAATACCGTTCATGAAGTTCTCGGCGACAAGCCAACCGCAAATGCGGCAACAAATCTCGATGTCGCTGCCTCGGCAACTCCAGCACCAGCTGCTGCGCCAGCTCCAGCACCAGCACCGGCACCGGCGCCAGCGCCAGTAGCTACACCAGCTCCAGCTCCTGCACCAATTCCGCAGCCAGTAGCGCCAGCTCCAGCACCAGCACCGACTCCAGCACCAGCACCGGCTCCAATTCCTCAGCCAATCATTCCTAATGCTCCAGAACCGGCCGCAGCACCTCAACCAATTATTCCAAACGCTCCAGCTCCAGCTCCGCAGCCAGCAGCGCCACAAGCGCCACAGGCTCCAAACGCAAATTTTAATCCAGCTCCTGCCGCACAGCCGGCTGCAGTGCCAGCTCCTGTCGCACCGCAGGCCGCAGGAGTTCCTGCAGCACCTAGTACTCCGGCGCCAATCGCTGCCGCGCCGGCACCACAAGGCCCAACACCAGTTACGCCCAGCGGCGAACAAGGTGGCGAGCGCGTAATTCAACCGCTCCACGACACGAATACTGAACAGCAGCGCGAAGAAATGGAGCGCAAGATGGATGAACTACTCGGCAATGTTCCAACTGAGCAGAGTCGCCCAACGCAAGAGCAAGAGGAAGAAGCATTCTCCGAAGAAGAGCCGGATCCAGATTCAATTCAGCCTGGATATGCACAGAACCTTGCAAATGCGCTTAGCCATGACATGCAGCAAGATGGACAAGTCGCACCAGATTCAATGGCGGCACGCATGAGTGAAGATCTAAAAGATGATCCGCTAACTCAGCAAGCACAGGCAATGCCCGCAGCTGCGCCAGAGCAAGCTCCAGCACCAGCTGAACCAATGGAAAATGCTTAGATTAAATAAATATATTGCAACGAATCTCGGAGTTTCTCGCCGAGAAGCCGATAATCTGATATCTGCTGGCAAAGTCTTGGTCAATAATAAGCCAGCAGAAATCGGAGGACGCATATCCGAAAAGGATACTATTATTGTTGATGGCAAAAAAATTGTTCCCGATAAACTAATTTATATCGCGCTCAATAAACCCGTCAATTATGTCTGCAGTCGTAAACGTCAGGGTGAGACGCCGACGATTTATGAATTGCTGCCAGAAAAATATCAGGCATTAAAAAGCGTCGGACGCCTCGATAAAGATTCTTCTGGTTTGATTTTACTGACAAATGACGGCGATTTTACTTTTCGTATGACACATCCGAGCTTCGTGAAGACAAAGATTTATGAAGTGCGCCTTGATCGCGCGCTTGAACCGCTCCATCAGCAAATGATTGCCGATTTTGGTGTACAGTTGCCTGATGGGCCGAGCAAACTCGGCCTTGAGAAGCTTGATGATAATCGAACGTTTTGGCGTATTACGATGAGCGAGGGTCGCAATCGCCAGATTCGCCGCACCTTCGATGCGCTGGGTTATAAAGTTATTGCCCTACACCGTACGAATTTTGGGCGCTATAGCTTAGATGGTTTGGAAACCGGCAAATTCGTAGAAGTTCCGCGCGCTGATTAGTTTTTTTACGAACCGTTTGAACTTCCGAAGATTTTTTACGCCATACTCCCCTACTTCGCAACTTCCGAAGACATCACGAACTGACGAAGGTTCGGCGGCGAAGGCTATATATAGTGCTTTCGGAAGTTCGTTATGTTTTCGGAAGTTCAGAAGTACCTATGTGGCAACGAAAAATCTTTCGGAAGTTCGCAAAAAATATACTAATTCTTTAGAAGTTTTGAGAGCTTTGCTTTAAGGCTGCCATTTTCTGGTACGCCAACAAGCGTATCCATGCCAACACGTAGCAGGCCCATAGCGGTTACAAAAGTATGATCAAGTTCGCGGTCGGTGACATTCTCAATCCCCTCAATCATGTCAGGCTCAATAATACTAACAATTGGCCGACGAGCGAACGGAAGGTCCTGATACCAATCGCCAGTCGCGAGTAGCTCCGGGATCTCTGATAAGCCAGCGCCGCCGCCACATAGCAGAATCTGGCCCGGAAGAGTCTCAAGCTGATCAAATTCCTCAATAGCGAGCTCAACGCCGGATTGCCAAACCTCGAGATTGCGCTCAATCGCGGCTTCATATTTTTTATGAATTTCAGGCTTCATTTTTGGCGAATCGGCAAGGAGTTTCAACTTCTCGGCATCTTCAAAACTTAAACCAAGGCGCTGTGCGACTTGATGCGTGAAGCTACGGCCACCGAGTGAAAACATCTTCGTACCCTCGACGCCACCGTCATCAACAATCGCGATGTCTGTAGTACCACCACCGATATCCATTACGATACCAGAGAAATTCGACTCAACATCATCGCCGAGACAAGCACGACAAACTGCAAAAGGCTCAACCGCAACCGTCACAAGATCAAGTTCTAACTCATCGCAAACACGCTCGATTGCTGAGATATGTACGAGCGGCGCAAAAGCCGTATAGATTTGAACAACGACTTCTTTGCCCTTAAAGCCAATCGGGTTGGAAACCTTATAGCCATCAATGCGGAGTGAAACGAGCGCAGAATTAATCAGACGAACTTCAACGTCCTTATTGTTAGTCTCAAGTGCAACCTCGCGACGAGCGCGCTCGCCAGCCTTTTGCTGAACCTGTTTAATAATATGCTCCATTTCAGCATCAGTAATTGGCTTGCTTGCGTCGGCGCGGCGATATTTAATCGAAGCCGTATTCCCCTTAATGAGTTCACCGGCAATGCCAATGACAACTTCTTGGGCGCGAACGCCAGCCATCTCTTCAGCCTTACTCAGTGCCTCTTCGCAAGTCTGAACAACCCCTTCAATATCCGCAATCGCGCCAGAATACATATTCGTTGGCGCCTCGTGAGCTTTGCCAACACCAACAACTTTGAGCATAGTTTTGCTCTTTTTCGCAATCAATGCCTTTACGTACTCGGTGCCAATATCTAGCGCTAGTAAATAATTATCTGGATTTTTCTGTTTGCCAGTCGGTGCGCCAGTAGCTTTGGCGGCAATCTCTTTGCCGCGAGAAATAATGCTCATGTTATTATTATAACACTTTTAGAGCGAGGCGACACGTTCGCTATCGAGATTACGATAGACGGCGCGCAATTCTTTCGCGAGCGCATTGTGCTCGGAAACGAGTTGGTTGTAGCTATTGATCGCCGAATTAGTTAAACGAGATTTATTCGAAATCAGTGAATCAATGCGAGTTTTTTCAGCTGCGAGAGTCTGGCGCGAAGCGTCGATTCTGTTGTTTAGGATAGTGAGCTGCATCTCATTTTGCGCCTGTTTAGCAATCAAAGCATCATTTGGCGAGAAATATTCGCGATAGATTTTTGCGAGTTTCGTATCGCCAAGAGCGTCAGCATGCTCACTACCAACACGCGCGAAGGCTTCCGTACAATACTGAGATTCACTATATAGCGACAATTCGCTTTGCATTTGAGAATAGTTCGGAACAATTGTCTTTAGCTCCGCACAGATTTCAGATTGATTATCGAGGCGGGCATAGACAGCATGAAGCATCTCATGAAGAACAGTCACGGTGCGCTGCGTATTGAAGTCGAAAGAAATATGTTCATTATTCAGCGAACTAAGACCGTTATCGAAAATATCTATATGCTCGCTGCCATCATCGTAATAACAGCCAAGGGTGTAAGTCTTGCCGCCATCCTGGCCACACTTTTGATTGAACTGGGCCTCGTCTTGAAGTGTGGGCTGAGCGGCATAAAACACCGCGCGTCCTTTTCTGGTCAAATTTAATTCATTCGCAATCTCGGTCATTTTTGCCGACGGCTTATAATTGCGTCCTTTTTGTTCATCTTTAAGCATTTGCCAGTCAGTTTTGAGCCAAATCAAGAAGAAGATGGCAGCGAGCGCAGCAAAAATTGTCAAAAATAGACAAATCTTTCCTTTTTTAGTCCACACTCTCATATCCACCTCTGTTATATCAATAACTAGATATGGCTATATTATAGCATACTTTAGCTATTTTGTAAAGAGGTAGAGCTTATTATTCTTCGGTTTTCTCAGGAAGAGCTTCGGCTTTTTCGTCTTCTTCGCCCTTCAGAGTCTTGGCAATCTTATCGGCATCTTCGAGCGTATCTTTGATCGTCTGCTCGTTTAGCGAGGTTGCAACAGCGAGAACGCCGGCGATTGTCGTAATAATACCCATGATAAGATAGCTACTAATGCCGATTGAGTCGGAGGCGATAATAAAGTAAATACCCCAGACGAGCTCGAAGAGTGTCAAAACGAGAACAAATTTCCAACGAAAATCACGATTGTCGCGATGCTTAATCGTCGAGACGACGCCCATAATACCGTTGAAGGTCGTGAAGCCGCCGGCCATGAGATTAAGAATCTTATTTGTCAGATGCTCGTTCATGAGCAAATAGACGCCAAGTGCAGCAATAATGAGATAGATAATCGCTTCGCCGAGCTGCAAGAAAAAGCCGCGCCAATCTGGACGTTCTTTGCGCGAATTCTTAAGTGAATCAATGCCGGCCTTAATGTAGCCCAGACGATAAAAAGCCCAGAGCGCGAAAACCGCGCCAGCAATCAAAATCATGAGCGGGAGCGACTTCGTATCGTTGCCATTCCCTTGAATCGCGGCAAAAGTCATCATTAGGCCCGGGATCAGCATCATCAGAGAGCCTGCAATCTTATTTTTGAGGAAAATATTGTAGGCCTTGAGGCCGCGTTTCACGAGCTTATTCATACTTTAATTGTAGCAGATTTACAAGTCGTAGAGATAAGCGATTTCTGGAAATGTTTTACCGCCAGTTTCGAATGTTTTCTCGCCACCAAGCGTGCCGCCCATCGCCTCATAGAAACGGCACGAGGCCTGGTTGTCCTTCAGACACCAAAGAATCATTTTCTTTTTACCCTGTCGACGGAATTCGTCTGTTACGTAGTTAAAAAGCTTGCAGCCAATGCCTTGGCGCTTGACGTCGGGCCTAAGATAAATCGCCATCAATTCGCAATCAACATCGTAGTCCGATGAATAGGAATTATTATCGATATAGCGACAAAAACCGACAACTTTCCCATCTTTCTCAGCGACAATAAAACCAGTGTCGCGCCAATCTTTCTGGCGGCGCGCCAGGCGCTCTTCGCGATTTAGTGTATCGAGAATTTCGTCGTCGATAATACCGCGGTAAGCAGTGCGCCAGCCGGCAATTTGAATATCTACAACGTCGGGCAAATCTTTTTCTGCGACATTGCGAATATTCATCATTAGTCCTCTAAGATAGCCTTAATACGGCGAATGCCAGCCGAAGAAGCTTCTTCTTTCTTAATTTTGAAATGACCGAGTACGCCAGTATGCTCGACGTGAGGACCGCCACAAACCTCGCGAGAGGTTGGCTTATCGAAATCACCGATTGTATAGACAGTCAATTTCTCTGGATACTTATCCCAGAAGCTACCGTGCGCCTTCAGAATATCGCGCGCGTAAGCTTTGTCATATTCGTCGTGAACGACTGGAAGGTCGGCCTTGATCCAAGCGTTTACCTGATCTTCAAGTTTCTGAAGTTCGTCTTTTTCAAGCTTGTGGTCGACGTTAAAATCTAGACGCATGCGCTCAGCGGTAATATTACTACCTTTCTGGCAAATACCCGGATCAATGAGCTGCTGGAGAGCAGCAAGCAAGAGATGGGTTGCAGTGTGGTACTTAGTCGACATCTCACCATGATCTTCGAGACCACCCTTGAACATACCCTTTGAAGCAGTCTGGCTGCGCTCGCGCTGCTCGGCGAGGGCGGCGTCAAACTCCTTTTGCCAGTCATTACTTAGCTCAATTCCCTGACGCTTCGCCTCTTCAACGCTAAGCTCAAGTGGAAAGCCGTAGGTGTCTTGAAGCATGAATAATTCTTTGCCGGTAAGGCCTTTCTCTTTGAGGCGATTAAGCTCTTTCATGCCGCGGCGAAGCGTGCGGCGGAAAGCCTGCTCCTCGCGATTAAGTGTATCAAGCACACCTTCGCGGTCAGTTAAAATGCTATCTGGAAGATCTTTGTAGTTTTCTGCAATCATTGGCAAAATGCCTGGGAGAAAATCATTCTCGATGCCAAGGTTGAGCGCCTTGAGAATAGCGCGGCGAATCAAGCGACGGAGAGCATAACCCTGCTGTTTATTGCTAGGCTTGAGACCCTGAGCAGTTAAGAGATAAGCGCCGCGAAGATGGTCGGCAATAATGCGCATCTCAGCAGTATTATCGGCATAGGATTTACCAGAAAGTTTTTCGAGCTTATCGATAATTGGCTTCAAAAGCGAAATCTGGAAGACGTCATAAGAATCCATTGATGCAGCCGTGATGCGTTCGAGACCAGCACCGAAGTCGACATTCTTCTTCTCTAGTTCTTCGAAAGAACCGTCTTCTTTGCGACGATACTGCATGAAGACCTGGTTGCCAATCTCCATGAAGCGAGCACCATCAGAAGCCGGGTGGCTCTGGCCATATTTTTCGACATCCTGCTTGTCCTCGCCAAAATCGTAGAAGACCTCGGAGTCTGGACCGCATGGGTCGCCGATTGGCGTGGTTTCAATACCACCACCACGAGACCACCAGTTTTCTTTATCGTTATAGAATAAGATGCGCTCACCTTCGCGAATACCGCGCTTGTCGCCATTCTCGGCCGTATTAATCTCGGCAATTTTTGCCTCGATGCCAGCCTCTTTGAAGACCTCTTGCCAAATCTTGGCAGCCTCATCATCGCGAGGAATGCCATATTTTTCGTTGCCAATAAAACAAGTGACGTAGATTTTTTCTGGGTTGAGACCAACTTCTTTAGTCAAGAAAGTGAAGAAATTACGAATCTGTTCCTCTTTAAAATAATCGCCGAGCGACCAGTTGCCAAGCATCTCGAAGACAGTCGTGTGACGTGGATCGCCGACATCTTCAATATCCTGGAGACGCAAACATGGCTGCGAATCGGTCAAACGGGTGCCGTCGTCATGCGCCTTGCCGAGCAAATATGGCAAGAGCGGCTGCATGCCGGAACCAGTAAATAGAGTTGTCGGGTCATTTTCGAGCACGAGTGGTGCTGGGGCAATTTGGACATGCCCTTTTGATTTCATAAAATCGAGATATTTTTGGCGTACTTCACTTGCATTCATAATCTATTATTTTAGCACAAATGCGAGTGAAATTATAGAGGTAAGAGATTATTGAATGACGTATGGATCAGCGAGCGAACCAGTACCGCTAGAAATTACGGCGCCATACTTTAAGGAGACGACTGGATAATACCAGTTGCTCTGCTGCGCGGTCGAAGAAGAACTACCTTCGTCCATATAGACGCCGCCGCCTAAACTATTCCAGTCAGTATCCGAAATCATGAGCGGAGTCATCGTCGTACCGCTAGTGTTTACTGCATCGTCTGGATAATAGTATGAATCAAAACCGGTACCATTCAAGAGACGTTCGGTGCCTGTTGCAAGCGCAACTGGGTAAGTAAGCTTACCATTACCGATCTGGTCGCTAACCGTGAAGGTGTCGCGAACATTGTCACAACCAAGATTTGGACGATAGTTTGCGATCGAAAATTCTTCATAGTAAGTCTGAGCCCCCATAAAGAACGATGATCCGTAATCAGGGAAATTATTGTTCAAGCTAGGATAGTCGTCATAAGTAGGGTTAGACATATCCTTACTAGCGAGCGTACCGGCAAACATCTGGCGGTCGTTACAAAATGGCGTGTCTTCTAGCTCATTTAACCTCGTGACAAGATGCTCTTGGAACCAGCCATCAATAATTGTCTTAGCGTTTGAATCATGCACGTTTGCGAACATCGCATCTTTGGCGGCCTCAATATTTGCTGGGCCAGAGAATGGGAAGTAGCTCATCGTCATATAGTTCGGGTTGCCAACGTTAAGCTCAACGATGTAGGCAATTGTCGAACAGCTAGTTGCTCCATCGAGACAGAAGTAATGATGGTTAGCCTTCACGGCAGTCTCAATTTCGCTAGTCGGGGAGCTAGTGATAGAATCACCAGTTAGCGTATAGACGCCGTTTTCATAGCTTACATCGTTCGAAAAAGTGTAGGTTTCATTAGCATATATGCGTTTCCAGTCATATGTCATAATTTCGCCATACATATAACCACCATTTGCTGGAGTCAAGTAGGTATCTTCGCCCCAAATCTGATAAGATCCCTCGTCAGAATCATATTTCCAAGAATGATCTTCATCGTCGTTTTGGAAGACAGTATTCAAATCATCAGCATAACGTTGACCATTATAGTAGCGATAATTATGCTCGCAAGTCTGTACGCCATTAACTGTCCTAGCCTCATAGTCATATTCGAGCTTAACGCCGCCAGTATCGGTCGTGCGAAGGATCGTCCAGCACTTATTCGCCCAGAGAACATGCTGGTTTACGCCTGCGCCGCGATAGTAATAGACCGGATAGTTGAAGTCTTTCGTTTCAGCGAGAGTATTGACACCCATTTCGGAAGGATTATCCATATGGATTGTGCCCCTATAGTCTAGGCCAGAGTCGATAACATTGTGCTCTTTCGCGAGACATTCAATATGGCGATAAAGAAGGTTTGATTCGCAAGGATCTTCGTCTCCGCCGCCCTGGCCGCCGCCACCGCCGGTGCCTTGAATGTTCGTAGAAGTATAGCCAGAGACATGTAGATACCCCTTCGCCGTATATTCATTAGAGTAGATAATCGAATATTGACCAGCTGCGGTTGCGATGAATGGTGTATTGTCTGCGGATACGGTGCCACCAGAAACGGAATCAAGAGTATATTCCTGGCTCAAGTATTGCTTGATTGTATAAGTAGCTGCTTCGGACTTAATCTTTTGGCAAGTATCATTTGCAACAATTACATCAGAAGAGAAACCTTGATCATTCGTAACTAGGAAGCGCAAGCTATCTTCTGGACCGCCATCAATTTGGGCACATAGTTTAATACCGGTCTCGCCGCTTTCAAAAGAACCAAGATTGTCCGTAGCACTGGAATTTAGTGCGTTAAGCACGTTAGGGATAATTATTGAAATAAATAGGAATGCGAAAATGAGCTTAAGATGCCCAAAATCCTTCGTTCTTCTGCGCATTGTTATGTTCTCTTGTTTATGTTTGTTGTTTGAACTTTTTATTTTGACCTTAGTTCAATTCTGATTCTAGCACCGTTTTTGCAAAAAAGCAATAGCTTTTTACAGATTAGTTAAAATATTATAAAATATTGATTATGAAAGTTTTTCTAGGGATGTCTGGCGGCGTAGATTCGGCGGTGAGCGCCCATCTTTTGCAGCAGCAAGGCTACGATGTCGTCGGCGTCTATATGAAGAACTGGAGCCGTAACCTCCCAGGTATGAAATGCCCTTGGGCCGAGGATCTCGCCGACGCGAAGCGTGTGGCTGTAAAACTAGGGATTGATTTTCGCGTGTTCGATTTTGAGACTGAATATAAACAAAAAGTCGTTGATTATATGCTCGCCGAATACCAAAAAGGCAATACGCCAAATCCAGATATTATGTGTAACCAGGAGATAAAGTTTAAGCTCTTCGCTGAGACGGCTTTCGAGCAAGGCGCCGAAATGATTGCAACCGGTCATTACGCTCGCACTGACGGACGCAAACTATTAAAGGCACGCGACGAAAATAAAGACCAAACATACTTCCTTTATCGCATCACCGAAGATGTCATCGAAAAAACCATCTTCCCTGTTGGCAATATGTTAAAGCCAGAAGTAAAAGAACTTGCCGAGAAAGTTGGGCTCGCCGTAGCGCATAAACCTGAATCGATGGGCGTATGCTTTGTGGGCGAGGCGAATATGCGCGATTTCCTTTCTGAATTTATCGAGACGAAGCCTGGCGAGATTCGCGAACTCGAAACCGACGAAAAGCTCGGCACACATGATGGCGCGATTTTCTATACGCTCGGCCAGCGCCACGGTCTCAATCTCAAAAATGGCCTACCTTATTATGTCGTACGAAAGGATATGGACAAGAATATCGTTTATGTATCACGCAACCTAAATGCGCTCGCGCTCTGGCAGAAAGAGATCGAACTTCGCGATGTTGTTTTGCGCAACAATGATAATGGGCACG
This sequence comes from Candidatus Saccharimonadota bacterium, assembly GCA_017514805.1. Lineage (GTDB taxonomy): Bacteria > Patescibacteriota > Saccharimonadia > Saccharimonadales > Saccharimonadaceae > UBA2834. The sequence continues at coordinate 69,829 of JAFWIP010000009.1, forward strand.
ACATTGAAGCGCGCATTCGTCATCGCGCACCGCTCGTAAAAGCAGACTACGATACCACTACTGGTAAACTTAGCTTCGCCGAAGAGCAAAAGTCGCTCACGCCCGGCCAGTCAGTCGTCTTCTATCGCGGAGACGTCTGCATCGGCGGCGGAATTATCAAATAAAAAATGCCGCTCAAGCGAGCGGCGTTTTTTAATAAATGAACAAAAGGTTGCTACTTCTTATTATTTACAGACTTAAACATGGTTTCAATTAGTTTTGCTGTAGTATTTTTCAGCTTACCAGTCTGTAAGTCTTTGAAGTGCCATGAAACCTGAGCTTTGCCATTCTTTTTAACGGAATGGAGAATCAGGTTTGAGTAAGTATTATGAGCTTTGTTAACAAATTTAACTCTTACATAATACTTACCGTTAGCATTCTTGACCACTTTTTTGGACTCCACTGTCCAGCCGTATTTCTTACCGATTTTTGCAAGGCTTTTAATTTCCTTGTCGGCAGCGGCTTTCAGCGAAACCTTTTTCTTTGACTTAGATGACGGATTAGTCTGGGTTGTCTTATTCTTATTACAACATGGACAATCGCATGCATAAGCCTGTGCTGGCATAGCCAGAATCATAAAAGTAACAATAATAATTGATACGATAAACTTCTTCATAAGTTCGTACCTTCCTTTCAAAGATCTAAGAGGTTCTCTCTTAGGTGTGGGGTGTCCCCAAACAAATTGCGACCGTTTCCAAAATTACTATTCGGAAACTATGCCCTTATTATAGCACACCATAAGCATTTTGTCAATAGATATAGCATAAAACTTAGGAAAATCACGAGATATAGTAGGACGGTTTTATGCTAAAATAGACATAAGTAATTTAATGGAGGTGGTGTGTTCTATCCTAGCCGTCAGGCTTTAGGTGATCAGTTAGCAATGAAACTAGCTCAGTATAAGAACACTGAGACAATTATTTTTTGCCTCAAGAAGAGTTCCCTGCTTTCCTGCATCGAACTTGCCGCCAACCTTCATGCCTATATCTATGTTTTGCAATATGCTGAAATTCAGGACCCATTTGATCTTACGCGCAACCTCGGCGCGATCACACAAAAAGGCGAATTCGTGCTAAATCCAGACATCTCCCAGAGCGAGTATGAGTTTATCAATTCCGACTTTATGAGTATTATCGAGGAGCGCAAGCGCGAAGCTTTTTCCGAGATTAACGGCGAGCGCGATCCAAATCCAGCTTTCGACCTCGCAGCATTCAACAACCGCAATATTCTACTATTCGCCGATGTTTTACAGACTTCATTCCAGATACAAGTTGCACTGAATGTTCTAAAGGCATACACGCCAACCGTTATCACGGGTGTAGTCGGCAATATTACATCCGCCGTTTCCGATAAATTCCTGATCGATACCGATGGTTGTGTCTATATGGACATCTTACAGAACAACTTCTTTGACGATTCGCATTATTTCGACCAACCCGACAATTATACTGAGGACGATAAAATTAACATGGCTAATAATATTAGTTTGTATTGGGCATAAAGAGAGGAGATTATATGAACCCAGGCAATCAGTTAGGCGAGCAACAACTTGCCGAAGCAAGAGAAATTATTAATAAGTTAAGTCAAGCTTACGCAAAGAAAGTCGTTGGCCAGGAAGAGCTTAAGCTCGCGATGCAGGTCGCTCTGATTGCGGGCGGACATGTCTTGCTCGAATCTGTTCCAGGTCTCGCAAAAACGCTTGCCGCAAAAACAATCGCTGAAGCATCGAGTGGTAGCTTTAGTCGTATCCAGTGTACACCAGATTTGCTTCCGAGCGATATTATCGGCACCCAAATTTACAACTATAACTCTGGCGATTTTGAGACAAAGATTGGCCCAGTACACGCGAATTTCGTACTCCTCGACGAAATTAACCGTTCTAGCGCCAAGACTCAGTCCGCTATGCTTGAGGCGATGCAAGAGCGTCAAGTTTCTGTTGGCGGCGTGATGTACAAGATGCCAGAACCATTCGTCGTCCTCGCAACCCAGAACCCAATCGAACAAGAAGGTACCTATGAACTCCCAGAAGCTCAGCTCGACCGTTTCCTTCTCAAAGAAATTGTCGATTATCCTAGCCGCGACGAAGAGATGCAGATTCTCAATTACACAATTGCTGGCCAGACAACTGCCGAGCTCGGCGCTGCCGACAAGGTAACGATTGAAGATATTCAAAAACTTCAGAAGATGGCAAAGCTCGTTGCGGTCGACGACTCAATTAAGAATTATATCGTCAACATCGTAACTGCAACTCGCAATCCGCGCGCAATTATCGATGCGAACCTCGCTCGCTATGTCGAATACGGCGTCAGCCCACGTGGCGGCATTGCACTACTTCAGGTCGCACAGGCGCTCGCGCTCATCAATGGTCGTGCCTATGTCACGCCTGACGACATCAAACAGCTTCGCCACGCTGCGCTTCGCCATCGCATTATTCTAAACTTCGAAGCAGCGGCAGACGACGTACATCCAGAAGCAATCATCGACGCAATCTTCACTAAGATTCAAACACCATAATCAAGAGGAAAAATGCCAAGCTATCTCGTAAAAGTTAGGAAGAAGATGGATATCTTCGCGCAAAGGCGCGTAAGGAATGTCCTTTCTGGTAACTACGGATCCGTATTCAAGGGTCGTAGCTTGGATTTTGACGATTTACGCGAGTATAACTATGGCGACGACGTAAAAGATATCGACTGGAAAGCAACCGCCCGCTCGCGCACCGCGATGGTACGACGCTATATTGCGGTACGCAAGCACAATATTCTGCTCGTCGGCGACAACGGCAATACAATGGCAACACTCGCGCCAAGTGGCGAGAGTAAGCATGAAGTTGCAACATTTTGCGCTGGCGTAATGGCATATATTGCACAGCATCACGGCGATTTCGTCGGAATGGTCTATGGCAATAAGGGCGAAAATAAACGCTTCATGTTAAAGGAAGACACGGCCTACATCGAAAACTTCTTGGATAAATATTCTAAATCTATGAAGTTGTCGGCGCCAGAAAGCGATCTTAATTCCCTGCTAAATTACGTCTCAAAGACCTATCGCGAGCGTAGCTTTATGCTCATTATTAGCGACGCCGAGAGCGTCAGTCAGATTGATACCGAACTCGTCCGAAAGCTCCATGCGCGCCATGAGATTATGTTTATTATTGTCGAAGATTCGCCGATGACAAATAACCGTCTATATTCCTATGATACTGTCGATATTGACGGTAAACTACGCCTAAGTCGTTATTTCCGCGAAAACAAGAAGATTGCTATGGCTGAGGAAAAATATCGCGAAGCGCAACGTGTCGGCATTCGCAAAACGCTACGCCGAATGGGGATTGTTTGCAGCTTCATCGATAGCGTCGACCATGCTATTCCACGAATTATTGCAATGTTAGAGGAGCAGAAACGTGTCAGGCGATAAGGTATTATATTACGGACCAATTACTTACTCACCGATTTGGGTGTTGCTAGGTTTGCTATTCCTTGGATTCGCAATTGGAATAATCGTCGTGATTTTGTACGTCACAAGACACAAAGAAATCAAGACCGTGAGCACGTTAAAGATTTCCGCACCAAAAATCGTGAATATGAATGTCTTACGCGACAAATATATCAAGCTTATTAATGAAGCCGAGGAACGCTTCAAAAAACGCCAAATCAAAGCATCGCAATGTCACCAGCAGATCAGCCTGCTTGTGCGTCTATTCTATTGCGAAGCCCTCGGTTTTCATGCCGATGTGATGACTTTGAGCGATCTCAAAAAATCCCATCATACTCCGCTCATCGATTTAATCGAAAGTTATTATCCAGACGAATTCGATACGTTAGAAAAAGGCTCAGTAGCCGATTCCGCCGAGCGCGCACGTAAACTAGTGAGGGAAATGTAATGATAAATACCTGGCTATTCATTATTCCCCCGATTGCGATTCTCGTGTTAATTATTGTCGCGTTCTATCACTATCATATTCGTAGTCAAGAACGCGATTTGAAAAAAGTCGCCGTAATCGCACATACGCATACAATCAAAATGCTGCCCGAATACAAGCGTGCCGTTCGTCGATATCGCATCATGCTCGTCTTTGCGGCAATAAGCTTCTTGATTTCAATCTTTAGCTTTACTGCCGTCGCAGCACGACCAGTCACGAGCGTCGCGCGCAGCAATGCTAGCAAGAATCGCGATATTATCCTCTGTCTCGATACGAGCGGATCGATGGCATTATATCAAGAAAAATTGTTAAATTTGTTCGGCCTAGTAGCTGACAACCTTCATGGAGAGCGTATCGGCATTACGATATTCGACGGCGTATCTGCAAATCTGATACCGCTCAGTGATGATTATGGCGCAGTCATAGAACTAACCGAAGAATTAAAAAATAATTTCCCTCATTATAGTATGGCTGTTGCAGGAGACGCTGTGTCCGCCATCGGAGACGGAGTAATGGGCTGCGTAAATAGCTTCGATAAGCTAGAGAGTCAACGATCGAAAAGTGTAATTATCGCAACAGATAACATCCCGGGCGACGAGACTGTCGACATTAATCAGGCAGCTCGCTACGCTAAACGATATGGCGTAACATTCTACGGAATATCGATTAACGTCGGGAATGGTCAAAACGAAGCTCTTTTCCAGAATGCAGTGTCCATTACGAACGGGGTTTTCTATAACATTAATAACTACAAAGGCGACGAAGATATCGTAGATAGCGCAATTCAAAAGATTCTCACGCAGGAGGCAGCAAAAATCGAGGGCGCACCTGAGCTAATTTACAAAGACGATCCTGCCCTGCTGCTGTTTGTTTCGGGTATTAGTTTCATAATATTCATTGCAATTATTTGGAGGCTAAGATTATGAGTTTTATGCCAATCGTACCAGTTTTCATCATCTATATTCTCGCCGTTCTGTTGGTTGGTTTTGCGATTTATTGCTGTATCAACAAAAATTTCCGACACACTCGCGTATTCCGCAGAATCGGTATCGGCGCATTACTACTGCTAGCATTTGCCCGCCCAGTTATCACTAGTGGCACCGCCGAACGTGATCTCAGCAACCTCAACATCTTCTTTATCGTAGATAATACCGGTAGCATGGCAGCCAAAGATATGGAACAAGGCTCAAAATATCGCTACGAAGTAATGTCTGACGATATTAAACGAATCGTAAAACTATTCCCTGGCGCTAAATATGGAGCAATCACGCTCGATTATAATAGTCATCAATCAATTCCGCTGGTGAGCGATGCCAGCACAATTAATACTTTTGCCGACACGCTAAAGCCTAAATACAGCTATCGCAGCGGCGATTCCGATTTAATGTCGCTCTTAAAGTACGCAAACCAGAGAATAACAAATTACAACAAGCGTTTCCCTGAGCGTAATAGTATTGCAATCTTCATGTCTGACGGCGAAGATAGCACAAATGCTAGCACGCGCGCAATTAAAACGCTCGAAAAACAGATTGCCGGTGGCGCCGTAATTGGCTACGGAACCACGAATGGTGCTGTAGTGCATGCCGTAAATTATGACGGCGAAGTTGACGAAACTACAACTATCAGAGATAGCAATACTGGCACCGAGCATATTTCAAAACTCGACGAAGATTATTTGACTGAGATTGCGAACGCTATGAATGTTCAGTACTATCGCCGCGCCTCTTCGGACGATAAGCTAGATAATATAAATAGTTTTACGAGCGAGACAATCGCGTATGGCCGGAGTGGCGAAATAACCGAAGCGGCAGAAGATTTGTATTGGCTACCAATCATCTTGGCAATCGGCTTGTTATTATGGGATTTTTACTCCATACTCGATACTCTACTACTTGAACGAAAGGTGGCAAAATGATAAATCTCGATCCGAGCATTCTAGATCAAGAAGGCTTGCGCAAAAAGCGTCGAAAAAAGATGCTCCTGATCGCATTGGCGCCGGTAATTATTCTCGTTCTTGCGAGCATATTCTTCTTGCGCCCAGGCACTTTTGATATAGTCTTTGCTTCGTCATACAACAGCAGTAATCCGGATGGAGCAGTTTCGATTAGTCAGTTCCACAAGAATATGAACTGGATAGAGCCTTATATTGCATACTACGACGCAGGCACCGCATATATTAAAAACGGCGATAACGTTAAGGCAGAAGAAGAATTGCGCGAGAGTATCCAGCACAATCCGCCACGAGAAAAGATTTGTCAAGTGCGCGTAAACCTATCTTATAGTATTGAGTTGCAAGCTGATGCGGCAAAAAATAGCGGAAAATTCGACGATGCACTAATTATGTATAGCAAAGCCGAGGGGATCCTATACGAAGATAATTGCGCCGACAAGAAGAATGAGAAAGAAGCCAAAGACCAAAATGCGCAACGCGCCACAGAGCGCATCTCGCAGAAACGCAGCAATACTGTCGCCGAAATGAACGGTAACGAGGGTGGCGAAGGAAACGAAAGGGGCTCGGAAGGCCTAGAGATTACCGAGCAAGATGCGCAAGCGCTTAGGAATAATCTACTCGACAGCGGTAGCGTCCAAGACCGTGCACACGGACGCATGTATGGCTACGGCAACGACCAAAACGGCAACTACTTCATTCAGCATTGGTAATTAAGAATCAGCAAGACGTTTACGCTCAGCAGAGACAACTTCTGCAATTGCTTTTACTGCCGCAACGACATCCTCTTCGGTAGTTGGACGACCAAGTGTAATACGAAGAGAGCCGGCAATTTGTTCATCATTTAAGCCAATCGCTTTAAGAGTAGGAGATTTTTCGCCTTTGCTGGCGGCACAAGCAGCACCAGTAGATAAATATACGCCCTTATCTTCAAGCGCAAAAATCAGACGTTCTGCATCGAGGCCAAGAATAGTGACTGGCAAGAAATTCGGGAGCTGAACTTTGTCTTTACTAAGAAATTCAATGCCATCAATCTGCTTCTCAAGCTGACGCTTAAATTTATTACGGAGCTCTGCTAGGCGTTTTCGCTCGCCGCCAAGATGCTTTTCGGCATCCAAAATTGCCGTTGCAAATGCAATTGTTGCCGGAACATTCTCCGTACCGCTGCGAAGACCCATTTCCTGACCGCCGCCATAGCTCTGCGGCTTCAAACGGACGCTGCGGCCAACATATAAGGCGCCAATTCCCTTCGGTCCGTAGACTTTAGCAGCATTTATTGTAAGTAAATCTACGCCAAGACGCGCAACCTTGATCTCGGCGAGACCTAGACCTTGCGATGCGTCACTATGGAAGTATAGCGGGGTTACTTCGCCCGCAAAGGCGCGACGTGTGCGTTCCTCTTGGATAATGCGCGCAATATCGCTTAGTGGCTGAATTGTGCCAAGTTCGCTACTTGCAAAACAAACAGAAACTAGCTGCGTATTTGGAGTTAGTTTTTTGCGAAAATCATCCAAATCAATACGGCCATTTTTATCGACAGCAATAGTCCGATACTGTTTTTGCTTGGCATTTTCAAGAATCGATGGATGCTCGATGGTAGAGATCAGCACCTCAGCATCATTAGGAATAGCAGCAAAAACAAGGCTGTTCGCCTCGGTAGCGCCAGAAGTCATTACGAGGTCAGCAGCTTTTGCGCCAATCACATGCGCAATATCACCTTTTGCTTTTTCGTATTCTTTGCGCACTTCATTAGCGGGAAGATATGCTGCAGATGGATTGAAAAATTTCTCATCAAAATAAGGCAGCATGGCTTTCTTGGCTTTTTCTGATAGTGGCGTAGCGGCCGCATAATCAAGATAAATCATGCTTTTATTATACCGTTTTATTGATAGATGTGGGATTTTACGAGTTTAAGATAAGCACTTGCGGCGGCACGGAAGTGATCGAGCTCGACTCCAGTCACTTTATGATAGCCACTACCGTCGACTTTTTTATAAACACCGTTCTGGCGCACTTCATAGCGAATCGTCTGACCATCTTCATGCCAAATCCAGACATTCTTTTTATGCATGAAAAATTCGCGCTGATGTCCTGGCGCGACATCACCAAAAAGCGTTCGACCAAGGGCCGATTCTGCGTTGATCAAATCGCGTTCGGCAGCCTGACGGCGCGCTTCGGCATTTGGCTGCTTGCGAAGAAATCCTAAGAGATTTTGCTTAAGATTTGATCGCGACATTTAATTACTTCCTCGGAGACATTATTAAGTTCGTCAAATAGGGCTTGGTCGCTAAGCTTTTCCGAGTTCGAAAAAGCATCGACAAGGCGTGTTGGCTGCTCAGTAGGAACAACCTTAGCTGTTTCCGCAACAGTCGATTCTGGTTTTACTGGAGCATCAGAAATAATCGTCGGTTCCATAGAACCAAGCGGCAGATGGAAAATAGAATCTTCCTCTTCTATGTCATGGACGACATAGATAGTGTCGCCTTTGCGAATTGAATCTGTATTCATGTTATTATGCCTCCCTATATTTCAAAGATTTTTTCGGCGTTAGCGGTCGTGATACGTGCCACTTCGTCGAAGTCAACCTTGTAATATTCGGCTGCCCATTCCGCTACGTACTTCACGTAGCCAGGCTTATTCATTTTACCACGAAATTGCTTCGGTGTCAAGTAGGGGGCGTCCGTCTCAAGCACCATTCTCTCGAGAGGAGGGTGAGCAATATCAGCAAAGGTAGCCAAGCCGTTCACTCCTATAAACAGCCCGCGATCGAGAGCGGCCCTAAGATTCTTTTTGCTATCTGAGAAAGAATGCATAACAGAGGTTACGAGATGAAAGTTGTCAAAAATAGGCCAAAAATCATCAAAAGCGTCACGGACATGGAACGAGACTGGCTTCTTTGTATCTTGAGCGAGCTGAAGGCACTCTTCTAGCAGTTCTCGCTGCCTCTGAGCGTCGTAGCCGTCAAAGTGGTAATCTAGGCCAATCTCGCCTATACCGACGTTCTGCGGGCTTTTAAGGGCCTTCTGGGCCACATTTATCGTATTTGTCAAGTCTGCACGGTCGATTTCGGCATATTCATTAGGGTGGAAACCAAATGTCCAATAGATATTTTCACCGTTTTTAGCCCATTTTTCTGCAAATTCCTTCGCATTCAGCGAATCTTCTGGGCGCGTACCAATAGTAATAATCTTATCTACGCCGAGCTCATGAGCATGCTTAAAGATTCCCTCTGCCGAATCGGCGCGGTCATTTTTATTGTGAATATGGGTATGCGTATCGACTAGCATATTAACCGCGTGGCGGCTCGCCTTCTGGCTCATCGAGAAGCTTCTTACTCTTGATTTCGTAGCGGCGTCCATTTACTGGAGAAACGAAGTAATCTTCGCTAAGGAGATTGACGAACATATTAAGGTCTTTGTCATCCATAATGATAATCTTATTCTCGTCATCAGTCATAAGCTCGAGTTGCATATCGTCAGCATAATCAAGGAGCTGCTCTTGGCTCATCTCGCCAATTTCAACACTCTGAAGCTTCTTTACGAGCGGCTTCTTATCCTCGAGAAGCGCGTTGAGCGTTAAACCTTCTGGAAAGCTAAGCTTATAAGCCTCTTCAAGCTCTTTTGCCTTTTGCTCAGAAATAAGCTGCTGCTTAAAGTCATACTGGAAGAGTTTTTCAAATTTGCTCTGATTGAAGATAACAATCTGACCGTCGACAATTGCTGTTTCATTTCCTTCTGGGACCTTAATTGCAACATCGGCAGTAAGCGGTTCGAAGCTCTCGCCATTCAACTCCCAGCTAAGCTTACCCTTGAGGGCGCTGGATGCTGCAAGATTCTTGGCGATATAGAAAGTCTTCTGGCCATCGTCGCCAGGATAACTGAACTTTGCAATGATACCCTTAATACGCTTAAACTCATACTCGTCGTCAGTAAAGTAGGCGATATCCTTATACTCATTTTCAATAAGATGAATAAGCGTCTCGGCGCGACCAACCTTGTCGAGGCCGATACGATAGATAACCTTATCTTCGCCATCGGAGAGCTCATATTCGCGACATTCGAGGCCTTTGTCTGCTTCCTTAATAACATACTCTACCGCCTCGAGCATAAACATACTGCGGATTGCCTGCATTAAGACATCCGAATAACGAACTTTGTATGGCGTGTAATTTTTGTTAAATAGAAATAGTTCTACGGAAACGTTATTTTTTATTTCATCGACGCTGTTTGCCCACTGGAACACATCAAACTCTGGCATGACTCCTCCTTTTTAATATTCTTAGTTTACCATATCTAATACTTTAGCGCGGCGTCGAGCTGCGGATCTTCGTCTTTGTTAATTTGGTCAAAAGTGCGCTCGACTTTTTTATCTGGTTCAATTCCATCGCCGTTAATATTCTTGCCATTTGGAGTATACCATTTAGCAACCGTTACGCGAAGAATTTCGCCCGTTGGAAATTTTTCGAGTGACTGAACGCTACCCTTACCGTAAGTCTTCTCGCCAATTAGCGTGGCTAGTTTGTAGTCCTGGAGCGCGCCCGCGACAATCTCGCTCGCACTAGCGGAAGTCCCGTTAGTTAGAACAATAGTTTTCTTGCCGGCCAAGATTGCCTTACCTGAGCTGGCGTAAGTCTTTTCGTCATAGATGCCATTGGCAGATTTCTGCTCTACAACGACCTTGCCATCAACCCAAAGTGAAGCGACTTCCTTCGCGGCGCTAACATAGCCACCGCCATTCCCGCGGAGATCAATAATAAACTTGTCGCAACCCTTCTTAATTGCTTCATCAGCAGCATTGCGCGCGAGGCGACCAGTATCTTGATCAAAGCGAGTAATCGTAATGATTGCGCTCTTATCCTTATAATCGGTATAGACCGACACATTATTAATCGTCTCGCGTACGAGATCGAAGGATTTTTCCTTACCGTTGCGGATAACAGTCAACTTAACTTTTGTTCCTTCTGCGCCGCGAAGCTTTTTTGCTACATCTTCTACAGAACCGCCGGAAATATCCTCGTCGTCGGCCTTGTAAATAATATCGCCCGCCAAAACGCCAGCTTTGCGAGCCGGATTGTCTGGAGTCGTACGCAAGACCTTAATATAGCCATCGCGCTCACCAATCTCTACGCCAACACCAGCGCCTACGTCGCCATTCAAATCTTTTTCAAAATCATCAGCCTCAGTAGCGGTCATATAGTAGGTATATTTATCGCCAGCAGCATTAACGAGTCCACGCTTTGCTTCTTCGATAATCTTAGTCTTATCCAGGTCGCCGTCGTAGCTCTCGGCTAATTTTTCATAGACCGAATTTAGGGCAGAAAAATCAACCGTCTCAGCCGTCTTTTTGCCACCAAGGTAAGGCGAAAATTGCGTCGTGAGATTGTCCCAGTTTAGACCGATGCCGAGACCAGCCGCAAGCGTAATCGCGCCAACAATAATTGTAGTAGTCAGACTAACTTTACGTTCGGTGGCAGGACTCTGGTAGTAGAGTTGTTTCGTTTCGTTCGCTTTCTTCGTTTTAGTTTTCTCGGAATTTTTAGTATTACTCGCAGTTTTATTAGCCATGCATTTAGTATAGCACTCTATATACATTAGCGCGAATGCGGCCAGATTTGCGGTATAATAATTATATGGAAAAAGGTGAGTTTTTTGAGGTGGATGCAAAGCGCGGCTTAACGAAAGAACAGGTGCGTCAGATGCGCTCTGCTGGGCAAGTGAATACCGCCGTCAAACCACCTTCGAAATCCGTCGGTAAAATTATCGCAACGAACACTTTCACTTATTTTAACTTCGTCTTTGCGGCAATTGCCGTGCTGCTCTGCCTTGTTCAGTCATATCGCGATATTACTTTTTTGCCAATTATTATTGCAAATACTTTGATTGGAATCGTGCAGGAAATTCGCGCAAAGATCACGCTCGATCGTCTCACGATGCTCAATGCGCCGACGGCGAGCGTAATTCGCGACGGCGAAGAAAAGAAGATTAATGCCGAATGGCTCGTCTTGAACGATGTCGTGATTTTCCGGGCTGGCAACCAAATTCCAGCAGACGCAAAAGTCCTGTCTGGTGAAGTTGCTGTAAATGAAGCTTTACTAACTGGCGAGGCAGACGAGATTAAGAAAACTCGTGGCGATAAATTGATGTCCGGCAGCTTCATTGTTTCTGGCGAATGTCATGCTCGGCTTACGGCAGTTGGCGCAAATTCATATATTTCACAGCTCACTTTGCAGGCAAAGAAAATTAAGACAAAAGAACAATCTGAGATTATTCGCTCACTCAACCGCATTGTTACAATTGCTGGCATCGCGATCATTCCGATTGGCGGATTTTTATTCGTACAGCGCTATTTCTTCGAGCAAGCCGGCGCACAGGCTGCCGTTCAATCTGCAGTCGCAGCCGTAATCGGCATGATTCCAGAAGGCCTATTCTTGCTTTCAAGTATCGCGCTCGCGATCTCGTCAATTAAACTCGCACAGAAAAAAGTTCTTTTGCATGATATGAAGAGTATTGAAACACTCGCGCGCGTCGACGTACTCTGTGTTGATAAAACTGGTACAATTACTGACAATTCGATGCTTGTGGCAGATTACTTCCCGCTCGGCAAAAATAGCCGCGAAAATATCTATAGCGCGATGAGTGATTTTGCCGAAGCACAAAGTGCCGACAATGCTACGATGGAGGCCATTAAGGCATTCTTTACGAAACCAACCGGCGCAAAAGCAAAACACGTTGCGGGTTTTTCGTCGCAATTTAAATATAGCGGCGTAAGTTTCGAAAAAGACAACTATATACTCGGTGCGCCAGAATTTTTGCTCGGCGACGATTATAAAAAGATTGCCTCTGAATGCGAAAAACATAGTCGCAAAGGTTATCGAGTTTTGCTTTTGGCGCGCTACGCCGGCAAAATTGATGGCAAAAAATTAACCGAAAAAGTGACGCCGCTTAGTCTCGTGACTTTAATGAATCCGGTGCGCGAAAATGCGCCAGAAACTTTCAAATACTTCGCCGATCAAGGCGTAGAAATCAAAGTTATTTCTGGCGATAATCCGCTTACTGTTTCGGAAGTCGCAAAGAAAGCCAAGATTAAAAATGCCGACAAATATGTTGATGCGACAACTTTGCGTACGAAGGGCGAGATTGAGGCAGCGATGAAAAAGTATACGGTCTTTGGCCGCGTCACGCCAGAACAAAAACGCAAATTCGTAAAGGCGCTACAGAAAAACGGCCACACCGTCGCAATGACGGGTGATGGCGTAAATGACGTTCTCGCACTACGAGACGCTGACTGTTCGGTTGCGATGGCAAGCGGTAGCGATGCGGCAGCTCAGGCAGCACAGCTAGTATTGCTCGAATCAGATTTCGCGCGTATGCCAGATGTCGTAACGGAGGGTCGTCGCGTCGTTAATAACCTTGAACGCAGCGGCAGTCTATTTCTCGTCAAGAATGTATTCTCCGTACTAACCGCAACGATGGCAATTATTCTTTCAATCACCTATCCAATGATTCCAGCTCAGGTTTCACTCGTGAGTATGTTTACAATTGGCGTGCCAGCATTCCTGCTTTCGCAAGCGCCAAACCACGATCTAATTCGCGGACGATTCGTAAGTAATATTTTACGCCGCTCCGTCCCGGGCGGTTTAACGGATTTTATTCTCGTCGGCTTAATGGTTGCAATGGGCGCAATCTTTAGCATACCTGGCGAAGATATCGGCACCTGCGCGACGATTCTGCTCGCAACAGTTGGCATGCAAATGATTTATCGCGTCACACGCAAACCGTTCAACTGGTACAAGCGCGGAATTATGATTCTCTGTTTCCTAGGTATCGTTGTATGCTTTGCGTTCTTGCCATGGCTATTCGGCCTGAATATGATTTCAATCCAGGCGATTGCGATGGTGAGTATTTTGGCGGTGCTTTCCGTACCGCTACTACATTATGTTGGCAAATTTATAGATTGGGCGTGGGAGTTGCCAAGCAAACTAAGCGCGAAAGCAAAGGAGGAACATGCGCAGTAAAAAAGAAAAAATCAATTGGCTCACGCTCGTTAAGCGAGCAGTTCTTGCAAGCATTTTGATCGGGCTTGGCGACTACGTATTGCTCAAAATCGGCGCACCGCTTGGCGCGTTTATTTTCGCTTTTGGACTCTACGGCGTCTGTATGCTCGGCGCAAATTTGTTTACTGGAAAATGCGGCTTCATCCTTAAAGATAAAAAATGGCTTGAGCTCGGAATAATTCTCGTTATTAATTTGGCATTCGGCTGGCTCATTGGCGCAATGTTCCGCGCTGCCGATCCAACGCTCGCTGACGCGGCAAGCGCAAAGATTAGTGGCTGGGAATTCTCGTGGCCATTCTTCATCCGCAGCGCGCTTTGCGGCGCAATCATGTATATCGCCGTTAAATGTTATCGTCTCGGCTCAGTTTGGGGCATCTTCTTTGGCGTACCGCTCTTTATTCTCGCTGGCTTCCAGCATAGCATCGCGAACGTAATTACATCTGGCGTTGGTTTATATTTTGACTGGACGATTCTCCTCTGCGCCGCTGGCAACTTTGTTGGTTCTGTTACTGTCGCTTGGCTCGCAGACGAAATTGAAATCGCCGCCAAGAAAAAGCCTCGCACAAAGTCGCGCAAGGCCTAGAATTATTGGGCATCCATTTTGGTATACGGTGGCTTTATAGTACTCGTTTTTGTTAATTAATTCTAGTTTTAGCCCACTCAGGCGGTTCGATTTCGAAATTAATAATCGGCGTTTCAAAGTCTACAATATCCGTATCGACGCCATAGTAGTAATGATAGACCTTATCGACAGCGCCAAACATCGCCTTCTCTTTATCGAAACCAAGCTTTTCGGCAACTTGCCAAACGGCTTTCTCGGAAGGGCCCTCAATCTCGATAAACGTAGGCAGCCACGGCCAAGTGTCGATACTGATTTCAGTCTTGTCGAGCGTCCAGATTTCGCGCAAAGTTTCCTGGACAGCTTTCTGCTCGAGGCCGCAACCGGCAATGAAGCGAACAGCTTCATCATAGCTATCTACAACCAAATTCACTTCTTTGACGCCCATAATAGAATCTTCATCTTCGAAGTTTTTATAAGTCATAACGATTTTGTCACCCTCGTCCCGAACACGAGCGAATGAACATGGGCCACTATCGAAAACCGTGCGACGCATTTTCGCCTCCGGCTTGATACATTCTGCACCAAGCTCTTTGAGTTGCTTGCGAATTTTAGTTTTATTGATATCTAAAAATGTAGCTTCGATTTCGTTATTCATTTAATTCTATTATAATATACTTATGAAAATCGATACTAATGCGCCATACAAGGTGCCACAAGAATATGAAGTCAAGAATAAAAACTTTGAGCCAAAGACTAAGGGTACTTCGGTATTTATGATTATCCTTGGCGCGATTCTAATTATCGCCTTTACGGTCGCCGTTATTCTCGGCGGAATATTTGGCGCTTCAAAGCTCATCGAGGCAATAGCGGGCGCCTAGAGATGAATATATTCGATATTATCGGCTGGGCGGGAATGATATTGGTTTTAGTCGCCTATATTTCCCTTTCTGCGAACAAAATTAAAAATGGTTTTCTTTATCAAATTATGAATCTAGTCGCATCGGCACTGATGGCGATTGGACTCTATCCAAAAAATGCCTGGTTCTCATTTGCATTGCAGGTAGTATGGGGCGGCGTGGCGATTATTTCGATTTTTTCTCTTGCTCGAAAGAAGAAGCAAAGCCATAAACGCCGAGCAAAGCAGTAAAGACTACTGCGCTATAAGTACTGAAGCGCTCGAAGACGCCGAAGTTTTCTTTCGGTACATTTCCGCTGCCGACAGCACCAACAAACATTAGGACAAGTGCCGCAATTGCGAGTACACCAAGCAGCTTCTTTTTGCTCTTAAATGCGCCGGCAGAAATAAGAATAAGTGAGACAATTGAAAGCAATACTACCGCTGCGGTTAGTATATAGACATGGATAAATGATTGCGCAGAGCCATCATAGCCCGCACTTGATAGCGGAAAGAGGGCATAGCCGATGGCAGAGATAAAATTCATAATCGCAAATAGATACACACCGAGACGAAGAGACTTTTTCTTACTATTTTGCACGAGAATACAAAGCAATGCGCAGCATAGGCAGTTCAAGATTCCGAAAACTTTTGTTAGGCCGCTCGCTACGGCAAATGACGGCGCGTCGGTTGCAGTCAGATCACTAACAGCTTGGCTAGCCCAGTCGTAGCCAGGATAATTCGCTGCGCCAATAATATCGTGTAGCAGGTAGAAAACTGCCGCAATAATACCGCTAAGACAGAGCCAGTTGATTAGTTTGTATTTTTTCATTTTGCCTCCTTCTGATTCAGCACACAGAACCATTTAATATAATTATTTATTTGACTCGTATCAAATTGCTCGTCTGCCTGAGCGCAATCGAGCTCGAAATCAATCAGCGAGTGGACGGTCATCGCAAAAGAAATCGCCGCAGAATCCAGGTCAGTAATTACGAGTTTTCCCTGTTCGGCTAAGTATTGAAGCATCATTTTTGTCGCCGCAACCATTTTGTTTGTTTCCTCAATGAAAATTTGCGCTGCATCGGGATTAGTAGTGCGCTCAGCATAAATAACCTTATAGAAATTCATCATCGCCTCATTCGAAATCATTTGCTTATAGCTCATGACATATTGACTGAGAATTTCATGCGCATTAAGAGACATATCTAATGCTGGCGGAGTTTGATTCGCTTTCGATTGCTCGCGTAGGAATTGATACATTTCACGAATCAAACTCTCTTTTGAGTCGAAATGATTATAAAGCGACGGTTTGCGAATACCGACCGCCTCAGCGATCTGCGACATTGAAAGACTCTTCAGACCATGCTCTGCGGCAAGGTCGAGAGTAGCCATGATTATCCGTTCTTTTGTCTTCATATTTGAATTATACTACCGAACGGTAGTTTTTAGCAAGGCACTAGATCATTAATTCTCCGATATTATGAAACTAGTTTCCAGAATAGAAAATTGTTTCCCCTAT
Source organism: Candidatus Saccharimonadota bacterium (assembly GCA_017514805.1). Lineage (GTDB taxonomy): Bacteria > Patescibacteriota > Saccharimonadia > Saccharimonadales > Saccharimonadaceae > UBA2834. Next base: position 86,764 of record JAFWIP010000009.1, read on the forward strand.
GGCACATTTGCTTTAGAGAAAAGAATTTTCCAAAACGGAAACCAGTTTCATATAATACTCACGAGGACTAACGCGCCCGTTCGTTATATCCCCTCGCTGGCGCGAAGGTCATATAATGCAGCCAGGTCTGAGGATCCTGGCTGTTATACCCTTGCCTGGCGGCAAAGGTTATATAATGCTCACAGGGCTAAGGAGCCTGGCATTATATCCCCTCGCTAGCGCGAAGGTTATATAATGCTCACAGGGCTAACGCGCCTGTTCGTTATATGAAATGGGCGCACAAATGTGCGCAATTTTTTGTGCAACAAAAAATCCACCTCTTCGGTGGCTTTCGTACTTTCCTCCGGAAAGATGAAAGGCCACCCGTTGAGGTGGCCATTTCATATAATTCGGCATCTTGCTAGTTTCCCGCAAAGCAGTATAATCGCCGCTACGAGGCTTGACTTCTGTGTTCGGAATGGGAACAGGTATTTCCCTCGCGCTATGGACACCGAGGAAAGACTCTAAGAGCGGGCCAACAAATCCAACGGCCCTGTATTAGAATCTTACCTCGATGTAAGATGCACAATAGTTATTTTAATTGACTCTGATGGATCCGTCAATAACTTTTTTGACGAAATTGAACATCAGTTACTAGCTAAGTCTACTCCTTCTATCGACATTATGCAAGCATAAAATCAATAGAAGAGACATAAAAAGGCAATGCCTCTATTAGTACGCTTCGGCTCCATATGTTGCCATACTTCCACCTTGCGCCTATCAACCAGATCATCTTTCTGGGAGGTCATAGGGAATTCTTATCTTGGAGTTAGTTTCGCGCTTAATATGCTTTCAGCGCTTATCTATTCCGAACATAGCTACTCGGCAATGCAGCAGGTGGCCACAACCGATACACTAGAGATTCGTTCACCTCGGTCCTCTCGTACTAGAGGCAAATCTCCTCAAAATTCCTAACGATCATGCCGGATATAAACCGAACTGTCTCACGAC
>JAFWIP010000010.1 GCA_017514805.1 Candidatus Saccharimonadota bacterium
AATTATGCTTGCGATTCGCTTACAGCGTAATGGCCGTAAAGCTTTACCGCTTTATCGGATAGTCGTCCAAGAAGCGCAACGTCACCCTCTTTCGGGTCGTATCGTCGCTCAGGTCGGCAGCTACAACCCACATACCAAAGCTACTGTCTTAGACAAAGCTGAGGTCGAAAAATATCTTAACAATGGCGCCCAGCCAAGCACTCGCGTTATTCGCATCTTGGTTAAGGAAGGCATCAAGCTTCCAAAATGGGTCAAAATGCCAATTGAGAAGCATGCTACTGCAAAGCACGCAGACAAGCTTCGTAAGAACCAGCCAAAGGAAGAAGAAGCTCCAGCCGAGGAAGCTCCAGCAGAGGAAGCAACCGAAGCTCCAGCAGAGGCTTAAACTTATAAAAATACTCCCGAAAGGGAGTATTTTTGTGAAAAATATAAAATGCATTTTTAGCAAAAACAGTATATACTGAATATATAACTTAACAAATGGAGAACATATGTCCACAATTGACCAACAATTTGTAGAATACATCGTAAAAACTCTAGTTAACAATCCAGACAAAGTACAGATCGACCGCACTATCGACGAAAAGGGCGTTCTTCTTAGCCTTGAAGTAGATCCAGAAGACGTTGGCCGCATCATTGGCCGTCGCGGCGCAACCGCTCAGAGCATTCGTACGCTTCTTCGTGCTCTCGGCACCAAGAATGATGCTCGCTATAACCTAAAGATTGTCAATAATGACGACTATGAACCGGCTGCAAAGAGTGAAGCTCCAGCTGAAGAATCCGACGAAGAGCCAGTAGAAGCTCCAGCCGAGACCGAAGCAGTCGAAGAGGAAGTTGATGACGCTCCAGTCGATGAAGGCAGCGAACTTGCAAAAAAGACCCGCGCAGAGCTTGCAGATTTGGACGACCTTGATATATAATACTGTTAATGCTTTTGAAGAATAGAGCATACAAGCTAACTGCGAGTTGGCTAGCAACACATAAATAGTTGAGAGCTTATATGCCAAAAAACCACCTTGTGCACGGGTGGTTTTTTGGTTGTTGTTTATTTCTTACTGTTTTTGACGAGCTGCCAAGTGACGATTGTAATCAATGCTACGCCAATTATGAGTAGCCATATGCTACTTGGGCCGCCAGTTAATTCGAGTGTAGCTAGAATAATGAATACTGCCGAAGCAATTGTCATCCACTTGTATTTTAGGAACACGCTGACGAGTAACAATATGGCTTCTTCTAGAATGAAGATTAGCGGCCAGAGATAATTACGAGAACTGCTAGCCTCGCTCGAGATAATAAACATTAGGCCGGACAGGGCGATATAACCGATTATCGTGCGGGCCTTTTGCTTTGTTTTATATTCCTTCGCGAAGCCAAAGGCGAGGACCGGGACGGCAATAAGATTTGCTCTAATGGCATCTAGGGCCAAACCTGCGGGGTCATGAATGGGAAAAGTATTGCGTTGAGCGCTGCCGATAAGTGCGCTAAGCGACCAGCTAGCAATATAACCGGATACTTCTAGTAGTTCGTAACGTTTTGATATTAATGCTACTACGGCAGTCTCGATAGCGATGATTCCCCATCCGGCTTCCGAATGATGTTCTAGGCCACTTGCTACTAGGCAAGCTACGCCACCAGTAATAATCGCGCTAAAGACGAAATTATAACTTCCTTTCGGGTCTGCTTTTGTTAGGGCGAAAATCGTGTAGATAAATAGCATGAAGACCGAGATTAGCGCATAGACTAAGAAGAATCCCCAGTTATTAAAATATGCGCCAGATAGTTCCGCGATTTCAACCGGAATAAAATTCACTGCTAGAGCGGTCGCAATGAGCCAAGTTAGTTTGCGATAGCGTACGGTGATTAATATGCCGAGCGCCGCTATTACGGAAGTAATAGCGATCAATAATATAGCTCTCGGTTCGCGACTGAAATTCGTACAGAATAATGATGTCATAAAAATGCCAATCAAAGAAGCGGTTAAAACGCCTCGCTCGAAGCGGCGGTCGTTCTCGGTATGTTGCGGAATGAACAGTGAAACGATTGCTTGGAATAAGAAGCTGACCAGCCAAACGATTGCCATCGAGAGACTGGTGCTGACATTGGCGTCGTAATGGTTAGTGATAATTGAATAATGTGTCGCATCGGCAACGATAAAGATTATGAGTGCCTGGAGGTACAGCCTTAGCGCGATGATGGCGCTACGTTTCTTCGTAATAAACCAGCTAATTAGACCGTTAACGATTGCTATAGATATTGTCGCCGTACGCAGCATTGGGTAGTCATTAACGATCTGCTCTGAGAATAGAGTAGGCAAGAGGAATAATACGAAGATTGGCGTCAACCATTCAGCAATTGCTTTTGTTGCATGACGGAATGGAACTGGTAGCCATTTGACACGACAAGACCAGAAGATATTAGGAAAGATTGAGACGATGCATGGCCAGAGGAAGAAGGAGTAAGTGAGAAGAGTATTGCCACCAATTACACCATCTAGAGCGGCTGCGAAGGACCAACCAAATAGAATAATCCAAATATAGCTAAGCCAGCCTGCTATTTTACTCTCGATTGCAATCGCGGCGCCAATATAAGCGAACATCGAGAGAGTAGTGCTAATAAGCATTGCAATTTCTTCAGTCGTGCCAATCTCCTTGAAAGCATAAAACCAAGCAGGAAAGAGAATGATTGCTGTATAAGTAAAGGCGGTAGCGACAGGTCGCAAGAAGCCCACGCATCGGTATAATACTAAACCGGTCACATAAGATAACAGTGTGACAATTATTAAGATTGCTGGCATTAACGATGGCTCGTCTCTTACGATTAGGAACATTGAGCCAATAATCAAAAAACTGCCGATATATAGGAGGACGTTTAGCATACCGGTATTATTAGGGGCGCGCGGCTGCGCGTCGTCCATCAATACTTCTCCAGGTTTGACGTAGCCGTACTCTGTCTTTTTGCCGCGAGTATATCGCATGACTAATGAGACAATTAAGGCAATCACGATAAATGGCAAGAGAGACTCTATTGTTCTGAAGAGCATCTCGAATAAAATACTTCCCAATATAAACATTTGACCTCCTAATTAATTCAATTTTAAGAATTTCAATCAAAAAACGCAAGCATTTCATAGATACATAAAAAAGGCGAAAATAACCCTTGTAAAACTTGTATTATTTTGATAAAATCATTAACTAAGAAGTAGTGTGCTTTGATTTTTTGGAGTTCGCTCCGGCAAGGCGAATTATGATCAAAAGCGGTAATCTTCCGGCCAAAGATATCAACACTAAAAACTAGCGAGGGAATGTGGCAAAGTCTACGACAACTGCAAAGAGTGGTAGCCGTGTGGAATTCACAGAAGGCGACCAAGTACTTCCAATACCAAATCTAACTGAACACCAGACAAAATCCTGGAATGAATTCGTCGAGCGCGGACTTCAAGAGGTCTTTGATGAGCTCAATCCAATCGACGACTATACCGGCGAGAAGATGAGTCTTCGTTTCAAGAGTTACTATTTTAAGGACCCTATCGAAGATGATCGTATCGCAAAAGATAATCTTACCTCCTATGAGGCAGCTCTTCACGTAAATGTCGAGCTCGAAAACAAGGTTACCGGCGAAAAGAAAGAACAGGATATTTATTTTGGCGATTATCCATGGATGACTGATCGCGCAAGCTTTATCATTAATGGTACTGAGCGCGTCATCGTTTCTCAGCTTATTCGTTCGAATGGCGTATTCTTCCAGGCTGATACGGTTTCTGGCCATAATTATTATGGCGCAAAGGTTATTCCTGACCGCGGTGCTTGGCTTGAGTTTGAGACCGATACTAAAGGTATCATCTATGTCAAGATTGATCGCCGCAAAAAGGTTCCAGTCACGACCTTCCTTCGTGCTCTCGGCATGAAGAAGACCGAGATGGTTCCAGTAATTACTGATCGTCTCAAAAAGCGCGCAAATGGCGATTTTGATTTCGCAGCCGCTAAACAATATATTGAAGATACGCTCGAGAAGGATCCTTCCAGCAACACTAGCGAAGCTCTTCTTGAAATTTATCGCCGTCTCCGCCCAGGTGACTTGGCAACTGTCGAGAATGCAAAGAGCATGATTGAGCGCACCTTCCACGATTATCGTCGTTACGATTATTCTCGTGTTGGTCGTTACAAAATCAATCAGCGCCTTGGCTTCGATACGCCAAACGATAATGAGCATCGTACACTTCAGATGGAGGATCTCATCGCGATCATCGCAGAGATTATCTATCTAAATATTACCCAGGAGCCAGCAGACGATATCGACTCGCTTGCAAACCGCCGCGTCAAACTCGTTGGCGAATTGGTCAAGCGTCAATTCCGTCTTGGTATGCTTCGTCTTCAGCGTAATATTCTTGACCGCATGTCGATGAGCGATCCACAGACCGTAACTCCATCTCAGCTTGTTAACTCACGTCCAGTAGTTGCAGCTGTTAAGGAATTCTTTAGTAGCTCACAGCTCAGTCAGCTTATGGATGAAACGAACCCATTCTCTGAGCTTTCTCATAAGCGCCGTCTCAGCTCGATGGGCCCTGGTGGTCTTACTCGTGAACGCGCTGGCTTCGATGTCCGCGATGCTCACCCAACCCACTACGGTCGTATCTGTACTGTAGAGACTCCAGAAGGTGGTAACGTTGGTCTCGTGCTTAACCTTGCTACTTATGCACGTATTAATGAATATGGCTTCATTGAAGCTCCATACCGCGTCGTTAAGAACGGTAAGGTTACCGATGAGGTAGTCTACGTTGACGCTGCTGCCGAGGAAGACATGGTAATTGCCGATACCAGTGCCAAACTCGACAAGACTGGTAAATTCGTTGATGAATACGTATCCGCACGTAAGCACCTCCGCCCAGCTCAGGTTATGGCATCAGAGGTTACGCACATGGATGCCGTACACAAGGAAATTCTCGGTGTGGCCGCATCGATGATTCCATTTGTTGAAAAGAACCGCGTTGACCGCTCTTTGATGGCCTGCGCAATGCAGAAACAGGCAGTTCCTCTAATCAAGCCTGAATCCGCAATCGTTTCAACCGGTATCGACTCCGAGGTTGCTAAGAACCTTTCTCAGATTGTCTTCGCAGAAGGTGATGGTGAAGTCATTAAGGCTGATTCCAACTCTGTTGAAGTTAAATATAAGAAAGAATCTCTCAAGACTAAGACTTACAACCTCATTCACTTCATGAAGACGAATGACGATCGTTGTTATGATGAGCGCACGGTTGTTAAGCGTGGTCAGAAAGTTAAGTATGGCGATGTTCTTATTGAGGGTGCATCTATCGCTGGTGGCGAACTTGCACTTGGTAAGAATATGCTTGTTGCCTTCATGCCATGGCGCGGTTACAACATGGATGATGCTATCGTTATTTCCCGCCGCCTCGTCGAAGACGATACTTTAACTAGCATTAATATTCGCGACTTCGATGTTGAGGTTCGTGAAACCAAGCTCGGTCCAGAGCAGGTTACCCGTGATATTCCAAACGTTAGCGAAGCTGCTCTCCGCCACCTCGGTGAAGACGGTATCGTTACGGTCGGTTCTGAAGTTAAGAACGGCGATGTTCTCGTCGGTAAGATTACGCCAAAGGGCGAACAGGAGCTCAGCTCTGAGGAACGTCTCCTTCGTGCAATCTTCGGCGAAAAGGCGAAAGATGTTCGCGATACTTCCGTTCGTATGAATGGTTCTGATGGCGGCAAGGTTGTCGGCGTTAAAATCTACACTCGTGAACAGGGCAACGAACTCAAGTCCGGCGTTCTTATGCAGATTAAGATCTATGTTGCTGAGATGCGTAAGATTAGCGTTGGCGATAAGCTCGCTGGTCGTTATGGTAACAAGGGTGTTGTTGCGCGTATTCTCCCAGTTGAGGATATGCCATTCATGGAAGACGGTACTCCAGTAGATGTTCTCTTGAACCCAATGGGTGTGCCAAGCCGCATGAACCTCGGTCAGCTCTTTGAGACTCACCTTGGTATGGCAGCTCGCGCACTTGGCTACAAGGTTACGACTCCTTCCTTCAACTCGGTCCCAGACGAAGTAATCTCTGGCGAGCTCAAGAAGGCTGGTTTCGAGCCAGATGGTCGCGTCAAGCTTTATGATGGTCTCACTGGTGAGCCATTTGAAGAACGCATTACCGTCGGTGTTATGTATATGCTCAAGCTACATCACATGGTCGCCGATAAGATTCACGCTCGTTCTACTGGTCCATACACAATGGTTACCCAGCAGCCACTCGGCGGTAAAGCCCAGAACGGTGGTCAGCGCTTTGGTGAGATGGAGGTGTGGACACTCGAGGCTTATGGTGCTGCATCTACTCTTCAGGAAATGCTTACAATTAAGTCTGATGATGTTTACGGTCGCGCAAAGGCTTACGAATCTATTATTAAGAATGAACCAATTGAAGGTCCAAAGCTTCCAGAAGGCTTCAATGTCTTGGTTAAGGAGCTTCAGGGCCTCGGTCTTAAGGTTGATTTGATCGATAATGGCAACGCAAATGATGCCGATAGCGTTATCGAGAAGGCTACCGAAGAAGTAGAGCGCATGCGTGACGATTCCGTCATCTATGCCAATACGGGCAACGGTAATCCACCAGATGATTTAGATGATGAAGATGCTGAAGGTTTTGAAATGCTCGACAGCGAAGGTAATATCGAAGAGGAATTCGATGAGCCAGCTGAAGACGTCGAAGAAAGCATCGATGAAGACGATACAATAACTGATTTAGGGGAGGATCTATAATATGGCTTGGCAAGATAATTTCATTAGCGCCAACGATTTCGACTCCATCCGTCTCTCCGTCGCCAGCGAGGAAGATATCCTCAACTGGAGCTACGGTGAGGTCTTGAAGCCGGAAACTATTAACTATCGCACGCAGAAACCAGAACGTGATGGTCTATTCTGTGAGCGCATCTTCGGACCAGTTAAGGATATTAATCCTAACGATCCAAAACTCAAGGGCGTTCGTTCTCGCGAAGCCGCCGTTGACAAAGAAGGCAACCTCGTCACGAAGAGTATTACTCGCCGTGAGCGCATGGGTCACATTAGCCTAGCTGCACCAGTAGCTCATATCTGGTTTATGCATGGCACCCCATCGCCACTTAGCCTTCTTCTCGATATTACTGTAAAGAATATCGAAAAAGTTACTTACTTTGCTTCCTATGTCATCATTGATGCTGACACTGAAGCTATCGAGAAGCGCCTCGAGGATCTCGAGACTCAGACCGATGTTGCTCGTCAGGCAATCAATGCTCGTTACACTGAAGAGGCTAAGGCTGAAGGCGCCGACACTAAGGCACTCGCCGAGGCTCAGACTAAGGAAATCGAAGAGCTCGAAGAAAGCTATCGCAATGAGAAATCTATTCTCGATGGCTTCAAGAAGGGTGCAGTTATTTCTGAAATCGACTATCGCAATCTCGAAGACGAAGATAAGGGCTTTGAAGACCTTATCACCGTCGAAATGGGTGCAAGCGGTATCGAAAAGCTTCTTAAGGAAATCGATCTCGATAAGATGATTGATGAGCTCCGCGAGGAAGCTAAGGAGAGCAAGGGTCAGAAGCAGAAGAAGACCATGAAGCGCCTCAAGGTGCTCGAGGGCATGCAATCTGCTGGTATCAAGCCAACCGATCTTATCTTGAACGTAATTCCGGTTATTCCTCCAGATCTACGTCCAATGATTTCGCTCGCTGGTGGTCGCTTTGCAACCTCCGATTTGAACGATCTCTATCGCCGCGTTATTAACCGTAATAACCGCTTGAAGAAGCTTATCGACCTCAATGCACCAGAAGTTATCTGCCGCAACGAGAAGCGCATGCTCCAGGAAGCTGTCGATGCTCTCATCGATAACAACGCTAGCCGTGGCGGTCGCGCCGCATCTTCACAGAACGGTCGTCGTAAATTGAAGAGTCTTTCTGATCTTCTCAAGGGTAAGCAAGGTCGCTTCCGTCAGAACCTTCTCGGTAAGCGCGTTGACTACTCTGGTCGTTCTGTAATTGTCGTCGGTCCAGAACTCCGCATTAACCAGTGTGGTCTTCCAAAGCAGATGGCGCTCGAACTCTTTAAGCCATTCGTAATTTCCTGGCTTATCAAGAATGAATACGCAAATAACATCCGTTCCGCTTCTCGTCTCATCGAGCAGGGCGAAACAATCGTCTGGGATGCCCTCGACGAGGTAATTGATGGCAAGTACGTTCTTTTGAACCGTGCTCCATCTCTCCACCGTCTCTCTGTTCAGGCCTTCCAGCCAAAGCTTGTCGACGGTAAGGCAATTCAGCTTCACCCACTCGTAGCAAACGGCTTCAACGCGGACTACGATGGTGACCAGATGGCTGTTCACCTTCCACTTTCCGCTGAGGCACAAGCTGAAGCACGTGAGCTCATGGCTGCAGGTAAGAACTTGCTCAAGCCAGCTGATGGTGCTCCAGTTCTCTCGATTACGCAGGATGTCGTCTTGGGTAGTTACTACCTAACTTATGACAAGCCATCTGCGCAGGGTGAACGCAAGACCTACACTAGCGTCTACGAGGCAGAGCTCGCTTACGATATGGGTCTCATCCAGCTTCAGACTCCAATTCGCGTTCATACGAAGGGCGTCAAGCGTGATACTACCCTTGGTCGTGTCTTCTTCAACGAGATTCTTCCAAAGGAATATCCATACGATAACGAAGTTCAGAACAGTAAGCATCTCAAGAAAGTCATGGCAAACATCCTTGATCAGTTCGGTGACGAAGTTGCTGTTCAGACTGCTGATGCTATCAAGGATCTCTCATTCAAGTATGAGACTGTTGCAGGCATTTCCACTTCTAAGGATGACTACCCAGATTATCCAGAGGTAGAGAACATGATCGCTGAAGGTGAAGGCCGTGCTGCTGCTATCTCTCAGCAATTCGACGAAGGTCTTCTTACTGAAGAGGAACGCTATCGCCTTACGGTTGATTCTTGGCGCAAGGTCGACGATGAAATCGCTGGCCACGTTAAGGATAACCTCGCTGGTCTCGATACTAACATTTCGATCATGACCAACTCTGGCGCTCGTGGTTCCGCAGGTAACATTAAGCTTGCTTCCGCTACGATTGGTATCCAGGTGGACGTTAACAACCGCGAGATTGAGCTTCCAGTTAAGTCTTCATTTAAGAAGGGCCTCTCGACACTTGAGTCCTTCATCGCAACCCGCGGTGCACGTCAGGGTCAGGTTTCTACGGCGCTTCGTACTGCAGACTCTGGTTACCTTACCCGCCGTCTCGTTGATGTCTCTCAGGACGTCTTCACGGTTGAGACCGAGGCAGAGGATCCAGGCTTCCGCATCTACAAGAGCGAGACTGAACTCACTGGTATCGGCTTCGCTGATCGTATCTACGGTCGCTACAGTGCTGAAGCAGTAGAGAAGTATGGTCTCGAAGCAGATCAACTTATCAGCCACGAAATGGCTGCTCAGCTCGAAGCTGACGACGAAATCGATAGTCTTAAGATTCAGAGCATCCTTACGACCGAATGTGTCGATGGTGTTCCACGCAAGGCTTACGGTATTGATATGTCTACTCGCCAGCCAGTTGCTTATCATGAGCCAATTGGTGTTATTGCGGCACAGTCCGTTGGCGAGCCTGGTACTCAGCTTACGCTCGATACCAAGCACTCCTCCGGTCAGGCAGGTTCTGGTGCTATCTCCCGTGGTCTTCCACGCGTTGAGGAGCTTCTCGAGGCTCGCGCACCTAAAGGTCAGGCTTATATCGCTACGATTGCTGGTCTCGTCTCTACTTGGGAAGAGGGCCGCTACAATGTAGTTCAGGTCACCCCAGAGGCTGGCAAGACTGAAACCTTCGTTCTCGAAGGCCGCAAGGCTAAGGTTAAAGACGGCGCAAGCGTCAAGACTGGCGCAGTTATCGCAAGCAAGAGCAAGGGCGCAGAGCCAATCATTGCTCCATTTGACGGTATTGCCGAATTAACCGATGACGCGATTGTTCTCGTTGCGAACGCAGGTTCTCCAGTTAAGGTTTCCGTTCCACAGGATTACGCACTTACCGTTAAGGATGGCGACCATGTTGAACCAGGCGACCGCCTCTCTGAAGGTTCTTTGAACCTCCAGGATCTCATGAAGTATAAGGGCATTGAAGAGACTGAGCGCTATATCTTGAACGATATTCTCGCAATCTATGCTGCACAGGGTCACGAAATCTCCGCAAAGCACCTCGAGATTATCATTCGCCAGATGTTCTCTCGCGTTATGATCGACGAGCCTGGTGACACCGAATTCGTCACTGGCGACGTTGTCTCTCGCGCTGCTGTAACCGAGGCTAATGCCAAGGTTATCGCAGAGGGCAAAGAGCCTGCAAGCTTCACTCGCATCCTTCGTGGTATCTCTAAGGTCTCGATCGATTCTGATTCCTTCCTCTCGGCAGCATCCTTCCAGGATACGACTCGCGTTCTTATCTCGAGTGCAATCTCTGGTCGTGTCGATCACCTCAAGGGCTTGAAGGAAAATGTGATTATCGGCCGCAAGATTCCTGTAGGTACTGGCGTCGAATCGCTTGCCGAATATACCGGCAACGAAGACGAGCCTACTGAGGCTGAAATCGAAGAAGCAATCGAAAATATCTAATCAATAGCTTCGCAAAAACCCGCTTGGAAACAGGCGGGCTTTTTGTTGGTAATATGTTCTGGCTATTGACAAAACATGACGCTTGTGGTATAATGAGGGCATAGAGGTAGGGTTTATTAAAAACTGTAAATTTTGTACATTTAAAATACATTCTAGGGGGTAAAAATGAATGAAAGAAAGATTAACATCTGAGAAATTTGCAATATATAAAGGTGCTGTAATGATTGTCGGTTTATTATCGATGATCGTCTTCAGTGCTAAGACTATAAATTATTTGAGTAAAATCAATATATTTATAGTGTTAGCGGCGTACCTGATCATTGCATATTTCGGCGTACGTATCTCGCGCTATTCCAGCGATGTCAGATATTCATTAACTGGATTCGTGCTGGTAATTATGCCGTTAGGTGTAGTGCTGAACCTTCTACTGAAGAAAATCAGCCAAGGATTAGTGCAACACGTTGTCTTAATCGCGATCATTACGACTGTCGTAATGACAGTCGTCGCATATAAAAGACAAAAAATCTTCAAATCTGAAGGCGAGGAATTATTTATTCCTCTTGTTGCGCTATTTATTCTCGAGTTAGTTGGTTCACTATTTTGGTTTAAATCTACGCAAATCGTAGATTCGATCGTAGCAATAATATTCTCGATGTATCTTATTGGGAACTGGAAGCGATCGCTAAAATATGAACTTACTATACAAGCAGTCATTGACTCTTGTGTCGAGATTTATGTTGTACCTATAAACAAAATCGCGGCCCTCTTCAAGAGAGAATAGCCGCACCCTACCCCTAAACCCCTGCAGTTTAATACTGCGGGGGTTATTTTTATGCTAAAATGAGGATAGACTTTAGTGGAGGAAAATTTTTCATGGACGACTTTGATTATCTACATGACGGCGATGTATATCTTGATTCGGCTTGCCAATCGCTACGCCCGCGTCCAGTTATTGATGCGCTAAACCGTTACTATACGGAGCATAATTCATGCGGCGAACGCGTTAAGTATGCTTGGGGTCGCAAGACCGATGAGCTTGTTGAGGGCACGCGTGCTGCAGTACTCAAGTATCTCAAGCTCAAGAATAAAGATTACTCCGTCTCCTTCACTCTCAATACTACTTACGGCATTAACCTTCTTCTCTCTCAGTTCAAAGAGGGCCTCTTCAAGAAGGTTATGACCTCAGACATTGAACATAACTCGCCATTCCTCGCGACGATGACCTTTGCGAAACGTCAGGGTATTCCGCGCGAAATTATGGAACGCGAGCGCGACGGCTCGATCGATATTAATAAGTATGATTTTAAAAAAGCGCTAGTTGTTGTCAATGCGGCTTCAAATATTGACGGCCGTAAGCTTCTAAATGTCGAAGAGCTAGTTAAGGCGGTTCATAAGCAAGGCGGCATCATCATTATTGATGCAGCACAAGCCTTGGCGCACTCTTCGGATATTCTCGAAAAAACAGAGGCTGATGCGATTTGTAGCTCGGCGCACAAAATGTATGGACCTTCACTCGGCGTAATGATTGTTCGTAGAGATTTATTTAGCAAGATCGAGACGAGCTTTATCGGCGGTGGCATGGTTGACGACGTCGATGCAGATAAATTCCAGTTGTCTGCCGAATCGCCAAATCATGCCTATACGAAGTTCGAATCTGGCCTACAAGCTTGGGGTGAAATTATTGCCTTTGGCGAAGCGCTCAAATGGCTCGAAAAACGCAGCAAGGCCGACAAAAAGAATCTCGCCGATTGTACTCAACGTCTCTTTGATTTCTTAAAGTCTCAGCCAAAAGTTCATCTTATTAATGAAGAACCGAATCCGACGATGTCTTTCTATATTGAGGGCCTCGATAGTCATATGCTTGGTCAAGCGCTCAGTAACGAGGGGATTATGGCGCGTACGGGCTATTTCTGTGTTCATTATTATCTTGACCATAAGATGCACTATCCTCCACTCATTCGCTTCTCGTTCGGCTATCACATTCGTCCAGCCGACATCGATAAGACGATTGAAACTCTCGAAAGGATTCTCAGTTAATGGTTTGTATTGCTGCATTTATTATTCTTTGTCTTATGTCGGTCGTAGTTGGCTTCTTATCAATTTTTCGACGCGATATCGGCAAACGCTGGTGGAAGACTTTTAAAAAATCTTGGGGATGCGTCGGCAAGCGCATCACGCTTCAGAAGTGTGAAACCGGCTTTAAGGACGACATTAAAAATTCGATTCTCAGCAAAGTTATCGTCAAGAAGCCGCATCTTGTCAAGCCGATTTCGGTTGGCATTGAGGTTGCTTCGGTCTTGATTGTGCTCGTAACGGTCTGGTCGCTTGTAGAAGGGGCTAAGGCTGGCCTCGCGCTCTGGTCGCTTGGCACTTGTAATGTTCAACGTCCAGAATCTTGCGCGCTCGGCGCCGAAACTTGCAGTATTGATGGCGACGCTGGTCCGCAGAACCCAATTGAAGCAATCGGCTATTGGTTCTCGGATTGGGGTGAGATTTTCTCGGCAATTCCAGATAAGTTCCGCGACTGGGAACATGAAGATCTTGGCCTAAAGGGCATGATGCTGTTCACGAACGGTAGCAAGAGCACGAAGCTCGCAATCGATATTGTCGACCCCGGCTGCTCGGTCTGTCTCCAATCCTTCCGCACTCAGCTCGAGACTGGATTCTTTGATAAATATAACGTTCAACTCGTACCGTTCCCAATTCAAGATGGCGAAGGCAAGTTCAAGTTTAAGAATTCCGAGCTCATTGTCCGCTATCTGCATGCCGTGACTTTGCAGGGTGTTTCGGACGAGTTTGCTGGAGAAAAGTCGCCAGCCTATGAGATAATAAAGCGTATTTATACTGAAAAAAGCGAGAATAAGCGCTCGTGGCAAACCGAGTTCAATGAGTATTTTTCTGCCGAAGAGGCTGAGGAAAAGCTAATAAGCTGGCTACGCGAATATGGCTACCATACAAAAGAGCGCGAGGAGATCACTGCGCGTGCTCATTCTGACGAAGTAACGGAGATTATTAAGCAAAACAACGATATTGTTACGAATAATATCCACGTTAAGGGTATTCCGACGATGATATATAATGGAACTAAGCATACAGGAGCATATAAAGAGTAATGGAGTGGTATCAATCTTTCTGGCTCGGTTTAACACAAGGCGTTACGGAATTTATTCCGGTTTCGAGCTCTGGGCATCTCGAAGTCATGCAGCAAATACTAGGTGGACGCAGCGCCGATTTTCATCTGTTTCTGGAGTTTATTAATCTCGGCACTTTGCTAGCGCTTCTAATTTTCTACCGTAAGCGCATTTGGCAAATCGTCGTCGATATCTTCGCGAACCACAATGTCCGTCTCGCCGTTAATGTGATTATTACGACAATTCCAGCCGTAATTGCCGGACTGCTTCTCTCGGATATTATCGAGAGTTCATGGTTCTTCTCTAATATGATCGTGATTGCTTGTGCGATGGCGCTAATTGGTATCGCGATGCTTGCGATTGACCGTCTGCCAAAGATGTCGAAGCTAAAGAGCGAGAATGAATTAACTAAGCCGCGTGCCTTGATTATTGGTTTAGCGCAATGCGTGGCGCTCATCCCTGGCACTTCGCGCTCTGGATCCACGATTGTTGCTGGCCGCCTAACGGGCCTCGATAGTAAATCGGCTGCAGATTATTCTTTCCTTGCTAGTATTCCGATTATGATCGGTGTAATGGCGAAGAGCCTCATCTCAAGCTCCTCGCGCGAATATATTTCTGCCAATCTTTCTATGCTAGCACTCTCGAATGTTGTCGCCTTTATTACGGGCCTCATCGCGATTTACTTTGTCATGAAGTATCTTCGCAAGAAGAATTCGCTCAAACCATTCGGTATTTATCGCATCGTTCTCGCGCTAATTATTATCGTTTTTGAGCTTCTCAAATAGCGCAAACTATTGACAATGTGGTAAAATATTGTTGTGAATATAGATAAGATTCGAAATTTTTGTATTATTGCGCACATCGATCATGGTAAGTCGACACTCGCCGATCGCATGCTCGAATTGACTGGTACGGTCGCTAAGCGCGAGATGAAGTCTCAGCTACTCGATAGCATGGAGTTGGAGCGCGAAAAGGGTATTACAATTAAACTTGCCCCAGCCCATATGCAGTACAAGGGTCATATTTTGAATCTCATCGATACGCCAGGCCACGTCGATTTTTCTTACGAAGTGTCTCGTAGTCTCCAGGCCGTCGAGGGCGCAATTCTAGTCGTTGACGCTACGCAGGGAATTCAGGCGCAGACTTTGGCAAATGTTTATCTTGCGCTCGAGCAGGATCTTAAAATTATCCCAGTTATTAATAAAATTGATTTGCCAGCTAGTGATGTCCCGCGAGTTTCTGCGGAGATTATTAACTTACTTGGTTGCGACGAGTCGGAAATCATTAAGGTCTCTGCTAAGACTGGCGAGAATGTCGATCGAGTTCTCGATGCGATTATCGAGCGCGTTCCTGCGCCAGCGAAGAGCGATTCGGATGAATTAAAAGCTCTTATTTTTGATTCGTATTTTGATGATTATCGCGGCGTCGTGCTTTATGTTCGTATTTTTGAGGGTAGTCTTCCAAAAAATGCGAATATTCGCATGATGGCGACCGGTAGCAACGATATTGCACTCGAAGTTGGCGTGCTGAATCCAAAAATGTCGCCGCAGGCTGAGCTTTCGACCGGCGAAATTGGCTACATTGTCACGAACCTAAAGGCTACGCGTGAGGCAAAAGTTGGCGATACGGTCACTCTCACCAAGACTCCTGCCGCCAAAGCTTTGCCTGGCTATAAGAATGTCCATCCTTTTGTTTATGCCGGCTTCTTCCCAGTTAGCAATGATCAATATAAAGATCTCAAAGAAGCGCTCGAGAAACTAGCGCTCAGTGATTCAGCGCTTCAATTCGAGCCAGAGAATTCGCCGGTACTTGGTTTTGGCCTCCGCATTGGATTCCTTGGCTTATTGCATATGGATATTATTCGCGAGCGCCTTGAGCGCGAGTTTAAGCTCGACCTTATTGTTACGAACCCATCGACCGACTATCATGTTACTTTGACTGATGGAGAGGAATTAGATATTCGCTCCGCCTCCGACCTCCCAGACGTTAGTCGCGTATTAGAGATTCGTGAACCCTGGGCGAAGGGCGAAATTATTACGCCAAAAGAATACATTGGCTCAATTCTCGAACTTATCGTTAGCAAACGCGGTATTCAGAAAAATATTTCTTATATCGACACACGCGCGGTGATTGATTTTGAAGCACCGATGGCGAATCTTCTCACGGACTTTTACGATCAACTCAAATCTGCCACTAGCGGCTATGCCTCGTTTAACTATGAGCTTGGCGGCTACCAGGCCGAAGATCTTGTTCGTATTGATTTCTTGGTTGCTGGCGAACGTGTCGATGCGCTTAGCGTTATGGCGCATCGTAGCGAAGCGGACGGCATCGGTCGTACAGTTACTAAGAAACTCAAGGAAGTAATTCCGCGCCAAAACTTTGAGGTCGCGTTACAGGCGGCGATTGGCGCGCGCGTGATTGCGCGCGAGACGCTTGGCGCCTATCGTAAAGATGTTACGGTCAAGATTCATACTGGCGACCGCGACCGCAAGGCGAAATTGATGGAGAAGCAAAAACGCGGCAAAGCTCGCATGAAGCGCTTTGGCAAAGTCGACATCCCGTCCGACGCCTTTACGGTGATGCTCAAAAGAGATTAGCGGACACGCGATAGCTTTTTGTGCTAGCAAACTGGTTTCCGAAATGGATATTTGTTTTCTCTAGCAGCGGCTTGCCCCAGAGAAAATTAGTTTCCAGAATGGAAACTAATTTCATAATACTCAAAAACAGGGCAATCGTTAGTTCGCGCTAGCGACTTTTACTAATTCGTCGATGACGGCATTAAATACTTCGTCGCGAGTACCGATGGCGTGAACAGGAATAAGAAGACCTTCGTTACGATATGTTTCGATCACTGGCATCGTCTTTTCGATAAATTCCTTGATGCGATTATCGAGAATATGCTTTTCGCGGTCGTCGCTACGATCGCCGCGGTCGCCGGAAATTTGTGCAGCATCCCAGCGCTTCTTTGCTTCGTCTTCGGAGATATTAAGCAGAACGACTGCTTTAATTGGATGCCCGCCCTCGCTGGCAGACTTCATAATATCAACTTCTTCGCCTTCCCAGCGGCCAACGCTGCTAAGAACTAATGGTGATCCTTTTAATTCTTCGCGGCCGAAATATGGCATAATGATGCGGCGAAATGTATCAGTAGGCGCCAAGTTGCCGGCGGCGAGTTCTTTGGCGAGATCTTTGTCTTCTTCGCTTGCGGCGCGGAGAATTAATCCAGAGCTTAAGAATTTGGCGCCTAGTAAATCGGCGAGGCGCAAGCCAACAGTATCTTTTCCAGAATATGGTAAGCCAAATACATTAATACTACCAGTTCCGAGCCATTCTTTGATTTTTGCGATTTTTTCGTCCATTGCGTAATTACTCCGTCATTAACTTAAGCATTTTCTCTCTATTTATGGTAATATTGTATCATGGATGAGAATAATCTTGATGAGCAAAACCCTGCTCTAACACCAGATCAAGAAACAGAGCCGGATAATACGCCGCTGATTGATAAAATGATGCAAAATAACCCTTTCGTTAAGTTTAATCAGGGTAATTTGCAAAATGTTCAGACTCAGAGCGTCGTAAAGTCTACGCGCGAGGAAGCGAGTGAGCAGCTAGCTGCGATTAATGCTCGTAATGCTGAAATTGCTCGCCAGCAGAAGCTTGCCGAGGATGCGGCAAAGGCGAAGCGTACGATTATCTATATTATTCTCGGTATATTTTTTGCCGCTATTCTAGGCGCAGCAATTTGGCTCGCCGTTAATGCTATTATTGCTAGCCAATCTGGTATTGCACCGGCTGCTAGCGTTGAACAACAACAAAAGCAAAAGTATGGCACTGTCGAAGGCTACAAGTGTAAGACCGATAAATGCGTGAAGACCGTAGATATCGCCGAGAAGCAAATCTTAATACGCGACGGCGCAAGCTACTATCTACATAATACTGAGAGCAATGAGACTCTTCTTACGACCATTCCAGAACAAGATTATCATAGCGTAACTCCGTTCGTTTGGGGTGGTAAAACCTACGCAATTCTCGACCCAGAAGCCGCACAATCGGGCCTCTACTCGATTTCGGATAATCGCCAAGTCGCAGACTTCGCATACGATGAATTTTATCACGATATAAATTCGGCCGAATATAGTGATATGACTTGGGTCGAAGGCAAATATATTGTCGCTAAGTCGAATGGTTTGCTGAGTTTAATCCAATTAGGCACTGGTAAGGTTGTAATTCAGGCTCAAAAGCGCGTATTTATCCACGACGACTTCTTGTTTAGCTATGAATCGGACGGAAGCATACGTGTTATGGCACAGAACGGCACGCAATTCCTTGTCGCCAGAGGAGACATTAATATGTTCACGAACGGTACCTATTTGTTATTCTTTAATGAGAAAAAAGGCGTCACCTTCTATTCGAAAGACGGGCAAGCCACTAAGGATAAAGACCTTACTCAATATCTTTCAACCTTCAATAAGCAGGATCCGATCCCAATTCTTGACCAAAACCCGAGCTACTTCCATATCCCGGCTAACCGATAATGATTAGCAGACCTTGCCAAAGAGTGCTAAAAAGCGTAAAATATAAGGCAAGATGACAGATCGTCAAAGAGAAATATTATTTGCCATTATTGAAGAATACGCAGAGCTAGCGACGCCGGTTGGTTCAGTAACGCTCGCTAAACTTTTTGATTGTTCTTCGGCCACGATTCGTGCAGAGATGGGCAAGCTTGAGCAGATGGGTTGCATTATGCAGCCGCATACTTCAGCTGGTCGTATTCCGACTGATGCCGGTTATCGCCTCTACGTAAATGCGCTTCAGGAAGATTTAGATCATAATTCCGACAAGCCAAAGGCGCTTGAGCCGGAGAATAAGGCTGATCGCACGACTAAGGCGCTCGCTACGCGCATTCAGGCACAGACTCGTGCCGACTATGCGATTCGTACTGCCGTTGATAGCCTTGTTGAATTAACTGGCAATCTCGGTCTCGCTACGATTGGCGATCAGCTCTATATTTCCGGCTTTGGCGGTTTGTTTGCGCAGCCAGAGTTTATTCAAAATGCGCAGGTACAAGCTGTCGGCAAGCTACTAGATAATATCAAGCCATGGCTCCAGGAAGTTCAGCCAAACGAGGCGATTAATGTTTATATCGGTTCTGAGAATCCAGTTGGCAGAGAATCGAATGTTTCACTAATCGTATCGCGCTTTCGTTCACCGTATTCTGACCGCAGCTATATCGGTGTACTCGGCCCAACCCGTCAATCATATAAGCGCGTCATGTCACTGGTTCGTCATGCAGGTTTAATGTTAGAGGAGGTATTATACGATGAATGAAGATAATGATTTTAATGAATCGCCAGTAACGGAACAGAGCCAAGAGCCAAAGACTGCTACTGCGAACACAAACGACGACGTCTTTGATGAGGAAGATATGGGCGAAGCTGCGATTGCGGCTGCTAAGGTTGTTGAGCTTACGAACGATCTCCAACGTACGCGCGCGGATTTTGAGAACTTCCGCCGTCAGTCCGAGGCGCAAAAAGAGCATTATGGAAGTGTTGTAAAAAATGCAACAATCATGAAATTCCTTCCGCTCCTTGACGATATTGAGCGTGCTATTGCCGCGAATGAGTCGCTCAAGCCGTTGGAAAAGAGCCTCGCCAAGACGCTCAAAGAGCTAAAGCTCGAGCGCGTCGAGAGCAAGCCTGGCACAGCATTCAATCCAGATATTCATGATGCCGTGATGGTCGAGGGTGACGGCGACAAGGAAGTTATTGCTGAGACGCTTCGTGCTGGCTATCGCTACGAAGGTGACTTAATTCGTCCGGCGCTCGTAAAAGTTGAAAAGAAATGAAAATCTCCGTAATCACATTATTTCCAGAGATGTTCGACAAGGTTTTTAATCAGTCGATGCTCTGGAAGGCGCAGGATCGCGGACTAGTTGAGTTTGAATTAATTGATTTGCGCCCATTCGGGCTTGGTCCGCGTCATCAGGTTGACGATACGCCGTATGGTGGCGGCGACGGCATGTTACTCAAGCCTGAGCCGATTTTTGCTGCCGTCGAGGATGCGAAAACTCGCAATCTAGACGCTAAGGTTGTCTTAATGACCCCAAAAGGCAAAATTTGGGACCAAGCACGCGCAACGGAGCTCGCAAATTCCGGCGATAATTATATCTTTATTTGTCCGCATTATGAAGGCTACGATGAGCGCATTTTGACACTCGTAGATTATCAGGTATCGATTGGCAAGTTCATTCTTACTGGTGGCGAATTGCCTGCAATGACCGTAATTGATTCAATTGTGCGTCTTATTCCTGGCGTGTTAGGCGGAGAAACGAGCGCAGAAATTGAGAGCTTTTCTGATGGCGATAATTATGAATATCCGCAGTACACTCGTCCGGCCGAATTTCGCGGCATGAAGGTGCCAGAAGTTCTCCTTAATGGCAACCATGGCGAAATTGCCAAATGGCGCGCCGAGAACGCTCCAACCGAGCCTGCCGACTAGTTCTATTGACATAAGCGCTAATCTATGATATACTTATATAAGTTTCAAATGATTAGCGTTTTTGATGTTCTTTTATAAAAACGCATAGTATTCTAGCCAATCTCAAGAAAGGGGGAACCGAGGCTAGCGGGTATGAAGAATGAAGATTAATCTTCAGGCAAATGCGGACTATCTGACGTCCGAATATAGTTTCCATCATTTTGCCGAGTTTGCGGAGAATTCGAGTCCGAATGATACGTTATATTTTGGCGATGAGGAATGTTATGAGAAGGGTCTCAAGCTGATTCGTTTTAACGATGATGGTGGTTTTGACGAGGCCTACGCTCGTAAGAAGAAGAACTACAAGAAGTGGAAGGACTATGATAGTATTGTATGGGTAATTAGAACGAGGGGTGGCTTCGTTTTTCTGACCGATAAGAATGAATTTTATCGTACGATGAAAGTGCCTTTCGGCCCTGTTCATGTGGAGCCGATGGAACTTGCAACTGGCGCAAAGCTATTGTCGGAAGTTAAGCCGGATGAGTTAGTGAATAGTAGATATCAAGGTGCAAAATGGTGGATTCACTGCGAAGGTAGAGACATACCGAGAAGCACTCTGAGTCTGTTCGAGCGCGTCATGCTTTGTCCGACTGGAAATATGAAACTCCAGTATTTAAACTTAAAACTAGAGATTAAGGTTGAGGACAAGAATGGCGGAATTAAGAGTATCCCAGATGCCGTCATGCTTACTATGTTAAACGACGAAGTGATCGTAACATCTTTAAAAGAAGGACCAATCCTCCTCAAAAAAGATAATTGTGATCATTAATACAATTAGCCTGCGCGTTCCGCGCGGGCTTTTTGCTGCAAAAAAGAATGATTGACGTGCGATATAAAACATGGCATAATATAAAAGATTCGATGATTTGCGTTTAATTGTTCTTTTATAAACGCTACGATTCTAGCCAGTATACGAGAAAGGTGGGGCTGTGGCTAGCAGCAAATGGATATGAAGGGATTCATATATTGCAACAGTAAGGTATATCCGGATGATGAGTATTGCGCCCTGATGACGGTCTATAGCGACCTGCTGACTGCGATTAAAACAATGACAGTTGGCGACTGTATTGGGGTTGATGAGCTCTATTTTCGAGACGGGGCGATTCTCGCGCTATTTCTTAATGAATGCTGCGCAGAAGGAGAAATCACTTTTATTATGCGCGTGAATAAAGGTTTTCTTATTCAGTATAATTATTCGACCTATGTATTTACAAAAAGCTACAATCTATTTATGAACTCGAATTTCGCATCCGTCTCAAATGCTGAGGCGAAATCATGGATTCGCGAAAAGGCTTCTCCTACGCGCAAGTATCGGAACCAATATTGGAATATTGTATCTACTCTTCTCGGAAAGGTTCATAAAGAAACAAATGAACAAATTAATCAATTTATAGAGCGCAAAACAGAAAATATTGTCCTCGATTTAGATAGGCATCCATTCTATAGGTTGTCCATCGAAGAGGAAATAGAATTTATCCCACTCGAAATCGTTTGGCGAAACGACGATATAGTTATTTATTGCGATTCTATGCCTCCGATAGTTTTGGGTGAACGAGACGAAGAAATTGAGTAGCGAAGCACGAAACAGCCCGCGCTTTACGCGGGCTTTTTGGCGCTCAAATAAGCTATAATATAACCATGGATTTGGCGAGGCCAATTGAGGAGGTCAAGGGTATTGGACCAAAGACGGCCGAAGTTTTGAATAAGGCCGGCATTTTTACGCTCCGCGACTTAGTCTATCATTTACCGCGTGATTATGAAAATTTTCAGCAGGCGCAAAATATTGTCGACCTGAAGCCCGGCAAGGTAACCGTTCGCGCTCGCGTCGAGTCGATCTCTTCGCGCCATATTCGTGGCCGTCTTACGCTAACTGAGGCGACTCTGCGAGATAAAACTGGCGCCATCAAGGCAATTTGGTTCAATCAGCCTTATCGCGCCAAACAGTTCACCGAGCATCACGAGTATTATTTTAGCGGCGAAATGAAGCTAAGCTACGGTCGTTATCAGCTCCAGAATCCGTCCGCAATCCAGAGCGAAGAGTATGATGCGCCGACCTCGGATAAGATTCAGCCGATTTATCCAGCGCGTGGCAGTATTAAATCGCCAGATTTTAAAAAATTCCTGAAGTCTATGCAGAATAATATTGCACTCATTCCAGATATGATTCCGAACTACAAGGGGCGTGCCGATGCGCTTCTAGATGTGCATTTTCCAGATTCAGTTGAGCAAGCCAAGAAAGGGCGCGAATACTTAGCCGTTGAGGAACTATTCTCGCTCTTGCTTGCCGCCAAACTTAATCGTGAAGAGAATCAAAAACTCCGCACGGCGCCAATCAAAGCAGACATGGCAAAGTTTAAACAACTCGTCGAGAAGCTCCCGTTCAAGCTCACAAATGCGCAGCGCCTTGCGACCTGGGAAATTATTCAGGACATGGAGCAAGATATTCCGATGAACCGTCTGCTTCAGGGTGACGTGGGTTCAGGCAAAACAATGGTGGCCGCGCTTAGCGCTTTTATTGCAGCGAATGCTGGCTTTCAGACGGCACTCATGGCGCCAACCGAAGTTCTCGCAACGCAGCATGCCGAATCGCTCAGTAAACTCTTTGGCGATAAGCTAAGAATTGCGCTTCTGACTGGCTCAACTAAGCGCAAGCCGGAGCTCAAGAAGCATATTAAAGCGGGCGAGGTTGACCTTGTGATTGGTACGCACGCTTTAATTACTGACGATACACAGTTCAAGAATCTCGGATTAGCAATAATCGATGAGCAGCATCGTTTTGGTGTTGCTCAGCGTCAAAAGTTGCTTGCCAAAGCGCATACGATGCCGCATCTTCTCTCGATGACGGCAACGCCAATTCCGCGCTCACTTCAGCTGACGATATTTGGCGACTTGGCTGTTTCGGTTCTTGATGAGCTTCCGGCTGGTCGCCAACCAATTACGACCAAAATTATTTCACCGGTCAGCACCGACCAGATGTGGACTGCTGTCGAAAAAGAGCTTAAGGCAAAACATCAAGCCTACTATATTTGTAAGAAAATCGACGACAAGGGCGAGAGTGAGCTGAAATCCGTGAAGGCTGAAGTCCAGAAGATTTCGCGCCGCTTTGAGAATTATAATGTCGCCTATCTTCACGGCAAAATGAAGCCAGCCGAAAAAGACGAGATAATGACGCTTTTTGCGAATGGTGAAATCGATATTCTCGTTAGTACGACCGTAGTTGAAGTTGGCGTAAACGTTCCGAATGCGACCGTAATGGTGATTGCTGATGCGGACCAATATGGTCTTAGCCAGCTTCATCAGTTACGTGGCCGTGTTGGGCGCGGCAGTGCTGCGAGCTATTGCTATCTAGTTAACTCTACTTCAGACAATCCGACTCGTCGCCTGCGCGAAATCGAGCGCTCGCAAGATGGTTTCTATCTTGCCGAGGTAGATTTGAAACTGCGCGGTCCAGGCGAAATTTACGGCTCGCTTCAGCATGGCGCGATGGACTTACGTATCGCCTCAATTACTGATACAAAACTCGTTCATAAAGCCGACCAACTCGTCAAAGAATTCATTAAGCAAAAGTATAATATGGTAGAATATAAAGAGCTAAGCGCTTCTGTTCGGCAATATCAACGCTTAACTACTCTTAACTAAAATGTACGCAACACTAGATATTATCAAAGACTCCAAACATTCGGGAAAACTGATTGGAGTTCATCAAAAATTAGACAAAGCCGCTCGCTTACTTCTAACGCAAAAGTATGGTCGCGATGCGCGTAATTTTCCGAGTATCGAAAAAATCCTTTATTTTGAAGGTACGCGTGGCCCTGATGGTCTAAAGACGAAATCGCCAGGCGTCGATGAGCCAGAGCATTTCATTCAGCCGGGTCACGACGACGGTATTTTGATTGGCTATATTCTTGATCACCAGTATAATCTCACGCAGGCTTTGATAAACAATAATCACGAGCGCGCTGCGTTCGAAGCGGCCTGGATGGCGCATGCGATTACCGATGGCCTCACGCCAGCCCATCACTATCCTTTCCGCGAAGTCGTCGACGAACTAATGACGGATAAGGATTATAAAAAGATTTTCGGCCACGAAATCAAAGGTATTATGCGCGGCGACAGTATTGCGCAAGCTGTCCGTAATAACTGGTTATATTGGGGTGCCGGCGGCGTCATGACGAAACATATTGCTTATGAGTATGGCGTAGCATATATTATTGCGCCAATTGGTATCAAACGCCTTTTGCCAAAGAATCTAAAGCAGTCGGATCTCGAAGATATTGATCTAAAGAAAGAATTTTATGCTGCCCTCGAGCGCGTTCATTCGTATCGAATGTATGATGTATTTCTTCAGGACGGTTGGAATACACGCTTAGTTCGCGAAACGCGCGAAATATTAATCCCAGAAATTATTCGCACAATTATGCTTGGTTGGGCTTCGAGCCTCCAGCAGGCAGCTAACGCAAAGAAAAAGGGGAGCAAATATGCCAAGAAAAAATAACCAAATTCGCATCATTTCCGGTAAGCTCGGCGGTCGTCTGATCGATACGCCAAAAACCGACAAGACGCACCCTATGGGCGACCGCGAACGCTCCGCAATTTTTAATCGTCTCCGTGGCGAGATTGCTGACAAGGTTATTCTCGATGCCTTTGCTGGCAGCGGCGCAATTGGCATTGAGGCGCTTTCGCTTGGTGCCGCCGAGGTTGATTTTCTCGAGAACAATCGCAAAGCCGCTGACACGATTCGCGCCAATGTCGCTAAGTTTAAGCTCGAATCGCAGGGCAAGCTCGTCCGTAAGCTTCGCGACGAGTACGATATTATCTTTGCCGATCCGCCATACGAAAAGCCTCAGTATGAATATATCGAGGAAATCCTCAAATCGCTCAAACACGGCGGAATCTTCGTTCTGTCGCACCCAGAGTCGCCTGCGCCATGGGAATTCCGCGGCCTTAGCCTCTTTAGTGATAAGACCTATGCTGCCGCGCATATCAAGATGTATCAAAAATTGTAGTACAATTGAGAAAAGGAGTATTTATGTTTGATTTAACAGGGAAAATTGCAGTAGTAACCGGCGCAAGCTCCGGTCTTGGTATTCAGATGGCGACCGCTTTTGCAAAGCAGGGTGCTAATCTTGTCGTTCTTGCGCGCCGCTTTGAACGCCTTGAAGAATTGGCAAATAAGCTATCGAATGAATATAATGTACGTGTTCTTCCGATTAAGTGCGATGTTACGAGCTCGGAGGAGATTAATGCTGCTGCTGCGAAGGCTGAGGCTGAGTTTGGCCGTGTCGATATTCTCCTCAACTGTGCTGGCGCCGCCAAGAATAATGGCGTCGTCGATATGACTGATGAAGAGTGGGATTTTACGATTGCCGCAGACGAGACGAGCGTTTTTAAGATGACGCGCGCTTTCGCAAAAATCATGAAAAAGAATAGCTATGGACGCATCATTAATATTGCGAGCATGTATGGTCTTGTCGGTAATACGCAGCTTTTCAGTACGGCTTATCATGCATCGAAGGGTGCTGTCGTAAACTTCACGCGCGCCGTCGCTGCAGAACTTGCAACAAGCGGTATTACTTGTAATGCGATTTGCCCAGGTTACTTCGAAACGGAACTTACACGAGATATTCTTGCTACTCCAGATTTCCAGGAGTTTGCTAAGAGTCACGTTCCAATGCAACGCTACGGCAAGCCAGGCGAGCTAGATGCTGCCGCAGTCTTCCTTGCTTCCGACGAAGCGCGCTACGTTACGGGCGTAATCTTGCCGGTTGACGGCGGCTTTACTTGTATCTAAAATAAAGAGAAAGGGAGTCATTATGAGACTATTTCTAGCAAGTAGTGAGCTTGGCAATTATCCAAAATCTTTGCGTCGTCTAGCGGGCGGCAACCGACGCGTCCTAATCATTCGCAACGCACGCGACTATCGCCCAGAGGACTATGTTGCGAATATTCTCGGCGACAAGACTGCGCTCTTCTTGCAGTACGGCTTCGATCCGCAGGTCTTAGACTTGCGCCAATTCTTCGGCAAAAAAGATGCGCTCGAGGAATATCTTGATCAATATGACCCAGGCGTTATTTACTGTCTTGGCGGTAATCCGTTTATTTTGAACGCCGCACTACATCTTAGCGGCATGGATAAAATTATCCGTAGCGCACTTCTCGCCGATGCAATTGTCTATGCGGGCGAAAGTGCCGGCATTATGGTTACTACTAGAGACCTTTCGCCATATCAAGGCGGCGACGGCTTTACGCAGGACTCCAAAGAACTCTATGGCTCCGAAGCGCCACTCGAAGGTCTTGGCTTGATTGACTTCTATCCAATTCCGCATACCAATCGCGGCGAACTCAGAGAAAAGACCGACTATTTTATTCGCAGTATTGAATCAATTCGTAAGCGCCCAGTCCTCATGAGCGACTCCGATGTTTATATTGTCGACGGTCGCAAGAGCGAATTGCTCCGAGGCTAACAAGAGTTGACTAGTAGCTATTCGTCGACAATTTGCGAATATTATGCATACAATGCTGAAAACGGATCTGATTATTAGGCAAGATACCCTCACATTATCAGAAGGACCGCAATTCGCGGTCCTTTTTTATTGCGACGACATTCGTCGAATTTTGGCTATTGCGAAACTAGTTTCCATTTTGGAAAATAATTTTCTCTAGAGCCAAATCGTTCTAGGGGAAACAAATTTCCGAATCGGAAACTAGTTTCATAGTATTTAGGATACTGGATATCTGTGCGTGAGGAGACATTATGATATAAACTATAGAAACAAAACGCGTAAAACTATATAGCGTTACTTTGTGCCTTCAACCCACTCGGTGTCTTGTGATTTTTCTTTTGGCTCTTCGGCCTTTTGCTCAGCAACAGTACTATTGCGGACGATTTCGTCCTCAATGCGGTTAATATGCTTGCGCATATGCGAGACGCGTGCAATCTTTGCGATCATGTAAATAAAGTAAAAAATTGCAATAAAGACATCTATAGCAATCGCACCCACGAGAATCGTGTTCATCATTCTTTCGCCAGAATCCTGGCCTTCCATCGATACACCGATTAGAACTGCCGCAACAGTAACGACCGCTTGAATACAGAGACAGATAAGCAGAGTAATGATCATATCGGCAATTGTCGCTATTGCTGTGCGAACATAGTAGTTATGATTGACTGATAAGATTGTTTTATCTTTGTCGGAAAAATTTATTTTTGCCGAGATATTGTTTATCATGGAGAGCTCCTATTAGTTACCTTTATAATAACCATAAACAGAATTAGCACGCAAGAATAAAACCAACCAAAATCCATAAAAATCAAGTCTTCAATATAGCCACAACCATGATAAAATCAAAATAAGCATTATTAATATAGTGGAAGGAATAGTGTGGAGGTAAAAAGGAATCTTTCTGTTGTTATTCGATGTGTTTTTGCATCCACATTTTTTGCTGCCATATTTAACGTAGCGAGTGCTGCGGCGTACACTGTGACTTTTGATTCCACTTTTGGTGAGTTTGAAGGTGGCGCAACTACTAACGTTGTCGAATATAACGATAATCACGAAGTAGTGAGTGGCACTTATAAGGAGCCAGTCTATGACACTGGAACGGATTCTTCTAATTTTATCACCTGGTATTCCGAATATGACGCAAAGAACCGTGTTGATCTAGACGAACTAACTAGCGACACTACTGTTTATGCGGCCTATGAAAAGATTACTTGGCGCTGGGGCTATACTGGCAATGAGCAGACTTTCGCACTCCCGATTACGGCAGGTCTTCAGCTCAAGGTTTGGGGCGCGCAAGGCGGAAGTTATTCAGATAAAGTTGGGGGATATGGTGGCTATGCGACAGGATTATATGATTTTGACGCTAATCAAAATATTTATATAAATGTTGGCGGAACTGCTACTTCTTATGTTGGTGGATATAATGGCGGAGGAACGGGCGCAAACCATTATAATGCACAAGGCGGTGGTGGTGCTACTCATATCGCATTGGATTCTGGTTTACTAAATGAATTTGAAGATAAAAAAGAATTAATTGCAATAGTCGCTGGTGCCGGTGGCGGAATAGACCATTATAACCGGGGCTCAAATGGTGGTCATGGCGGCGGTTTTACTGGAGGATATGGCCAAGGATTTGACGCAGGGGTCCAAAGTTGGACTGCCCCTGGAGCGTTATATGTTAGAGGAACACCAGGGACTCAGACACAGGGCGGCAGGTCTGCCGGATTTGGCTTTGGCGGAACTTCAACGAATAACCATGGCGGCGGCGGAGGCGGTGGCTGGTATGGCGGTGGCGTAGGTACTTACCAGAGCGGCAAAGTCGGTGCCGGTGGCGGCGGCTCCGGATATATCGGAAACACCGTCGAATCGACAAGACATATGGTCGGATTTGACGCAGAAGAAAGCGATCAAGATTCTATTAAAACCATCGCAACTACTGAAGCTAGCGAAGACGCCATCGAAGACTACATTAAACTTGGCAATGGTTACGCGAAAGCAGAGCTAACGCGCCTGAACATCCGCTATATCAACGAATTTGATGGTACGGATTTTACTAAAGACCAGTATGTTGGTAGTCTTGCTCAAGAATTTGCAATTACTCAACGCCCGGGCTATACAGCTGCATGGTATAAAGGGAATGACGTCTGGGACTTCAATGATCCGGTAAACTTCGATACTACCCTAGAAGTAAAATACACTCCAATTGTTTACGATCTTACCTACGACCTCGGCACCGGCACGCTCTCCGAAGCAAACCCTTCTACCTATACCGCAGAGTCTGACGATATTACGCTCAATAATCCAACCGCACCAGATTATTACAGCTTCCTCGGCTGGGGTGGAACAGAGCTAACGGGTGACGAAAACCTGACTGTCACGATTCCAAAAGGCAGCATCGGCGACCGTAGCTATACGGCAAACATTGCTCCAACTCCATATAACATTAGTTATGAAATGGACGGCGGTACGAATGGTGCAAATAATCCAACGACATATAACTATGAATCTAACGAGATTACGCTCGCTCGCCCAACTAAAGAAGGCTATACCTTCCTAGGCTGGACTGGTACTGACCTTGCGAATAATACTCTCGACGTCGTAATTCCGGCTCAATCTCATGGCGATAGGGAATATGTCGCCCATTGGAGCATTAACCAATATACTGCAACCTTCGATGTAAATGGCGGCTCCGCTATTAGTGAGGATACTATCACTAGCGATTACGGCGTAGCCTTTGGCGAACTTCCTGAAACGCATATTACCGGCTATACATTCCTCGGCTGGTTTACCGAACAGACTGGCGGTACCCAAATCTCTGCTTCAACTACTATGCCAGCAGAAGACCATACTTACTACGCTCACTGGGAGATAATTAACTACACTATTGAATACGATCTCGGCGGTGAAGATATGGATTCTGCGCCGACCAACGATACTTCTAATCCAACAAGCTATACGGTAAATGATTCCAATATTACTTTGGCTCCTGCCGTTCCTGGCGACACTTGGCACTACTTTGTTGGTTGGGCGCTAGACCGCGATACTGAAGATGGTCTTTCAGATAACTTCGTCATTGATGCTTCTGAAGTTAAGAATGTGAAGGTCTATGCTATCTTCCAAGCCAATCCATACACTGTAACACTAGATCCAGACAATGACGATGAGAAGATTGTTAAGACTGTACGTGGAGATCAAGAAGTCGGTGAATTGCCAATACCAACAAAAGACGGCTACATATTCCTTGGCTGGTTCGTTGGCGACAAGCAAATTGACGAGCATTTCCATCCGCGTAGCGATTCTATTGTTACGGCAAAGTGGGAACTCATTCCAGTCGAGCCAGAATCTCCAAAGACTTTCGATGGCCTAGAAAACTATATTATGACCTTTGCAGCATGCTTACTCGGCCTAATGCTTGCTTCTAAACTCCGCCCGGCAGCGATTAGAGATGACAAATAAAATATATTTCTAAACTTTCTTACCGGCGTGATGGCTGCGAAGAATAAGATTTAGAGACATATACTAGCAATAGTGAAATCGCAATCATTGTTGCGGTCGTTATCGAGCTAGCAATATAGCTACCGTACATATCGTAGTGGAAGAAATTTCCCAACGAATTTACAATAGCGTGGCATAATACGCAGAGCCAAATACTATTTGTGAGTTTTCTGATAGTCGAAAGGATAAAAGAAAGACCTAAAACTACAATTCCGAATACGAAGAAATTCTTTTGAAATTGGCTTACTCCTGGAATAAAAAATAGAGGTAAATGCCATAGCCACCAGATAATAGCAGTAATTAATGTCGAGATGGCGAAGTTGAACTTTTTATTTAGTTCGGAAAAAGTAATATATCGCCAACCCGCTTCTTCGAGACCGCCAGCAAATACCATCGCAATAATCATTAATGGCAAAAAATATAACGGCAAGCCAGTTTTATATCCAGAGATTAGGCACATTAATGCCATCTGAATAGTCGGTAGAGCGATTGCTAACAAATAGGCGCGGACGTTATGTTTGAAATCAAAGACATGTTTTATCCAGTCGCCAAAACCGATAACTTGCTTATTTCGCTTCAAGACAATATATGATGCTATTGCTGGCGACATGCCGCCAATAAACCAAGGCGCATAAATCCATTTTTGATCTTTTGTAGTTATATTATTGATGCTTAGAATAATACAAGTACCCCAACATATCGCCACTATTGCGAATGTAAGTAGTAGGTGTCCAAAGAATAACTTTTTATTAAGAGTAGAGTTTTTATTATTTTTCATGTTACAGATTGTATTATATACAAGAATCGGACTTTTACAAGAAAAAAGACCTCGGAGAGGACTTAATTTCATCTTGGTGCGCGAGACTGGACTTGAACCAGCACGCCGAAAGGCATATGCTCCTAAGGCATACGTGTATACCAATTTCACCACTCGCGCAGCACTCTTATTATAACAGAATAAAATATATACAACAAGCGCAAGAAAAACGTGAAAAATCGTACATTTTTCCAAAACATTTATGCTAAAATAATTAGTAGATGTCAAAGGGTGGTTTATGAATCGCATTGCGATCTATCTAAACAAGAGTATTGACGGGGTTGTTTATTCCGCTCCGAGTATTTTGGAGCAGTACGCTACTGACCGCTCGATGCTCAAGATTCATCCGCGCGTCGTGGCTTTGCCAGAGAACGCGATGGATATTCGTCGCCTTGTTCGCTTCTCTTATCAGCTGGCGCAAAAGAATGTCTCGCTTCCGGTTACCGTGCGCGGTTCGGGCTGCAGTAAAAATGGCTCGGATATTGGCACAGGTCTGATTATTTCTACGGAACGTATGTCGAAAATCCAAGAAATCGATATTCGTCAGCGCCTGGTTCGCGTCCAGTGTGGCGTGCGCCTTGGTGAGCTAAAGAAAGCGCTCAATCTCTGTGGTCTCGATTTGCCAGTAATGGGAAACCCATTCGAGACAATTGGTGGCCTAATTGCGAAGGCTGCAAGCGCCAGCAATAATACCGAGCCAAGCACTATCCATGATTTTATCGACCGCGCTGAGGTGATTCTGAGCGACGGCACGCTAATTGAGGCGCGTGGACTTTCGAACCACTATTTCCGCCGCAAGAAAATGCGTCAGGATCGCGAGGGCGACCTGTATCGTGAGCTCGACGAACTAATCGAAGACGAATGGGAAATAATCTCTAGTTTGCCAGAGAACAAGAAAAACCGTTTTGGCTATTCTGGCCTTGGCGCAGTTAAGACAAAGCGTAGCTTTAGCCTCTTGCCGCTTCTGTGCGGCTCCGAGGGCACGCTTGGTATCATCTCTGAGGTTATTCTGAAAGTTGAGCCTGTATTTGATCGCCCGGACTATATTGCTATCCCGTGCAAAACACCCACATTCTACGCGCTTGTTTGTCGCGAGCTTAAGCGCCTGAAGTTTACCGATATCGTCATGTACGATACGGAGTTGTTTAATGAGGCGAAGAATATCGGTAAGACTAGCCGCTTCTTCCATAAAGTCAGCAATGACGGCTATCTTGTAGTTGCGAACGTAAAAGACGACTCGAGTCGCGAGCGCCGTCGCAAACTTGCGAAGATTCGTCGCGCCCTTCCTGATAGTCTACGTATTATCGAGGAAGACGACGATAATGAGCGTGACTTTATCGAACTAGACAAGACTCTTGATGCTTACCTAAATGATACCGCGCTAAATACCTATCATTTGCCGCTAATTGACGGCGTGTACGTGCCGCCAGAAAACCAGCCAAAATTCCTCGATGCTGTCACGAAGCTAGCAAAGGAAATGAAGCTCCCAATGGCGATGTTTGGTTCGGTAGATTTTGACACCTTCTCAATCCGCCCGGCCTTCAACCCTACGACAGTTGCGGGCCGCAAGAAAATCATTCTATTCCTCGGCGCTTATCTGAAACTCATTTCTGCTCACGACGGCTATCCGTGCGGCGAAGCGCCAGAAGGTCGTTTTATGGCGATTTTTGCCCAGAAATTTGAGGCCGCTCGCACGCTCGAGCTCTATGGTAAAGTCAAAAATCTCTTCGATCCAGAAGGTATTTTGAATCCTGGTATCAAACATGAAACTAATATCAAAATGACCCTCCAGCACTTCCGTAGTGATTATAATCACGGCATCTCGACCAAAGATTAGGCTTACGTTTTTGTCTTATCTCTGTTCGTGGTATAATTTAATCTATGAAATTTACTACAAATAAGCAAAAGACTTCTGTTGCTTTCGATGTGACTTTTGAGAGCAAAGATTTTGAGCCAGCTCGCCTCAAGGCGCTCGCTCGTCTCGCTCGCGATGTAAAGATCCCGGGCTTCCGCAATGGCAAAGCTCCTGCAAATGTCGTTGAACAGCATGTTAATCCTAATGATCTCGCAATGCAGACCCTCGACGTTATGGTTCGCGAGGCTATCCCAAAGATTTATGGCGATGCCAAGCTTCAGCCACTTTCTGCGCCAAACGTTGAAATCAAGAAATTTGTCCCAGGCGAGAGCGCTGAGGTTACTGTAACTTCAGACATTATGCCAGAGGTCAAACTCCCAGATTATAAGAAGCTCAAGGCTAAGTATAACGAGCCAAAGGTAGAGGCAAAGGACGTCGAGGATGTTCTTGGTCGTATTGCCGAGAGCATGGCTGAGACTAAGGCTGTCAAGCGTGCCGCTAAGGACGGTGACGAGGTTGTTATTGACTTCACCGGCAAGAAAGACGGCGTTGCTTTCGATGGCGGTTCTGCCAAAGATTTCAAGCTAAAACTTGGCTCTGGCCAGTTTATTCCAGGTTTCGAAGACGGTGTTATTGGCCACGAGGTTGGCGATAAGTTTAATCTTGATCTGACTTTCCCTAAAGATTATCCTAGCAAGAATCTCGCTGGCGCAGCTACGGTATTTGAGGTTCTCTTGAAGCAGGTAAATGAAATCTCGCTTCCAAAGATCGACGATGAGCTCGCTAAGAAGACCGGTGCATTCGAGACTCTCAAGGAGCTAAAGGATGATATTAAGAAGAATCTTACTGCTCAGGGCAAGCAACGCGCAGATGAGGCCTACAAAGATGATTTATTAGACGAATTGATCAAGGGGGCCAAGACTGAGGCTCCAGAAGCTCTCGTCAAAGAGCAGGCCGATCATATTCGCGAAGACATGCTCCGTAACTTAAAGGCTCGCGGCGCTAAGCTCGAAGATTATCTCAAGCAGGTTAAGCAGACTGAAGATGAATTCGAAAAGGAAGTCACTGCGGCCGCTACGAACCGCGTACTTGGCCACATTGTAGTTGCTAAGCTCGGCGAAGAGCTCAACATTAAGGTCACTGATGCTGAGGTTGACAAGCAGATAGCAGAAATGCAAGCTGTCTACCAGAAGAGCCCAGAGGCTCTCAAGGAGCTTCAATCGCCAGAGGCTATGGCTTCAATTCGCAATCGCATTCGCGTCAACAAAACGATGGATGCGCTCGTGAAGCTCAACCGTAAATAGTCGGCATACAAACACCACCTCATTGCAGGTGGTGTTTTTTTGTTCGCCTCTTGTTATCTTGACAATTACGCGCTAGTGTGCTATAATATATACATATTATGGTGTGAGCAGAAACTATTGATATCATATTTTTATAGAACGGAGGGGATAATATGAGAATAGTTAAACCTATGCCAGTAGAAGACTGGTACATTAAAAAAATTTCCGGAAACGTTACATTTACCGAAGAAAGACAGAAGGATCCGATAACTGATCCGGAACTGATCAAAGCGATGGAAGAAATGCATACTTGCGATTCCATAAGTTTTCTTGAACCGAATGGGCGTGACAAATATTTATTGTTTTATAGTATGCCGTTTGAGGTCGAGAAAAAAATGAAGCCAATATATCTAACGGAAGAAGGATATTTTGACGACGTTAGTGATAATACTTATCGCGACATAGAGATCAAGAATCGATCTGCGATAATTACAAAAATTACTAGCTGCAATAAATATCATTTCATTATCGCTAAAGATTATGATACTCTTGAGCAGGTTTGTTTTATACTCCGGCCAAGAGATATACTTGAATATTTGCCATAATATAATAGCTCGCCATAAAAGGCGGGCTATTTTTTATTCGCTAAATGCCAGTGGTCGCCGTACTCGCATTTATATACGCCAAGTGAACCAACTGGCAGGCCGTGTTCGAATTCTACTAAGCGCGCAGAGGCTTCTGCAGTTTCTTCGTCGGGATAGCAAATCTTATGCTTGTCGTTGACCCAGCATTTTTCTGGTTCGTAAGGTTGCGGACGAGACGGACGAGACATTAAAACTCTCCTTTCAGGAACAGCTTGCGCTGCGGCTCTGGCATCCGCTCAATCGCATAGCGCAAAGTCGTACGTGACATTTGGCTATAATGATCGACAATAAACGATTCGACGAAATGCTTGTCGACGCGCCAATAAATCTCGCGAAGCATCCAGCCGCAAGCTTTATGAATAAGCGGCTCTTTATCGCCGAGCAATTGCGCGATAATATCCGGGCCGTTGCCAAGCGTGCAATGACGGTAGAAAGCCATATAGCTGACGACTGCGATGCGACGCTTCCAGAGACTATCGCTCTTCGCGAACTCATGAAAAACTCTCTCGTCGTGATGCTCGAGTGCCCACATACCGAGGATTTTCCAGGTAATTACATCAATCAAATCCCAGTTGTTCGCAGCCTCAATATTCTCTAGCAAAATTCTCCGGCTACGCTCCGGGTTCTTCTTGTACTGTGCGACGAGAATTTCGAGCGCCGCAAAACGATGCTCATGGACCTTTGAATGAAGCAGTTCGACGATCTCGCTTTCGGGCATATCTTTGTACTCTAGGGCGATTTTGCGCGCTTTTGGTACTGGAATACCGAGCAAAATATCGCCTTCGCCATAGCCGCCAGGGCAAATACCGAAAAAATGCGCCGTCGCTTCGATGCGCTCGGGATTAATTAACTTGTCGTATTCGGCGATTAGCTGCTCTTTCATCTCTATTATTATGCCACATTTAGAATTATATATCGCGCCGTTTTAGCTCAAGCAAAACGCAAGGAACGGCTGGAGGCGGTGTAAAATAATCCGGCTTCATTGGTAAGCGAATGCGTGGCGCATAGTGCACGAACAGCTGTTTGCCTAATTGCGAAGTATAATGGCGGTCGTTGTTTAATAACTTTAATGCGAATTGTTTTTGTAAAATTAGGTATATTGCTTTTGGCGGATTCTCAGCCTCGTCGAGCTTATGCAAAATTGCGGAGCTAAGATGAAATGGTGGATTTGCAAAGATTTTATATTCACCTTCAGGTAACTTCATCTCGAGAAAATCTTGCTCAACGATTTTGATGTTTTCGAGCTTGCTGACATTGCGGCGCAGGAGTTCGGCGGTTTCGTGGTCGGGCTCGATGGCGATGACTTGCTTACATCTACGAGAGAGCGCAGCTGTAATAACTCCGGAACCGGCACCAATGTCAATAACGGTATCGCGTTTTTTAATATTGCTATGCCCAATCAGAAATCCGGCCAATTTTGGACCGCGAAGGAAGTGTTGACTTAGTTCGTGCTTACGCATCTGGCAATAGTCCTAAGCGGCGCACTGCTTCATACATTGCAATTGCGGATGCGCAGCCTACGTTTATCGAACGAGTCGAGCCAAGCTGCTCAATATAAAAAGCTTGGTCGGCTTTATCGAGTAATTCTTGCGAAATGCCATCTGATTCAGAACCAAAAACGAAAATGGAATTCATTTTCAAATCCGTATTTGCTAGCGGTTTTGACTCAGGGCGATTATTGTCGACTGCGACAATCGTCATGCCGCGTTTATGTGCGTCCGCGACGAATTCGTCGACGGTCGGAAAGTGATCAATATGTAGATACTTATCTGTCACCATCGCACCGCGTCGATTATACTTTCGCTTTCCAATAATATGAACTCGGCTCACGTTAAAAGCATTCGCATTACGAACAATTGTCCCGATGTTAAAATCGTGAGCAAGATTTTCAATTGCAATTTCAAGCGGAATGCGAGTCTTGTCTAGTTCGGCGACAATATCCTCATTAGGCATGCCTTTGTACTTATCGATTAGATTGCGAGTGTCAGTGCTAGCGTCCATAACAGTAGTCTAACAACTACTTCTTTGATTTGGAAGCAGTTTTGCTTGTGCTTTTCTTAGTTTTCTTGTTCTTTTTCGTAAAAGTATCTACTGCAAGATGAATTAAGGCCCAGAAGACAACATTCATACATAGAGCGACTACGGAGACGAGCGGGACGATTAAGACGCCTACGCCGAGCGGCTGATTAACGAGGGCGATAATACCAGCAAGAACAACAAAAACAATTGTGGTAACAGAATAGCACCAAGTCAAAAGGGTGATTTGGCGGTTATCTTTATAAAGCCCAATAAAATAATCAAACACACTCTTCATATACCTATAATTATGGCACAAAACGCAAAATTAGTCAAGTAAAAAAAGGCGGCCATGGCGGTCGCCCTCAAAACAATGTTTACTGTTAAGATATTTTATTAATGATAATGTCTCTTGCTTTTGGCAGATCTCTCTTTGGTATGGGTACCGTACGATCAAGATTCAGTAGTTTTAGGAAACCTAGGAAATCCTTGGCTAGCGCCTGTCTTCCGATCGCGTTTGCGCGAGTTCTTTCGTCCGCCTCGCAATCTCTCAAATAATTATCCATTAATCCAATGAATGTGCTGGCGCGATTGATTTGGTCTTCGATTTCGCGACGAACTGGATAATCCTTAGAGTCGATTTTGAAACTATCGTCGATATCGAGAATAATCGATTCGTCCTCGAGAAAACCGATGTCGCAATAGTGGCAGAGTCCATTATTGCGAATAGCTCGAATCGCTTTCGCATAGTAGTAGTTAAAAGCATGCTCGCCTCCAAATTCTGAGATACCTAGTTTAAAATCATCAGGTATTGGAATTGTGACGTCAAAATTTGGCAAATATTCGTAAAGCGAATAATTTGTGACTAGCGCGAGAAAATCTACGGCCGACTCGCATGATATTGCTAGGCATCTAATGAATAGATCCTTGTCGTATTCGCCTTCTCGCTGAGTAAGATCAAAATAAATATCTCCCATTCACCCACCTCCTAAACATCTAAAAGGGCATTATATCGATAACAGAGTAATTATGCCACTATTATAGAGAGTAGTCAAGAATAGGGCTGTGATATAATAAACCTAATGGCAATTATCGCTAATCTAAAGAAAAAATTATATCTGGTAGCAGCACGCTACTTCAAATTTTTTGCGAATATCTCGCTCAAGCGCTGGCATCCGCGCATCATAATCATTACCGGCTCCGCTGGCAAGACGACAATGCTAAATCTCGTTGAGAGCCAGCTCGGCGACAAAGCGCATTATTCGCATAATGCGAACTCAGCCTTCGGTATCGCTTTCGATATTCTCGGCCAACGCGGCATCACTGGCAGTCGCCTTCATTGGCTAGGCCTCCTCTTCAAGACGCCGATTCTCGCTTTTACCTATAAGCATAAAGAGAAGTACTACATCGTCGAATGTGACGGCGAGCGTCCGCATGAAGCAGAGTTTGTCGCTAAGTGGCTCAAGCCAGAGGTCAGTTGTTGGGTTAGTTTGGGCCGTTCCCATGCAGTTTTCTATGAAAAAGAGGTCACTAGTGGTCGCTTCATGAATATCGATGAGGCAATCGCGCATGAGTTTGCGACCATTCCAGAGAATACGAAGAGACTCGTTTTGATTGATGGCGATAATGAGACGATGATCGAGAAGACCGCCAACCTCAAAGCCGAGGTTAAAGCTGTCAAGAAGTCTCAGCTCAAGAGTTATGAGGTTTATCCAGACAAGGCTATCTTTGAGCTTGGCCGTAGAAAATTTGAATTTCATGAACCGATGCCACGCGACGTCACGACGCAGATTCTTATGCTTGATGAATTAATGAAGTATCTTGGCGAGAAGGTTACGACCGATCTTTCTAATTTTAAGATGCCGCCAGCTCGTAGCAATTTCCTCCGCGGCAAAAATGGAATTAAGATTATTGATTCTAGCTATAATGCGCATATTATTAGCATGACGACCGTCTTGAAAATGGTGCGCGAGCTCCATGCTACGCATAAATGGCTCGTGATCGGCGATATTATCGATCAGGGCAATCTCGAAGGCGAAGAACATAAAAAGCTCGCCAAGCTTCTCCTCGATACGAAGGCTGAGAAAATCGTAATGATTGGCCGTCGTACAAGGCAATATACGGCACCGCTCCTCGAGGGCAAATGCGACTTTGAATCTTTTGATAAGCCTCAGGCGGCTCTAAAATATCTCGAAAAGAACCTCACCGGCAAAGAAACCGTCATCTTTAAGGGGAGCCAATATCTCGAATGGATTATTGAGAAACTACTTGAGAATCCAGAAGATGTAACTAAGCTTGCTCGCCAGGATGGTGCGCATCGTAAACGACGTAAAAGTTGGGGATTAAACTAATGGCAAAAGCAAAACTATATATCATTCATGGCTGGACCTACAAGCCGGAACCGTGGCACGAAGTAATCGGCGAGCTAAAGAAGCTAGGTGTTGATGCTGAGCTCCTAAGAGTTCCGGGCCTCGGCACAAAATCCGAAAAGGTCTTCACGATCGAGGATTACGCCAAGTGGGCGCGCGAAAAGCTGCCAAAGGGTAGTTATGCGCTCGGTCATAGCAATGGCGGCCGCATTTTGCTAAACCTACTCAAAGATGACCCGCAATATCTAAAAGGAATAATTCTGCTCGATTCTGCCGGTATTTGGGAAAAAGAGAATCGCCGCCTAGTCCTGAAGGCTCTCTCTAAGGCTTTTGCGCCGCTCAAAAAGTCGAAGTTTATTCGCAAGGCAGTTCATCGTGTAATTGGCGCTAATGATTACGAGAATGCGCCGGAAAATATGAAGAAAACCCTCGATAATATGATTAATTCCGATAAGGCTCTGGATATTACGAAGGTTACGACGCGCGCTGAAATTATTTGGGGTGAAGACGACCCGATTACGCCGCTCCGTCAGGGTAAGAAAATGCATGGGCTATTACCGAACTCGAATCTAACTACCAAGCCAGGCTGGCGCCATAGCCATTATCTTGTTTCTACGTCTGAACTTGCCGCGGAAATTGCTGACAAATTCCAGAAGTTGCAGGAGGCGAAATGAGCTACTCGGTAAAAGAAATCGCGCCAAAAGAACTAGACAAATTCATTGCAAAAGAGCATCCAGAGGTGAACTTCCTTCAATATTCCGATTGGGGTAAGGTGCACGAAGTTGAAGGTAAACCGGTGAAATATCTTGGCCTGTTTGATGGTGATAATCTGATTGGCTCAGCGGTTATAATCCGCCAAGATGCGCGCCGAGGCCGCTATTATGAAATTCCAGGTGGTCCAATCGTGGACTGGGATGGCTCGATCAAGCCAATCCGTTTCTTTATTGAGGAAATCAAGAAGATTGCTGAAGCAGATAAGTGTGTCTTTGTGCGCATTCGTCCAAATATTGAGAATACCGAGAAGCATCGCGAGACTGCAAAAAAACTCGGGCTCACTCCTTCACCAATGTTATTGCACGCTGAAGATACTGTTATGCTCGATATGAGTAAATCGGATGATGAACTAATGGCTGACATGCGCCGCCAGACTCGCTACGAAGTCCGTCGCTCCGCTAAGCTTGGCATTAAGGTTAGCTATGATACGAGCGAAAAAGCCTTCGATGAATTTTATGATTTACAACTTGAAACCGCCGAGCGTCAAGGATTCATTCAAAGTCCGCGCAAAATCGTCCAGGCGCAACGCGAGGTGTATGGCGATAAAGCGCGCATTTATACTGCTGAATTAGGCGGCAAGAAACTTTGCCAAGGTCTAATAATCTTTGCCGCGCCGGAGGCGATTTATCACGAAGCTGCTTCTACGCTCGATGGTCGCAAATATCCAGGCGCCTACGCTCTGCAATGGCAAGTGATTCAGGATGCTAAGAAGCTCGGCATGAAGCGCTATAACCTATTTGGTATCGCGCCGCCGAATTCACCGAATCATCGCTTTGCCGGCGTGACGACCTTTAAAACTGGTTTTGGCGGCGAGCAAATCAGCTATATGCCGGCTCAGGACATTGTCGTAAATAAATTCCGCTACAAGCTCGTTAGCGCCATCGAAAAGGCCCGCAAGAAAAAACGCCATCTATAGGAGAGGAAATGAAGATTATTGATGCAGACAATCAGAAAAAATGGGACAAATTCGTCACTAGTCACGCTGACGCAAACTTTTTGCATTCTTGGGCTTGGGGGGATTTTCATGAAGCGCGCGGCAAGAAAGTCGTTCGTCGCATCGCGCTGGATAAAGATGATAACATTGTTGCGGCCTATGTCGGCCAAGTTGAAACCGCCAAGCGCGGCACCTATATGGCAATTGCCGGTGGCCCAATTATGGACTGGAGCAAGAAAACTCTTCGTGAGGCGATCTTTAATGATATTCGCGAGCAGGCCAAGGCTGCTAACTGCGTCTTCGTGCGTATTCGTCCACAAATCGAAGAAACGCCAAAGAATCGTGAACTCTTTAAGAACCTCGGTCTTAAGCCTGCGCCAATCTATCTTTCCGTCGAATACGCTGGTATTCTAGACCTTAATAAGACAGAGGAAGAAATCCTTGCTGGCGCCGCTCAAGGTCTCCGTCGTAAGATCCGTAAGGCTGAGAAAAATGAAATTACCGTTACGACCAGTACTGATCCGAAAGATATCCATGAGTTTTATCAGATTGAGCTCGAGACGGCGAAACGTCACGGCTTCGTCGAATTCTCCGAGAGCTTCCTGACTAAGCAATTCGAAGCCTTCGCAAAGTATGACGAGGTAAAACTCTATACCGCCAAGCTCGGCGACGATATCCTTGCGCAAAACTTCATGATTTTCTATGGAAACGAGGCTAGCTATCACTACGGCGTCTCGACTGCGCTCGGCACAAAGTACTCTGGTGCGCCGTTGCTGCACATGCAAGCGATGCGCGACGCGCGTGAGCGGGGAATTAAACGCTATAATTTCTGGGGAATCACTGGTCTAGACGAGACGAAACATCGTTTTTACGGTGTCAGTCAATTCAAGCGCAGCTTTGGCGTTGATGAGTTAAAATACCTACATGCTCATGATATGATTATTAGTCCAGCTAAATATAAGCTCGACTATATTATAGAGAAAACCCGAGCCAAAATTCGCCACGTATAAGAGGCGAAAAACTTGCAAAAAGCATAAGCGTGTTGTATTCTTAAATTAGATTTAAGGAGCTTTTTCAAGTGAGCAATACAAAACGCAAATTCGTTGAAAGTCATTGGCTAACTTTTGCCATGAAGGGTGCGATTTCAGTGGTAGCGGGTCTATGCCTGATGTTTGCGCCAAAGGGAGATGTCTCTCTCTTGACTCAAATTGTTGGCTGGACTATGTTTGGTCTCGCATTTATTGAGATTGCAAACGTTGTTTATCGTAAAGTTCGCTCACATGATTGGGGTTTTCCGCTATTTCTTGGTGCTATCGAGCTATTTGTTGCGGTTGCATTGCTATTTACGATCGACCCAAGCAAATCTAATCCAGACGAGCTAATCTGGCTACGTATTGTTTACCTCTCATCGTATGTAATCTTTGCCTCAGTCGTAACGATTGCGATGGGATTTGTTAGCTTCAATAACGCAACCGATCGATTTATGTGGGTGGTCAACGGCATGATTGGCGCTGTGATTGCTTTCATGATGTTTGGTGGCACCAACCTTGGCGCCGTTGCGCATATTGAGCTCTTTGGTACTTATCTCATGGTTAATGGTATGACCGACCTATTCTTTGGCGTTCATTCTAAAGAAGAGCTAGCTATGCTTCATGCTAGTCGCAAGACCGCAAAGAAAGGCAAAAAATAATGCTATTCGACGCCAAAAGTAAGATTGAGCGATATTTTCGTAAGAATCCGCAGGTCAAGTCGATTGTTATCGCGGGCTCTTATGGTC
Organism: Candidatus Saccharimonadota bacterium; assembly: GCA_017514805.1. Taxonomy (GTDB): domain Bacteria; phylum Patescibacteriota; class Saccharimonadia; order Saccharimonadales; family Saccharimonadaceae; genus UBA2834. The sequence continues at coordinate 42,751 of JAFWIP010000010.1, forward strand.
GCAAATCCGCCATCCGCTGTATCGGCATGATACTCGGTCAGGCTCTCACGGTTACAATGGGCGTCAATCGCCAGGCTGATCCTGACGTCGTATTGTTAGACTATAATTCCATGTCGATGTTTCCAGACATTCAGCCAGACATTGTTGTGATTACGAGCTGCGAGACGGACGAAGAAGCGCGTGAGTATTTCGCTCTCGCCAATAAAGCGCATCGGGTAGTCGTGAATTATAATGATGTACCGCAAGAGTTTGCTAAATATCTAAAGAACCCAGAAGTTACGACTTATGGTGACGAATTACCGGCGGACTTTTACTTCGAAGATCATGAAGCGGGTCTAGACGGTCAAGCTGGTGATATCGTTAATCCTGAGCGCGAGCATATTCCTGTTGTAGTTAAGTTGATTGGCGTACATAATATGCGTCCAGTTGTGATGGCCTGCGCAATTGCGAAGATGTTTCAGGTTGATCGCGAGAAAATTCTTGCTGGCGTTTCCGCGATTCGTCCAGTTCATGGTCGCATGTCTCCTGCAAAAGGTCTACATAATTCCGTAATCATTGACGATTCTGCCTCTACTTCCGCTACGTCGCTCAAATACGGCATGAATGCTCTCTATAGCATTAAGGCGCCGGATCGTATTCTCGTTACTGACGACATGCGCAAGCTAGAGAAGATTGATTACGATTTGGTTTCAGAGGTTCTCATTCTTGGAAAACAGCCGTCTGAAAACACGAACAAAAAGGTAAAATTCTTCGCTGAGGAAATTGATTTAATTAACCATCTAGGTGGTCGTCTAGATGAAAACTGCCTAGTTCTGCTCGAAATTCCGATTCCTGAGATAATTGAGTCTTACTTGTGGTAAAATAGTATTATGGCAAAGGTGATTACGGTTACCAATCAAAAAGGAGGTGTTGGCAAGACGACGACGTCTGTCAACTTGGCATTTTATCTCGCAAAAGCAGGCAAGAAAACACTCCTGCTAGATTTTGACCCTCAGGGCAATGCTAGCTCCGGTCTTGGTGTTAAGGAAAAAGACGCCAACAAAACAATTAGCGCCGTAATGACTGGCGACGTAGAGCTAAAAGATATCATTGTCCAGCCGGACAAGAAGAAATGTAAGAACCTCTTCCTTGCGCCAACGAACGTTGATTTAGCTGACGCAGAAGTTGTGATGAATTCGAAAGAGCTATCCGAGAAGTTGTTTGTTCTCAAGAAGGCAATTGCTACTATTTCAAAAGATTACGATTTTATTATTATTGATAGCCAGCCAAGCTTGTCTCTATTGACTGTTAACGGTATGGCAGCTGCTAACTATCTACTTTTACCAGTCCAGACCGAATATTACGCGCTTGAGGGCGTTGCGGATCTCTTGAAGACTGTTAATGAGATTAAGAAACGCGTCAATCCGAAGCTGAAGCTTCTTGGTGTACTTGCTACGATGTATGACAAGCGTACGTCTCTCAGTTCTCAAGTTCTTGCTGAGGTTAAGCGCTACTTTAAGGATCGTGTGTTTGATACCACTATCCCACGTAATGTCCGTCTCGCTGAGGCTCCGAGCCATGGTGTTCCGATCGGACAATATGATCGCTTTTCTAAAGGTGCGAAAGCCTACAAGGCACTCGCTGATGAAGTTTTGGAGAGGATTAAATGAGCATCTCACGCGGTTTAGGGCGTGGGCTAGGTAATTTAATTCCAGATGCAGTAGATGATTTTTTTGATCCAACTGCCGAAGAAGACGAAAAAGTCAGTCAGCTTCGCGAACTCCCACTCGCGGACGTTGTTCCAGACGCGAATCAGCCGCGTACGCATTTTAACGAGGCTCAGCTAGCTGCGCTTGCTGACTCGATTCGCGAGAATGGGGTAATTCAGCCGATTGTTGTCGTTAAGGAAGGTAATAAATATAAGATTGTCGCCGGCGAGCGTCGTTGGCGTGCTAGCAAGATTGCTGGACTAGACAAAATCCCAGCTATCATTCGCACTCTTGATGCACAAAAGAGCCTAGAGATATCCCTTATCGAAAACGTCCAGCGCGAGGATTTGAACCCTATCGAAATTGCGACCGTCTATGCGAAATTCCGCTCTCAATTCAATCTTTCCAACGCAGAAATTGCCAAGCGTGTCGGCAAGAGCGAATCGGCTATCGTAAATACGACGCGCCTCCTTAATCTACCGGACGATGTAAAGCGTGCTATGGTCGAGCACAAGCTATCAGAAGGCCAAATGCGACCGCTCGTTACGCTTTCGCCAGAACAAATCAATACTGTCTTGCCGAAGATTATTGAAGAAGGTTGGTCTGCGCGCAAGGTTGAGCAGTACAAAGTAGGCATTAGCAATCAGAAAAAGGCCCAAAAAGGCGTCAAACACGGCTCTAGTAACTCAGAAGTTGAAGCGGCCACGGAAACTATTCGCGAAAAGCTTGGCATGAAAGTCCGCGTCAGCTCGAACACTCGCGGCTCAGGTGAAATCGTGATAAAATTTAAAGATAAACAGGAGTTTGAGAAGTTATGTTCGATACTAACGGCGTAAAAGCAAAGATGACCGCTACCGTTGAGCGTTTTAAGGAAGAAATGAAAAAGGTTCGTACTGGACGTGCGCACCCAGATATGCTTAGCAATGTTAAGGCGGAAGTATATGGTCAATATACTCCACTAAACCAGATCTCAAACATCACTGTGTCTGGCGCCACAATGCTTCTAATTACTCCATATGATATTTCGAATATTGAGAAGATTTCTAGCGCAATTCGCGCCGATCAGTCGCTCGGTCTCAATCCATCTGATGATGGTCGCGTAATTCGCGTTCCGATTCCGCCACTTACAGAGGAACGCCGTCGCGAAATCGCAAAGACTGCTAGCGGCAAGGTCGAAGAGGCAAAAATCTCTCTTCGCCAAGCACGTGACGATGCGCGCAAAGAGATTAAAGCTCTCGAACTTCCAGATGATGCAAAGAAGCGTGCCGAGAAATCTGTTGATGATTTAATCAAAGACTTTAATTCGCAAATCGATCAGCTCTTCTCTGAAAAAGAAGCTGAAATCATGAAAATTTAACAATCTAACAAAAAAGGGAAGGCAAAATGTCAGACGAAGAGCAGCAGCATAAATACGAATCAAATAACCTAAAAATTGCTATTACGGCAGTAGTAAGCGTTCTTTTGGGCGCTGCTTTCTTGCTAGCTCTAGTGGTGTTTGGCATGAACGTCCAGCAAGATATCGACGCTAAGGTCGAGAAAAAGAAAGAATCGGAGAAAATCGTTTCAATTATTAACGTCGACTATAGCACAGCTTCGTTTAGTTACATCGATGCCTCTCATGGTACCACGGTAATCAAGGAAGAATCTGATGCGAAGCCGAAAAACTCTCTTATTGCTAGCGTTAAAGAGAACTATGACGAAAATTTCCTCGTCATCGACAATCAGGACTTACTGGACAAGGTATTAGATAAAATTCGTCGCGCCTCTCATGATGAATCGATTAACTATACTGTTGACGAAAAATTCTTTACATCTGGCTCAATTATCATGATTACGCGCGAGGCTAGCGGTATTAATGCGTTAGATATTAACGCAGTTACACGCGATAACGATTACAATATTCAGATTGACGCCGTAGCTAAATATGGTAGCGCGCAGGTCGTAGACGCAATAGATGCTCGTGCTACATTTATTAAAGTTCGTAACATCCAGCCAAAAAGCGTTAAGGTAAATATAGAGGAAGAATAGTGCGAAAGCTCAGCCAAAAATCGAAGAAAATTATTGTCATTATCGCAGCCCTAGTTGTAGTGGGCGTGATAATTGCTGGAGTAATTGTCGCGATTCTTCGTAGCGGTATCCCGGTATTTGATGACGGTAGTGAGCTAAGCGCTATCGAGCTTAGCACTTATGGCGGCTCAGTATATTCATGGAATTATGAATTCGAAAACTCGGATATTGCCGAAGTTACCGATCTGACGAGTATTGATGACGGCAAGGAAGGCGGCCGCGTTGATCTTAAATATCTAATTAAGGGTAAAAAACCAGGTCGTACTGATCTGACCTTCCGTTACGGGAGTGCTTTTGATGGGAACGTTAAAGAGACGCGTAGTTATCTTATCGAAGTAAACGAAAAACTCGAAGTACGCGTTACAAATCGTAATTAAAATTCGATATATTTTCTAATCCAACTTTGAAGCGCTTCGGCGCTATTAAAGTATTCTGTGTCCTCATCGCGATCAGCTTGAAGCCAGACTTTCACCTCTCCGTTCTTGATAATTGCGACGGAAGGAGTGAATTTTACAAAATTATGCAGGCTAGAATTTTTAACTTCCTGCCACATCATGCGATAATATTTAAACTGCATATCAGCAGGAAAATTTGACATGTATTCGCGCATCGCCTGAGTAGTAGTACAACCGGGCTTATCTATCATTACAATAAATGTCTTCTTATCGGTTATGAGCTGCTCGTAGTCGCTTTTTGTGATGGTAATCGCTTCGCTCGTGGCGTAGTACTCGTCGTCGAGGCGAAAGGGCTTATCGGCATTTAATGTAATAGCGAAGATTATTCCGCCAACAGCAAGGAGGCTGGTAATGGCGACTGAAGATATAATGATGCCCGTTTTTTTCTTCATATTACTTCTTTGTTAGCTTGCTGAAGTCGATATTATGATAAGAGATTTTCCAGAAGGCAAAACTGCCATCGTCTTGCTTGATTTGGACGTTATGCTCGCCTTCGTAATACCAGTAACCACCAACTACATAGATTTTATTACTATCCCAACCCAACGCCGTGAGTAGCGTTTTTGTCATTCCTGCATAGCCTCCACCGCCGCACATTAGGAAAATATTCTTATCTTTAGGGAATAAATCGCTAAGAATCTGCTCGGACTCTTTGTAGTTGGCGACATATTGGTCGTCTTTATGCGTAAAGAGAGTGTGACCAGTGTAGCTTTGTCCAACTTCTTCCGGGAGGCCCTCGACGTTCACTAGATATGGGTATGGAATTACCTCGAAACCGTCGACTAATCCAGAGAGATAGCGATCGCCATCGATTTTCTCATAATCAGCAGGATCCTCAAGCATACGCATATCATAATAGACGCTATCATCACGATAGAGATATCTATCGATTGTAGATTCATTGATGTTTTTATCGATCCCCAGTTGTCCACGTTGGCCGGAGCTTAGTTCTGGAGCGGGCAGGCTCGGTTCGGAATATATATTCCTTGTCGCTAGCGTCCCTAACATCAGACCAGCAACAAGAGCGACAACTACCGCGACAACTAGACCTGTACTTTTCTGCATATATATCCTCCTAACTCTATGTTATTATAATAGCATCATTCCAGGAGGAGGTGGGGAAATGTCCGGGATCATGAAGTTTTTTAGACTTAGGCGGATACGCAAACAGGCTGCATATATTGCTCGTTATGGCGGTTGGCAGACCGATGATGGCTATTCATTTGATGACGATAGACTTCGAATTATATCTAGCCCTGATATGATTACTGTCCACTACCTGAATGAATATGGTGATGTAAAGACAGTATATTCGTATGAATTCAAAAAGCGCGAGAGTATATATCATGCAGGAAACTGGGAAAAGATAATTGACGCCCGCTATAAGATCACAAAAAATACGGCAAGGTAATTTGCCGTATTTTTCGGTTTAATTATTGAGAAGCTTCAGCACTTCATGAACAGCTAGGGCGCCATCCGATGCGGCAGTTACGAGCTGACGAACTTCTTTATTCCGGCAATCTCCGGCTACAAATATGCCTGGGATATTCGTGTGGCAATATTCTCCGTCAATATACCCCTCGTCAAGCATTTTAATATTATTTGCAAATGCTTTTGTTGCAGGGGTGCGACCAATCGCGATAAATAGACAGCCAATGTCTAGATTTTGTTTGTTGCCATCCTTGTCTGTTACCTCGATTGAATTTAGCTTATTGTCATAGTTCAGCTTTGTGACTTGGGAGTTTAAAATTAACTCAATGTTCTCTTTGGCTTTTACTTTCTCAACAACCTCAGCATCGCCGCGAAATTGATCGCGACGGTGGATTAGATATACTTTTTCTGCGATATTAGAAAGAAACAAAGCGTCTTCTAGGGCCGTATTGCCGCCGCCATTCACTGCGACTACGCGGCCGCGATAGAATGAGCCATCACATGTAGCACAGTAAGAGACGCCGTGTCCAACCAAGGCTTCTTCGCCTGGGAGGCCGAGCTTGCGCGCATTCGTGCCGGTAGCAATAATGACGGTCTTACCTACGTAAGTGTTACTGTCGGTAAATACGTCTTTTTCGACGCCGCGGTCATTAATACCGCTAACTTCTTCAAATTTAATTTCTGCGCCAAGTTCGTTTGCCTGAGACTCAAGGCGACTAGCGAAATCTAGTCCAGAAATATGCATGGCTGCCGGATAGTTCTCGATATCTGGCGTGATAATTATCTGACCACCGCAAGCCGTAGCTTCTAGAACTAATGTTTTTAGATTAGCGCGTCGCGCATAGATAGCTGCCGTTAGGCCAGCTGGCCCACCCCCGATGATAATTACATCGTACATTTACCTTACTCCTAACATTTTTTCTAATCTCTTACGAGGTTGTAGTCCAATCCTCCGATCGGTTTCGACGCCATCTTTGAATACAATTAGGCATGGAATAGAGCTAATATCGTAGCTAGCCGCTAGGGCTTTTTCGGAATCAACATCGACCGTAACGATCTTATAATCGTCACTATCAGCTGCCATTGCTTCGAGAGTAGGATGAAGTGCGCGGCATGGAGGGCACCAGCTTGCATTAAAATCTACTAGAACAGGAACATTGGCTCGTAATACTTCTTTTTCGAAGTTTTCCTGGCTGCCTTCAATAATATTCATGAGTAAACTCCTTTTGCTTATTATATCAGTTTTATCACTGTTGCGGGAAAATAAAATTTGTGATAAAATAGTACCCAATATGGCAAAGAAAAGTAATACCAAGCGCAAGCTTGTCGGTTTAGTTTCTGAGGAATCTGGTATTCGCCTTTATTATACGAAGAAAAATACCATGAATACCCCTGACAAACTCAGCCTTCGCAAGTACGATCCAGTACTACGCAAGCACGTTGTCTTCACTGAGACTAAAAAGAATCTCGGTCGCAACGAAGTCAAGGAAAAGAAACGCTAAATACGCACCTCGCTCTTACGAGGGCGTATTTTTTTATTTCCTAAAACATACCGCTTATGTTATTATATAAATAAGGAGAATTTTTTAAATGAGCGAAGAAGAAAAGCATTTCGAGCGTAGCCAAATTGGCCACGATGCGAATGATTTACATAAGCATGGTGGGCTAGAGGAAGACGCTCAAGAAGACAAAACCGAACGCGAGAATCTCGAGGAAGCAATCGAAGCTCTCGACGAATCGGATGATGTCGAAGAAATTAAAGAGGACGTGTCGCGTCCAGAGGAAGAAAAAGCCGACCCTATCGAAGAAGAGGATGACGATCGTGAGGCGATTGTTGCTCCAGCAGAAGATTGGAAAAAGAAAGAGGAGAATCAGCCATATATGACTGTTGATGAAGTAATTGAACCTAAAGCAAAGAAAAAAGGTGGTCTTGGCTGGAAAATTTCGACTTTCCTATTCTTGATCATCGCAATTGCCGGCTGTGGCGCTGCTGCCTATCTATTTTTTAATAACGGCAAAACTGAATTCCTTGGACGTAGAGTCACTTCTGAAAGTACCGATAAAAAGGAACAGACTTCAAACACTGGTAAGTCTGGCGGCGAAATCGCCGACGTGAAGGCTAATAGGGTAATCCTTCTCGATGGTTATGACCTAGCAATCAAGGTTCCGGATACACTTCAATATCTAAGCTTTGACTTCCATTACTTCAACGAAGGTGGTTGCCCAGAATGTACCTGGAGCTCAACTTATAGCACGCTCGATGTTAATGCCGCCTACACGAAGGAAGATGCGCAGGCTGCACCGGAATTCACTAGCCTATATGACGGCAATCTGATTAGTTTGGGTTCGATTGTTATCACAAAGAGCCTACCTCAGAATAATGATGTTATTGGCGATCCAACAATCACGATTGAAACTGGCGATCCAGATATTAAGTATTACGTCTATTACGACCATCCTCAGCAGAACGTTTGCTTGGAAGAGCTTGGTCTTGGCGATTGTGCTGAATGGGAGAATCAAACCATTGAAGCGATTGAAGCCATGTTGACTAATAAGGACAACTACATTAAGACAAAATAGGCTAACCAACAAAAATCCGGCTATAAAGCCGGATTTTTTTGATTATCGATTAGTTGTAGATATTTTCAACTTCGATGCTTGGGCCCATCGTAGTAGAGATGAATACGCTCTTGACGTACTGACCCTTGATGGATGCAGGTTTCTGGCTCTTGAGGCTGTCGATAAATGCATTAATGTTTTCAGCAATCTTTTCGGCGCCGAAGCTTACCTTGCCGAGGCCAACGTGAACGATAGCCTGTTTGTCGACGCGGTACTCAATCTTACCGGCCTTAGCTTCCTTGACGGCCTTCTCGATATCCATGGTAACAGTTCCAGCCTTTGGATTTGGCATGAGACCTTTAGGACCAAGGAGGCGAGCGTACTTACCAAGCTTTGGCATGTACTGTGGAGTAGAGATAAGAACGTCGAAATCGAGCTGTTCTTTGTCGAGGCGCTTGGTGAATTCTTCGTCCTCGGCGATATCTGCGCCAGCAGCCTTGGCAGCTTTTGCGAGATCGAGTGGAGCAAAGACAGCTACGCGAACATCTTTACCGGTACCAGCAGGTAGGGTAACGGTTGCGCGGATGTTCTGATCAGCCTGACGTGGATCGACGCCAAGGCGGAAATGCATCTCGACGGTAGCGTCAAATTTGACGGTGCTGGTCTCGATAGCGAGCTTAATAGCATCGGTGAGGCTGTAAGCCTTCTTCTCAACCTTCTTTGCAGCTTCCTGGTATTTCTTACCGCGGCGCTCGAGGCGGCTACGAGTAACTGGCTTTGGACCAGCCTTTTTCTCTGGCTCAGCAGCTTTCTCGGCTTTGCGAGCTTGGCGCTCTTCTTCAGCCTTGACTTCCTCTACGTGTTTCTTAGATTTTTTGCCAGCCTTAGCAAATTTTTCTTCTTCAGCTGGAGCTTCAGCCTCAGCTTCTGGAGCTTCGACTGGAGTTTCTTCGACTACAGGAGTTTCGACTTCTGGAGTCTCAAGTTCTTTGGCATCTTTCTTGGTTGCCATGAAATTCCTTTCGCGGTACAAACGAGTATTCCTCTCCCGACCATTAAATTTAACTTGTTCTAATATATCAAAAAAACACCCCTGTTGTCAAGGGTGTTTCATGATTGGACGATTAGCCTTCAACTTCGACGCCCATCGAGCGTGCAGTGCCTGCGATAATCTTGCAAGCGCCAGCTTCGTCGATTGCGTTGAGCTGATCTTTCTTGACGGCGGCAATTTCTTTGATTTGATCCATCGTGATCTTGCCGACCTTCTCGGTGTTTGGCTTGCCGCTACCTTTTTCGAGCTTAATCTTTTCGCGGATTAAATCATCTACAGGCTGACCAAGGCACTTCCAATCGAAAGTGTGATCTTCGTAGACGGCAATATGAACGATAACGTTCTTGCCCATGTATTCTTTTGTAGCCTCGTTGAATGGGTTGATGAAGTCCATCATGTTAAGACCCCACTGACCGAGAGTGCTACCAACTGGAGGTCCAGCCGTCGCCTTACCGCCAGGAATACGCAACTTCAAGTTGCCAATAACCTTTTTTGCCATTATATTTTTCCTTTGCTCGGATATTTGAAGCGCTTCTCCGAGCGATTACGATTAATAATCGTGCGTAACAGGGAATATTATAGCACGGCTTGTGCTTTTTGCCAAGTGGCGCGCCCGAACTTCCGGAGAGTTCCATGCCCCGTACTCGCTACATCTCAACTTCTGAAGAACTTTACGTCCCATACCCACCACATTTCAACCCCCGAAAACATCACAAACCAACGGAATTACGTTTTTTCATAAGTTTGTTATGTCTTCGGAAGTTGCGAAGTAGGGGGATGCAGCATAAAAAATCTTCGGAAGTTCAATAAAAACAACAAAAAGCGCGCTGTCGTCAATAAGACAAGCAGCGCGCCAGAGAGTTAGTCGTCAATCTTCTTGACCTGAAGAGCATCAAGCTCGACAGCAGTCTCGCGACCAAACATAGAGACGAGAACCTTGAGCTTACCCTTGTTGGTGTCGATCTCGGAAATCGTACCTTCAAAGCCCTTGAATGGACCGTCGGTAACGGATACGACCTCACCAGCAGAGTAGTTGACGGTGAACTTTGGATCTTCGACGCCCATGCGCTTCTTAATCTTTTCAATTTCCTTCTTGGAAACTGGAGTTGGCTGAGTGCCAGTACCGACGAAGCCGGTAACACCTGGAGTGTTGCGGATAATATACCAAGTAGCATCAGAGAGTTTCATTTCGACGAGAACGTAACCCTGGAAAATCTTCTTATCAGTGATACGGCGCTTACCGTTCTTGATCTCGATTTGCTTTTCTTTTGGTACCATTACGTCGAAGATTTTATCGGCGAAATCTACGCCATCGAGGCGCTGACGGATAGAATCTGCGACTTTGTCTTCGTAGCCAGAGTAGGTGCTAACAGCATACCAAGCACGGCTACCATCATAACGGTTAACTGCCATATATTAGTTTCCTCCCAAGAGTTTGTTAAAGATAAATTGAAGCAGGGCATCGAGCAGCATAATAGCAGCTGCAAGGATAACAACATAAAGAATTACGGAAAGAGTCATCTTCCAAGTTTCTTTGCGGTTTGGCCAACGGACTTGGCGAATTTCCTGGAAAGCACCACGGAAATAACCGACCTTCTTATCCTTTTTAGCGGCTTGCTTCTCGGCCTTCTTGATTGATTTTTCCTTCGCTTTTTTCTCGGCGACGGACTTTTTGCTCTCGCTGTTCTTAGCCTTGACGCTCACCTTGCGGGTGACTTTCTCTTCGGCTTCGTCTTTGCGAGTTTTCGGACCATCATCTTTGGCCGAAATGCGTGTAACATTTGTTGCCATATTTACTCCATTAAAAATAGTCCTGCTTCGGACTTGTCAATAGTATAACAAATCCGCAAGCAGGACGCAAGTGCTTTCTAGAAGAGATAATTGAGATAATCCTTCATCATTCTTGAGCCGGAGATAATATCGAGATAAGCAATTAGTTCCTTGTGAATCCAGTATTCAAGGTCGAAATCATTCTGCCAGGCTTCCGCGGCGACTTCCATCTGGCGATACAGCTCATTGCATTCCTCGGTCTCAGTTTTGCCGGAGACGGTCAGGTAATTATCGGAAGGCATGTCTGCGACGCCGCCATCATGTGTCGAGATAAGCAAGCCAAGGTTTGCGATATCCTTCATCCAGCTCGTGCCGCAAGCCTCAAGGCCAACAATTGGCGTGTTAATTGAGCTGTTTGCGCCAAGGCTGAGGCCAAGGCCAAGCTCCTCGTCATAATCTGGTAGATAATGCACACGCTCTTTGAGGATCGGATTACGATCAATTGTATGAAGCAAGTCCATTAGCTTATTAAACATCGTCGTATCGCCCATATGGACGCGGCCAGCAAGAATGTAATGGGCATTATGTTTCTCTAGAATCTCAGCTAGATGCTCGGGGTTTGTAAATGGTAGCCACGGACGCTTATAGTCGACAAAACGACGTTTGAAGTCGAATAGCATTGCGTCGTCTGGAATCTGAAAGCTCTTGCCGTATTGATCGGTGCGGTGCTTGAGAATTTCGTTTAGCTTTGCGCGGCCAGCTTTCTTAAGCTCGCGAATTTCGTCAGCGGTAATCTTCGTAACATTATCTTCAAAATCGCGCTCGACTGGCAAATCGAAGCGGTCAAGCACTTCTTTCTTGTAATAGAAATCCATAATTTCCGGCAAAACCCAGGTGCGCATATGGATACCGTTAGTAACAGACTTAAACTTAATCTTTGCGCCGTTAATGTCGTGATAATTAGCTACGCGTGCATGAAGTTTACTAACGCCACTACGAAGCTCGGCAATTTCAACTGTTGGCGTCGAAAGGCGAATCGTACCGTCGGTAAACTTGTCTGAGAGCCAACGCTTCACGGCTACGCTCTTGATATTTGGGAATACGTATTGCTCGAACTGAGAATAATGGAAAGTCGCCTCAGCGGCTTGAACGAGCGTATGGTTCGTATAGAGAGTGTGCTTGCGCGTATAGACAACCGCTTCGTAAAAATCCATACCTGAGCTCACGAGCTCATCAAGGCGAGCGACGGCAGCGAAGAAAGTCGCCACTTCATTTAGCTGAATTACGGCCGGACGAAGACCGACAGCTTTGAGCGCCTGATAGCCACCGAAGCCAAGCGATACTTCCTGGTAGAGACGATGATCTGAACCAGATTCGCCGGAATAAAGCTCCCCAAAGTTTGGCTCAGTAATACATAAGAAACGAGAAGAGCCCATACGCTTTTCGATGACGTCGAGCTCGACTGAGGTGGTCGCAGTCTTGATACGAATAGTATCTACAAAGTTAAAGCCAAAATCTTTGTAATTTTTTTCGATATGAAAGTCAATCTGCTCCATGTTAACCATCTTTTGATGCGATTCCCAAGGGTAGAATGGGGTAACGAGGACAAAAGGAACTTGGAGTTGCTCGGCGACGCGGCGCATATCAGCAGCAAGAACACCGAGGCCGCCACCGCCACGGATACCGTTCGACTTGTCATAAGTTTCGATTGTCCAATAGCAGTATGGACGCTCTGGCGATAACTTATGGGTTAATTTTTCGCGACGAATCGCAGAATAGAATTCCTCGACATCTTCAACACTCTCTAGCGGCTGATAAACGGGGATTGGCTTTTTTGTTTGATCTTCCACCCTAATTCCTTATTTCTTATGCTTATAACTCTTATAATTATAGCATGAAAAAAGAGTCGTAAATAAATTCACGACTCTTCACGGATCAGGGGTAAACCAAATAATCTGCATTGTTTTCCGACAATTCGTCGGCAATCTGTTTTAGAAAGTAGTGCTCGAATCGCCTATCTCCTAGAGTTCGGTCCTTGCATTTACAGTATCTTCGCACTGCATCTGGCTGAATCCAGCTGCAAGGTATGATTCTGTACTCTTTGAATAGATTGAGCTTATTATTGCCGTCAGGCGGCGGTATTACTGCGACAGGCACAAAGTAGCTACTTAGCTGTTTCGCGCGATCTAGGTGCATTGCGATATAAGTCATTGTTTGTGGCTCAATGTGCTCTCGGCAGATGCATTGATCGCGATTTTTAAAAACAGTTGACTGTCTCGTAGCGCTTGGTGCGATAACGATAAGATCATTACTATTTGAAAAATCGACGCAAGCTTCGAGATAGATTCGATTAAAGTCGCGTGCTATACGCTCTACTATAGCTTTACGCTTACTGTCCAGGTGTGCTGACATTTTTTCGCGAGCAGCTGGCGTAATTGTTGGAGTGATAAATAGCCCGAACTTCTCCATGCGATACGCCACTGGAGCGAGCACTTCGTACCAACCAATGCTAACCGGGAATAAATACTTTCTATTAGGGTATTCCGTTACGCAGATGGCGATTAGTCTAATGATTTCTCCGAGAGTAGGATGGTTAAAACCTAGCACGACGCCTGAGCGCGGATGCGGGAAGAAACCATGCGCTTCTGTCGGAGCACCCCAATTAAGTATTCTACCCAGAGAGCTACGCAAGTTCTTGCGATAGTCGCCAGGCTTCAATCTAGCTAGAAATTCCGCTGCAGACAATACGCGACGGCAATCTTTGCCGACCTTCTCCATCTCTGCGCGCATTTCATTGCAGCCAAGACTAGCTAAAAGCGAATAGCGATCAGCTCGTAAGTCTGCAATTAACTGAATTGAATCGGTGCGCCTAATCCGTTTTATTGAAGCAACTTTCGTCTTCAATAATAACTCCCCCTTTCAAAATAAAGTTCTTTTGTTCATGATGCATAATAATCAAGAATAACTAGCTAATTATAAAATATTTTGCGTAATTCATCAATTAGTGCTATAATGGTTCTGTCCGATTGGGGATTCGCCAAGTGGTAAGGCAGTGGGTTCTGGTCCCACCATTCGGGGGTTCGAATCCCTCATCCCCAGCCAAACCAGGAAAAATAGCCCGTAGGGCTAATTTTTTTGTTGATATAATAATTGTCATGAAAGCCGAGCATTTGGTCTTGAATTTTGGCGTTAACAAAATCTACGATGATTGTAGCTTTCATTTTGATGCCCAAGATAAGATTGGCGTAGTTGGTGTTAATGGTGCTGGCAAATCGACGCTAATTAAGGTTATTCTCGGCGAACAGCAGCTCGACGACGGCAAAATTGAATTACCAAGTCTACGAATCGGCTATCTTCCGCAGGAAATCAAGATTGAATCCGAACAAGACGACGTGACCGTTTGGGATTATATTGCGGCCGGTCGCCCGGTCGATCAACTCCAGGAGCAGCTCAATCAGGAATATGGAAAGCTCGCAAAGTATCCAGAGTCGAATGCGATTATGGACCGCATTATGAAGCTTCAGGACTTAATTGATTCTTATGACGTTGCAAATTTTGATTATGAACTGCTAAAAATCGTCGAAAAAATGCAACTCCAAGAGCTCGTCGATTCAAAGATGAGCGAACTAAGTGGCGGCCAAAAGTCGAAAGTCGCCTTCGCGAAGGTATTATTTGAGAATGCGGGCCTCTTGCTTCTAGACGAGCCAACTAACCACCTCGACGTCGAGACGAAGGATTTTGTCGCGAATTTTCTTCGCAATTATCGCGGTATGGTCCTCGTAATCAGCCACGATACGGCATTTTTGGACGTTGTCACGAACAAGACGCTATTTATTAATAAGTCGACGCATAAGATGAAGACCTATGACGGCAACTATACGAGCTTCCGTCGTCGCTATGCTGAAGAGCTAGCCGAGCAAGATCGCCGCGTCACGGAGCAAGAGCGCGAGATTAAGCGTATTCGCGAGTTTGTCGAGCGCGCTCGTAATGCAAAGCGTAGCAACTATGCGCTTATTCGTATGGGGCATGTTCGCGAAAAAATGCTCGATAAAAAGCTTGAAGAGCTTGAAATGCGCGAGCAAGAGTATCAGAAGGTCTCAGTGAACATTTCGCCAGCCAAACAATCTGGCAAGACGCCACTCGAGCTCCAGAATATTAGCTTCCATTATGACGGTAAAGCGCCGTTATATGATAAGCTTTCGGTCCAGCTCACGCGCGGCGAAAAGTTCTTGATTGTTGGCGAGAATGGTATTGGCAAATCTACCTTGCTCAAGCTAATTGTCGGCCAGCTTCAACCAGATGAAGGCTCAATTATCTTTAGCCAAAATACGACCACTGCTTATTATGCGCAGGAGTTTGAGATTCTCGACGAACATCGCACCGTGCTCGAAAACGTGCGCAGCTACGATTTTACGGATACGGATATGCGCGGAATTCTGAGTAATTTCCTATTTAATGGGGAGGATGTTAATAAGCAAGTAAAAGTTTTAAGTCCTGGCGAAAAAGCGCGTGTCGCCCTCTGCAAGATTCTCACGCAACGCGCAAATCTTGTGATTCTTGATGAGCCGACAAACCACTTTGATCCAGAAACTCAGAAGATTATCGGCGAAAACTTCCGCGACTATGACGGTACGATTATTATGGTCAGCCATAATCCATCGTTCGTTGAGCAAGTTGGTATTACGCGCATGTTGATTCTCCCAAACCATGAACCGAATAAGCCGGCAATTCCATTAATTAAGAACTACTCGCGCGAATTGCTCGAATACTATTACTATCTCAACTCAGATCTAGTCTAATAGACGCATTGACTAAAAAGTTGAACTATGGTATAATAGCATTATGTATGCGCCAATTTGCAAAAGGCGCATTTTTGTTATAGGCAGCTGCGCTGTCAGATCTTTAAAAAAGGAGGTTGATATAATGCTATCTTTCATTCCGCCATTCACGGAGCTGATAACGAATCTTGACGATTATTGCCGCTATTATCCTTGCACCAATAATTCAGAGCATTTATTACGTCTCGTCGATATCGAGCGTATTGAAATGTATTATGACAATGATAAGGCAAGTATCTATCGCGACATGTTTTATCAGGGCTGTGAGGATATTTTTGAGAAGCAACCGCGTCTTGCGCTATATATTCCATTTGAGGAGCTGCGCGATGCGCCGGATTCTTTTCGGAAGGAATATCTTAGAGCATGGCGCGAATGTTGTCGTTATCTCGATGTTCGCGAAAGTTTTAATTTAGGCGATATCTACGAGCAGTCAGCTAGCGAAGGTGAGCCGGAACGTGTGGTTAAAGCTTACCACTTGCTACCATGGCTGATCCGTTGGGGCTACCTAAGCGAACAGGATCTAGTCGAACTCGTCGACGAGCATGTTATAACAAATAATTACTATGCTCTCAGCTCGATTAAAGATACGATGCCGATTACTCGATTTTGCGTCTCCAGAGCGTGTTGTGATTGGCTGACGAAAAATCTTCTGAGGATTAGCACGGTCGATAAGCCGACACTGAAATATGCTACGCCGAAGCGCCAAGAATGGCTTAGGCAAAGTAGAAAGAAGAAGATAATTGAACTTCAGCACCCAGCTGGACCTTTTAGTGCGAACATGCAAATAATTAAAAACGCGGTACGCAGTGAACCTAATGACGGAGAAATCTTCCTTATCGGCGGCTCTACTTTGAAAGGTTACAGCACCGACGAGTCGGATACGGATATCTATCATCTCGACATGTCGACTAATGAGATTATCGAAGCGTCACAGATTACTGGCCGCAAAGTAAGTCTCGGTGACCCGGCACTAGCGCATGTTTACCTTAATACGGTTTGGTGCGGTAAGTGCGACTCAAAGAAGCTTCATGAGATACGCAAGAAGGCCGTTCGGTCATATCTTAATCAAAAGGATTGGGAAAGCCGCCGACGCATCATTGAGCGTCTCGAGTATGATTTGCTTCAATTCCGCTTGATGCACAAGGGGATTCGCTATGCCTATCCTGACGATCTCAGCGAGGAGACGAGACTGGATTGTTCTATTGACGGTGCTAGTGCGTTCTATGACGACAGATATCGCCAGATTGCAACCTTACTATTCGTTCGTTATGTTTGGCTCCCGTAGTCAAAAACACAAAAAGAAAACCCGAGCATTTCTGCTCGGGTTTTTAAATTGATCTAGGCTAGTCGTTTATACGAAGAAATCCTCTCCGCCAATGCTGCTTGCGCCGCTATAGGAACTAATGCTCTTAAAGCCAAGCTGATTTCCAATCTGCCACAGAGCTGTAAGATATCTCGAGTCGTCGCCAGCGGTCGTCATCTCGTCAAGCTTGACGAATCCCAGTACGAAGCGGACCATGTTCTGCTCCTGTCTTGCATAAAGGGAATTAACGTTGATGTCAAGCTGTTTTAGCATCATCTCACGATTTGCCGCACCGACCATTGCCGGCAGACCAGGATTCTCGAGAATCTTACCGATCTGACGCGCATCGTAGCAGAGCGCTGTCGCAACCGGAACACCAAAGCCGCCAAATACATGGTTGATAGCGTCCTTGAGGTTATCGGATGCGTCGCGAACCGGATCCGTAGGTGGAATCTGCGCTGCCGCATTCACGATCGGAGCTCCGCTGGACATGCCGGCGAACATTGCCATCATCATGCTCGGATTTGAGTAAACCTTACTAAGGGACTCATACCAAGCATCAAGTGCCTCAAAGGCGGTGCGGATCGCCGGCCACATCACGTCGTGCGTCTTCTTGAGGAACTTATCCTTCTTCTTCTGCGAAACGAAAGAGCCGTCCAGTCCGTCAATAGCTGAGAAGATCTCGCCGTAGTCGTGACGAGTAAGCATCTTCTGAATTTTAAAGTATTCCTCTCCGACCGGCTCGTCGTTGTCTTCGGCAAATATTTCCATCTCATCACGAAGAAGTGCTGGGACTTTGAATAGGCCGCATTTATCCGCATAAGCTGCACGAATTGCACTGATATAAGATGATTCGTTTACCTTTAAAACACCGCCAGACTTCAGTGCTGAAAGCCAAGCACTATCATCCATCGGCTGAGGAAGAATAGAAGACGGGTCGATACTAATATTGATATCCGCCTTCGGCTCATCTTCTGTCGCGCTAGTCTTGCCAACTTTAAGGCTTGCAAGGAGCTTTCTGGCCTGGACCTTCTTGACGCCTATCTCCACGAGGTCTTCTACGGTTAACTCAGCGAGGTCGTCTACTGATTCAACGCCAAGCGCCAGAGCTTTCTCGTAGGATTCGTCATTGCCGCCAAATGCGGCCAACTTATCAAGAACTGGGTTGCTTGCTGTTACAGCTACTTCTGCTCCTTCAACTTCTGGATTAGTGATCTTTTCTTCTGACATAATAGTTACCACCTTTCTATTTGAAAATTTTATCTCGCTCAGTTGCGCCTATTGATAATAGGCGGAGCGGAATTTCGATGTGTTTCGATAGGATGTCCGCACAATAGTCGAAGATATAATCATTCGACCTACTGCTTAATCCAGGTTCTAGCTCGTAGCTAGTAAGAATAGCTTCGACACTATTGAGTAAGGCTGCACTGATTTCTGCGCTGCGCGACAACATGGTGCCTCTGTAGCGATAATCTGTACAGAATTCCCAGCGCCTCTGCAGTAGAATCTGATCGAACCAGCTTAACGCCAGTCCGTCAAAAGTCTTTGCACCACCGCAGGACTTAATAGCGTAATTAAGTAGACGTATATCAAAAGCGCCTACTCGAACTTCGCCTTGCCAACGATTCGTATCTTTATGGCTACCAGGGAGCATTTTCTCGCGCAATTTATCGTCACGCGAAGGCAATGGTCCGGCGCCATGTCTGATCTCGTAAGCACGGTGTACACCAAGGTTTACAATTTTTCCGTCAAATCCGGCATCTCTGTACATCTTCTCCGAAAATTCAGGAAGAGTTCTCAGCGCACTCACATGTGGCTTTAACGCAGATTCCGCGTCAGTAAGCACTCCATGAGAGCGTTCACTAATCAAGATGCCGTCAAATTTCAAGATGTCTTCAAGCAATAAGAATTGAAGCCTAATGCCGACATCGTAGAACTCGTCAACAATATTATCAAAAGCTTCTTTATCTAATAGTAAAGCCATATTCTTGCGAAAAATTGCTGAGTCCTCAGCTGGAAGCGAGCCGTAATCGAAGTCCGCAAACAGCGCGAATATCTTCTCTCGCGACATGCTTAACTTCTGCCTAATGACGGCTTTGTCGGTCAGTTCTCTGGCGGATATCGCCAAATCGGGATCCTCTTTGTAGTCTCTATAGGCTTTGCCTACGCCGGTTCCAATTGTGCCATGCTGATGTTCGCCTAGCGACAGCTCGTAGTTCTGTGACCAAACCTGATGGTATGGTGATGCGCAGAGGCAATTTGGATGGCAGTAGAGCATGGCCCAAGGATTATAGATGCCTAGATGTTGCAGAGCATTTGCTTCATTGATAAGTCCGTGCGGAGTTATTACGATGCGTTCCGAAAGATAAGTCAGTATGCCTTCGAATGTTCCGCAGCCCCACTGGGAGAAATTAAAGCTTTCGCCATTTGAGCTTCTAACTCCGTGGCTGCCTTGAGCGCCACCTTCTTTGACGACGTACTTTGGTCTAAACCGGCACGCCAATGCGTGCACGAATCCGCCTTTTCCGCCATCGCCAGGACCAAGATCTGTAACTGAGTAAACTTTCCGCATAAGCGACCTCCTTACAGCCAGCTGCCGTCTTCCTCTTTAGGATCGGGCGAGTCTAATGGTTTGTTCTCATGACCGCAAGGCTGTAAATCGGTTTTCTTCTCAAAGATATCTCCGAGCTTCGGAATTTTATACTCTGAAGCTTCTTCTAGTTTGCGTTGTGCGCCGTAAGGAACTTTTCTTAAGTCATACTGGCAATAATCGATGTAGCCTCCGTCTACCTGATGGTTTTTAAGCCACACTTCAAGATCAATCGGTTCAAGCGTGCCTTCAGTTAAGCCGATAATTGCGGCTTCGATTTCCGGTAAGTATGTAGTGTCTGGGACACGAATAACGTGCTCAGTCCCGAACCATTTACCCCAATATCTGCGATCATGAGAATCGCCCTCTACTGCTATGACAAATGCGTGCTTAGTCTCCTTGAGCTTTGCCGCGACATCTTGCATATCCGGTATTTCATCGCCTTCATAGCCATTCTCGTGGAGCTTTTCAAGGAAGTTGTCTCCGAAAATACGTTTGAGCATATCGTTAGAAATCCTACTATGCATGCTCGCATCGGTAATCAGGAAGAAATATCCTTTCAGACCAATGCGATTTGTGTATGCTGCCGTAAAATAGGCCGAAGCAAACATTGCATACTGAGGGTCTTCGGCAGAGTCGCCGCCTTCACCCTCTGGGTTCATCCTGGTTAAATAGTCAACAATTTTCTCAGCTGTCATCTCGAACTGCGGACGGTTTAGCACGAAATCATCGACTATGTCACCGAATATTCCGCATGCAATCTGGACATCATATCCAGGCAACATCTCGGATGCCAACGCATAGGTGTCAGGGAGAACGGCAATCGCCTTGTCGACGTTGTCACCCATACTTCCAGTCGAATCAAGAGTCGATTCTATATCCATCGGACATCCGACGCTAACGCGCCATTTTTTATCTTCGGTGGCTTCGAAACGAATCAAGCTTCTTCTGATAGTGTCTATCGCCGGGTCTACGGCGGGATCAAGTTTGCCGGTTTTGTGTACTTTCTGGCGCGCTGCAGACGTAACGTCATGCTTTCTCTCTTTGCTACGTCTTTCTTCGTCGGAGCTATAAGAAACTCCGCGTGATGACATGCTAGATATGTAATCGTAACTGCTAAAAATCTCGTGGCCCATGATCATCCCTCCTTTATGGGCAAAAATCATCATCGGATCCTAGGCTATGCCAGATTAATTCCGATGCTTTGATGTAGGTGAACGGATGGTAATTCCGTCCCCAAAGCGAATCAAGTGTTTTATAGAGTATTCTGTGTGCTTCTATCGCATCGATCTCGGGGTATTCCGTTAGGAAGCGGTAGGTTTCTAGTAGCTCCTCCTCGTTTGTAAAACGATCAGAATCATACTCTAAGCCTTCCTCCTCGCTATACCAGTTTGTCCAACACGTAAAGCAGGTTGCCGATTCTTTGAGTGATGCGACATTATCCCTAAAATTATCTGGGTTTCGTGTTGCATCGAGCCAGTTCAGGTAAACCAAACGATGGCTTTTAGGCTCGAAAATGATGTAGTCGCGATGAGCGCAGAATGATGCTCCACATTGCTCGACAAAGGTTTGCAACTTTAGCATGCGGCCAAGCATCCAAGCGGATGTTCTGGCGTCGACGCGGTAATCGCTAAACATTTTGGCGAGTGGAACAAAGTCTGCTACATGTGCGTCGCGGATGGACAAAAGATTCATCTGTCTACCACCTTGTTCAGGTCCAGTCAGAAAACTATCTTCGAGTACCGGGAAAAGCCAATCGTAATGGATCAGATATTCGTTGCCGAGCTGCTTGTTCTTCTTTTCGAACTCATCCGATTTATCGGCGAGAAAGCGTAAGAAGTCAGCCTCGTTCTGAATGAGATTATTACTGAGCTTATCGTATGGGACTTTTAGTAGTTTAATCTTTCCGTCTGCAATAGATCTGACGCGATAGATTTTAATCTGCCTAGCGTCAGACGAGA
The DNA here is from genome assembly GCA_017514805.1 of Candidatus Saccharimonadota bacterium. GTDB lineage: Bacteria > Patescibacteriota > Saccharimonadia > Saccharimonadales > Saccharimonadaceae > UBA2834. Next base: position 64,464 of record JAFWIP010000010.1, read on the forward strand.
ATAGCAAATCAGACTTATCGAAACTACAAATTTCATTGCCGTCCCTGTCTTTCAGAATCAAAAAATCACCTTCTTTCTAATCTAGATTTTTAATGAACAAAATACCTATTTTCCGTCAAAAAAACGCCTCATTGGTATCGAGCTAATTATGGCATAGTAATTTTGAATTGTCAATAATATTAACGGGGGTAAAAGCAAGAAAAAAGCCCAGGCGAATGAGCCTGGGCCTCGCCTTCCGAATGAAGGCAAAACGGGGTATAGACCAAAGAACGATAGCGGTGCTTAAAACTATTATATATCAAATATGAGGTATAATAGAAATAATCTTAGCCGAAAGGGGGTGAACAATGAATGGGCTTGTACTTTAGAAAACGCAAAGATAAGAAATTTAACCGGCATCATTTACTATACCCAGCGCGCGCTTGGCGCGAGGCTGGTGATGACGCGCAGTATATACGCGGTCAATTTATCGTTACGCTACCTTCCGACCTGCACAATCAGCTACATTGTAGACTCGATTGCAAGCTAGGAGGAATAATCACGCGTAAAGATTTGCCGCCACCGCGACAAATGACAAAGATGGCGAATCTAATCCGCCATAACAGTGAATATTTTCACTCTATGTCATCAATCCGAAAGCTGCGTTGGCTGAGTCTTCAGACGAAGGGCTTTCACAACCGATATTTAAATGCGGTAATCAAAAAACAAATTGCGTTTCTACAAAAGCACGAGGGAGAGTATTGAAGGATACTCTCCTTTTTCATGCTAAAATAAACATAAGGAGAATAAATAATGGACGATAGAGATAGCGGACCGATACCGGGCATTATTGGCCAGGATACTCTGTCCGACGAAACGCCGATAGCAGAGGCAAATTCGGCGCCTATGCAAAATAACGGCAAAATATTTGATAGCAGCGATTTTACAGGCGTTAATGTGCAAGAGAGTATTGTGCCAGCTGACGAGAAGAAACGCTCTAAGGGCAACCCGTTTATAAAATGGCAGACTTGGGCGATTATTAGCGGCGGGATATTCGTTTCGGCGCTAATTGCGATTGCAATAATTATTATCGTGATGGGAGGAAAAATCAGCAACGCGGAGGCAATCGCAAAATATGATTCGAATTCGGCTAACATAAATCAGGCTATTTCTGATTTCGATAAAGAGTTCGAGAAGACGACCCGTAGCCTATTCGATGTGGATGAAGGCACTGCAATTGGTAATCGTATATATCCAGATTCGGAAGCGCTTAAAGAGAGTAAAGGTGCATGCCTTGGCCGTTTTGGTATTGCAGGCGAAGATCTTAATTTCTTGGAGACTCGCAAAAGTGGCGCAGACTTGCTGGCGAGTGGCGCAAATATCGTCGAAGCAAATGATCGCATATCTCGTTTATCCGCATCTTATAAAAGCGCGCTGTTATCTATTAACAGTTGCACTGACGACATATTCGGCACTATCTTGAAAGATTTTGATATCGAATTAGGCGAGCTTACGACCCAGCCAAACGCCAAACAAGCTGGCTATGTAGATTTCTTTCAACCGGTAAAGGTTGGCTACAAGGGCAGCCGAAGCCTATCATATCTATATCTCACCTACGGCATATACGATAAAAATGGTGTTAAGGTTGGTTCATCGGACCGCACGATATCTGCTTCTAATCTAGCCTCGGGCGATAGCGTCGAGCTTGATCTGTATAACAATAGCTATTCGCATTATTCCGTAGACAAAGATATGGCCGATAAGCAGAAGAGCTATAAGCCAAAGTTGATTCAACTTTACGGCAGCTATAGTATCGAATAAAACGCTTGTCATTTTGCGAAAAATCTGCTAAAATACCAGATAAGAGTTTCGTAAGCTCTCTTTGTTAATGCTGGACAAATTGAGCTTTATCAGCAATATCAATTATTAAACAAAGGATTTTTTGTGCCTACAATCAATCAGTTAGTGCGTAAGCCACGTAAATCCGCTGCCAAGAAGAGCAAGGCTCCGGCACTCGGTTCTATCGTGAATACGCTCAAGACCCGCTATTATAAGCAGGCCGCTCCACTCAAGCGTGGTGTTTGTATTAAAGTTACAACCAAGACCCCTAAGAAACCTAACTCCGCTCTCCGCAAGGTCGCTCGTGTTCGTTTGACCAACGGTCAGGAAGTTTGGGCTTACATTGGCGGTGAAGGTCACAACCTCCAGGAGCACGCAGTTGTGCTCGTCCGCGGTGGTCGTGTTCCAGATCTTCCAGGTGTCCGCTATCACATCGTCCGCGGTACGCTCGATCTTCAGGGTGTCCAGGGTCGCAAGCAGGGTCGCTCCAAGTATGGTGCGAAGAAGGAGGATAAGTAATTATGCCACGTAAAGTTACTGCAAGTTTACAGCGCAAGGTCTCTCCAGATCGCAAGTATCAGAGCGTCCTCGTTCAGCGTCTTATTAACAAATCTATGCTCGATGGCAAAAAGCAGGTTGCCGAGCGCGCAGTTTATAGCGCAATCGAAGGTGCTGCAAAGAAGCTAAAGAGCGAGAATCCAGTTGAGGTTCTCGAACAGGCTATCAAGAACGTTAGCCCAGATTTCGAAGTTAAGTCTCGCCGTGTCGGTGGTGCGAACTATCAGATTCCGTTCCCAATCGCCGGTCATCGCCAGCTCCACTTCGCAATGATGTGGCTCGTTGGCGCCGCTCGCGAACGCTCTGGCATGCCATATGCTAAGCGCCTCGAGGCAGAGATTGTCGATGCCTACAACGAAGCTGGTGCAGCCTTCAAGAAGAAGGAAGATTGTCACCGCATGGCCGAAGCAAACCGTGCCTTCGCACACTTTGCTCGCGGCTAATCGCTACGATAAAAAACTTAAATCCCCTCTGGCGAAAGCCTCAGGGGATTTTTGCTGTCTATTGACAGAATGCTTATGTTTTGGTATAATAATATCTTATAACTCATTGTTTGGACCTTGCTATCTAATAGGGGTCTTTATACCGGCACCCAAGAGAAAGGGGGATCTCGAACCGGCGAGAAAGACAGATGTTTATTATTACTATCATTATTTGGCTATTTGTTTGCCTTATCTCTTTACTTGCCTTCGGGGAATTAGAACTTCATGAGGGCGTAGAGAAAGATGCAATTAAGTATGAGCTAATCAGCATCGCTCTGATACTGGCCTTGATAATAATTACAAAAATTGGATTAAACTGTAAAGCCATCAGTTTTATCATGGCATGTACGATATATTCAGCGGCTATATGCCTAGAATTATTATCTCTGGTAGCAGCTATATACCTCGTAGCGAAAGCGACAAAAAAGCCGACAGAAACATAAGTCTCAATGTAATATTAAATCCGGGCAAAGCCCGGATTTTTTAATGCAAGAAAAATACCAGTCCGGTATAGCAGGGCTGGTATCTGTAGTTTTAGTAGACTACTTCGAGTGGCGCATCGGCTTCTAACGCTTCATAGTATTCAAGAGCATCTCCGTCATCGGCTTCATCGCGACTAACGGAATCTGCGATGTCTGCTGGCCAACTGTCGCCATCGGAAGTTTCGATCATGTCGTTTTCTGGGTTATACCAAATGGCAGAGCCAATCTCAGATTCTGGTGCCTCGACTGGCCCAGCCTCCTCTTCCTCAGTAACAGGAGGCTCCGGTACTACATACATAGGTGTAGGGTTCGGAATCGGATCGTCAATAGGTATGATTTCGTAGTCGTCTTCTTTCCAAGAAACTGGAACAAGCGCTACTGACCATGCCTCGTCAACTTCAATCACTTCGTCGTCTGAATAGTCAATCTCGTCAATGGCGGGAATATCACTATTCTCATTGAGCTCTGTGAGCTGAACGTCGTCAGCTGGTGCATCTTCAATAGTGTCTACTTCTGCAACTTCTTCAACTATTGTAGCGGTCTCTGCGTATTTATCAGGCGTTATGACATATTTATTATTGTCATACTTGATAGCTCCGAAACCTGCTGCGACAGTTAAAGCAGTTGTTATTGTTATAGTTACTATTCTTTTAATTCCCATAATTATTCCCCTCCTTTATGGGTAGATGTTTACGCAAAGAATCAAGCGTATGAATACATTATATCACAAACAGGCGTAATTGTCAAGAAGACAGAAGCGTTTTTAAACAAAGACTAACAGAGGTAGAGATAATGATTATTCTTAACAAGACAGAGAAAAACGGGTATAATTATGGCATAACTGTTGTTGGGACCTTACAATCTGGAATTATATCTAGGTCCCTCATACTGGCTCTTTATGGAGAAGTACCCGTGGCCAGCGGGGAAAAATGCTTATGATATTGATTGTCATATTGCCGATTGTTTTATGTTTAGTGTATTGTATTGTTGCTCTATGGTATATTAATCTGCATTATAAGAGAAGCGTCAACGAGGCGCGCTGTAGACATCAGAGACAAATGAAGCCGTTGGTCGGCTTTATCTGCCTGAAGCGAGAGCTTAAAAAGATGCTGTTCGAGGTGTGGGCCATCCATGATAAATTTGATGGCCTAATCGCCGTCCATATGGCGCTTCTAAACTTGGCGACAGCGACACTTGCAGTGGTGCTGTTTTATGTGCCTTTCGTAATAGCGCTTTGGATTGGGATGATAATATTTAACGCATATACCTGGGCCAAAGCGTTTTTCGTGTTCTGGGCTAAGGGCAGAGTTAGCGAATATGAGGAACGGTGGAATGATGTGGAATATACGCTAAACCCTTGGTCTCGCTATGATCTATTTGATGCCGATGATCTGGAGGAATTAGAGTATATGAATGATTGAGAGTATTATTTAAGTTCCAGCATAAAAGCCCTGCTCGATGTGAGCGGGGCTTTTTAGGTTATTGTTTCTTATTTCTACCGTGACGGCGCTCCTTACGATTGCGTGGGCTTTCTTCGTCGTCTAGCTCGAACAGAGCCATAATTGCGCTTCCGCGCCAATTTGGTTCGGCAATGCGCATACAGTCGCCAAATGAGAAAACCAGAAACACTAAAGAAAAAATTACAATAAGATACTTCATACTACACCCCCTCATAGATAAGAATAGCTATATAATATCACGAAAAGCGCGCAGCTAACAGTGATAAATCAGTCTGATGCTATTGACAAAACATAAACATTTTGGTATAATATAAATATAGTTCTTTTGAGATTTCATTATATAGGGGAGGTATATTATGATAAACGCAGTAATAGCTGTAATTATGACAAAAATTGGCTATGTTGCCGGAGCGATTTGGGGATTATGTATTATAATATCATTCGTTAGCCAGGTATTTCGCACTGAACAGTGTAATCATATAACAGGCAGAACTTTGATATTCGGAATAATCCTAGCGATACTCCAAGCGAACATCGCGGATAATAATATGATGCAAAGAGTCGTAGAGCTAATAATAACGGAAGATATAATGCTACTAGTACTGCTTATATTCGGTGTAATTGACAAAATTTTATTCCAGGTCTAAGACCTGGAATTTTTCTTGAATGGTATAATGAAGGTATGGCTAAGCATAAGCTTATTTATCAGATATATCCTAGCGCAGTGGGCGACTTGCGTGACATTGCTGATAAAATTCCGCTTATCGCCGCAAAAATCAAGCCAGACTATATCTGGCTTAGCCCTATCTTTCAGAGCCCATGGGTTGATGGTGGCTATGATGTAAGCGATTACTGCAAGATCGATTCGCGCTTTGGGAGTATGCGCGATTTTCGTCATCTGATTACAGTCGCAAAGAAGCATGATATCGGAATACTGCTCGACTTAGTGATAAATCATACCTCAATCGAACATCCGTGGTTTCGCAAATCCGAACTTCACGACCCGTGGTATAAGGATTATTACGTCTGGCTCGACGAGCCGCTAAACTGGAAGTCATTCTTTGGCGGGCCAGCCTTCGACTATTCGGCTCTACGCGGTAAGTACTATCTCCATCTCTATGATCGCTCGCAGCCGGATTTGAATTTCAATAATCCGCGCGTCATTAAAGAATTTAGGGATATTATTGCCTTCTGGAAGAATGAAGGCGTTGCGGGTTTTCGCGTCGATTCGGCGAATATCCTGGCCGAGAGCAGCTTCAAAAAAGGCCGCATTCCCGGTCTGCCGGGTTTCTTTCGCTATTATCAGAATGATAAGACAATTGCGGTGCTCGAGAAGCTATTGGCGAATAAAGGATTGTTTACGATCGCTGAACCGGTTGGCGGCGAATTCTTTAGTAAACGCAAGTTCCATGAGCTCACCGAGAAAGCCTTCGACGCGAGTTTCAATGTCGGTACGCTCGATGTGGCCGATTCGTTCTTTTCGACAAAGGACAAGATATATCCGGTCAACTATCGTCGCTGGTTCAAGAAGCTGGCGAAATGGGCGCCAGAGCCGGCTTACTCGATGGCACTAGAATCACATGACGCACCGCGAGCGCCGAGTCGCTTCGATGTTGATCCGCGAGTGCTCGCAATGCTTCAGTTCTTGTTGCCGAGCTATAACCCATGCATCTATCAGGGCCAAGAGCTCGGAACGCTTAATGCCGATCTGAGTATGAATATCAATGACTACCACGGTGTTCAGTCGAGACAAGTTTATCGTCGCTTGCGTCGCGATGGGAAGACAAAGAATCAAGCGATGGCGGTCGTGAGGAAGATTTCCCGAGATAATGCGCGCACGCCGGTCGATTGGGGCGAGTATATCCTCCAAGATAAGCGGCCAGATTCAGTACTAAACTTTTATGAGAGTATCATTAATCTCTGGCGCAATGACCGCGTAATCCGAGATGGCGGTCTAAAAGTTGCCAAGATAACAAAGGCTGGCGTATTTGATTTTTATCGCTTCATAGACAAGAAGCAATACTTTGTCCATTTAGACTTCTCCGGAAAGACGAAATCATATCTGAAGGACGACGCTGGTGACATTGTTATTCGAACGAAATAATGTTATAAATACAGAGTAGCTATTGGTTCATTGATATATTTGAAGTGATGGGAGGGATTGCTTATGGAAAAACGCGAAGAACTCAAGAATTTTTGGCAAAAAATACTCGCCGAAGGCTCTAGTGATGAGTTCGAAAAAGAAGATTATAGCTTTTTTGACGATATGTATGACAGAGGCGAAGAAGGTTATAATCAATACTCGGACGAGGCGATAATCACAAATTTGATTATTTGCCTGGCGATACTTGCCATACTTGGCTTTGCGGTATTTGCGGTTATCGCCAAGAGTATCAGTATCGCGAAGAAAATACTGAAATACGATCATAGTTAAGTACAAAGGGGGATTGCTCATGAGTAAGAAAAATGAAACTGGAAACAAAAAAGCGCACTGCGTAATATATGGCGAAGGCGCCGGCTTAAAAACGCGAATAGAGCAAGCATTGGAGTATGCTAACTACTCGTTCGACGAAAGTGGCCGCTATGACTACTGCGACCCGCATAACGAAGACATTAGTGAGCTGGTGAACTCTAGTGAATCCAGTAAGTAGAGCGATGAATAACCTCGGATTCGTGTCCGAGGTTTTTTCTTTCCATACGGGAGAAAATATGGTACTATATATCAAAAGCACTAATAGGGCTATTATTACTAATGGTTCAAAAATATTAAATAATAAGGAAATATATGGCAAACGAAAAAGTCACAGACTTGTCTAAGTACCGCAATATCGGTATTATCGCGCACATCGATGCTGGTAAGACCACCACATCTGAGGCGATTCTTTACCGTACCGGTCTCAAACATAAAATTGATCTCGTCAAGGGCGACACCGGTGGCGCAACGACCGACTGGATGGAGCAGGAAAAGGAACGTGGTATTACGATTACCTCCGCTGCCGTTACCGCTTACTGGAAGGGTCACAAGATTAACATTATCGATACCCCGGGACACATCGACTTTACCGCAGAGGTTGAGCGCTCTCTACGCGTTCTCGACGGCGCAGTCGTAGTCTTCGATGGTAAGATGGGCGTCGAGGCTCAGTCCGAGACGGTTTGGCGCCAGGCTGATAAGTACGGCGTTCCACGCATCTGTTTCGTCAACAAGATTAACCAGATCGGTGGTGATTTCTACAAATCTCTCGAATCTATTCACAAGCGCCTCAGCAAGAATGCTTACGCAATTCATCTCCCAATCGGTTTCGAAAAGGATATCTGCGGCGTCGTCGACCTTCTCTCGATGAAGGCTTACACTTACAAAGATTACGCTGACCACGAGCTCGTTGAAGGTGAAATTCCAGCAGATATGGTAGAGAAGGCTAAGAATTATCGTTCTATGCTCGTCGAAGAAGCTGTTCAGGCTGATGAAGCCCTCATGGAAAAGTTCTTTGCCGAAGGCGAAGAAGCTATTACTGAAGAAGAGCTCAAGACCGCTCTCCGCAAGCGCGTAATTGATGGTCAGTTCTTCCTCGTCACTGGCGGTGATGGTCGTGGCGTTATCGTCGAAAAAGTGCTTGATCTTGTTACTGATTTCTTGCCATCCCCAACGGATATTCCAGCTATTCTTGGTAAAAACCCTAAGACCGGCGAAGATATTGTTCGCCACAGCGATGAAAAAGAGCCTCTCACTGCTCTCGCATTTAAGATTGCAACCGATCCATTCGTCGGTAAGCTCATCTTCATCCGCGTTTACTCTGGTAAGCTCAGTTCCGGTAGCTACATCTTGAACGCTACTACCGGCGAGAAAGAGCGCGTTGGTCGTCTCGTTCGTATGTTCGCAGACAAGCGCGAAGATATCGAATCTGTCGGCGCTGGCGATATTGCCGCTGTTGTAGGCCTCAAGGATACCACTACTGGTACCACGCTTTGTGACCCAGCACATCCAATTCACCTCGAGTCTATCGACTTCCCAGATCCTCCAGTATCTATCGCCGTCGAGCCAAAGTCTAAGGCTGACCAGGAAAAGATGGGCATCGGTCTCGGTAAGCTCGCAGAAGAGGATCCAACCTTCCGCGTTCGCTCCGATGAAGAATCCGGCCAGACTATTATTTCCGGTATGGGCGAGCTTCACCTCGATATCATTATCGATCGCTTGAAGCGCGAATTTAACGTTGAATGTAACACTGGTGAGCCACAGGTCGCTTATCGCGAAACTATCCGCGGTACTGCTGAAGCTCAGGGTAAGCATATCAAGCAGTCTGGTGGTCGTGGTCAGTATGGTGACGTTTGGGTCAAGTTTGAGCCAAATGAACCAGGTAAGGGCTTCGAATTCATCGATCAGATTAAGGGTGGTGTTGTTCCTCTCGAATACCGCAAGCCAGTTATGGAAGGTATCAAGGAAACCCTCGAAGGTGGTGTTATTGCCGGTTATCCAGTACTCGACGTTAAGGCAACCCTCTATGATGGTAGCTACCACGATGTCGACTCCTCCGAGCTCGCATTCCACCTTGCTGGTGTTCTCGCAACTCGCGAAGGCGTCAAGAAGGCTAACCCAGTCCTTCTCGAGCCAGTTATGAAGATCGAAATTACCACCCCAGAAGATTTCATGGGCGACGTAATTGGCGATTTGAACTCTCGCCGCGGCCGTATCGACGCAATGGAAGATCGTGACAATGGTGTCAAGGTCATCACCGGCTTCGTACCGCTCGCAAACATGTTTGGTTACACTTCTGACCTTCGTGGTATGTCTCAGGGTCGTGCTGCTTCTACGATGGAGCTACACGGTTATGAGGAAGTTCCACCAAACATCGCTCAAGAGATTATCGACAAGCGCAATTCGAAATAATCTCACATAATAACGCGAATAAACTCACACCGAAATACTCCCCAGAATGTTGGGGAGTATTTTGTTCGATAGGCGCAAGCGGAAAGCCTGACTTCATGATAGAATGTGAATATGAGTTACGAATATGCGGTCAAAATTAATCCTGCCGAAATGCATGAAAAGCCTGATAATATTGTCACGAAAATTCTAAACAAGATTAAGGCGATTAAAGACCGTATCTTAGAAAAATTCCATATCAAAGGCGATAAGCTAGAGCAGATGGCCGATGAAGCATTGGTTCATGTGGCAAAAGAGACTATTACAGAGGCCGACAAGGACGGCATTAGGACCGAGCAGGAATCTGCAGATATCAAAGAGGCGGTAGAGACTGTCGTCGTACAGGGCGCTTTGGAGGAGGCGAGCGGCGAAGTACTGAATGCGGAGAATCCTATTGTGAGCCTAGATAAAGACGATGCGACGGCACCAGACCTTATTGAAGCAATCCAAGACCTGAACGAGCAGGATGCGACTTTGCCGACCGGCGAAAGCGTTGCTGAACTGGCTGCCGAGGTAATTCAGCGAGCCGAAGAGACAGAAGTGATGGGAGAGAGCGAAAAACCTCCTCGTTTAAGCCTGAGTGAGGCGATTACTAATCTCGTAGAGGCTGAACGATCGAGCGAGATTGCAAAGCGCCCGCGCGCAGAGATTATTTGCGACCGTAATCATATTGAGAGCCAACGAATTGATATTATTGATAAGCGTGACGCTGGTCAGATTGAGCTAAACTTTAAACTGCGCGGCGTAGAATTGAATTTTGATAATATGAAGACTCCTGGTGGTACAACCGTCGAGGAGGATGCTCTTAGCTATACGGGCGTAGATAGCAAGAGTAAGATCATTGTGGCGCCAGCTTATTCATTTGAGCGAGACGGTATCAAGGTTACAATCGTCGACCCTACGACGCAAAAAATGGCGCCTAAGGGCAGAGTCAAGATCGAGGCGCCTGCTGATATGGATCCTAAAGAAATTGAGGAAAATGTTGCTAAAATTCTCGAAGAAGAACTGGCTATTCCGAATGCGCTCGAAGAAGTCCCCGAGCAGTATGAATCAGAGTTTAAACAGTCGCTCTATCAATGGAATCACAAGATTGACGGCGTACTCACGACCGATGAATCTGAACGTGCCGCAAAGATGACACGCAAAGAGGTCTATCCTGGCTACACAACCTACGTCGAAGAAGGCAAACATAAGGAATATTTGGAGAAGTACGGCGAGGACATTCGACCAGTTCATCATCTCCATACTGGTACGACGTCGTCGATTATTAGGGTATTAACTGGTGGCGTAATGAGCTCATCGGAGCGATATTCTTGCGGTATTCTTCGCAACGGTATGTCTACTGGCGCAGATTTTGAAACTGGTGGTGCAGACAATGTGTTTACGCGCCTTTATGATAAAGAGAGCCGCGGCAAAATGCTGGGCACAACAGTAGTATTTAAACCAGAATTATTGGACCGTATGGACTGGTATTCATACAGTAGCGATAGATTTGGCTCAACGAGACCGAATGTATTTGCGAACAGAACATCCCCGGACGAGATATTATCTGCCGTATCAGAGAAAACAAGTGCTAGCGATAATGAGCAGATGTTTCGCACTGGCATCGGTCCTGAATATATTGAATGTATTGAGGTAGACCCGCAGCTTCGCGAAATGACGCTTGATGAATTAAGAAAAGAGGGCGTCACTGAAATAAACGGGCGACCAATCGAAGAAATAGTCGTGGCGCGCGAAAAGGACCCGTCAATGATGAATATGTTCCCATTTTGGCAACCATCAGAGAATAATTCTGAATTCGGGAATCTCTCTGAAAACGATGGAGATCATACTGTAGAATTACCGGATAATCCCGATTTAGCGAATCTATTCGGAGATTCGGAAAACCCGACCGTAGAGCTACCATCATTCGGGAATCCGATTCCGCCAGAGATAAAACAGCCAAATAAATTGGTATGGGAACCAAAGCAGGAAGTAATCTTGCCTGGCATACCGGTAAGTTTCGACGAGAATGTCGAGGGGCAGCAGCATTATAAATTCGAGAACATCGAGCTCGATGAAGACAAAGATAAGATCAAGCTAGATATTCTGGATGGCAAGAGGACCTCTTCGGTCAAAGAAATAATCAAGCTATGCTCTGGTGATCCGGACCAGAGCATCATGATGGGTTTGCTGGCCGCGACGGCAAAGTACGGCGACAAACAAAAGCTCGTCAATGACATGAAAAACGAGATTATGAAGGATTTGACCGACATAGAGATTGAGAGTATCGCGACGTTAGGCTTACCGAACAACGATATTGGTGAGATTATTCGAGATATAAGCGACATTTTAGGTGTAGATTTTGAGGGTTACATCGTGCAGACATACAATGAGTCAAGGAAAGGAGAAGTAAATGGCTAATCCAGCAGAATTATTTGGCCGAAAGGCTGAGCAGGAGACGCATTACGAGAAGCTTCCTCAGCCAGTCTATTATATTGAATCGTCAGATGACGACACAGTTCTAGTCGGCATAGATGTCGAAATCAAGCAAATAGGCGACGCGGCGCCAGTAGTCACATGGTATGATTCGTCGCATGAGCGTTCAATGTCGGCACTTGAAATGGTTAAGAAGGATAATTATTTCGCTTTCCGTAGCGCAGACAAAAAGATGACTAATGGAGAGCCTGCCGAATATTACTTCGCGCCAATGGATCTGAATACTTACCGAGAAAAGGTGAAAGATAAGCTAATCGAAGGTAGAGATTTCGAAAGCGAAGAAGAGATGATTAATGCTTTTCTCGAAGCAGCCAAGAAAAACGGCGAAGAATAGAGCAGTAAAAAACTCCCTTAAAGATTACAGGGAGTTTTTTGTTGTTATAAACGGATTATTGGCAATGCATCTGCAAAATCGCCACAGATACGAAGAAGATACTGCTTCGCCTTAAGCCCATCTCTCCATTCCTTCGGAATTCCAGAAATCCCATACTCTATTCCGGCGATTGAGCCAGCAACGGCGCCAATCGTATCGGTGTCAGAGCCAAGATTAACGGCCGTGAGTACGGTATTTCTGTAATTGCTATTATTCAGGACGCACCAAAGCGCAGCTTCGAGAGTACTAACAACATAGCTAGTAGACGATATCTGATTGATATTAAAGAGATCGATATTATCATCCAGAATTCTGCTGTACTCTTCGAGCGAATCGCGTGAGAACATCGAATAGTCGATCGTCTTGATGTTCTCGTAGGCCTTGCGGGAATCCATTCCCATAAGCAGGGATTTTACAAACTGGACGTAGATATAACACCCAAGAATGCTAATTTCGTGCCTATGAGTTAACGAAGAAACGTCTTTCACGATGCGGTACGTATCCGTATATGAAAGGCGATGTTCGTAGCAGATGTAGGCTATTGGCAAGATTCGCATCAAAGAACCATTGCCATTACTGCGGATATTCGTAAGACCACAAGCGAGTGGAGCGGTACCTATTCTGAAATTGCCTATTGCGTTAGCGCAAGTGCCGCCCACGTCGAAACGTTTACCGGTCGCTGTATAGAAATCCTCGTAGTACCATGAAGAAAATTTCTCCATAATATCTACGTAATCTATCGTCTTATTTTCGCATATAGATTCCATGAGGGCAATTTCCAGCGAAGTATCGTCTGACCAAGTGCCCGCAGGAACAGGATATGTGCCGAAACCGATCATATTAGTAACCGGATTAGCATTGAGACTCTTGCGACTTTTAAATTCCACAGGAACGCCAAGAGCATCGCCGATAGCATGTCCAATAATGCCGTTCTGTATTTTGTAAAGAACCATAGTTTAACCCTCCTATCTTTAGTTTGCGAGACTATACTCGCTATGAACATATTATATCAAAAAACTAATGCTTTGTCAAGTGATATAAGGGGTAAGAAAAAGCCACCTATAGAGAAAAAGGTGGCTTATCGGAGTAATGCTTATTCGCATTCGTCTTCGAGATTGTTGAGCGTTTCGCGACGCTTTCGCTCTTCTTCCTCTTCCAATTTGCGATAGTGTTCGAGCTCGTCTTTTTCGCGCTGAAGCTTTTCTGCTCTTTCTTTTGCTTCGATTTCGCGGTTGAGATTGCTTCGCTTGTTGAGAGCAGTAACTAGCCAGTCTATTCCAAGACAATCGTTGAACCTAAAAGAGCCTGGATGGCCTATAGGAGTACATTTAAAACTCTCAGACATACCGCAGCCGTTGTATTCTACGAAATATTCATACAAGAGGCCTTTGTCGCGATCGGTCCAGCTAAGGAACGAAATAGAACTGGATGGACCTAAAGATTCCCAATGATTTCTTGCAAAATGTATTAGCCCTTCATCCTCTGGGAATAGTACGTAAATTGTCGCAAAATTTTTCTCTTGCGTCCGAAAGCTTAATGCAATAGAGAACATGTTGTTCTGATCTACTGCGGCGCTTAACGAATCGGGCAAATATAATGAAGCGTCCTCAATGAGAATGACTGAGGAATAGTCGCCATGGCTGGATCTTACGGTGGCCCTAAAGCAATAACGTTCGTAATTATAAAATGCGGAGCGCGGAATGCGAATTGTCGTGACTTCTTCTTCGAACTCCGGCATAGGATTAATGTCGGTTAGATTGATTATCTCGCCCGTTTCGAAGTCGCTGCATTTCTTCTCGTAAAACTCACTGATAAAATATTCTTGTTTAGCCATAATATCACCTCCTTTAAGATGGCAAAACATGAATATATAATACCATAAAACCGAGAAAAATCAAACAATGTAAAAGCCACCAGTTACCTGGTGGCTTTAAATGTAAGCTGCTATTTTTACTTCATCATTGAGAAGTAGTATTGTAGTTTAGGCACTGATGCAGATATCTTAAACCTCGATCGTCTTTCCAATTGATACTCTCCGCCATAGTAAGAGTGTTTTTGTCCATTTTGACTTCACATTTAAATTCGTCAACATTTCCAATAGTAATCGCAGTGTGGTTAAAGATAGGGATATATATAGAATCGTGGATATGTATGGATGAATAATATCCGAGACCCTTGACTTCTCCATCAGTAAGAAGCTGCAGCCTAGCGGACTGACCGCGAAAGATGAATAAATCAATTTCGTGCGAAGTAGTGCCGACGTCGGTGATAATTGTATCTACTGCGACGCAGAATAAATCTTTGAATAATATATCCGGAGAACACTGACTTTGAAGATAATCCGGTAATAAGTGTTTGCCGTTAGAAAAAATCAATGTTTTATGGCGCGTGCCGGAAAACAGCGAACAAAAATACATCTTACTAGAACTCAGCATATCGTGCGTAACTAAGAAAATATCCGTGTACTCTTTGAGATTAGCGAAAGGCTTAATATTGTCAATCAATACGAAATCATCGATGTTGAGCTGGGCTTCTTTCTCACAGATATTTCTCATTCCTTCACAAAGTAAAAATTCTTGTCCTTCCATTTACATCACCTCCTAACAAAATATATGAAATGGACAATACGATAATTATAGCATAAACAGATTAAAAAGTCAATAAGGACAGGCATTTTAAACAGCCGTAGAATGCAATAATTTCCCTTGCATTTAGCTTGAAAATCGTATAAAATATAACACATACATAGCTTTGGGCTGGTTAATATTAGTGCCCAAAATTATTAATAATATAAAGGAGAATATAAACACTATGGCAGATTTTGACCGTAGCAAGCCACATATCAATGTGGGTACCATGGGTCACGTTGACCACGGTAAAACTACTTTGACTGCTGCTATCACTGCTGTTCTTGCGAAGAAACTTCCTTCCGAGATCAACAAGCCAGTCGCTTACGACCAGATCGATAATGCTCCAGAGGAAAAGGCACGTGGTATTACCATCGCAACTTCCCACCAGGAGTATGAATCTGAGAAGCGCCACTACGCACACGTCGACATGCCAGGCCACGCCGATTACATCAAGAACATGATTACCGGTGCTGCACAGGTTGATGGTGCTATCCTTGTCGTTGCTGCTAACGATGGTGCACTTCCACAGACTCGCGAGCACGTTCTCTTGGCTCACCAGGTTAACGTTCCAAAGATCATCGTCTTCTTGAACAAGATGGACCTCGCTGATCCTGACCTCGTCGAACTCGTCGAGGAAGATATCCGCGACCTTCTCGAGAAGAACGGTTTCGATCGCAACTGTCCAATCATCAAGGGTTCCGCAACCAAGGCTCTCGAAGGCGATCCAGCTAACGAAGACGCTGTTATGGAGCTCGTCAAGGCTATGGACGAATACTTCGATATTCCAGAGCATGATCTCGACAAGCCATTCTTGATGCCAATCGAGGATGTCTTCTCCATCAAGGGTCGTGGTACTGTTGCTACTGGTCGTATTGAGCGTGGTACCATCCACATCAACGACGAAATCGAAATCGTCGGTCTTAAAGAGACTCAGAAGTCTGTCGTTACCGGCATCGAGGCCTTCCACAAGACTCTCGATCAAGGTCAGGCAGGTGATAACGCTGGTCTTCTTCTCCGCGGTATTGAGCGCGAGCAGATCGAGCGTGGTCAGGTAATTGCTGCTCCTGGCACCATTACCCCACACACCGAGTTCGAAGGTCAGGTCTACATCTTGAAGAAGGAAGAAGGCGGTCGCCACACTCCATTCTCCAACGGTTACAAGCCACAGTTCTACTTCCGCACCACCGATGTTACTGGTGAGGTTGAACTTCCAAAGGACAAAGAGATTGTTATGCCTGGTGATACCGTCACCTTCAGCGTCAAGCTCAATGCTCCAATCGCTATGAACGACAATGACCGCTTCGCTATCCGCGAAGGTGGCCGCACCGTCGGTTCTGGTGTTGTTACTAAGATTGTCAAATAATCTATTGTAACTATCAAAATATCCCTCAGAAATGGGGGATATTTTTTATGCTAATATATAAATATGAGCCCAAAGCGCACTATCTTAATTAGTTTTCTAATAGCGTTACCAATCACGATTGTAGTATTTCTAACATTTCTCTCGAAAGACACGAGAAATTCAGCCGGTTACGCCTACGCCTTTATGATATTACTTACGATATTTATCGCTGCGCTACTAACGAAAGGCCGTAGAATAATCCATTGCGACAAAAAAGTAGATGCGACTATAACTTCAAGAGAAGAGGTAGGCGACGGTACGAATATGTATTTACATCTTGAAGCGACCGTAGGCGGGGAAAAGCTACATTTCATAGATAAAGATACTAATGAAATGTCGCTAGGAAATATCGGCGACACGAGAGTCTACTATATTAATGAAAAAGATTTAAAGAATATCCGAAAAGAAACAAGGAAGGCGGACCTGATTGAATTAGGACTCGTCCTTCTACTCGTACTAGTATTTGGCGTCCTGTATCTACTGCATTTAACAGGTGTATGGCGTAACTAAAAAATACCCCCTCAATCTGAGGGGATATTTGAATCAAAGAGGTCTTCTAGTCTAGCGCACTGAATCTTGCGGAACATATCGACTAGAGCTGGAAAATAATTTCGAGGGAGCAAGAACCTGCCATAGATTTCCCAATAATCAGGGCTCCAGAAATGTTGACGGTAGCATATTGAGCATACGTCGATCTTTGCGTCCTGGTCGAAAAATACGATTTCTAGTGGAACCACATCAAAGAAACTAATCGGCAACCTATCGGGTGAATAATAATCTTCGCCATGGTATATATCGGTTTTGCCAGCATGCTCGATGAAGATTGGGTGAAGAATGCAAGCCTCATCATAGATCAAGGGTATTATATTAACTTTTTCCGGAGTAAGTAATAATGCAGGAGAATCACTATCATTCTCGATTGCTTCGACAAATACGTCGAGGTCGACTCCGCCCATTTCGACTGAGCCGAGATCGCCATATTCAATCATATAGCTTCTGAGAAATTTATTGATGTTTTTACTCATAGAAACACCTCCTAACTCATAAACAACAATCAACAGATCTGCCTTGATTATACTACGCCGACGTTTGACAAAAAAGCTTAACTTTGATATAATAAAAAAATATTAAGGTTAATTGCCGCGAAAACTCGTGGACGCTCCGTCTAGGTAGTATCCGAGGTTACGCGGTCGCAAGAAAGGATATATTCCAAATGGCAGAAAAAGCCGAAGGTCTCAAGATTCGTATTCGCCTAAAGGCTTACGATCATCGCCTCATTGACCAGAGTGCGAAGCAAATCGTCGACACCGCTATTCGTACCGGTGCTCAGGTAAGCGGTCCAGTGCCTCTTCCAACCAAGCGTTCAACCTTTACCGTCGTAAAAAGCCCACATGTCTACAAGACCGGTGGTGAAGCTTTTGAAATGAAGGTCCATAAGCGCCTCATCGACGTTATCAACGCTACGCCAAAGACGATTGACGCACTTCAGAATCTTTCGCTTCCAGCAGGCGTTGATGCCGAAATTAAGATGTAATCTTCTTAAGAAGATAAAATCCCCTGAGTAATCGGGGGATTTTTGTTTGCTATAATAGACAAATATGGACGCAATCAAAATCGTATATCTGGGCTTTTATTTAGGCTTTAATCTATTTTTCGCCGTCTTCTTCATCATCGGTATCCGGATGATGATTAAATGGATCTATTTTAAAAATCGCAAAAAGAACTTTACTGTTCCGGCCAAAATTAAATACGTTAATCGAACAAAATTAAGAAGTAAAATCTCTGGCTGGGAATATAGATACACTTATAAAGTAAAAGCACAAGGCGCAACCGTTGAATCTACCATCGATTCTATCGCAAATGAAAAGACGAAAATCGTTTATCCGATGGATGGAAACTGGAATCCTGCATCCGTAAATCCCGAAAATCACAGCGAATTTCGCTTACCTAGCGAAGACAATGCGATCAGGTATTATCGCAAAGCGGCAATTATTCTTTTAGTTTACGGGATATTCTTCAGAATCCTATTCGAATTAGTAATTTGGGGACCATTTCTTGAAGAGGGCGGTTTAAGATAAAATTGTTGACAATTTAAGATAAACCGTGATATAATACCGAGGTATATTATCAAATAAACGTCACTTTGGCGCAAGAGGTAAGGTCCATGACCGCGCAGGCGTGGATACCACTCATAAGCCAAATGATTTTAATGGGAAAGGACGCCCACAGATGAAAATCATCCTCGGCACCAAGATTGGTATGACCCAGATCATCGGTGATGACGGTGTAGTTACCCCTGTAACTATCCTTCAGGCCGGCCCATGTACAGTGACTCAGACTAAATCTGTCGAAAAAGACGGATATAGCGCTGTACAGTTGGCATATGGTCAGGGTAAGAATCTGAGCAAGGCCGTGTCCGGACACGTTAAAAAATCCGGAAAAGATATCAACCCTAAATACATTCGTGAGTTCCGCGTAGACGAAATTCCTGAAGAGGTTACCCTCGGCAGCGAATTGACTGTCGCAAACTTCACTCTTGGCGACAAGGTGCAAGTTACCGGTACGAGCAAGGGTAAAGGTTTCGCTGGTACGGTCAAGCGTTATAACTTCCAAGAATCTCGCAACACGCACGGTTTCAAGGGAGACATCCGCAAGGTCGGTTCCATCGGTTCCATGTATCCACAAAAGGTTTTCAAGGGTAAGAAGATGCCTGGCCGCATGGGCCACGATCGCGTTACCGTCAAAAACCTCGTTGTCTCGTATATCGACTCCGATCACAACCTTATTGGTCTCAAGGGAGCAGTCCCTGGTCCAAACAAAGGTCTCGTAATGGTGGAGGGAAAGGACTAATATGGCAGACGCTAAGTTAAACAAAGACGTCTTCGGTCTTTCCGTCGACAATCACGAACTAGTTAAACTCGCTTATGATGTTTATCTAGCAAACAGCCGTAGCTCTCACGCTAAGACCTTGAAGCGTGGCGAAGTTCGCGGTGGTGGTAAAAAGCCTTGGAAGCAGAAAGGTACTGGTCGTGCTCGCTTTGGTAGCACTCGTAACCCTATCTGGCGCCATGGTGGTGTAGCCTTCGGTCGCACCGGTGAAGAGAATTTCACCAAGAAAATCAGCAAGAGCGCAAAGCTCCAGGCAGTTCGCCAAGCTTTGAGCATGCAGAACAAAGATAAGAATATTGTCACGATTGCAGATTTCACTGCAAAAAGCGGCAAGACTAAAGATGCAGTCAAAGAACTCAGCATCGAAAATGGCAAGAACTACCTCGTAGTGGTAGCAGAAAAGACACCTGAAATCATTCGCGCTACGAATAATATCGCAAATGTAAAGGTCGTCCGTCCAACCTATCTAAACGTATTTGATATTCTCAACGCTGACAAAGTTGTCATCACTGAGAAATCTCTTCCAGTTATCGAAAACTGGCTACTCGGAAAGGAGGCAAAGTAATGTTAGTACGTCCTATCGCTACTGAAAAAGCCTACCACGAGCAGACTAAGCGTACCTATATGTTCGTCGTTCCAGCTGGCGCAAGCAAGCAGGCCGTCGCACAGCAGGTTGCCGATCAGTACAAAGTTACTGTTCTCGGCGTTCGTATCGTGATTCGCAAGGGTAAAGCAACTCGCTTTAGCCGCGGCAAGCACGCATACCCTGGTACTACTTATCGCCAAGACAAGCGTATCGCCTACGTCACTTTGAAGGAAGGCGACAAGATCAAGGTATTTGACGAAGAAGAACCAGCTGAAGAAGTTAAAACTGATAAGAAAGCTGAAAAAGCAGCCGACAAAGCCGACAAGGCTGAGAAAAAGGCCGCTAAGAAAGCCGACAAGAAAGGAGACAAGTAATGGCTATTAAAGCTTACCGTCCAACCACGCCGGCTCAGCGTCAGAAAACTACGCAGGATTTTGATCAGATTACCACTCGTAAGCCACTCAAAAGCCTCGTAAAGAGCAAAAAGCAGCAGGCTGGTAAGAATAACAGCGGTCGCATCACTGTTCGCCATCGCGGCGGCGGCGTCAAGCGCCATTATCGTATTCTTACTCACAACCTTCCTGCAGGTCTCACTCTCCGCATCGAGGAGATTGAGTACGATCCAAACCGCAGCGCACGTATCGCACGCGTCAAGGATCAGAACGGTGTATATTATTACATCCTCGCTGATACCAATATGACTAAGGGTGCAGAGATCAAGACTGGCGACGAAGCTCCAATTGAGACTTCCAACCGCCTTACCCTCGAGCAAATCCCTGTTGGTACTCAGGTTTATGCAGTCGAACTCATTCCAGGCAAGGGCGCACAGATGGTTCGCGCTGCTGGCGCAACTGCACAGCTCATGGCTAAGGAGAACGGCTATGCCACTCTACGTATGCCATCTGGTGAAGTTCGTAAGGTATTAGTTGGTTGTAGCGCAAATATCGGCGTCGTCGGTAACGTCCAGCACCAGAACATCAAGATCGGTTCTGCTGGTCGCAAGCGCCGCAAAGGTATTCGTCCAACCGTACGTGGTGTCGTTATGAACGCATGTGATCACCCTCACGGTGGTGGTGATGGCGGTCGTCACGGTTCTGGTAAAGCTCCGCGCACTCCATGGGGTCAGCTCACTTTGGGCTATCGTACCCGTCACAATAAGAAAACTAACAAGATGATTGTTCGCAGTCGTCATGAAGGAAAGAGGAAATAGTCTATGTCTAGATCTCTTAAGAAAGGCCTCTTTGTGGACTATAAGCTTCAGAAGAAAGTTGAAGCTCTTTCCACTGAGGACCGCACTATTATCAAGACCTGGGCTCGCTGTTCTACCATCAGCCCAGAGATGGTTGGTCGCACGATCGCTGTTCACAATGGTCGCGTCCACGTTCCTGTATTCGTAACAGAGAACATGGTTGGTCATAAGCTCGGCGAATTTGCTCCAACTCGTAAATTTAAGCGCCATGGCGGTAAAAAAGCCGCTGAAGCTGCAGCAAAGAAGGGAGCATAAAAGATGGCCCAGAAAACTGCACACGCATATATCAAAGGCGTTGACAGCCAGCCACGCAAGGTCGGCATCGTTGCTAGCCTCGTTCGCGATCGTTATGTTTCCGATGCGATTGTTATCCTCGAAAACACCCCGCGCCGCGCTGCAAAGCCTGTCATGAAAGCTATTCAGTCCGCTACTGCTAACCTTATGAACACCGGTAGCATCGATACCAAGACGATTGCGATTTCTCGCATCTCCGTCACTGCTGGTACTCGCATGCGCCGCTACGTTCCAGCTAGCCGCGGTCGTGCGCTTCCATACGAAAAGATTTCATCCAATATCTTCGTCGAGGTCGTAGGCGATGAGAAAGCTAAGAAAGCTGCTGCTAAACCAGCAGAAGAAAAGAAGGAGAACAAGTAATGGGTCAGAAAGTTAACCCAGTAAGCTATCGTCTCCAGGTCAACAAAAACTGGAGCAGCAAGTGGTTCTCCCGCAAGGCTGATTTTAAGAATTGGCTCATCGAGGACGTAAAAATCCGCGAAGCTATCGAGAATCGCTTCAAGAGTCGCCCAACTATCGATCGTATCGGTATTGAGCGCAGCCCAAACCTTACTACCATTACCATCCGTACCGCAAAAGCTGGTGCTGTAATCGGTAAGCAGGGCGCAGGCATTAACGAGCTCAAGAAAGAACTCGAGAAAATTACCAGTGCACCACTTCGCATCAATGTTGAAGAGGTTAAGAAACCAGAACTCAGCGCAAAGCTCGTTGCCGAGAATATTGGCTTCCAGCTTGGCAAGCGTATGAACTTCCGCCGCGCCGTCAAGATGGCATGTGCTTCTACGATGAACGCAGGCGCTAAGGGCATTCGCGTCGAGGTTGCTGGCCGTCTCAACGGTGCTGAAATGTCTCGCCGTGAGAAGTTTATTGAGGGCTCAGTTCCTCTTCATACTCTCCGCGCCGACATCGACTTCTACGTCGAGCACGCTCAGACGATTGCTGGTATCGTAGGTGTTAAAGTTTGGATTTACAAGGGGGAGAAGTAATATGGCACTTAGTCAACCACGCAAAGAAGCGCACCGCAAGGTCCGCAAAGGCAAGAACGAAGGCAACGCTACTCGCTGTAACTATGTAGCATTTGGTGAGTGGGGTCTTATGAGCCTTGATAATGAACGCATTAACGGTCGCCAAATTGAGGCAGCCCGTCAGGCAATTACCCGCTATGTTAAGCGCGGTGGTAAGATTTGGATTCGCATCTTCCCACATACCCCAGTTACCAAGAAACCTCTTGATGTTAAGATGGGTAGCGGTAAAGGTGAACCACAGTATCACGTCGCTAAGGTAAAAGCCGGTACAATTATGTACGAAATCGCAGATGTTACTGAAGAACAGGCAAAAGAGGCTCTTCGCCTTGCAAGCCACAAACTTCCAGTACGCTGTAAGATCGTAAAGAAAGAGGAGCTCTAATATGGCAAAAGCAGATAAGAAAGCCGTCAAAGAGGCAAAAGTTGTCAGCAACAAGCCACTCGATGAGCAGCTCAAGGAAAAACGCGAAGAGCTATTGATCGCACGTCAGGGTCTCGGCACTACTCTTCAGAACCCACATCGCATCAATGCTATCAAGAAAGATATCGCACGCATTCTAACGCAAATTAACGCCACGAAAGGAGATAAGTAATGGCACGCACACTCACTGGAGTAGTGTCCTCCGACAAGCGTGACAAGACGATTACCGTCGAAATCACCTCTCGTGAGACGCATCCAATTTACAAGAAGCAGTATTCCAAGACGCGTAAATATACTGCTCATGATGCCAACAACGAGGCTCATGAAGGCGACAAGGTAATGATCGCCGAAACGCGCCCAATCAGCAAGACCAAGACCTGGACTCTCGTCAAAATCGTCGAGAAGAGTCGCGGTAAAGTTGAGCTCAAAGAAGAAGTCACTGAGGTCGAAAGTGATAAGAAAGAAGGAGAAGAATAAATGATTCAGCAAGAAACCCGCTTAAAGGTCGCTGACAACAGTGGTGCCAAGGAACTTGGCGTCATCCGTGTTCTCGGTGGCACTCGCGCTCGTTACGCACACGTTGGCGATATTGTTACTTGCTCCGTCAAGGAAGCATCCCCAACCGGTAACGTCAAGAAAAAAGCCGTAGTCCGCGCTGTAATCGTTCGCACTCGCAACCCAATTCGTCGCCCAGATGGTTCAACTATCCGCTTTGACGATAACGCTGCAGTACTAGTCAACGAAGACAAGACGCCAAAAGGCACCCGCGTCTTCGGTCCAGTACCACGCGAACTCCGCGACCTCGGTTATAACAAAATTATCAGCCTTGCGCCGGAGGTACTATAATATGGGTATTCGTATTAAGACTGGCGATATCGTAAAGGTAATCGCAGGCTCCAGCAAGGGCCAGACCGGTAAGGTCGTTAAGGTTAGCCCAGCCGACGGTAAAGTATTTATCGAAGGTATCGGCAACCGTACTCGCCACATGCGTGCTAATATGTATCGCCAAGGTGGCAAAAAAGATATTCATGTAGGTATCGATGCATCTAATGTTGCGCTCGTTATCGATGAAAAAGCTGGCAAAACCAGCCGCATCGGTTACGGCAAAGACAAAGACGGCAAAACCGTTCGCATCGCACGCCAAGCTAATAACAGGGAGGTTAAGTAATGGCTGAAACTAAATATGAGGCTCGTCTTAAGACTCTCTATAACAAAGAGTATGCAAAGCAGCTCCAGAAAGAGCTTGGCCTCGAAAATATCAACCAAGTTCCAAAACTCGAGAAGATCATGGTCTCCTCTGGTGTTGGTAAAAAACGCGAAGATAAGCGCTTCACTGAGACGGTCGAGCTTACGCTCACCAAGATTACTGGTCAGGCAGTTACCGCTCGCCTAGCTAAGAAATCTATCGCTCAGTTCAAGATTCGCAAAGGCATGGGCGCACCAGTTGGCTATGTCACTACTCTTCGCAACGACAAGATGTACGAATTCGTTGATCGCTTGATCAATATCGCACTTCCACACGTACGCGATTTCCATGGCGTACCACGCAAATTCGACGCACAGGGTAACTATAGCCTCGGCCTCAAGGAGCAGACTGTCTTCCCAGAAATCAGCTTCGAAGATGCAGCTGTTCTCCATGGTCTTGAAATTACTTTTGTCATCAAGAATGGTTCCAAGGAAGGAAGTACTAAATTGTTAGAAAAATTCGGCATGCCGTTTGAGAAGGAGGGCAAATAATATGGCTAAGACTAGTGCTGTTCTCCGCGACGAAAAGCGTCGCAAGATGTATGAAAAATACGCTGAAAAGCGCGCTGAGCTTAAAGCAGCTGGCGATATCGAAGGTCTACAGAAGCTTCCACGCAACTCTAGCCCAACTCGCCTCAAGAACCGCGATATGCTCGACGGTCGCCCACGCGGCTACATGCGCCGCTTCGGCCTCAGCCGTATTAATTTCCGCGAAAAAGCAAGCAAGGGTGAAATCCCTGGTGTAACTAAGAGTAGTTGGTAGGAAAGGAGAAGATTATGTCAATTCAAACCACTGATCCAGTAGCTGACTTGATTACTCGCATCCGCAACGCTATCGCTGTCGGTAAGACCGAGATTCGCGTCCCAACCAGCAAGCTCAAATTTGCGGTAGCCGAGAAGCTACAAAAGACGAACTATATCGAAACTGCTGAGCTTGAAAAAGCTGAGCCACGCGATATTCTTCATATTGTTATTAATAAAGAAGGCGAAAACGCTCGCATTAATGAAATCTCTAAGGTTTCTACCCCGGGCCGCCGCATCTATGCCGGCGTCGCTGAGATCCCACGCGTCAAATCCGGCCGCGGTACCGTCCTCGTATCTACGAGCAAAGGCATCATGACCGGTCAAGAAGCAGTCAAGAACAAACTTGGCGGCGAGATTCTCGTAAAGGTCTGGTAATTAATAACAAACGCAAAAGTACCCCACAACAGGGGTATTTTTGTTGCTTATATCTGTTACTCTCTTGACAAAACACTAGCTTTTTGGTATAATATAGCCATAGTATCTATTGACTCGTAGCTTTACATATTATCAGGAGGTAAGTTGAAATGAATGATAGAGCATACGATAAAAAAGCAACCAGAAACGGCAAGGTTCTCTCGATTGAAGATGCAGCAGCAGTCGTAAACGGCCCAAATTCTTCGGACATAATTGGCCAAATGATTATGTATCTAGTCGAAAACGGATTTCCGATTACGAAAGAAAGGGTCTTCTGTCAGGCGATCGCGACCATGATCATCGGGAAAGCAAATAGAGATTTTTATCAAGACGAACTGGTTAGGATGCAGCATTCTGCACAGAGTTATTTTGAAAGCTTCGGAGAAGGATTGCTGAACTACAATAGGAATTACTACGAACAAGTGGCATCATTTATCGAGGCGCCAATCTTAGCTGATAATAATGGCGTAAGTTGTCATATATCAGCGACGAAGTCGTATAGTAGCGCTATTGAAGAGTTGAAGGAGGATAGTAGGCCATACAATCGTTACGCAGCGAACGGCTGCATTAATGCCATGAGAAGAGTATTTCAGCCTGGACCGACAAATTTGGTATGGACATACATGCCAATGTTCTCCGATCCAGCTGAGCAGGAATGGCTAAATAGCGGTTCACTTGATGAGCTCAAAGGAGTAATCGATTACTTCTTCGACAACTATTCCTTCATCAAAAAAGCCAGGTATCGCGAAATGATAATGCGAGAAATCAAGCTGCTGTGCGACAGTAACCAGAAAAGTCGCGACTTCTTCCTCGAATACTACGAATCGCGTACAGAGCTATTCGATGAACTATTTATCGAATATCCAGAGTACGTATTTATCGTAAGAGGCAGATATAAGCGCTATGAAGTTCTGATGGATCTTGCGGAAAAACTCGAAATATCAATGCAAGATAAGCCTGAAGTGGAGTTATTCTTCTCCGGAAAAGGCGAATCTGCACAGAATAATAACGAGTCAGACAACAAGAAGCCATTCGTGAAGTCAAAATATGCTTTTGACATGAAGGAACACCAGAGAAGATTAATTAGAGCCTTCGACTCTTTCACACAGAGACTACTCAGAGATGGCGAAGATTATCAGATTTATAACTTTTGGCCGAACGAAACGCTTGAAAAGCGCTCTGCTAAGCCAATTGGTCCATATATCGCAGTAGCATTTAAGCGAAACGATAAATGGTATCTATTAATCGACGGCATCTACGAAAGATGTGCAATCTACATCTGGACGGGCGAGAAACTACTTGACGGCTTATCAATTTTCAAGACAAACAAGGCTTATGCGCGTAAACAACCGAATGTTTGCCACATGAACCACAGGGGGACAATTGAAGATTATGAGATTACCTATAGAAAGGTCCTATCAAAAATCACAACATCCCTCTGATAATAGTTGAAATGCGCTCCATGCAGATGGGGCGTATTTTGCTATTGAAAAATATGGCAAAATGTGATATAATAGAGAACGTAGTTGTAGTTTTATAGTTTAGGAACACCATATTCAAAGGAGGGGAATTGATATGGATAAGATAACATTGCTGGAACTGAAGACAAGCGTAGACGCAGGTATCATCAAGTATATCGCTCGCGACTGGAGCGAATACGGCAATAGGACTCGACTTGTTGTAAGTGAAATCGAGACTATATACGGTCAGACGATAGCCGACAAGATAGCGGACGCCGGATATAGAGGCGACGTTGATACTGTATCCTATATGTATGAGCGCTTAGTCTGGCGTTTAGCGCCACTGGTTGACGGTATGGCGTACTATGCGATTACTGGAGATCCGACTAGAATTAAAGATGGAGACTATGATCTTTCGAATCCGGCAAAATTTTGGCTTAATTCGTTAGATTCTATTGGTTCTAGTATCAATAAGCAACAGATCCATGATTGCCTTAAAGACATGCATGATAGCTTATGCGATCTCGATGACTGGAAGGAAATTGATATGTTTGCCGTAAAAGCGTTGAAAAGCATACTTAAAATGCCAAAGGATATCTGAACAAAAAACTATAATTTACAAACCGTGGCCGATGCCGCGGTTTTTTCTCTTGTAAAAATTCCAAAGATATGATAAAATAATCAAGATATTATTAACATAAAGGAACGCAATGAGTCGTATCGGAAAACTACCTGTAGAGGTTCCTGCAGACGTGACAATTACGGTCGGCGACACCGAGATTACTGTCGCTGGACCTAAGGGCACGCTTACGGTTCCTGTCCAGGCCAAAACCACGACGAAAGTCGAAGGTAATCAAATTATTGTTACGCGTAGCGATGATGAGCCAAAGTCTCGTGCTTGGCATGGTCTTCAGCGCGCGCTAATCAACAACGCCGTCCAAGGCGTTACCAAAGGTTTCGAGAAAAAACTCGAGATCAATGGCGTTGGTTTCCGCCTAAGTGGTGGTCCAAAAGAAATCGAAATGGCTCTTGGCTTTAGCCATCCAGTCAAGTACAAAGCTCCAGAAGGTATTGAGCTTAAGACCGACAAGATGACTATTACCGTCTCTGGTATCGACAAACAACAAGTCGGCCAGGTCGCAGCTGAGATCCGCGCACTTAAGAAGCCAGAACCATACAAGGGTAAAGGCATCAAGTACGTCGATGAAGTTATCATCCGTAAAGCCGGTAAGGCAGGGAAGAAATAATCATGAAAGCAGAATTTAGAGCGAATCGCACTCGTGCAAAGATTCACGGCACTGCTGAACGCCCACGCCTTAGCGTAAATATCAGCAACGCACACGTTACCGCACAGATCATCGATGATGACAAGGGCGTTACGCTAGCTTACGCTACTACCGTTGGTAGCAAGCAAAAAGGTAGCAAGAAAGAACTCGCCGCATTCGTAGGTAGCGAAATCGCAAAGAAAGCAAAGAAAGCCAAGATTACGAAGGTCGTCTTCGATCGTGGCGCACGCCTTTATGCTGGCCGCATGAGCAGCCTCGCTGACGCAGCTCGCAAGGAAGGATTGGAGTTCTAATATGGATAACAAGCAACCAAGAGTAATCAATAAGTCTGGTACTACCAAACTCACCGACGAAGCAGTTGCCGCAAAAGAAGCAAAGGCAGAGCGCGAATTCCGTGGTCGCCGTCGCGACAATCGCCGCAATCGCCGTGCAGCTGAGGAAGGTAAGAAAGAATTTGATTCCGTAAATATCTCAATCAATCGCGTATCCCGCACCGTCGCTGGCGGTCGCCGTATGCGCTTCCAGGCCCTCGTTGCCGTCGGCGATCACAAGAATCGCGTCGGTGTCGGCCTTGCTAAGGGTAATGATGTTACGAGCGCTGTCCAAAAGGCAGAACGCCGTGCTAAGAAGAACATGATTACCATCAAGATGCAAAATGATACTATTTGGCACGAAGTTGAAACCAAGGTTACTGGTGCTCATGTTCTCATGAAGCCAGCCGCTCCTGGTACCGGTATT
Organism: Candidatus Saccharimonadota bacterium; assembly: GCA_017514805.1. GTDB lineage: Bacteria > Patescibacteriota > Saccharimonadia > Saccharimonadales > Saccharimonadaceae > UBA2834. Next base: position 93,476 of record JAFWIP010000010.1, read on the forward strand.
ATCGCCGGTGGCGTCGTCCGCTCCATCATCGGTCTCACTGGCATCAAGAACCTCATCAGCAAGAGCCTCGGCTCTACTAACAAGGCAAACATTGCTTACGCTGTTATCGAAGGTCTTCGCCAGCAGGTTCCAAAATCCGAATGGAACGGCGCTAAGAAAGCCGAAAAAGCCGACAAAAAGGAGGCTAAGTAATGAAATACAACGAATTAACCGTCTCAAAGAACCAAGACCGCAAGCGCGTTGGCCGCGGTATCTCCGCCGGTCAAGGTAAGACCGCTGGTCGTGGTACTAAAGGTCAGAAATCTCGTACCGGTCATCATAAGCTCCCAGCTACCTTCATGGGTGGCCAGCGCGCTATGATGCAGGCAGTGCCAAAAATGAAGGGCTTCAAGTCCATTCACGCTAAGGCACAGGTCGTCTACACTGACGCTCTCAACGAGCTCAGCGGCAAGGTCGATAACTTTGTTCTCGCAGATAAGAATCTCATCGCAGATCCATATGCTAAGGTTAAGATTATCACTCGCGACGAATTGAAGGCAAAGATCGAGCTTGAGACTCAGTTCGCAAGCAAGACCGCTATCGAAGCCATCAAAAAGGCTGGCGGTAGCTTCAAGAAGGTCGCTGTCCCTGCTCACAAGAAGCAGGCAAAAGCCGAAAAATAGTCGATTTTACGACAAAATCTAAAAAAGCACTCCACAGGGGGTGCTTTTTTGTGTTATTATATATAGAGTAAATACAAGAGGTAATATGAATTTCAAGACCATTTTTAAGTCCTTCAAGAATAAGGACATGCGCAAACGCATTTTGGCTGTACTCGGGATTCTTGTCGCTTATCGTATTTTGGCGCATATTCCAGTTCCGCTTGGCGATACACAAACTTTCAGACAGGCTGTCGATAAGCTCGTAAGTGGCACCGATCTTGGTGGCTTTATTAACCTTATTTCTGGTGGCGGCCTAACCAACCTATCGATTATTCTCGTAGGCCTTTCACCATACATTACTGCGTCTATTGTTATGCAGCTATTATCGAAGGCTATTCCTCGTCTCGAGGAACTCAATAAGGATGGCGAGACTGGACGCCGCAAGATCAACCAGTGGACCCGTATCCTATCTATACCTCTTGCCGTATTGCAATCTATTGCATACATCTTTATCTTATTCCAGACGGTCGTAACAGAGTCGACTACTACAACAGCGACCATGACAACGGAAAACTGGATTCTAGCCGTAACGGCAATGACTGCGGGCTCTGCGCTTCTGATGTGGCTAGGCGAGCTCATCTCTGAACAAGGTATCGGTAACGGTACTTCAACGATTATTCTCTGTAGTATTATTTCCGCTTTCCCAACTACATTTGCTAGTATGCTCGAGCAGCTCTTCGATACGAGCCAAGGCTCACTCAGTCTCTTTGGCTGGTTCAATCTCCCTGTTAATCCAACAATGTTCTTTATTATGCTTGGATTAGGTATTGGTCTAGTAGTGGTTCTATACTTCCTCGTTAAGATTAATGAAGCGCAACGTATCATTACGCTAAACTACGCCAAACGCGTCCATGGCAACTCTGCCTATGGCGGCATCAAATCTATCATGCCTATCAAACTAATCGCCGCTGGCGTTGTCCCAGTTATCTTCGCCGTCGCATTCTTGTCTGTTCCAGCATTCGTTGGTCAGCTCATTCAACGCGCCGATCCAACTAGCGTAGTCGGGCAGAACCTCACGGAATGGTTCTCCGCGCCAAGCGCATCGAAATTTGACGCGACCGTCGGTCTTCAGGGTAAGGATTTCATCTATCCAGCAGCATACTTCTTGCTCGTCTTTATCTTTACCTACTTCTATACCAGCATCGTATTTAACTCGCAGGAAATCGCCGAGAACCTTCAGAAACAAGGCGGCTTCATCGAGGGCGTACGTCCAGGCAAGAGTACGGAGAAATATTTCAGTCGCGTCGTGAACCGTCTTAATCTATTTGGTGCACTCGCATTAGGTATTATCGCGATGCTCCCATATATTACTGACTATATCTTCATTCAGACTTTAGGTTACCCACTCGGTATCTCCGTTTCTGGTACAGGTCTCCTCATCGTCGTCACAGTCGCACTCGAGAATATTCGCCAAATTAACTCACGTGCCCTAATGGTCACATACGACGATTATCAATAGAGGCTAATAAGGGATGGGCTTAAAAATCGATCGCAGAGCAAGAAACATCACCAAAATCCTTGGGATTATTATTCTTGTCGTACTCGCAATCTGTTTACTAAAGATTCTCATTTGGGAACATAATTACTATCGCAATAAGGGCGCCGAGGAGCGCAACCCAGAGCAGACCGTTATTACGGCATTGGCAGATAATGTCTCACCAAGCGAAGTAGAACCTAGCGAAGATGAAATTAATAGCTATCAAGTATCCAGAACGGCTCCACGCTATCTGGAAATACCGCGCCTAAAAGTTAAGGCTCGCGTAAAAGATAGCAACGTCAACGAGCATATTCTTCCAGTCCCAGATAATATCTATGACGTAAGTTGGTATTCCGGCTCAGGCAGACCTGGCGAGAACGGCAATATCCTTATTAGCGGCGTCCCAAGCGGCCCAACAAAGAAAGGCGTATTTTATAATCTCGATAGTCTCGAACAAGGCGACGAGATAATCCTAGAACGCGGAGACGGCGAACGATATACTTATGACGTCAAAAAGATCACCATGATCGATAAAAGCGACGCCGCAAATCAGTTGCCAAGCGCCCAAAAACGCATCAACGATAAAGAAACACTTGTATTATTCAGTGCACGCCGCAGCGACGAAAACGCATCCGATTTTAACTCAATCATAATTATTCACGCAAATATAAAATAATCTTTACTTTTTTATTAAAATCTGCTACAATCAGAGATGTAATTTATGGCTAGTCAAAACAGATCGAAAAAGGTCAATAAGAAGGCCGATTCTTCGGCAGTTTCTAACAACCGGAAGGAAGTAATTAAACTTACCGGTAAAGTTGTTGAGGCACTTCCAGGGACCAAATTTCGTATCGAGCTTGAGAATGGCCATATTATTATCGGCCACATGTCTGGTAAAATGCGTAAGAATTATATCAGGCTTGTCCCGGGGGATAAGGTGGATGTTGAGTTGACTCCTTACGATCTAACGAAGGGTAGAATCAGCTACCGCCAAAAAGATTAAATTTAACGAAAACGCAACATAAATCACAAATATTATTTTTGCGATATTTGCGGTTTTAGTGTTTTCAGAAAGGTAATTTTCACTTACATGAAAGTTCGTGCTAGTGTAAAGAAAATTAGCCCTGATGACATCATTGTCCGCCGTAAAGGTGTTCTACGTGTCATTAACAAGAAAAAACCTAAGAATAAACAAAGGCAGGGTTAAGCATGGCAAGAATCGCCGGTGTTACGATTCCTAGCGAAAAACAAGTGTGGATTGCACTTACTTCCGTCTACGGTATCGGTCGCACCACAAGCAAAGCCATCCTTGCGGAGGCTAAAATTGAGCCTACCACTCGGGTGAAAGATCTCACCGAGGCTGATGAGCAAAAACTTAACGATATTATTTCTAGTAAATATTCCGTTGAAGGTGACCTCAAACGCCTCGTAACCAACAATATCAAGAGAATTAAGGACATTAATTCTTATAAGGGGCTCCGCCATAAGGCAGGTTTACCAGTCAACGGTCAGCGCACCCGCACGAATGCGCGCACTCGCAAAGGTAAAGCAATCGCCGTTGGTGGCGCACAGCCAAAAGCAGCAAGTAAAACTTAAGGAGAAACTATGGCAGAAGATACAGAAGTCAAAACCGCTCCTGAAGTGGAGCAAGCTACTACAGCCGAAGCACCAAAGGCTGCAAAGCGTGGCAAGAAAGGCAAACGCATTGTTCAGTCCGGCGAAGTGCACATTCAGGCTACTTTTAACAACACAATCGTTAGCGTAAGCGACAAGAGCGGTGGCGTTATCGCAGCCTCCTCCGCTGGCGCAAACGGCTTCCGCGGTTCCAAGAAGGGTACTGCATACGCAGCCCAGATCGCCGCAGAAAAGGTCGCTGAAATCGCAAAGCGCGATCACGGCATGAATAATGTTGACGTATTCGTCAAAGGCATTGGTCTCGGCCGCGACAGCGCAATTCGCGCATTCAGCACGATGGGTATTTCCATCAATAGTATTACCGACGTAACCCCAGTTCCACACGGTGGTTGCCGTCCTAAAGGAGAAAGGAAACCATAATGGCACGTGATATTTCACCAATTGGAAAACAATCTCGCCGTGAAGGTTATGCACTTGCTCCTAAAGCGCAAAAAATCATGGCAAAGAAGACCGGTATTCCTGGCCAGCACGCAGATATGCGCATTCGCGGTGGTAGTCTCTATTTGACTCAGCTCCGCGAAAAACAGAAAGTTCGCCGCATCTACGGCCTACTTGAAAAACAATTCGCAAAGCTCATGCGCGAAGCACAGGGTGCCGAGGGTATGACTGGCGAAAAACTTCTTGAATATCTCGAACGCCGCGCAGACAACGTTGTCTATCGTGCCGGTTTCGCAGCAACTCGCCGCGCCGCACGTCAGCTCGTTTCTCACGGTCACTTCACCCTCAACGGTAAGCGCATTGATATCCCTTCAATCCGCCTCTCCGCAGGTGACGTTCTCGAGGTTCGTCCAAAGTCACAGAAAAACAGTTATTTCGTAAACTTAAGCAACGTCGCCGGTGCTTCTAGCCAGGCACCTCTCTCTTGGATGAAGGCTGACGTTAAGAAAATGAAGATTGAAATCACTGGTACACCAAAGCGTGAAGAAGCTGAGGTGGGCATCAACGAACAATTAATCGTCGAGTATTACTCGCGCTAAAAAGGAGAAGCAATGACAAAAGTAATTCACGAAGCAGAGCTAGCAGAAATCAAGGATCTTGGTGAAAACAGCGCAAGCTTTGTTATCAAGCCACTTTACTATGGTTATGGTAACACTCTTGGTAATTCACTCCGTCGTGTACTTCTCTCTAGCATCAAAGGTGCTGCTATCACCGCTTTCCGCATTGATGGCACTACCCATGAGTTCAGCGCAGTCCCAGGCATCGTAGAAGATACCGTCGACATCATGCTCAATCTTAAGAACATTCATGTCAAATCCCACTCCGATGCTCCTGTCGAGATTCATCTCGAGAAGAAGGGTACCGGCACTGTTCTCGCTGGTGATATCAAACTTCCTGCAGAAGTTGAAATCTCCAACCCACAACAGGTTATCTGTAACATCGATGATCCAAAGTTCACTCTCAAGATGGACATGATTGTCGACACTGGTCGTGGCTACCTCAGTATTGAGCAGTCTAGCGAAGATCGCATTCATAATGATATGATTGCCCTCGACGCAGTCTTCACTCCAGTACTTCGCGTACGCTACAACGCAGAAAACACCCGCGTTGGCCAGGATACAAATCTTCAGCAGCTCACCCTCACCATCGATACTGATGGCACCATCACTCCACGTGAGGCATTCGAGGAAGCAGCCGCTATCCTAGTTAACCAATATAAGGCGCTTGCCGGTAGCACTACGGTCGAATCCGCACCAGCACCAACCGCAACCGCCGCAGAAGACGAGTCTGGTCTTATGCTCCCAATCGAAGAGCTCGGCCTCAGCGCACGTACTGCAAATGCATTACTCAATAATGACATTCATACCGTTCGTGATCTCGTCGTATTATCAGAAAGCGATCTCAAAGAGCTCAAGGGCTTCGGCGCTAAGGCTCTCGACGAGGTTCGCGAGAAACTAACGGAGTTGAAAGTATAAATGCATCGCCATGGATATAAAGGGCGCAAGTTCGGTCGCGAAACCGACCAACGCACTGCACTAACACGCGGTCTGATGCGCTCCTTGTTTAAATACAAGTCGATCGATACGACTATGGCTAAGGCTAAGGAAATCCGCCGCCCAGCAGAGAAGTTAATCACTCTCGCAAAGCGTGGCGATCTCGCTAGCCGCCGTCTCGTCATCGCTCGCCTTGACGACCAGGCTGTCGGCAATGAGCTCGTAGATGTAATTGCTCCACAAATCAAGCGTGATAGCGGTTACCTACGCATTGAGCGTACTGGTTATCGTCGCGGCGACAATGCAGAAATGGCAACCATTTCCTTTGTCGACGAGATCAAAGAAACTAAGAAGGAGGAGAAATAATGAAGACTTACAGTCAGAAGACCTCCGAGATTGAGCGCCAGTGGTGGCTCATCGACGCAAGTGTAATGCCTCTCGGCAAGCTCGCAGTCGTCATCGCTGATAAGCTCATGGGCAAATCAAAAGTTACCTACACCCCACATATCGACAATGGTGACTATGTTGTCGTTATTAACGCTAAGAACCTCAAGGTTACTGGCGAAAAGATGACCGACAAACACTACTATCGCCATTCCGGTTTCCCTGGTGGTTTGACCGATCTTACTCTCGCTGAAATCATCGAGAAAGATCCTAGCCTCGCAATCAAGCAGGCAGTCAAGGGTATGATGCCAAAGAATAAACTAGCAGCTGATCGCCTAGCTCGCCTCCGCGTCTTTGATGGCGCAGAGCATGCTCACACGGCACAACAGCCAAAGGAGATTAAGTAATGCCAGCTAAGAACGCAAAATATACCTACGGTGACGGTAGCCGCAAGGCCGCAACCGCAACCGCACGCCTCTACAAAGGTAAAGGCGAGATTACGATTAACGGTAAGCCAGCTCTTGAATTCCTTAGCGGAAACAAGACCCTTATGGCAGAAGTAACCGATCCACTCGCACTTACTCAGAAGCAAAAAGAATACGACATCACTATCTTGGTTAAAGGTGGTGGCGTCGCAGGTCAGGTTGACGCAATCAAGCTCGCTATCTCTCGTGCATTGGTTCTCGAATTCCCAGAATTCCGCCCAGTACTCAAGAAGGCCGGCCTCATGAAGCGCGACCCACGCGAAAAGGAACGCAAGCACTACGGTCTCCGCAGCGCTCGCAAACGCGAACAGTTCTCCAAGCGTTAATTCGCATTTCGGAACAAGAATACCACTCTTCGAGGGTGGTATTTTTGTATCCAAAAAAATATCTCCTCCAATACGGAGGAGATATTCTAATCGTTAATTACTCTCTTTTAGCTTCTTAACGACGAATTTTGCACTCTTTAGCTTTTCTTCATTTGAGCTGGATACGTAATCAAAGGCCTTAACTTCGGCTTCCTCGCCGGCGCTAAGGGTCTTGGTATAGACATAGTCGTCATCAATCTTCTTGCCATCCTCGTCTTGAGCCTCGACGGTAAAGCTGAATCTATAGCTAGTGTCACCAGTATTCTTAACTTTTACCTTCAATTCGGTATCGTTATACCAACGGCCTTCAGTAACCTTAAATTCACCAAAGCTAATCTCGACATCGGAGTTAAGCGCGTCCTCAAGAATACTTTCACAATCAGAAATATTCTTCTTAGCGTTCTTGTAGATATCGGCCGCCTTAGCGAAGTTATCAGAGAGCTCGCGAACTTTACCGGAGCCAAGCTCATCAACTGCCATCTCGCCAGTCATACCAACATAGTCATCCATCTCATCGACGGTCTTAATGATGCTGTCATTGGCGCCAAATTTCTCTAGACACTTGTTGCGGAGACCTTTTGCGCGCTCGCTTGGGTTGTAGCTAGAATAATAACCTGCTAGACCGGAATCAGAATAAATAGAAGAGAACGACGAATTAAAGTCACTTGATGCGTCAGAAACAGCATCATAGTTGTCGTCAAATTTCTCAATCGCTTCTGCGGTCAAATTAGAATTGATAACCAAAAAGACAATCAGACCGGCAATACCGAGTACGACGACCGCAATAATAATCCAAAACCAAGCTTTCTTATAAAAGGTAACTGGCTTGCGATCCTTTTTTGCGCCGCCAAGAACACTCTGTTCGCCAGAGCTAGCCTTAGCTGCCTTTTCTGTTGGAGCTTTCTTTTTGTTTTGGGCTAGAACACTCGTTCCTTCCATATTTTCTCCTTATATTATTTTATTCCTCATCATCGCGACGCGAGCCGCCTCTGATAAGCAAATAGTCTATTAATAATACTCCCACCACTAACCAAAATAGTGCCTTCATATTACCTCCACTATTAACTCAAGTATAACATAGGCGTGCTATACTATACATAACAATAACCATAACAACTATAAACAAGAGGTCAAAATGCCAGGGGAAACATTAAATCAAAATAGCGAACAAGTCGACAATCAGAGCAATCAGGAAAACGAATGGACTGATACGTCGCATCCGGGAACCGAAACTATTACCTTAGATGCTGAGCTAAAGGGAAATGAAGGCGATTTCGACGAAGATGACGTAAATATTGAATTAATTGACGATATGCCCGAATCTGGAAATACCGAGGAAGGCAAAGACATGCCTTCAGAGGAAGATAAAGACGGCATCACTAGTAGCGACCATGAAGCAAAAGAAACCGGGACAAGCAAAGACGACATGCATTACGCAAAACAGCTATATGTCGAGCCGACGGCGCAAACAGAAAACTCCAAAGAGCCAGACCCTAACGATACGCGAATTCATGACGTCGAAAAGGCACACTATATGGCTCGCGCAGAAAAACCGTTTAGAGACGAGATAGATGCAATTCTAGAAGATAGAGATAAACGCGACATTAATGCAGCCAAAAACGGAGAGGTAGCCGGCTTCAGCGAAGCAGACCTATATGAGATCGCTAAGCTCAACGAAAAAGCCGAAAAAGAGGCTCAGCGTGCTGAAGAGAACTATGACAGAAAGAAAATTGGCGAAAAACTCCTAAATGGCATTAAGCTCACTGATCAAGAGCAAGCAATAGTAGATAGAATTATCGAAAAGGGAGACAATAGCCAGCGCGAGCTGCAACAAAGGGAAGCCGAGCGACAAACGGCGCTCAAAAAAGAAAACATCAGACAGGAGCAAGAGCGCGACGAAAAGAATGCAATGATCGAAGGCGAAATCAACTCAATCGTCTATAACGAAGACCATCCATTACACAAAGCATACGTCAAAGAATACCGAAAAATCTTCGAAATGGGCAGGAGTAATTACGATAGCTTTGCAAGAAGCCTCGAGGAAATTAAAAGAAAGATCGAGAACGGAGAGCTAGTTAGCCAACAGGATATAGAGACCGCAGAATATCAAAGAGAGTCAATGGCAAGGTATGAAGATCATGTCAAAAAAGCAGCATACAACAACGTAAAGCTAATCGCGAATATTAATGAAGCTCTAGGCCAAGAACCAGACGGAAAACCTTCCAAAAAGAAATCAATTTTCCAAAAAATCCTAGGAAAATAGAGATAACCAAAAATACCACTAGCTTCTACTAGTGGTATTTTTTATGATATAATAACACTCGTTGGGGCGTTAGCTCAGCTGATAGAGCGCTTCGCTGGCAGCGAAGAGGTCAGGAGTTTGAATCTCCTACGCTCCACCATTTTTTTATGCTAAAATTTTTATATAGCATAAGCGGAAATATATAATGTTCGACCAAACAAATCAATTCGTCGCAAGTGGACGGCCAATACAAGCACCAACTCCCAACGAACCGCCACAAAAGGCAAAACCGAACATTAGCATACCTTACATAATAACCGCTATTATCCTAATCGCAATCATAATTACATCAGTCATATTTATTATCATCGCGCTCAATCGACCACCCAAAAATACCGGAGAAGAGTCAAACGACAATACAGCCAAGATAGACTTTGATGCCGATAAAATCTGCGAACAGCGACCAAATTTCGACGATTTAACTAAAGAATCCGCGTATGCCTATAAGCTCGCTGTTCAAAACGACCAATACTGTGCAATCTCTGCGCTGATAGACGATGAAGATTTACGCCCAGAATATCCAAAAACTTTATATTTTCTGCTCTATTCCTACGAAGACCCGGCCGAAATCAATACAATCGCAAACAACGGCGTTTTGAATACAGACCACCGAAGTGGAAAGATTATCGACTTTAAAATAAAGCAGAAAGACCATTACGCAATAGTAATAAGCGACGAGGAGGATAACGGATATCATTACGCTGGAATCATATTCGACAAAAACTACGTCAACCATTTTAATGAATGTGTTAAAAGCAAAGATGGATCTACTAGCTGCAATGAGAAAACAATCTTTACAAATCTCGACAAAGAATGGGTCGAGACCGGCATGAAGCTAGTTTTAATTGCAGATAACCAAGCCAGTAGCGCCTATGGCTATAGCTTCAAAGAAGATAATGAGAAGTATACACTCAAGAAAAATAACGTCGGCCTCGGCTTTAATCCTATATCTAGCGATGGAGCCAATATTCAATACCAACTTACTACTTACACCGATGAATATACAGTAAACAAAAGCACCGGCGAATTTGAGGCGGTATATCTCGGCGAAAAGTACAATAGCGGCCGCTATACGAATAAAAAGACATTTCCATTAGAGCAGTCGGAAACAATGGAGCTTTCGATGGGCGCCAACTAGCTGTGGTATAATATAAGATATGATAATTCTATCCGCCTTTATACCGCATTGGCCTAGCGCCTAACGAATATCGTTGCGACGATAATGTCGCTTATGTTTGACAATTCTTAATTTCTGTGATATAATGAAAGGATATTAGCTAAATGCAAACAATTCTTACGGGGGTACGAGCAAATGAAGAGCCAACAATTGGCAATTTCTTGGGCGCATATCAATCAATGATTAATCTAGCGCATGAACACGCCTCAGATAGCATGATTAACATGTTCGTCCCAGACCTTCATAGCTTCACTACGCCAATCGACCACAAAAAGCTATATGCACAAGTCATCAAAGGCGTTAAATATTACATTGCCGCAGGGCTAGATGTCAGTAATCCGAATATCCATATCTATCGCCAAAGTCATGTTCCGGCCCATAGCGAACTCGCCTGGATTCTTGACTGCTTCACGCCATTTGGCGAAGCTAGCCGCATGACTCAGTTCAAAGAGAAGTCCGAAGAACATGCAAACGCAATCACCGTCGGTCTCTTCAATTATCCAATTCTCATGGCCGCCGACATTCTCCTCTATGATGCAAAGTATATTCCGCTGGGAGAAGATCAATTCCAGCATCTCGAGCTCGCTCGCAATATTGCCATTCGCATGAACAATAAATTCGACGAGGAGCTATTTACAATACCAGCACCAGAGAAGGAACAGGTCAAATTCATGCATCTCGAAAACGGTCTACGCATCCGCAGTCTTGTCGATCCGAGCAAAAAGATGAGCAAATCAAGCGAGAATGAAAAATCCAAGATCAGCCTTAATGACAATCCAAAGGCTGCCGCAAAGAAGATTATGTCCGCTACTACCGACAGCGAGGGCGTCATCCGTTTCGATATGGTTAATCAACCGGGTATCAGCAATCTCCTCATAATTGAAGCATTGCTCAATAATCGCGACATCCAGGACGTAATTGCCGACTGGGCTGGCCAAACAAGTTACGGCGACCTCAAGAAGAAAGTTGCAGACACTGTCGAACACTTCTTGGCGGATTTCCAAGAAAAAGTATCACAAATATCCGACGAGCAAGTAGAAGAAGTCCTTAGAGCAGGCGAAGAATACGCCAATACCGTCGCGAACGCCAAACTGGCGCAAATCCAGCGCGCTGTCGGTGTCCGCAAGTGAATATCGTAGACATATTCTTATATTTTATATTCTTTAGTTTTGTCGGCTGGGCGTACGAGTGCCTAATCAGCCTAATTCGCGATCACAAAATCGTAAATAGAGGTTTCCTAAACGGGCCATACTGCCCAATATACGGCTGTGGCGCGGTATTGTTCTTAGGCATATGCCAGGCCATAAAACAACCAATTGCGGTATTTTTCGTCGGAGGCGCGACCGCTTGCGCGCTCGAGTATCTCACTTCATATCTAATGGAAAAGATATTTAAAGCACGCTGGTGGGACTACAAAGATTACCCATTAAACCTAAACGGCAGAATCTGTCTATACGGCTTCCTAATCTTTAGTGCTGGCGCAATTCTGACGCTACATATATGGCAACCGGTCATGAATATAATTTCAAATCTCGAACATAAAGAGCAAATCGCGCTAACCATCTCAATCATATTCGTAATAGATATCTTCTCTACAAACAAGAGCTTCGCTCGCTTCAATAAGCTTCTTCGAGAATATCAAAAGACTATCAAAAACGGTCGTATCGCCCAGATAATTCAGCGAAGTCGTCGCCGTTTTGAAATACATTTCCTAGACAAACCGCGCAAAGTCCTAACCTATCAGCAAAGACGCATTCTAAAGGCGTTTCCGGGCCTTGAGTCGCGCTACAATCAAGCCTTCGCCGATATCAAATCATTCTATAAAGCTACAAAGCACAAACCCACCAAACAAAACGCTCATGCTCGCAAAAAGTCGAAAAAGATATTAAAATAACAGATATATGGCAAAGAAATTCAGCAAACCAGAGCTATCGCGTAGAATCAACGGCGACCTGCCGTCCGAACCTATGCAGCAAGTCGAAACCGCTAAGCAGCGCTTCGATATGCTTTTGCTGGAATCTTATCCTAGTTACAGCCGCTCCACGATCCAGAAACTCATCAAGGAAGGTTATGCTACTATCGATGACGAGGTAATAAAGAAGCCAAATTTTCTATTAGACCAAGATTTCAACGGAAAAGTCGAGCTGAATCCGCCAGCGTCAGAATCCACTGAGAAGCCGCCAGTAATCTACGAAGACGATAACGTAATCGTATTCAATAAACCAGTTGGCATGCTTTCGATTAAAAAAGGTGCATATATTGCTGAGCCAGCAATCGAAGACTATGGAGAAGTCGTGCATCGCCTCGATCGCGATACGTCTGGCGTAATTATTGTGGCAAAAAATCTGAAAACAAAATCAATACTGCAACGACAATTCGCGGAGCGCAAAACGCATAAGACCTATTATGCCGTGGTCGTAGGTCATCCAAAACAGGATCACGCACTAATCAATATTCCATTAACTAGGAATCTCAAGCGCCCAACTACGTTCCTCCCAGACGCGAATGGCAGAGAAGCAACAACAGAGTATAGGGTAATTGGTCAAAATGACAAATATAGCCTCATAGAGCTTAAGCCACGCACTGGACGCACACATCAGTTGCGCATCCATATGGCGTATATCGGCACACCTATCCTCGGCGATACCGTCTACAATCCAAAATCGCCAAAAGCCGACCGCATGTATCTACATGCCTCAATCTTAGAAATCACGATACCAGAAGGTAAGCGCATGACTTTTACGGCACCGATGCCAGAAAGTTTTCGCGATGCAGTTAGATAATACGCAGCAAATTCCATCAGTTGCGCAGAAGGCAAACTTTTCTATCTTTGAATTACCGAAAGATACAAATCTGAGCGAATTGTTTAGCAAATCTATTCACATCAAGCCAGAAGGCGACAAAACTAAGCATATTTCTATCGAGCAAATCCGCGACTTATCACAGATTACGACAAGCAAGCAGACCGAGGCTACATATATTATTGTCGAGCAGCCAGAGCTAATGAGTCAAAATGCGACGAATGCCTTCCTAAAATCACTAGAAGAGCCGCAAAGCAATATACATTTTGTATTCTTAAGCTACGATGCAAACTCACTATTGCCGACCGTAAAATCCCGCGCAAACAACTACTACATTGCCAATAAAACAAAGATAAGCGAAGCACCAAAATATCCAGAAGAAGCAATAAAGTTAGCGAAGGAATATATTTCTAGCAATCAATCAAACCTCGCAACTATCGTCGAAAAAATCATTAAATACCGCAAAGATGATGCGCGCTCTGGAGCGCTAGAAATAATCAACGCAGGTATTGAATTAATGTACAAATCATACCTAATGACCGGAAATCAAAGTTTTGCAGTCAAACTAGACAAACTTCTGTCGGCCCAAGATGCAATTAGTCAAAACGGGCACCTAAAACTGCAGCTCATCGCGAATATGCTATAATAGATTCATGCTAGCAGCAGTGCTTATTTTAGTATTTACCTTTTTTGTAGTATTTTTTGTACCTAATTTCAATACAGAGCCAGAGGAAGAAGTACCAGATACGCGCAAGACGCCACAGATCAAAAAACTCTGGGGACTCGCACAGACTGCCATGAGAGAGCGTAAGCCAATGAAGGCAGAAAAGGCCTTGCTTACGATTCTAAAATTTGACGAGAAGAACGCTGCTGCCTATAACCGCCTCGGAATTCTTTACGCAAAAGAAAAACATTTCAAAGAAGCCGTAGAATGTTTCGAGATTGCGCAAAGTCTCGATAATAACGCATCGAGTCTTCATAACGTTGGCCTCATTTATCTAGAAACCGGCAAATACGAAAAAGCCGCAATGGCATTTTCGCAAGCAATCGAAATCGAAGGCGATCAACCTGGACGTTATATTGCGTACGCAAAAGCACTCGAAAAGCTCGGCGAACGCAACAAAGCCATAGAGGCGCTCGAGACTGCTTATAGTCTTAACCCGAGTGCAGTAGTACTTCGCCATCTTCTAGAAATCTACGAAAATAGCGAAGACGCAGAGAATGCACAATTAACTCGCGAACGCATCGAAAAACTCCAGGCCGCAAAAGCTGCTTCAGAAAAGACTAAAACTAAGCGTCGTATTATCAAACGCACTGTAAAAGCGCCTAGACAACCAGCAGCGCAAAAGCCAACAGCACCACGCGCCACAAAAGTCCAAAGACCAGCCAGAGTAGCGAAGACCGTACGCCCGACAAAGCCGCTTTCCAAAAAACGCAAAATCATATAAAATATAGTGTATGCCGTAATAGCTCAGTTGGTAGAGCAGCCGCCTTGTAAGCGGCAGGTCGTCGGTTCAAGTCCGACTTGCGGCTCCATATTATGACTATGCGAATAGTCATATTTTTTTGGCCAAAAATGCTTGTGGCTAACAAAAAGCTAATGTATAATAAAATAGAACTTAAAATAAATAGGGTCATTACATTATGGAACCGACGGGAGTCGATTTAGTTAATGTTGGAGTGTGGCTCGGATTATTGAGGTGGTTAACATTAGGGATACTGATAGCTGCGACATTCATATTCCTGAAAAAAGACAGGAACGAGGGGAAGTCGAAGCGCGGTCTAGCGATGCTTATTATCACGATCATCGCAATGCCTTTTTTGATTCTTGAAATCACCTACAAAAATAATACCGAAGACACGAATACTCCAGAAGAAATTGCGGAGGTCGAACCGACAAAGAAGCCGGTAATTGATGTTGATGACATTCCGACAATAGAACCAGCTAATGGCAGCGACGAGCGCGAAAATAACGCCCCTACGAATAGTGGCGACGAATACACTCCGATCGTACACCCATCTCGCAAGCCAAAAGAAGCTCCAAAAGAAGAGCAAAATACTAATCCAGAAAGCCAAGACCAAAAAGAAGACGAAGGTAGCGAAACCGACCCTGACGCGCCAACTGTCACCTATAAAGTAATTCATCGCAAGATGAATATCTACGGTACCGATTACGACATCGCCGACACCGAGACCGCCTCCGGAAAAGCTGGCACAAAAGTCACTCCGGCAACTAAAAGCTATACTGGTTTTACGGCTCCTACCGCCACCCAAGTCACTCTTCCAGACAATAATGACCTCGAAATTACCCTAGACTACACTCGGAATAAATACCAATATACCGTCAATAGTGGTAGCGTCAATTCCTCGCTCCCTAGCGACGAGTATTATTACGAAACCCCGATCACCGTAACAGCAAACGCCATCGCAGGCTATACTTTTGCTAGCTGGAATGATGGCTCCACGGATAATCCGCACAACTTTATCCTTACCGCCAATACTACTATTGAGCCAATCTATAATCCAAATACCGACACCCATTACCAAATCAGCCACCAGAAAAAGAATCTCAATGATTCAAATTACACTGAAGCCAACTTAGACGACGGCTACGGCACGACTGGCACTGAAATAACCCCACCAGTCAGAAGTTACACTGGCTTCAAGACGCCATCCACGCAGACTGCAATTATCGCAGGCGACGGCAGCACGCGCGTAATCTACAAATATGATCGCGAACAATATAGCTATAGCTACGGCAACAGTGAATATGTAGTATCAAGCAAGACAGCAGGTAATTATGATTACGAAACGCCAATTACACTAAAAGCAAAGAACCGCGCCGGCTATCAATTCACTGGCTGGAGCAATGGTAGTACTAATCAAGAAATCACAATCATCCTTACGGGCGACACCGCAATCACTCCAGAATATACCGCAAACACCAACACTCCATATATGGTACGCCATCGCAAAATGAATGCAGATGGTTCTAGCTACACCGAGGAAGAAGATCCTAAGACCGGAACCACTGATACGGAAGTCACTCCAGCAACCAAGAGCTACGCCGGCTACACTGCACCAAGCGCCCAAACCGTAGCTATTAGCGGCGAAGGCAATACCGAGGTAATCTACGAATACACTCCAAACACCTATAATATTGTATTTAATGCCAATGGCGGTACTGGCGACATGGCGGTTCAATCAGTAAAATACGACAACCCGGCCAACTTGACCGCAAACAGCTTCACGAGAACTCACTACCAATTCAAGCACTGGAATACTGCAGACAATGATACTGGTACGAGCTACACTGACGGCCAAGAGGTCACTAATCTTGCCGAAAGCGGCGACGTCACACTCTATGCGATCTGGGAAGCAGATAGCTATACAATTACTTTCGATAAGAACAACGCTAACGCTACGGGCACTATGGGCAACCAGACCGTTAAGTTCAATTCGACCTTCAATCTATCCGCAAACGCTTATTCGTTAACCTATTACAACTTTGTTGGCTGGGCTCGCAGCGCAACCGCAACCGAAGCGGACTTTGCCGACGAAGCAGAGATCAGCACAAACTTAACTGAAAACAGTAGCATAACACTTTATGCTGTCTGGGCAGATACTCGCATTTGGCGCACCGTCGAATTCGACGCAAACGGTGGAACGGCCGTAGGCGATATGACCGTCGAAAACGGCACAAACATCTCTCCATTGCCAACTACGACCTATACCGATCATGCATTCTATGGCTGGTGGACAGAGGATGGCACAACAGAGCTCACGACGAGCACTCCA
This sequence comes from Candidatus Saccharimonadota bacterium, assembly GCA_017514805.1. Classification (GTDB taxonomy): domain Bacteria; phylum Patescibacteriota; class Saccharimonadia; order Saccharimonadales; family Saccharimonadaceae; genus UBA2834. Next base: position 110,592 of record JAFWIP010000010.1, read on the forward strand.
ATCACCGACAATATTAAGTTCGTTGCACATTGGAAGCTAGATATCGAGCAAGCCGTCGTATCACCTCAAACCATCAACGTAGTTAGAGATCAAACCGAAACACTTACTATTACAAACAGCTCTGACGTCGAATCATATACGATGACGAGCTCAAATGAATCAATCGCAACAGTCGACGAAAACGGCGTCGTAACTGGCAAAACCGACGGCCAAACTACTATTATTATCACTGGCGAGAAGACGGGTAAAACAATTAGTGTCGAAGTGAACGTCACGCTGCCTTCCTATACTGTTTCATTTGACGCAGGCGACGGCGAATGCGCTACAAGCGAGCTTAATGTTGACGCCGGTAACACAATTGCGGAAGCAGATATTCCTACTGCTACGAAAGAATACTACGACTTCATCGGCTGGTTTACGCAACCAGAAGGCGGCGAACGACTAACGTCCGCAACAGAAATCTCTGCCAGTATCACCTACTACGCGCATTACACTCCAAAACTAATCTGTAAAGCCGCAACAGAGCTGCATACAAAAACCTGTCCAACCGGAAAACCATGTGACACCTATAAGAATGATAGCAACGTAAGTGGAGGCGAGATTAAACAGACCGGAAGCAGCTACACTATAAGCTACGGCTACTTACCAAACAGTCATTCTCCAAATAAACCAGGCGACGCATACGACTGCGACGTTAATGCGGACGGGATCTATGACCAACAAACAGAACGCTTCTATTACTTAAATAGAGTAGATGATGACGTCGTAAGATTGTCGTACTACTCCGGACATAACGGAACAACTCATGACGAAAGTCAGAACTGGGGATACGATACAGCCATTACGAAATTGCCAAGCAATGAACTATGGAAAAATGACTTAGTTCCATACGAAGACGGAAAGAAAACCCGATTCCCAATGCTAAACGACGCTTTGACGGCATGTAACCTAACAATGTCTAATAGAAGAACAAAAGGCTCGATCAAATCATGTATTTTCTTAATTGAGAATCTAGCGTTCGAAGGTGGCCAGCGCTCAGCACTATGGCTATACGATGAAGGAGAATACCTATATCGCATACACTCCGGCTCATCAAATATGAATATTCTGGGTGGCCCCGAAGATAATATACAAAGAACGAGCAATAATACCGTTCGTCCAGTAATCCAGGTCAGACTCGAAAATATCGAAAAAATAGCACCAATAATGCACACCGTGACATTCAATACGCTCGGCGGTAGCGATGTCGACCCAATAACAGACGAAAAAGGAGAGGCGATAGAGCTCCCATCGGCAACAAAAGTCGGCTTTAGTCTAAGCGGTTGGTCTACGACCGAAGATGGCAATAGCCCAGTCGGAAATGCCGGAAGTCAATACACGATAGAAAACGACGTTACGCTCTATGCAATCTGGGGAGAGCGAAATTCTACGGCATACGTGGAAGGCGACGGCGAAGAAGGATATACTACGACATTACAAAAAGCAATCGATAGAGTACCGACAACCGGCGTCCATAAAAAAATACACCTCTTAAAAGACACGACCGAAGGTTTGACTGTATCTGCAGGCCAAGATATCGAATTTGATCTCGGCGGACATACCGTAACAAACGACAACAAAGTCATATCAAATAACGGCCGCGTACTATTAACGAACGGGACGATTAAATGCACCGCAGGTGCTAACGGCGCTATTAATAATGAGAATACTGGTACGGTATTAATAATTGATGGAGCAACCATTGAGGCTACAGACCAATCGCAAAGACAAGCAGTATGGAATAATGGCGGTAGACTAGAAATTACGGGAAACTCCGTCCTAAGCTCAGTATATAGCAAGAGAGCAACAGTCCATAACCTCAATAATGGGACAACGATAATTACAAGCGGCACTATTACCTCTACTGGCGCATACGCAGTATACAATGAAAGCGGTAGCCTAACTATAGGCTCAAAAGATGGAGTCATAAATACCGCAGCACCAACGATTCAGGGGCAAACATATGGAGTTATTGCTAAAAATAACAATCCATACAACTTCTATGACGGCACAATCAGTGGCAAAACATACGCCACGGGCCGCACGAGCAATGGCGGAAAAGAGCCAACCGTAGTAACGGACACGAACGAGACAATGATTGGTGAAATCGAAATCAATAGTCAGAAGTTTAATGACGAGCAAGGTGGCTACAAGATACTCTACCTCATCGAAGATACGACAAAGCACCTAATATCATTTGATGCTAATGGCGGAACAAGCTCAGAAGCCCAACGATCCATTAATGACGGCGATCAAATCGGCACGCTTCCAACTGCCGATAGGACACATTATAGCTTCCTCGGCTGGTTTACTGAACGCACGGGCGGCACAGAAATTTCCGCGAGCACGGTACCAGATGGTAACATAACATATTACGCACACTGGCAGGCGCAATCGTCGGACCAAATCGTCGACGTCGATATCCAGCATGAAGCTGTAACAGATTACTACTCTAGCATCGCCAGCTGGGATTCGACTGGAGTCGATACGGCATTATGGACAAAACTAAAGATGAACTTCGAAAGCTATAACTGTAAGGCCAATACTAATAACGATATTTCAACAGATTGGGAAAATGACGGCGAATTCTCGGCATACAATTATTACGGCGGTGCAAATAGTGGAACATATTATTGCGATCGTCCTTACGGATATGACACAGAAATAACCGATGGCATAAACGTATATTTATCCAACGACCAAAAGGAAAAACTATCGCAAGTTAACTACCTTGATACGACAAACGGCGTGATTAAGAATATGATACCGGACACAATCTATCGCTGGGAATCGACAAACGATCCAGACCTCTACGGATATATTCGAGCAAACGGCGATCGCCGCATGATAAGTCTCCCAAATACCAGAAACGTCCGTGATCTCGGTGGCTTAATCGGTCAAGACGGCAAGAAGATCAAATACGGCCGCCTAATTCGTGGTGAGTGGATCCAAACTAATGACGACATAACAGTACTCCAGCAGCTGGGCATCAATAAAGAATACGATCTTCGCAAGAATAGCGAAATCACGGGCGCATCAATAAGCGGCAAACACTTTAGCGATAGTACGTCGGACTACTGGCATGAAGTAATTCATTACGACTTCGACAACGGAACTTCCAACTACGCTACTACGCGCAGCGCCCTAACATCACTCATGCACGATATCGTCGACGACCATAAAAATATCTACTTCCACTGTACACACGGCGCTGATCGCACCGGTACGTTGGCATGGCTAATCGAATCATTATTAGGCGTAGACCTCGAAACACGCAACCGCGACTACGAGCTCACTTCAATCAGTGGTCGCCCAGACCGCACGCGATACTATACACATAAAAAAGGTGGTCAGAATGGTGAGCATAAATACGTATTCATGATGGGCTGGATGAATACCAACTACTCATACAATGCGTATGATTGGTATATGGCTGGTTCAACCGATGTCGACGCCGACAACGCTCTCATCAATGCTTTCCGTCAAGAAATGCTAGAGTAATTCCTTGAAAAACGTGCTTGCTTATGATAATATAAGTAAGTACTTTGCTGGGATAGCGAAGTGGTCAAACGCATCAGACTGTAAATCTGCCGGCTTCGGCCTTCGTAGGTTCGACTCCTACTCCCAGCACCAA
>JAFWIP010000011.1 GCA_017514805.1 Candidatus Saccharimonadota bacterium
AACTCAATCCTAGATATCAGAAATTCAGATATCACTGTGACTGGACCAGAATCTGGTTCTCACCGGGGCTGGTATGAGGGGATAAATCAAGGTACATCGACCATAGATAATGTAAATATAACTGTAACGACTGGAGACACTTCATGTTCCACTAGTTCATCACAATTATCCGACTGGGGATGCGCATGGGGCGTGAGGGGCGATACGACTATTTCGAATACTACGATTAAAGTCAAATCTTACGGAATGAACTTTGGCGTCAGGGGCGGTGCTACTCTCAATAATAATGTCGTCATAGAAACGGAGTCATCGAATAATATGACGCGCGGCGTGATGGACGGCGCAAATATCGAAGGTAATGTTACCATTACCGCTACTGCTACGGGTCGAGATATTGCAGTAGGCATCCTTGGTGGATACTATTTGACGGCAACAATTAATAATGAGGATGCTGCGATCACGGCTTCTAGTAAGAATAGGGCATACGGCATATACCAGGCATCGTCTAGCCCAATTACTATTAATGCTGGCACCATTAATGCGACTGGTGATTCTTCTGCTTATGGCTTGTATGTGCCATATCAAAAAGCTATTATTAGCGGCGGAAAAATTAATGCGCATAGCAGTACCGAGCAGAGCTATGGTGTATATATGTCGAACGCGAGTTACGGTATTTTAAATATGACTGGCGGAGAGATAGCTAGCGAGACAGATAGCGGCGTAGCATACGGCATATATGTGAATGCGGCCGCCGAGTCGACAATTACTGGCGGTAGGATATATGGCGGAGACTACGGCGTTTTTACGAATAGCGGTTACTATACGACCGTCGGCACAAACGATGGGGGGTTGAATAGCGAATCCCCAGAAATAATTGGCGGAAAGTATGGTCTTTACGGTGGCAGGTATAACTTCTATGATGGAGTATTGAAAGGTGGTATATTGGGTTACCAAGACGGCTATGTAAAAGAGATACCGGAGAATACGGCTCTTCATATAGAACAGCAGACAATTGATGGGGCTGATTATGACGCGCGTTGGTTAGTGTATGAATATGACGTGGCTCAAATAAATGATGTGAAATATACTAGTTTAAGTAAGGCTATTGCGGCTGCGAATACAGGAGATGAAATACAGCTCATTGCGAATAATTTCATTTCCACTCCACTTACAATATCTAGCGATAAAGAATTCATAATTAAAACAAATGGCTACGATATCATAATTATCGGCAACCCAATTGTAAATAACGGAAAAGTAACTATCATAAATAATCATTCATCGCAAAGCCCGATTATTGATTACTACTATACTGGCGACTATCTAATTACAAATGAAACTGGTGCCGAATTATCTCTGCAGAATATTAGATTATCTTCATCAAAGACGATAGATAACAAAGGAACATTAACGCTAGATAATGTTTCATCGGTTGCGACGGATATAAATATAAATAATATTGGCAATATTGTAGCCGCAAACAATATGACACTGAGCGGCACTAATTATCCAATTTATAACAACGGCGGAAATGTTTCTATCAGCAATGCGACAATTACTGGTGGAGAAGTTTATAACAATGCGGGCGAACTATCGATTAGTAATAGCTCGGCGGCTAGAACCGGAGCGAATATATTTAACTTTATCATAAATAAAGGCACTTTATCATTGAATGCATTTGATGCAACTATGACTAATACGAAACTAGAATCTGGCGGTAGCGATAACTATGCTAGGGCCATCTATAACACTGGTCATATTACCACGTCGAATGGAACCGTAATAAGAAATATCATTAATGCTGGTGCGAGCGAATATATAAGAAAATATTCCGTAGTTTCATATAATGATGGAGGCACAATTGATTCTTCTGAGACTAGCTACATTTTAGATAGCAGTAATACGAGGAGGACCGAGCTTGACGTGTATGCAGTATACAATCCAACTGGATCGTTCAAGCTAGAATCTGGCTCTATCTCTGTAACTGGAAAATTCTACAGTAGTGCTGCGGCTTATGGAATTTATAACGGATCGGGAGTTGTTACTATTGGTATTCCGGAGAGCCCGGATTCGGAACATTACGGGAAGGCGGACGCAAATGTCTCGCTCACGGATCCGAACATATACGTCGTTAGTGATGAAAGCGCTGGCGTTGGCGTCAAGAACGCTAGTGGCGGAAAGATTTACTACTACGACGGCAGGATTACGGGCTCTACTGCCGCTATGCCGGAAAAGCCGGCTGGCGTCGAATATCTCTATGAGCCAAAAGATTACGTAGACGAAAATGGCTATCATTATCGTGTCCTCGAATGGATGCGCGAGCAGCCAGGCAGCTAGGATTTTGCGCCAAAATAACTACTAGAAAAATCATAAATTAGCACTCTTGCATTTCGAGTGCTAATTTCATATAATAGGGGTATGGTAGATGAATTTAGTGAAATTATGAACCATCTCAGCGAAAATGCACGCTTTGCGTTGCAAAAAGCTGATTTCTATTCTAAACGCTACAACCAGGGTTATATGGGTACCGAGCATCTCTTGATGGGCATCATGGCTCAGGATACTTCGACTGGCGCCAAAATCCTTAGCAGCGAAGGCGTCGATCTTGACCAGATTGAGCGCGCTCAGGGTAAGGTTGCAGTAGATGTTCCGGCGGCACCAATGGCGATGATGTCACTTTCCGAGGCGACCGTATTAACGCTGCGCATGTCACTAAATTTCGTCAAAGAAAATGGCCTCGATATTGTTGGAACAGAGCATATTGTTTATTCGCTTTTGCGCCAACCAAATTCTCGTGCGAGCGTTCTGCTCAGTCAGCTCGATGTCGATTTGGATAAAGTCGCAAACGATATTGAGGAATTAATCGAAAAACAAGCCGACGAAGCGAAACTAGAAAAGCAAAAGTTGCGTGCTGGCAAACGTCCAACTTTTCGCTGGCTCAATAAATTCGGCACAGATTTAACCGAAGAAGCAAAGCAGGGCAAACTTGACACTGTAATTGGTCGCGACCAAGAAATCGAGCGCGCCGTCACGGTGCTTTGTCGCCGAACGAAATCTAACCCAGTTCTGATTGGTGAAGCCGGTGTTGGCAAAACCGCAATTGTCGAAGGTCTCGCGATGCGTATCGCGAAGAATGATGTGCCGGGTGCTTTGATTGGTAAGCGCATTTATCAAGTCGATCTTAGCTCAGTCGTTGCAGGCACGAAATTCCGCGGCGAATTCGAAGAGCGCATTAAAGGTATTATTGACGAAGCCGTCAGTAATGACGACGTAGTATTATTCATTGATGAGCTTCACTTGCTCGCTGGTGCTGGTAGCGCTGAAGGCAGTATGGATGCAGCGAATATTTTGAAGCCAGCACTTGCGCGTAATCAGCTCAAACTGATTGGTGCTACGACGCTCGATGAATACCGCAAAAATATTGAAAAAGACAAGGCGCTCGCACGTCGCTTCCAGACCGTTATTGTTAATGAGCCTTCGCCAACGATTACGCTGCGTATTTTGAAAGGTATCAAGAAACATTACGAAGCCCACCATCAGGTCACGATTTCCGATGAAATACTCCAGGAGGCGATTAATCTCTCTGAGCGTTATATTTCTGACCGCTTTATGCCGGACAAAGTCATCGATGTTATCGACGAGGCGAGCGCGATTGCGCGTGTCTCGTTGGACAAAGCAGGTGCCAGTATCTATAAAAAGAACAAAATTGAGCTTGCTGACTTACAAGAAAAAATCGAAGCTGCGGCCGAAAAATAAGATTACGAAAAAGCTGCCGAGTACAAAACTCGTGCTGCCAAACTTGAGGGTGAAATTAAGAAACTCGAAAAAACTAATAAGGATCTTGCTAAGGCGCCGGCCGTCACGAGCGATAATCTCGCGACTGCAATTAGCCTAAAAACCGGCATTCCAGTTAGTCGCGTGCGTGGTTCCGAGCAGGAATTACTCATTAATCTCGAAAAGCATCTTCAAAAAGAAATCATCGGTCAAGACGCTGCAATTAAGGCGACCGCAAAGGCAATTCGTCGTGGTCGTTCTGGTATTGCAGATATTCACCGTCCAATTGGCTCATTTATCTTTATGGGGCCAACTGGTGTTGGTAAAACTGAACTCGCTAAGACGATTGCACGCGAGGTGTTTGGCGGCGATGATGCGCTGATAAAGATCGATATGTCCGAATTTGGCGAGAAGCATAATGTTGCCCGTCTCGTAGGTGCGCCAGCTGGCTATGTTGGTTATGAAGATGGCGGTAAGCTTACTGAGCAGATCCGTCGTCGCCCATATTCCGTCGTGCTCTTTGACGAAATCGAAAAAGCCCACCCAGAAGTATTTAATATTCTCCTTCAAATTCTCGAAGATGGTACTTTGACTGACGGACAGGGTACAAAGGTAAAGTTTAATAATTCGATTATCATTTTAACGAGTAACCTTGGCGCTGAGGATATGTATCGCGAGTCCGAGATGGGCTTCGCCGCGAAGACTAAGCACGACGCGAAGGAACTTGCAGCCGAACATGACGCAAATGAGGCCGCTGCGATGAAGGCATTGCGCAAACTTATGCGTCCAGAATTAGTAAACCGCTTTGATGCGATTGTTACCTTTAACGCACTGAGCGAAAAGAATGTTGAGGCTATTTTTGCAAATATGATTGAAGATCTCAAAAAACGCCTCGCAACAAAATCGATTGGCCTTGAAATCACGCCCGCCGCGAAGAAACATCTTATTGAAAAAGGTTATGATCCGAAGAATGGCGCACGCCCAATGCGTCGCGTTATTGAAGACGAGATTGAAACTCTGCTTGCCGATAATATTCTTTCCGGCAAACTAAATAAAGGCGATATCGCGAAAATTGAGTACAAAAAAGGCGATTTTTCGCTCGTCAAAGCCCGCGAATAGGGCGCTAGTGTTATACTATTAGCATGAGCGAAAATAAGCTTCACCCGTGGCATGGAATTGCCCGCCTGATTTCTCTGATTGTGATTTTTGTCTGCATTATTATTGCTGCGACGCAAATCAACTATTCAGCGATTGTCGATAATATTTCGTCGATTGGCTACGAAATGTCGCCTGAACTCGCGGATATCGTCGACGATATAAAGCTGACGCGCGACGGTGAACGAATTTTAATGGCGACACGGCCTGAACTTCAGGAGGCAGAAGAGTTCAATCAAAACTGCGTTTCTGGTGATTCGGAATCGGCGACGCTCGGTTGCTATTCGAATAATCGTATATTTGTCTATAATATCGTACGCTCTGAGCTTGAAGGGATTCGGCAAGTTACCTTAGCGCATGAATTGTTACATGCAGTTTGGGCGCGCATGACGGATTCGGAACGACGCGAGCTTCACGATTCATTGGACTCGATTTATCAGACCGAGGAGAGTATTCAAGAGCATATGAAACTCTATTCGCCAGACGGCTATTATGACGAGCTCCATTCGACGGTTGGTTCGCAGATCAGTCCAGACAAGTTGTCTGAGCCATTGCGCAACCATTACGCGAAATATTTTACTAATCAATCAAAATTGGCGGAATTCTATGATGGCTATAATGCGCAATTCAAGGTAGCTTCCGATCGTATTAAGGAGCTAGAAAAAGAAATTGCTGAGCGAAAAGATGCAGTAATAAAAAAGCAAGAAGAGTATATGTTGAATAACTCTATTTTGTCTAATGACATTAATGATTTTAATGCGCGCGCCAGGAATGGTAGCTTCGAATCGGTTGAACAGTTCCATCAGGAAAGAGAGGCATTAATTCAGCGCCAGTCTGTTCAGCGGGTCGCATACCAAGAAATAATGAATTATATTTCCGACACTAATGCGCTAGTAAACGAATATAATAATAATATTGCGCGCAAAACGAGTTTATATAAGAGTATTGATAGTAAAATCGACCAGCCAGATGATACTACTGAAGAGTAATCTAGCACTCTTGCATTTCGAGTGCTAAGTGTCTATAATTAAAGGCATGAAAGATTATTTGGTCCCAACAGTTATTGAAGAAAACAATCGCGGTGAGCGCGCCTATGATATTTATTCGCGCCTCCTTAAAGAGCGCGTGATTTTTATGGGCGAAGAAGTTACTCCCGCAACGGCAAATATTGTCATTGCGCAGCTTCTTCATCTCGCATATGAAGACCCAAAGAAGGATATTAAGCTCTACATTAATTCGCCAGGCGGATCTGTTTATGACGGTCTCGCAATTATCGATACGATGAATTATATCGAGCCAGATGTTCAGACGATTGGTATTGGCTTGCAGGCTTCGATGGGTGCGATGCTTTTGTCGAGCGGCGCCAAGGGCAAGCGTGTTTGTTTGCCGAACGCTCGCATTATGATTCACCAGCCAAGCTCTGGCACTGAAGGTAAGATTACTGATCAGGAAATTGCACTCAAAGAAGGCGTCTATCTCAAGAAAGTTCTTGCTGAAATGATGGCGAAGAACACTGGCAAATCGCTTAAAGAAATTGAAAAAGCGATGGATCGTGATTACTGGATGTCCGCCGAAGAAGCAAAAGAATTTGGCATCATCGACGAAGTGATAAAATAGAACTAAATAATTGGAGGTGCCACTATGGCAAAAACTAAAGCAAAATTTGTTTGCCAAAATTGTGGCACGAGCTATACGAAGTGGGCAGGGCGCTGCGAGAATTGCGGCGAATGGAATACTCTGCTCGAACAAGAAGTGCCGACCGAGGCGGAAGCAAAATCCGCCCTCGCACGCGGGGCAGTTTCTGGCAAGAAACTCGTCGCCGTTTCAATTAATGAAATTGAACCATCCGACGCCGGCAGTCGTTTGAAGACTGGCTTCCCAGAACTCGACAATGTTCTCGGCGGCGGGATTTTGCTGGGCGGCGTCGCTTTACTTGCGGGCCAGCCTGGTATGGGCAAATCAACGATTTTGATGCAGATTTGTGCGACAGTTTCTAATAATGGCCGCAAGGTGCTCTATGTTTCCGGCGAGGAATCGGCTGGGCAGGTCAAGATGCGCGCGATTCGTCTCGGTGCTAGCTCAGATCAACTTCATTTCGCCAGCTCCTCGTCTGCGAACGATATCGCCAAAACGATTGAAGAAGATGGCTACGACCTTGTTGTTGTCGACTCGATTCAGACCTTAATGATGGCAGAGATTTCTTCGGCGCCAGGCACAGTTAGTCAGGTTAGCAACTGCGGTAACCTCATTATTCGTGCTGCTAAAGCTAGCGGCACGGCCGTAATTATTGTTGGCCACGTCACGAAGGACGGCACGCTTGCTGGACCAAAAGTTCTCGAGCATCTCGTTGATGTGGTGATGAATTTTGAAGGCGACCGCTACGGCGGTTTCAAGACTATTCGCGCCGTTAAGAACCGCTTCGGCTCTACGACGGAAGTTGCGATTTTCGAAATGGCGAGCGAAGGTCTCGTGGAGGTGAAGAATCCATCCGAAGCCTTGCTTTCTGAACGTCAAAATACAGATGGCAGTATTATTATGGCGACGATTGAGGGTACGCGTCCGCTTCTCGTGGAAATTCAGGCACTCGTTAATCCAACAAATTACGGTTATCCAAAGCGTACAGCATCTGGTTTCGATTTGAATCGTCTAAACTTACTTATCGCAGTGCTCGAAAAACGCACTAAGCTCAAACTTCAGGACAAGGATATTTTTATCAACGTTGTTGGCGGCATGAAACTGAATGACTCTGCCGCAGATCTTGCAATTTGCATGGCGATTGCGTCGGCCGCGGCCGGCCGCAAACTCGACGACAATCTCGTTGTCTTTGGCGAGGTTGGCCTCGGCGGGGAAATCCGTTCCGTTATCGCTCCAGATCGTCGCATCGCCGAGGCAAAGAAACTCGGCTTCAAGAACGCCATCGCGCCCGCGACCGTAAAGGATAAATTCGTCCTCCCGGTCAAAGACCTCCGCGACGCGCTGATCAAATATATGAATAATAAATAATATTGTAATAAACACAACATTTTATCGTGCTAACGTATAGACAAAGCACGAGCGGAACCTTAAAATATAAATAAGCATTTAAAAGTGGAGTGTAATGTGAAAGAAAGAAAACGCAACGTTTTTTAGCGTTCGACGTATCTTGTCCGCAGTTTTTGCGGCGAGTTTTGTTGTGGCGCTACTGGGCACGATTGGTGCCTTCGCGGGGGCAAATTTATTTAAGATTCAAGATGCGAAGCTCAGCGAACTATCAGCAGGTGCCACGGGCGCAATCTCCACTTTTGACGAAACAAACATCGAAAGCAATGTTACATTCCACAAACTAGATGACTCCGCAAAATATACTATTACACTCAAAAACACAGACTGCAAAGATCATATTATCCAATCAATTACCGACGACAACGACAACCCTTATGTCTCTTACGAGTACAGCTCCTATGCTAATACGCTCGTCAAAGCCGGTGATTCTATTGACTTCATCGTAACAGCAAAGTATGCCAATGCCGTAACGGATAAGAATGCTCGCGCTCAAGCTACGAACGTAAAATTCTTCCTTAAGTTCGCGGACATCGATGAGCCAGAAGAACTCGCAATCGCTCCAAATACTGGCGACAACATTATGACGAGTGTTGTTGTCCTCGCTATTTCAGCGGCGGGTCTCATTGTCTGCGCGCTCATTGCAATTAAGCGCAATAAAAAGCACGCCAAAGTCTTTGTCGCCGCTATCGTTGCAGTTTCCGCAGTAGTCGCGACCGCAAGCGTTCATGCTGCTAAGGTTGAGACTAATAGTATTTCTATTACGTCAAACTATGGTCTCTATGACAAAGTTGCTATTACTTGGACTGATGCTAATGGTGACGAACACGAAGAATTCGTTCCATACAATGAACCAGCTAATATCCCAGATCAAACCAAACCTGGTCATACCTTCACTGGTTGGGAAGACGAGAATGGTAATCCAGTAGATCTAACCGAACCAATCACTGATGATCTAAATATTCATCCAACCTTCCGTGCTCATAAATATACGATTAAGTTCAACGGTAACGGTGCAACTGGCAGCATGGATAGTATTGAGATGACCTATGGCGAAACTAAGACTCTTCCAGCAAGTGCCTTTAGTTTCTTGGGCCGTACTTATGCTGGCTGGGATACCGAAGCAAATGGCTCCGGCGTTCATCATGATGACCAGGCTGAAGTAAAGAACCTCACTACCGAAGATAATGGCGTAGTTACGCTCTATGCTCAGTGGTCAATTAATCCGTTCTATATCAACTACGAGGGTAACGGTGCAACGAGTGGGGAAATGGCGACCACGAACTGTGAATACGACCAGAGCTGTATTCTGCGCGAGAATGCCTTCAAGAAAACTGGTTACCACTTCATTGGCTGGAAATATAACAACAATGACTATACCGACAAAGCCGATGTAACTAACATTATTGAATCCGGCACAATTACGATGGTTGCACAGTGGGCGGTCAATCACTATACAATCGTCTTTAACATCAATACTGATGACGCAAACGCTTCCGGTACTATGGCGGATATGGCTAACCTCGAATACGGTACAGAATATTCACTAACCGCCAACGCCTTTACGCGTACGGGATATAACTTTGATGGGTGGAGCACTGAAGTTGACGGTCATAGTTATAGTCTTACGGATGCGCAATTATTCCGCAATCTCACTACCGTAGATGACGATATTGTTACGCTCTATGCGCAGTGGGTGCCGATTCATTATAATATCGTCTTCCATCAAAATCATGACGGCGTTGCTGGTAGTACGAACTCGATGACGAACGTTGCTTATAACGAGACGAGAACTCTCTCACAGAACGGCTTTGCGCTCGAGCACTACAAATATATGGGCTGGAATACTGCCACTGACGGCACTGGCACTCCATACGAAGACGGCGCAAGCATTAAAAATCTCACTACAACTGACGGCGCAACAATCGATCTCTACGCACAGTGGAAAGAACGCACCGCAATGCTTGATACTGGTGCAAATATCAATAAAATCATGCGCGAGCAATTTACCGATGCAATCACCTTCTCGCATTACACTGCTGGTGAGCCAGATTTTGAAACCATCACTAATGAAGTAGATATCGCTCTTCCAACTTCAAACTTCCCTGTCTATGCTTGGGTTGACAATGGCAATCTTTATTGGTGGTCTGAAGCCGATAAGCCAACAATGAATGTAAACTCCGCCAACTTCTTCAACGGCGTTCATAATGCTGGCACTGCGTCAGCACCAAATAATGTTGCCAATAGCCTATCGAAACTCGAATCTATCGATATGACCGGCCTTGATGCTAGTGCCGCAAAAGATATGACTCGTTTGTTTGCAAATACCAAAGCGCTTAATAGTCTAAACCTTAGCGACTTCGATTCATCTTCCGCAACAAATATGGATGGTATGTTTTATGGTACGGCCCTAAAGAATGTTGATCTCAGTCTTATTGAGGCTGGCAATGTAACCTCTATGGCTAGCATGTTCCAGAGCACGAAGTTTGACGCTCTAGACTTTAGTAACTTTGATACTCATAACGTAAAACTCATGTCTAACATGTTTACTAGTGCTGTCATGACTAATCTTGACCTCAGCACACTCGATACTTCGTCCGTCACGAACATGGCAAACATGTTTAAGTCCTCGAATATTACCACGCTTACATTCTTTGATACGGAAAATCCAACCGCTACCAAGTTTGATACGAGCAAAGTCACGACTATATCTGAGATGTTCCGCGAATCAAAAACTAAGACACTCGATCTTTCGCAATTTAATACATCCGCAGTTACAAATATGTATGGCGTATTTTATAGTGCGGCTGTCTCAGATCTTAATGTCTCAAATTGGGACACCAGTAATGTGACGAGTATGTATATTATGTTCTTCGCTGCGGCAAACCTCACCAGTCTTAATTTAAGTCACTTCAACACCGCCAAGGTTACGAATATGCAGCAAATGTTTGACAGTACGACCAAGTTGAAATATCTCAATGTTTCCAACTGGTCAAACGACAAAGTTACGAATATGAGCTACATGTTCCAGGACGTAGGTAGAGGAACGGCTGGTGAAGTAACGATTGTCTTTGATGGCTTCAAGACTCCGTCGGTGACTAATATGACCAGAATGTTTGCTAGATATAACGATCACAACCTCAAGGTTCTTGACCTCAGCAGTTTCGACACCTCCAAGGTAACTAGCATGGGCACCATGTTTGGTGGTGGACGACAAGACACAATGATTCATAATGCAATGTTCGATACTATCTACGTTAGCGATAAATTCACTAATGCTGGCGTAAGTCCTACAACTGAAGTATTTAACAGAACATCAACTGTAATTGGTGGTGCTGGCACCACTTGGAGTCAGGATCATATGACTGCGGATTATGCTCGTATCGACGATCCAGACAACGGTGAACCAGGCTACTTTACGCTCAAGGATTCTATCTACGTCCGCTATCATGGCAACGGCTCCGATGATGATTCTTACGAAATTATGTCAAGCTACTATGTTTCGACTGCTGAGCCATATGACGTTAAGCTTAAGCCGAACGCATTTGTGAGGGAAGGCTACAAGTTCATGGGTTGGGCAACTAGCGCAAATAGCACGACCGTTGCCTATGCTGACGGCGCTGCGCTCGAGGGGCTCACGGCTTCCAAGACTCCGCTTGAACTCTATGCGGTTTGGAATAAGATCGAAGCAATCTTTAACTCCAATACTAGCAGCACGCTTAATAGTATTCATAGCACCAATTCGGACGCTTCAAAGTTTAAGAAATATCCTAACGGTCAACCAAGTGATGAGATTATTGCAACTGCAACCGATGTTTCGCGAACTGATGATCCGATTTGGGTTTGGCCAGATGGCGAAAATATCTACTTCTGGAGCGAAGACCCAGTTCCTTCGTTCCCATCAAATATGGGATCATTCTTCATGGGTTCAATGATGACTGAAATTGACCTCAATGGCACCGATGCGGATGTCACCAGTCTGTACTGGACTTTCGTGAATGCTTACTCGCTCAAGAAGATAGATTTTGGCGACAACTTTGATACGAAGCGAAACACGAACATGTCTGGAATGTTTGGCTACGCATACGCACTTGAAACTATCGAATTTGGCGACAAATTCAGCACTGAAAATGTCACTGATATGTCGTGGATGTTTAATAGCGCTCGTAGCTTGAAGAGTGCAGATATTGCCTCGTTTGATGTATCGAAAGTTAAGAATATGTCGTATATGTTTACAAATGGCGGCGGTCTTGAGGATCTTGATTTAAGATCCTGGAATACTGCTTCGCTCACTGGTAGCGGTCTTGTTTCGACTTTTGGATCATCGCGTATTAAGAGTATCCAATTCGGCGAGAACTTTAATACAAATAATGTCACTAGTATGGCTAATACCTTCTACGGCATTAGAGCAACCTCACTTGATGTCAGCATGTTTAACACCGAAAAAGTTACGACTATGGCCGGTATGTTCTCTGGTTCCGCTATGACTTCTTTGAATCTTAGCAACTTTAGCTCTGCCGTATTGCAAAATATGGATAGTATGTTTAAGGGTATGGGTAATCTCACGAGCATCACTTTTGGTCCAAACTTTACAGCCGAAGGTGTCACTAATATAGCTAGCCTATTCGATGGTGCTTCGAGTATAGAGTATCTTGACTTGACTGGCCTACATATTCCAGCCCAAACAAATATGAACCGCACTTTCATGGATATGCATAAGCTAAAGACGCTAGATATTACCGGATGGGATCTTACGCATGTTACCAACACCAGCAATACCTTTGCAAACGAAAAAGTCGTAGAAACAATCTATGCTTCGAGCGAATTCTTGCCAGAAAACTTACCTTCAGGCGGATTTGAATTTGGCAACTGGACGCTTGGTGGTCATCTTGTTGGTGGCGCCGGCACCGCATGTACTACCAATGTTAGCGGCGTCTATGCTCGTATCGACGACCCAGACAACGGTAATCCAGGCTACTTCACCGAGAAAAATGCACGTTATATTCGTTATGATGGCAACGGTGCAGATAACGCTGAGTATGAAACTATGACAAGCCACTACCTAACTAATACGGGTTCGCTGAAGGCTAATGCGTTTGTACGAGACGGTTATGCATTTGATGGCTGGAATACGGCAGCTGATGGCTCTGGCGCAAGCTATACTGACAAGCAGGTCATGAGCGAATTGACTGAGTCTAAGACCCCACTAACGCTATATGCGATGTGGTATCAAGACAAGGACTTCAATGGAACTGTTAGCTTAACGCAACAATATAGCTCTGCTGATGTCTTGCAGCTTTCGGCTACTATGCCGCAAGGTTATGTCGGTGCCGCCTACTTTAATCCGGCCAACCTAAAAGAAAGATGTAGTGCTACTTCAACAAATGTTGCGGATAAGGAAGCAAAGAATGGCTGTATGAAGTGGTATATCTATGGCGACGACGGTACGAATTATAAGATGCTGCTTGATCATAATACTACAGCAAGGATTTCCTTTAACTCTAGTAATAATAATTCCAACCCGCAGGCGCTACTAAATCAACTAAGCGCAGATACAGCAGATTGGGATGCGAATAATCTAACCATAGATATCTTTACTGCGAATGAGGTTGCTGCAATTGCGGGTATTAATCCGTTTAATGTGAGTGGAAATACGGCTTCAACTGGTAAGTATTATCCGCTGGACACTCACGAAATAAACAGCACGGATGGTAGGGGTAGAAGTGCGCATGCGTGGATGTATGATTATACGCAGGATTGCGAGACGCACGGGTGCGATTACGAGATGAATAAGGGGTATGGCTACTGGACTAAGACTGCACTCGGCGGTAGTAGTAAAGAGGCCTGGCTAATAAACTACTTTGGTCGTTTAACTATTACTAAGGTTGATCTCGCAAACTGGGGTATTCGCCCAACAGTTACGATTTCAAAATCTCTCGTTAATGCCGAGTAAAAATGCAATTTAACCAGCCTTTCGAGGCTGGTTTTTGTATTCCGCTCGTGCTTTTTATGTTAATAATAATTTTGCTTCGGCGATCGTGGTTCCAGTCGTTACTATGCACTCGGATGCTATTTATACTTGGGATGACGGCTGGCTAAGGTGGAATATTAGCCTAGAATAAAACAGGGGTTTTAGTCCTTGCATCTCTCTCTAATCTGTGGTAAAATAAGCGACAGTATGATTACAAAAGACAACAAAGCCAAGGCTATTAAGAAGCTTGCCCGCAGCGACAAAGATGTCGGTTCTCCAGAGGTTCAGGTTGCTATTTTGACTGAGCGCATCAAGGAAGTTACCGAGCACGTCAAGGCAAACAAGCATGACTTTATGGCAAAGCGCGGCCTCATCCAGATGGTCGGTCAGCGCAAAAAGTTGCTCAAGTACCTCGAAAAGAACGATTTCGAGACTTACAAAGCAACCGTTGCCAAACTTGGTCTCCGCAAATAAAGAAAAAGGCCCGTTTCGAAGGGGCCTTTTTTGTTGAGATTAATCTAATATATCTATTATAGCACACTTTGCCGATTTTGTCAATTTATGCTACAATAGAAACATAATTAAATATCGAGAAAATGATAGATATTTTCTCGCAAACTCTTGCGATAAAGTACTTATTATTTTCTCGAGGAAAGGCAGTTTTTGATGGATATCATCAACCCAAGCGGTAAGAAAACCTTCAAGCTTGAGACTGATTTTTGTGGCCGCAAGCTCGGTCTCGAAGTCAACCGCGTCGGTTTTCGTACTACTTCATCAGTATTAGTAACTTATGGCGACACAGTTGTGCTCGGCTCGGTCGTAGTTGGTACCAAGCCGGTCGTCCAGGATTTCTTCCCACTCTCAATCGATTACGAAGAAAAGTACTATGCTGCAGGTAAGATTAGTAGCAGCAAGTTTATTAAGCGCGAAGGCAAGCCTTCCGATAATGCAGTCCTCGTTGGTCGCCTTATCGATCGCCCAATTCGCCCACTCTTCCCGAAGGGTTATCGTCAGGAAATTCAGGTCGTCACGACCGTGCTTTCCATGGATCCAAGCTTCCGCCCAGACGTTATTGCAATGATTGCGGCATCGAGCGCTTTAATGCTTGCTGGCGTACCATTTGATGGCCCAATCGCTGGTCTTCGCATCGGCCGCGTCAATGGCGAATACAAAGCATTCTTAACCCCAGAAGAACGCGAAGCTTCCGACCTTGACCTCGTTGTCGCTGGTAAAGATTCTGGCATCACCATGGTCGAAGCTGGCGCAAACGAAGTCCCAGAGGAAGTTATCGTTGGTGGCCTCGAATGGGGGCTCAAGATGATTCAGCCGGCAATCGCGCTTCAGAATGAACTTCGCGAGAAGGTTGGTGTAGAAGAGAAGGAATACACCCTCATCCTCCCAAGCGAAGAAGCTCAGGCAAAGGTTGATAAGTGGATGGAAGGCAAACTTGGTCCAGAACTCCGCACTCAGAATACCGTTGAGCGCAATAATCTCATCGACGAAATTCGCTGGGCAATGCATGACGAATTCTCTCAGGAAATCACCGACGACGAAGCCGGCATTACCGATAAGATGACCGACGAAGAGAAGATGACTGCTCGCACGCATTACTATGATGAGCACTTCCGCGCTGAATATAACGACGCTTTCGAGCTTGCTGTTAAGCATGATGTTCGTAAGCATATTATCGAAGAGGGTGTTCGCCCAGATGGTCGCAAGCTTGATGAGGTTCGTCCGCTCAGCTCGCAGGTTGGCATTTTGCCACGCACGCACGGCTCCAGCCTCTTTACTCGTGGTGTCACTCAGGCTATGAACATTGTTACGCTTGCGCCACTTAGCTATGGTCAGCTTGTTGATACGATGGAAGTCACCGACGGCGTTCGCCGCTACATGCACCACTACAATGCTCCAGGTTATACGGTTGGCGAAATCTCTCGCCTCGGCAGCCCTGGTCGCCGCGAAGTTGGTCACGGCTATCTCGCCGAGCGCGCGTTGACGCCAGTTCTTCCAAGCGAAGAAGAATTCCCATACGCTATCCGTAGCGTTACTGAGATTATGTCTCAGAACGGTTCAACTTCGATGGCTGCAACTTGTAGCTCTTGTCTCGCTCTTATGGATGCAGGTGTTCCGCTCAAGCGCCCAGTTTCTGGCGTTGCAATGGGTCTCATGATGGATGGCGATACGCCATATGTCCTTACTGACCTTATGGATGCCGAGGACTTTGCTAGTGATATGGACTTCAAGGTTACTGGTACTACCGAAGGTGTTACCGCTCTCCAGATGGACATGAAGGTTCACGGCCTTCCAGTCGAAGTTCTTCGCAAGGCAATCGCTCAGGCACACGAAGGTCGCATGTTTATCTTGAAGCACATGCTTAGCGTGCTAGAAGGTCCGCGCGATCATCTCAGCCCATACGCTCCTCAGATTGAGAAGCTCATGATTAAGCCAGAAAAAATCGGTACGATTATCGGCAAGGGTGGTGAAACAATTAATAAAATCACCACTGAGACTGGCGCCGAGGTTAATATTGAAGAGAACG
This sequence comes from Candidatus Saccharimonadota bacterium, assembly GCA_017514805.1. Lineage (GTDB taxonomy): Bacteria > Patescibacteriota > Saccharimonadia > Saccharimonadales > Saccharimonadaceae > UBA2834. Next base: position 16,479 of record JAFWIP010000011.1, read on the forward strand.
GTCTCGTTACTGTCGCTGCTAGTGATGCCGAAAAGATTAAAAAGGCGATGGATTGGATTAAGTCTCTCGTTGAAGAACCAGAACCAGGCAAGATTTATACTGGTAAGGTTGTCTCAATCAAGGACTTTGGTGCGTTTGTGAATATCCTCCCAGGTATTGATGGCATGCTCCATATTTCTCAGATTAGCGACAAGCGTATCGAGAAGGTTACTGACGCGCTTCAGGTCGGCGATGAAATCAAGGTTCGCCTTGATGCTATCGATGATAAGGGCCGCCTCAGCCTCTCAATGAAGAACGTTGATCAGAAATAAAGCATAATCACTTAAAATATCTAGAATAATATTGTGTTATTCTAGATATTTTTGTGATATTATTACATTAAATATAACTTAAAGGAGAATAGTTAAACTATGGCAAATACTGTAGTTGAACCCGTGAAGATGCCTAAGGTAAAGGCAGACAACAAGTTAATCGCAGGTATTAATGCAGCAAGCATCACTCTAGCTACCTTCATGGGCTGGATGACAATCTTTGCTGGCATCGCAACTTTCACTAAAGAAGGTTGGTCAGTAGCGGTTCCATTCGCTAGCGAAATCATCGGTGCAAATATGGGCTGGGCATCAGTCTTGTTCGCATCCGGTATCATGACCGTACTATTTGGTGTTATCGGTTTGATCACTGCTGGTAAGATCACCGACATCAATGCAATGAAATCTTCTTGGAAGTATGCACGCAACGCTTTCATCGTTATCGCAGCTATTGAGATCATCAAGATGATCGCTATCGCTATCTACTCTCTCTGCGGTATCGGCGAAAAGTCCGGTGTTGATCAGGGTTACCTCTGGCTCAACAGCTTCCTATCAAACACTCTAGCAGCTGGCGCAGCAGTTGGCATCGCCTTCATCGCTAACGCAATCGCTGCTGGTAAGACTACTGTTCTTAGCGTCATGCGCTTTGTCGCTCTCGGCATCGCAGCTGTCGGTTGTGTCTTGGTAGTTGTTTCTACTATCGTTAACTTCTACAGCAAGAAGACCACCTACAAGAGCAGCTCAAGCAGCTCAAGCAGCTCAATTGAGAACTGGCTTGATCTTCTAAAATAATCCAGCAATAACAAAAAAGAGAAGCATGAAAACGCTTCTCTTTTTTTTATGGTATAATTTAGCTATATGGCACAGAAAAAGCGAGGTAAAAAACGTAAATCATCTGCCAAAGAAGTTGCACCGAAGCATGAGCTTCCGGGTGGTTTTTGGCGTCAGACATTGGCAATTCTATTTTTAGTATTCGCAGTAGTTTTTGTTGCGATGTGGTTCGGAGCGGGGCAGAACGCCGTATTTATTCAAGGATTAAAAGATTTCTGCGATAATGTATTTGGTTATACCACTTATCTATTCCCAATCATCTTTACTTATATTGCTGTCATGATTTTTCGCGCACCAGACAATCGCGTTAATGCAAGCGTTTGGGTTGCCTCGACCTTAATGATTTTCTGGTTCTGCGGCATCTTTGGTGTCGGCAGTTACGCTACGCCAGATAAGACTGGCGGCCTAATCGGCGATGCAATGAACTCTGTAGCGGTCCGTAATTTAGGTAGTGCGCTTTCAGTTGTTATCTATGTAGTCTTAATTCTTATTACAGCGCTCTTTATGTATGCCGAGACTCCACTTGCGCTGTTTAAGAAGATTGCTACGATCTTCAGGACGAGTAAGGATGGCGAGGATGCTGCGAATGCTCGCGTTATGCGCAAGAATAAAGAAAAGAACGTAAAAGAAGACCTTGGCGACTTCAAGGTTGTTGCGAATGTTGAGACTGTAAACGATAAAAAGAATCGCGATCTTCCACTCTTCAAAGAAAACAAGATGGCGGAAGTTAAGGCTACTGAAGAGCCGACTGCGCTTGTTGCTGTTTCTGATCCAAACTGGAAGATGCCGCCGATGGACCTCCTTAACAAAAAGACTACGCCGGCCGATCCAGGCAATACCGAAGAGAACGCCCGCATCATTAAGGATACGCTTGCGCAGTTCGATATCGATGTTGCTGTTGAGGGTGCTAATCTTGGTCCACGTATTACTCAGTATACGCTTCGTCCACCTGCCGGCATTCGCGTCAACAAGCTTCTTCAATATGACAAGAACCTTGCGATGTCGTTGGCAGCGGATAAGATTCGTATTGAAGCACCAATTCCGCGTACTAATATGGTCGGTATTGAAGTTCCGAATATTACGCCGGCTAGCGTTGGTCTCCACGAGCTTCTCCGTGCGCAAGAATGGCGCAAGATGGCTAGCGAAAAGCCACTCGCCTTCACGGTCGGTAAAGATATTGCTGGTCAGGTAGTTGTTGGCGACCTCGCCAAGATGCCACACCTTCTCATTGCCGGTACTACTGGTTCCGGTAAGTCTGTTATGACCAACGTTCTTATTAGCTCGCTTCTTTATCATAATTCGCCAAGTGATTTGAAGCTTATTATCGTCGATCCAAAGCAGGTTGAAATGGCGGCTTACGAAGATATCCCTCATCTTCTCGCGCCAGTTATCAATAGCACTGACAAGGCGCTTAGCGCAATGAAGTGGGCTGTCGGCGAGATGGAGAAGCGCTACACTATCATGAGCAAAGAGCGCGTCAAAAACATTATCGACTACAATACTAAGATGGCTGAGCAGGGAGGTAAGGTTGAGATTGCTGATGAAGATGGGAATATTCAGCAGCATGACCACGGCAAGATGCCATATATCGTCGTAATTGTCGATGAGATGGCTGACCTTATGATGACTGCTGGCAAAGAGCTTGAGATGCTAATTGTACGTATTGCCCAGAAGGGACGCGCTGCCGGTATTCATCTCGTTCTTGCTACTCAGCGTCCGGAAGTTAAGGTTGTTACTGGTCTCATTAAGGCAAATATACCGGGTCGTATTGCTTTCGCTGTCAATAACGGTGTCGACTCGCGCGTTATGCTTGATGCAATGGGCGCCGAGAAGCTGCTTGGCTCCGGTGATATGCTCTTCTTGACGACTGAGATGATGGGTAAACCTCGCCGCGTTCAGGGTGCTTTTGTTAGCGATAAAGAGATCGGTAAGATTACTGATTTCTTGCGTCAGCAAGCTCCGCCGCAATACAACGATGAAGTTACTTCGCAATCTGTCTCGATTCCGGGTATGCCTGGTGCTGGTGGTAGCATGGGCGGCGGTGGCGGTGACGTCGAGCGTCAAGCCGCCGAGATCGCAATCCGTGCCGGTAAGCTCTCTACCTCGCTCTTGCAGCGCCAGCTTCATATCGGCTATGGCCGCGCTGCTTCGATTATCGACGAGCTCGAAGCGAAGGGCGTCGTTGGTCCTGCAACTGGCGGCAACAAGCCGCGCGATGTCTTAATCACCTCCATTGACGAGTATCCAGGATAGTTTTATACTATCTCTATGAAATTAAGTCAAACATTCGCGAAGACGGCCAAGACTGCTCCTGCCGATGAAGTGAGCGAGAGTGCGAAACTCTTAATTCGGGCTGGCTATATCTACAAAGAGATGGCTGGTGTTTATGATTATCTCCCGCTTGGTATGCGCACGCTCGAGAATATCATGCAGGTCATCCGCGAAGAGATGAATGCACTTGGCGGCCAAGAAGTCCGCATGACGGCGCTTCAGCCTCGTGATGCCTGGGAAAAATCTGGACGCTGGGACGACAAAGTCCTCGATGTTTGGTTTAAGACGCAGCTAAATGCTGGTGGCGAAATTGGTCTTGCTACTACGCATGAAGAAGCCTTCACTCGTATGATGAAGTCTTATATCTCTAGCTACAAAGATCTTCCGCTCTATGTCTACCAGTTCCAGACGAAGTTCCGCAATGAGCTCCGCGCAAAATCCGGTATTATGCGTACGCGCGAATTCATGATGAAAGATCTTTATAGCTTTAGTCGCACAAAAGAAGAACACGACGAGTTTTACGAGAAAGTCGCCAAGAGTTATACGAAGATTTTCGATAGACTCGGCATCGGCGCTGACACTTTCCGTACTTTCGCAAGTGGCGGTAGCTTCTCGAAATTCAGCGATGAGTATCAGACGCTCTGCGAAGTTGGCGAGGATATCGTCTATCTCGATCGCGAAAAGAATATTGCCGTTAATGAAGAAGTGTATACTGATGAAATCCTTAATGAACTTGGCCTAGACAAATCCAAGCTCGAACAGCATAAAGCGGCCGAGGTTGGCAACATCTTTACGCTTGGCTACAAGTATTCCGAGCCACTCGAGCTAGAATTTAACGACGAAGACGGAAAACGCCAAAAAGTCTTTATGGGCAGCTACGGCATCGGTCCTAGCCGAGTGATGGGCGTAATCGCCGAAAAACTTAGTGACGATAAAGGTCTCGTCTGGCCAGAAGAAATCGCTCCATATAAGTATTATGTCGTCGCCATCGGCGACAAAGCGATGGAGATTGCAGAAGATTTGCATAATAAAGCACCTGAACAGATTATTCTCGATGATCGCAAAGACAAACGCAACGGCGAGAAGTTTGCCGATGCTGAATTACTTGGTATTCCATATCGCGTCGTGATTAGTGATAAGACTTTGGCGGAGGATAGAGTCGAGTTGAAGAAACGCACAGAAAGTGAAATAAAACTCTTGCCATTAGCAGATTTTATTGCTAAACTATAACCGAAGTAACAGTAAATTTTCCTATTTTTTCTGGGGTACAGGAGGGATATTTTATGGCAAAAACAGTTAGTATTACCGCTGCCGGTCGCAAAGATTTAGAGCAGGAACTCGCCGAGCTTAAAGCTCGCCGTCCTGAAATTGCTGAAAAAATTGCAACCGCTCGCTCCTATGGTGATCTCAGTGAGAACGAAGATTATTCGGCAGCTCGTGGCGAACAGAAAGTCATCGAGGGTCGTATTCTTGAAATTGAGGATATTCTCCTCCACGCTAAGATTATTAAATCTGGCAAAAGAGAGAAAGTTGCTATGGGCTCTACCGTCACACTTAAGTCCGGTAATAGCAAGAGCGTCTATACCCTAGTCGGCGCCGTAGAGGCTAATCCGCTCGAGGGTAAGGTTAGCAACGAATCGCCTATTGGCAAAGCAATATTTGGTAAAAAAGTTGGTGAAGAGATAACGCTTCCAAACGGCAAAAAATTCAAAATTGCTGAAATTAACTAAAGCACTCACCAAAGAACAATTAACAAAATACGCTAAACCTGAAAAGTTGGCGTATTTTTATGTTTTATTAAAAATGAAAGAGGTGGAAATATGAAGAAAAAACCTAAGCAGGAGCGCAAGATGGCTTTTCGCCGCACGCTCCACTACTACGGAATTGTGTTCAAAAAATACAAATTCCTCACTGCTATTTCGATAATAGCAACCCCAATTGTTGTGCTTGCGCGCAACACGCTCATTCCGCTCATTTTTGCCAACATGATCGATAGAGTATCGGCTGGCATCTCTGCTGAGCAAATTATCCCAGAGCTTCTTCCGCAGGCCATCGCCTTGCTCGCTTGTCATATTATTGGCTCGTGCTTGATTGGCTGGATTCGTGTATATTCGCTCTGGAAGATGGAGCTTCGCGCAATGTATGATCTTGCTACGATGTGTTTCGACAGCGTCTGTACGCAATCGATGCAGTTTCATTCTGACCGCTTCTCCGGTTCGCTCGTATCGCAGACGAATAAGTTCGTAGGTGGTTTTGAACGTTTCTACGATACTTTGATCTTTCAAATTCTATATTTTGGCTCCTTATTGGTGACGATAATGGTCGTCTTAATTCCGCGCGCACCATGGTTTGCGCTAGGACTATTACTATTCGTATTCCTATACATTCTCAGCTCTGCGTTAACTTTCAAGAGAATCTCGCACTTGAGTCGTGAATGGTCGGAGGCGGAAAATAAGCAGACTGGTCAGCTCGCCGATTCGGTGTCGAATATCATCTCGGTTAAGTCGTATGGTCGCGAGGCTCACGAGCGCCATCGTTATGCAAACTATAGTCGCGCTAGTATGAATGCTGGTTTTGCGCAGATGCGTGCCCACATGAAACGCGACATTGCATTTAATGCTGTAAATATTGGCATTATCGCAATCATCGTTCTATTTATGATGGTTGGCCAGACATTCTTTGGTCTATCGGTTGCAACCTTGATTCTTATTGTTAACTACTCCATGACCGTTATGGGCGAATTGTGGGATATTAATAATATCTTCAAGGCAATTAACCGCGTGTTTGGCGACGCTTATGAAATGACGATGATTCTCGATGAAAAACGCGCCGTCGTTGATGCGCCTGGCGCAAAAGAGCTCGTTGTCAAGAAAGGCAAGATTAAGTTCGACGATGTGCGCTTTCAGCATCATGATGCTAAAGAGGCAATTTTCGATAATTTTAACTTAGATATTAAGCCAGGCGAACGCGTCGGCCTAGTCGGCGTATCTGGTTCTGGTAAGACTACATTGACCAAACTGTTACTTCGCTTTGCGGATGTTCAGGCTGGGGAAATTCGCATAGATGGTCAAGATGTCGCCAAAGTCCAGCAGGTATCTTTGCGCGAAAATATCGCATACGTGCCTCAAGAAACATCGCTCTTCCATCGCTCAATTGCAGACAACATCGCTTATGCGCGCCCAGATGCTACGCGTGAAGAAATCATTCGCGCCGCCAAGCTTGCGAACGCACACGAGTTTATTAAGGAATTGCCTGATGGTTATGAAACGCTTGTGGGTGAGCGTGGTATTAAACTTTCTGGCGGCCAGCGTCAGCGTATTGCAATTGCGCGCGCAATCCTAAAAGATGCACCGATTCTTGTTCTCGATGAGGCCACTTCAGCGCTTGATTCCGAGTCCGAGGCGCTTATCCAAGATGCTTTGATTAAGCTCATGAAAGGCCGTACTAGCATCGTGGTTGCGCATCGTCTCTCTACGATCGCAAGCCTTGACCGAATTATTGTGCTCGACAATGGTAAAATCGTTGAGCAGGGCAGCCATGCAGAGCTAATTAAGAAACGTGGCGCCTACAACAAATTATGGTCGCGCCAATCTGGTGCCTTCCTCGACGGCGAGTAAAAAAGATGGTAAAATATAGATTATGGCAACTCTAAAAGATTTTCGCGATGAAAGAATTCGCAAACTAAATGAATTAAAAGAAGCAGGCGTCGATCCGTATCCTGCACATTCCAATCGCGATACAAAGATTGGTGATATTTTAGAGAACTATGATTCTTATGCTGATAAAGACGTTTGTGTAGCTGGCCGTATTGCTAGTATTCGTAGCTTCGGCAAGCTCGCATTCGTCGTCGTCGAGGACGACTCTGGCAAGATTCAGGTCTTTTTGAAAGATGATGCTGCTAAATTCACTAAGAAATTAGACACTGGTGATTTTCTTGAAGCAGCTGGCAAAGTTGGGCAAACTAAAACTGGCGAAATTTCGGTATTTTGCGACATGCCTAGACTATTAACGAAGGCTTTGCGTCCACTTCCTGGCCGTGATGGTTTCACGAACAAGGAAGAGCGCTTGCGCCGTCGTTATGTCGATATGGCTGTTAACCCAGAAGTACGCGAACGTTTCATTCGTCGCAGCAAATTCTGGACCGCAACTCGCCAGTTTTTGAATGATCATGGTTTCGTCGAGATTAATATTCCAGTTCTCGAGACTACGACCGGAGGCGCCGATGCAAATCCGTTCGTTACGCATATGGATGCGCTTGATCAGGATTTCTATCTCCGCATTTCGCACGAGCTTCCGTTGAAACGTCTTATCGGCGGTGGCTACGAGAAGGTCTACGATATTGGCGTCCGTTTTCGCAATGAAGGCATGGACGAGGAGCATCTCCCTGAGCATATCGCAATGGAATCCTATGCTGCATACCAAGATTACAATGACGGCATGGATCTTTATGAAGAAATGATTAAATATGTCTGCAAGGAGACTTGGGGCACGCTTCAATTCGAGCATGACGGCATGAAAGTTGATCTCGATTGCAAGTGGCCACGTATTAGCTATGCAGATATTATCAAGGACAAGTTTGATATCGACGTCTTTAACCCTGACCTCGATAAAATTAAATCTATTCTCCGCGAAAATAAAGTAAAATACGACGATTCGATGGGTGCTGGTCGCTTACTCGATTATCTTTGGAAGATTATTCGCAAAGAATCTGCTGGTCCATTCTGGCTCATTCATGAACCGGTCGAGTTGTCTCCGCTAGCAAAGAAGCACGAGGCTGACCCGCGCGTTACTGAACGCTTCCATCCAGTTATCTTCGGTACTGAGATGGGCAATGGTTATTCTGAGTTGAATGATCCGCTTGATCAGCTCGAGCGCTTCCAGGAGCAGCAGGCAATGCGCGATGCTGGTGACGATGAGGCGCAGATGCTTGATATGGACTTTGTCGAGATGCTCGAATATGGCATGCCACCAACTTGTGGCTGGGGTAACTCTGAACGTAATTTCTGGCTATTCGAGGGCGTGTCTGCTCGCGAGGGCGTTCCATTCCCGCCAATGCGCCGCGACAGCGAAGAATAATTAAAACATATATATTAAAAGTGTCAAAAATAACATAGTTATGCTTTGGCACTTTTTTGTGTTGCGCTAAACTAAGCGCATGAAATATCAAGAAACTACCATTAATCATCCATTTTTAGAAATATTAGAATGTTGCGGCGATAAAACTGAAGTAAAACAGCCTGTCAAAAAGCTTTGGTACCAAGGCTGACTACCGGAAGGTGAGCGCCCGCCAGTCGTGGCGATTGTCGGCTCGCGCCGCTGTACTCCTTACGGCGAGAATATTGCTTATCATGCTGCTTATGAGTTGGGAAAGCATGGGGTTATCGTGGTTAGTGGCTTAGCTTATGGGATTGACTCGTGCGCCCACCGCGGTTGTCTTGACGCGGGCGGAATAACGTTAGCGGTTCTTGGCACTGCGATTAATCAAATTTACCCGCGTCGGAACTGTGGCCTCGCGAAAAGAATCTTAGAAAAAGGCGCAATTCTTTCCGAATATGCGCCAGATACTGAGATAAAAGCGTATTTCTTCCAGGTTCGTAATCGAATTGTATCTGGGCTAGCGGACGCAGTGTTGGTCGTTGAGGCGTCGAAAAATTCAGGCACGAAGGGCACCTATGATTATGCCGTCAAACAGGGCAAAAATATATTTGCGGTGCCAGGCGATTTATCGCGACCGATGTCGGCCGGAACTAACGAAATGCTGCGCGACGGAGCGAATCCGTATTTAGATGTTTCGGATATATTGATTAGTCTCGGTCGTAAAATGCCGGAACCAGCAAAGCCGGATATATCAAAGTTTTCAAGTATTACGCAGGATGTTTATTACGCAATTAAGAGCGGCATTCGAAATCCAGATACGATAGTTGAGCGATTAAATATTGGCGTGATGGATTTTAATATTGCAGTTACGACTTTGGAGATGGATGACCTGATAGTTCAAGACGGTGCAGGCTGGACAATTTGCCCCTAGAGCGATATGATATAAGCATAAACGAAAAGGGCATCATCTAATGGCAAATAAAGTAATGATTGTCGGTACTGGCAATGTTGGTATGAGCTATGGTTTCGCACTCGTCCATCAACGTACCGATGTTAATGAATTAGTTTTAGTAGACATAAACACAGAAGACGCAGAGGGCGAAGCGATTGATTTACGCGACTGTCTCGCGGTTGCTCCTAGCTACATGAAGATTAGCTCTGGTAGTTATGCTGATGCGGCCGACTGTGATCTTATTGTAATAACGGCAGGTGTTCCGCAGAAACCTGGCGAATCGCGCATGGATCTACTTAAGAAGAATGCTGCTATCTTCAAGGATATGATTGGCCAGATTATGGAGACCGGTTTTGATGGTATTTTCCTAGTCGTTAGCAACCCAATGGATGTCCTAACTTATCTAACTTGGCGCTATTCTGGTTTGCCGCCAGAAAGAGTGATTGGCTCTGGTACGGTTCTTGATACGGCTCGCTTACGTTATCGTCTATCGCAACGCCTTCATATTCATCCAAAGAATATTCACGCCTATCAGGTTGGTGAACACGGCGATACGGAATTTGCTCTTTGGAGTTGCGCTAGTGCTGGCGGTCAGCCAATCATGGACCTCATTAATAATAACGACCGTGCCGAAATTGAAGATTACGCCCGCAAAGAAGCCTATACGATCATCGAGAAGAAGGGTGCTACATATTATGGCATCGGCACTTGTCTAGCTATGATTACTAACTGTATTTTGAATGACGAAAATCGTATTTTGACTGTTAGTAACTACGATGAGCTTAGCGATACTTACAATGGTTATCCGGTTGTGCTTGGTCGCAATGGCGTTGTCCGTCGTCTAGGGCTTCAGATTTCGCCAGATGAACAGATTAAGTTTAATAGTAGTATTCGCGCGCTTCAGCAGGCTATTAAGGAAGTCGCCGACTAGTATTGACAATATTACGAAAGTCTGCTATAATATAAATATATACATTACTTCAAAGATAACCACCAAAACAGAGGTGGTTATTTTTGTGATAGAATATAGAAATGGAATTATTTATTATTATTTTACTATCGGCAATTTTTGCTGAGACTAGCGCGCTCACGGCACGCGAGTTAGCGCGAAAGCATGCGCCAGCCAAGAGCGCGCGTCGCAAGCTGTTCGTAGACACATCAACTTTAATGGATGGCCGAATCCTTTCCGTCGCCAAAGCGGGTTTTCTTGGAGACGAGGTCCTAATTCCGCGTTCGGTAATTCGCGAACTTCAGCTTCTAGCTGACGGCGGTGATAGCGAGAAGCGTGCGCGTGCCCGTTTTGGCTTAGATATTGTAAACGAGCTCGAGCGCGTTGAGCTAGCTGACGTTAATATCTTCCAGGATGAAGACGGGCGCGTGAAGGTAGACGAGCGCCTATTAGAGCTCGCGAAGGCTCATCATGGCATAATCCTAACAAACGATTTTAATCTTGCGAAGGTTGCAGCTACCGAGAATATCGACGCAATCAATATTAATGATTTGGCACAAGGTTTGCGCAGTGAATATTTGCCGGGCGACAAGTTAGATGTAAAAATTACGGCAGTCGGCGCAAATCCTCACCAAGGCATCGCGCATCTATCAGATGGAACGATGGTAGTAATCGATGACGCTGATCGCTATGCGGGAAAAAATCAAATGGTGACGATTGAGTTTGTTCGCTATCTGCAGACAGCTGCCGGCAAAATGATGTTCGCAAAGTTAGCTACGCCAAAGCAGTCCAAGCCCAAAAAGACAACAGTTGGCCGTCGCCCTAGTCGAAATCGTAAGTAAAAAAATACCCCGCTAATGCGGGGATATTTTTTACTTACTCCAGTTTACTGTCGTCGAGTAACCGCCAGTATCTGTTACGCGGACGGATGCGCTTGTTGGCTCTTCGCTGCTAACGTAGGTAATTGTGCCGCTAGTGCTGATTTCGCCGCTCTTTACGCCTGTACCGTTAACGGATAATGAATAGTTCTGTAGGTAATAACGGCCATTCGAGAGCGCCGCAGATACGGTCCAAGTGCCGTCATCGTTTGCGCTGACACTGATGCTTGCGTTAGGCTTTGCATCGCTACATTGATGGACGTCATCTTCGTTTTCCGTATCGTAGCCGCCGGCATAGAATACTTCCTTGCCAGTCATTGGATCAATCATCTTGGAAACTTCGACCTCGATACGAGTCTCTTCAGGAGTACAGTCAGTCGCCTTCTTCTTTGAGACGGAGTCAAACATCATCTTTTCATTCGAGATACCAGAAGACTTCGACTTGTTATACCAGCTTGGCCAGATATCTGTTCTGCCATTGACGGCCATGTGTTGCATGCCAGCAGGCTCATTAATCTTATCGCCAGTCTTCCACTTGCCATCTGGGCCATAGACTTCCGCATGGATACGATCAATATATGCAGCACTAATATTAAACGCTACAGTGTGCTGGTCGCTTGAAAGTGCGCGGCCATCGTGATTACCGTTCCAGATTGCTGTTGCGACTACTGGAGAGTAAGTCATAACCCAGGAGTCTTTTGCTCGGCCGTTACCGTTATCAGTAGTACCAGACTTTGCGGCGAACCAGGTCTTGCTTAAGTTACCGAAACCGTTCGCAGTAGCGAGGCTACCAAATACGGCTCTACGAGATTGGACATCTGAAAGGATGCTGGTTGTCATGTAAGCGACTTGCTCATCTACGACACGTTCGCCCTCTGAGTCAGTCCAGCTTTCGATTACGTCGCCGGTCGCATTCTTGACTTCGAGAATGTAGGACAATTCTTTATAGACGCCACCGCGCGCAAGTGTAGCGTAGGCGTTAGCATGCTCAACTGGGCGCACACCGCAACCACCACCGATGGCGGCAGATAGACCAGCGAATTCGCCGTTTGCGCAGTAGGAAAGGTCGCCTAATTTATGTGCGATATTGAGGCTATTTTCGATGCCATTAATATATAGGGCTTTGACGGCGCCAATATTCAATGATCCAGCCAGTGATTGACGGATCGTAATATCGCCATAGAAACGACCGGAAGCATTACGTAGGCTACATTTTCCGGTATTGCCGGCGCAGTAGATTCTATCGATGTTCTCGTCTTTCAGGACTGTGCCAGGACCATAATTGACGCCCTCTCTCTGCATGAAGAGTGGAGTGTAATCGAGAATAGGCTTAATCGATGACGCTGGCTCGAGGAGAGAAGTAGCGGCATTAACCTGGCCGTAGCCAGCCTTGTTCCAGTCAGCGCTACCAACCATGGAGATAACTTGTGCCGTCTCGACGTCTACAGAGACGAGTGTTGCATTATCAGAGCCGTTAACGTAGAACCACTTTGAACCGTAAGCGACAGCCTCTTCGGCGATCTTTTGTGCGCGGTAATCGAGTGTGGTCTTAATTGTGAAGCCGCCTTCACGCATTGTCTTGATGCCGTACTTAGCCTCGAGCTGGGATTTGACTTCGAGGACAAACCAAGGCGCTTTCATGCCGGCATACTGATCGGCTTCTGGCTTGATTTGTGCCAAGATATCTACAGCTTTCGCTTCTTCGGATTGTTCTTTCGTGATATAGCCCATGTCGACCATAGCATCGAGAACGTACTTCTGACGTGCAATTAAATCTTTATGATACTGAGTATTATATGGATTGAAGCGGCCAGGGTTATTTGGAATAGCTGCAAGAAGCGAGGATTCTGCTAAGTCGAGATCTTTAGCGCTTTTGCCGAAGTAGGTCTGAGCAGCAGATTCAATACCGTTACGACGACCACCATAAGGCGATTCGTTGAGGTATAGCGTAATAATCTGCTCCTTGTCATACATTTTCTCGACTTCGATAGCGAGAATTGCTTCCTTAATCTTACGAGGAATACCGCCAATACCGCGGTCTTGTGCTTCTTCGGAGAAGTAAACCTGTTTGATGAGCTGCTGTGTAAGAGTAGAGCCGCCCTGAACCTGCTTGCCAGAAAGCGTACTGAACGTTGCGCGAATAAGAGCGCCAAAATCGATACCGATATGATTATAGAAGTTTCTATCCTCGGCTGCGACAGTTGCTTGGCGCATATAGGTGGAAATATCGCCGCCGTCAACGACTAAGCGATAATCGCCGCTACCTTTATCTTCCCAGAGCACTTCGCCGTTGCGGTCGAGATAGGTATTGACGGTGTCTTGGACGCGATTTGCGAGCTCTTGCGGATCAATTTCTGCCAAATCTTTCTTGAAGTAGAGGAAAAGGCCGCCAATCGCAATAATAATAAGTAAAATGAATGCGACAAAAATCTTTAAAAGACGAATCTGGTTTTCTTTAGAGAACCACCATTTAAAGAAGCGGTCTGGTCGCAAACGTGCCAAGAAACGCAAAAATGGATTCTTAGGTAATTTTGCTAGCTCCTCAGCTTTTTTGCGTGCGCGCTGATCTTGTTTAACGCGGCGCTTATAGGCGAGGTTAGAATACAAGCTCATGCCATTTTTAGAGCCAGTACGCTGTTTGCGGGCAGCCTTATCTGCCTTTTTCGACTCCATTTTTTTTGACACGGCTTTCTTGATCTTATTCGCAGTATTTTTCATAGCCATAATTGTATCTATTATACACTACCGAGCTAAAATCGTCGAAAAATAACCGTAGGCGTTACGTGGCTCGATTCGCTTTTCATGCTACTTGGTTTTTAGCGTACTTCCGAATGAATAATACGGGCCATATACCGCATTTTGAACTTCTGAAAACGTGACGAAGCTCCGAATGGATAACACGGCTACGTATTGCATTTTTGAACTTCCGAAAACGTAACGAACTTCTTAAAGGGCGGCAGTAGCGAGGCTGGGAAGTTTGTGATGTTATCGGAAGTTGCGAAGTGGAGGTGTGGCGCATAAAAAATCTTCGGAAGTTCAGTCCAGGCGGTAGCGCACGCCTCTGTTTTATTGTATAATTATTAATTATGAGCCATTATGATCCACTAAAAATCGAAGAAAAATGGCAGAAGCGCTGGGAAGAAGAGAAGCCTTTTGCCGCTAAAGACAACGATAATCGGCCAAAGATGTACCTAGCCGAGATGTTCCCATACCCGTCTGGCGCAGGTCTCCATGTTGGCCACGTACGTAACTTCAGTATCGTCGACTGTCTTGCTCGTTTCTATACGCAGCAAGAAATGAATGTTCTCCGCCCGTTCGGCTATGATACTTTTGGTCTTCCGGCAGAGAATTATGCCATCAAAACTGGCATTTCGCCACAAGAAGTCACAAAGACAAATATCGATAACTTCCGTAAGCAGGCTAAGCGTCTTGGCTATGCAATTGACTGGGATCGTGAAATTAATACTTCCGACCCTGCATATTATAAGTGGACTCAATGGTGCTTCCTTCAGCTCTTCAAGAAGGGGTTAGCTTATCAAGCAGAGAATTATCAGTGGTGGTGTCCAGTAGATCAGACCGTGCTCGCAAACGAACAGGTCGAGAATGGCTGCTGCTGGCGCTGTGGTCATGAAGTCGAAAAGAAAAAGATGAAGCAGTGGTTCTTCAAAATCACCGCTTATGCCGATGAATTACTTGACGAAATCGATGCGCTCGACTGGCCAGACAAGATTAAGACTATGCAAAAGAACTGGATCGGTCGCAGCGAAGGCGCTGAGGTAGATTTCGAGATCAAGGATCACAAAGAGACTGTTCGCGTCTTTACGACTCGCCCAGATACCCTCTTTGGCGCAACCTTCCTCGTGCTTGCGCCGGAGCATCCGCTTATTACGAAGATTACTACCGAAGATGCGCGCAAGAAGATGACTCAGTATTGCAAGGATGCAATCAAGAAATCTGAAATCGAACGCCAGGAAAATAAGGAAAAGACAGGTGTCTTTACTGGTACTTATGCAATTAACCCAGTCAACGGCAAAGAAATTCCAATCTGGGTCGCCGACTATGTCCTCAGCGGTTACGGTACGGGCGCAATCATGGCAGTTCCTGCTCACGATGAGCGCGACTATGAATTTGCCGAGAAATTCGACCTTCCTATCGTAAAGGTTATCGAAAAACCAGAAGATATTGAAGATGATTCAAAGTGCTACCACGGCGAAGGTAAGATGGTAAACTCTGCTCAGTTTGATGGCATCGATAGCGCTGATGCGCGTGACGGAATCACTGATTGGCTAGAACAACAGAAGATTGGCCAAAAGAAGGTTACTTATCGTATGCGCGACTGGCTAATTTCGCGCCAGCGCTATTGGGGCTGCCCAATTCCAATCGCTTACGATAAGAACGGCAAAGCTCATGCGATTCCAGAAGACCAACTTCCAGTTATGTTACCAAAGATTGACGATTACAAACCGGACTCAAGCGGCCGCAGTGCGCTCGCTAAGTCTGAAGAGTTTATGAAAGTTACAATTGATGGCGAGGAAATGACGCGCGAGACCGACACGCTTGACGGCTACGCCTGCTCGAGCTGGTATCTCTGGCGCTATACTGATCCTCATAACGATAAAGAAGCTTGGAACAAAGACAAAGTTAACTACTGGGCGCCAACTGATGTTTATTGTGGTGGCGACCATGCTGTTGCGCACCTACTCTATGTCCGCTTCTGGTGTAAGTTCTTCGCTGATGAGGGCTACCTCGATTTCCGTGAGCCAGTAAAGAAGTTGCTTTACAACGGCTACATTAATGCACCTGACGGTAAGAAGATGTCGAAGTCTAAAGGCAACGTTATTGATCCGCTCGATGTAATTAATTCTGGTTACGGCGCCGATACGCTTCGTACTTATGAGCTCTTCATTGGCCCGTACGACCAAGACGCTGCTTGGAGCACTGAGGCGATCGGTGGCGTTTATCGCTTCCTCAACCGTTGTTGGACGCTAACTTTTGATAAGGAAATGCTCAAAGAGTCTGCGACTGTCGTTGCTCGTCATAAGACAATCAAGAAGGTTACTGAAGACATCTGTCGCAACAACTTTAACACTGCGGTTGCAGCAATGATGGAATTCGTCAATGAACTCTACAAGTCCGGCGCAGCTAAAGATGATCTTATTGCGCTTGCTAAGCTACTAAAGCCATTTGCGCCACATCTTGCCTGCGAAATGCTTGAAGAACTCAAGTCTGACGACGTCTGGCCAAAGTGGGATAATAGCCTATTAGTCGATGAGACTGTCGAAATGATTGTTCAGGTCAACGGCAAGCTTCGCGCAAAGATTGAAATTCCTGCCGAAGATGCTAAAGATAAGGCAAAGCTCGAAGAGTATGCGCTCGCCGACGAAAAGATTAAAGCGCTTACTGATGGTAAGGAAATCATTAAGACAATCGTTGTTCCACAAGGCAAACTCGTAAACATCGTTATCAAATAACAGCATACAAAAAGCCGCCAGTTAGGCGGTTTTTTGTTGGTTGGTTATTCTTCGCTATTACGCGGAGCGCGCTTAATTAGTTTTGCATGTAATACTACGCGCTGCTTGCTATCATAACAAGTCGAAAGCGTAAGGATATGGTCTGAACCGGAGACTGTCGTATTGAAGTCGTGCGCGCTGCGGCTTTTTAGGGTATTAGCAAAACGACCAAATTCTTCGTCATTACTAAAAGCAGTTTGAATATAATCATTCGTTGCGGGGATTGTGTAAGCACTAAATATTTGCCAAAGCGCCATCTCATTATCGTTAATTGTGCGGACGATGAAATTGTCGCGGTTGTTTAGCCAGCCACTCGTTAGAATGTTACGGAGCGTACCAAACATTGAGCCGTCATAGCGGCCATGTGCGTATAGGATAAAGTTCTTGTCTGTGCCATTAACGAGATTGCGGAAATCGGCGAATACCCAACCTGCGCTACTATAGCTCTTGTCAAAAGAGTGCGTTAGATAAAAATCATTATTACTGGTTTTTACGAATGGATAATTAATGTTTGTGCCACCAACCTGCACCCAGCCCGTCACGTCATTATTTATGCTGCGTAAGCTAGAAAAATCGACATCAATCAGCTTAGTCTTTATATAACTCCAATATGGACTCTCTGGCGGTTCGTCTGACGGAATCGTCTCAGTATTCTCGTCATCGTCTTTTTCAATGACATCTGTCGCTTCTTCGATGATATCAGTCTGCTCAGACGTTTTATCGGAATCGATCTTCCACTGAATAATTTTCCAACCTGAATAAACGATGCCGGCAACGCATAATAGAGCAATTATGCAACTAATAGCGGTCCGAAGATGGCTTTTACCTCGCTGAATTTTCATATAAATAGTATAGCACAAGCATTATTGTGCATTATATTCTTGACCATTTTATCGCATTCAGTCAAAATAAAAATAAGCTTTATATAATAATATGGTCAAAGGTCTAAAATGAAGCATCACAAAACCCTTTCGCTTAAAAGTAAGCGTGCTTTCGCCATTGCTGGTACCGGTCTAGCTGTCTTAGCTATTGGCGCCACAATTGCATACAGCCAAACAATTGCAAACTTTAACAATAAATTTAAGCTTGGCTATGACAAGATTAAATCAATTGATATTGTGCCAGTCATCGAAGATTGGGCGCCATGCCAAGAGTATCCAAAGACGGCTACTGTTACTAATGAAAACGACACTCCACGCTATGTTCGCACAAAAATGAATGATTATTGGCGTATCCAGAATAGCCAGCAGACCGACCATGAGACCTCTGACCTTCCAATGACCTGGACCGACGACTCCGGAACGCATAAATATGCCTTCTATAATCTTCAAAATGAAGATAAGTGGACACTCGCGAGCGACGGCTACTATTACTACAACGAACCATTAGCTCCTGGCGCTACGACGGAATCGCTTATTAAATCCGCAGAGTTTAATTGTGATGTAAATCTTGGTGGCGACATGTCTTATAGTCAAGATGGGAAAGTTGCTGAAACTATTCAGTCGGACTATGCCAACTCGGAGTATCATGTCTATGTTATTTTCGAGATCAGCGACGAAGATATCCGTCCGAAACGCCAAACACTCTACGATATTGTTGCCGCGCAGACGAAGGGTTCGGACGCCAATATGGACTATATGGCTTACGAAAACGATGGACAGCCGTCAGATGAAGGCGTCTATACTTTTAGAGGCACGGAAAATGACACTTATCCAGTTCACTACTTCCGCGGCGAAATTGATAACAATCGCGTAATCTTTGCGGGATTTTGTTGGCGTATTATGCGTACGGCGGAAAATGGCAGCGTGAAGTTAATATATGATTCATTGTTGGTAAGTAATCAATGCACGGTCGAGCCTAATGATAGCGTTGGTATTCCGCGCTCTATTGGCCATTCGGCGTGGCGACTTGAGAATACTAACGGATCTCCAACGCACTGGGGTTACATGTGGGGCAACGATATAAATCAGCGTGACTGGGTTTATGATCATTATCCTGAATCGTATAACGAATTTTATAACTACGTCAAAGACGGTACGATTGATGTGTTTCAAAATGAAACCGACAGTACTATAAAGACATATATTGAAAACTGGTTTGAAATGAAGGGCGGACCATACATCCTCTCTGAGAGCACACATGATCTTATGGCAAATGAAGATAAGCTCGAGGATGTTCCGTACTGTAACGATAGAAGCGTTACTTATGCTGACGAGAATGGCATATCCTTCGGTGCTTTTAATCGCATTGTTATTGATGGTCATGAGCCTTCGACTTTTACGCATGCGGCGCAGAGCCATAATCCTAGACTCGACTGTCCTCGCGGAAAGATAGATATGTTTACGGTCAGCACCGTAAACGGCAACGGTAAATTAAAGCATAAAATTGGACTTCCTACCGCAGACGAGCTTGTGCTTGTCGGTACTGGTCGAAAAACTTATCTGAACACCTATCATGAGGTAACTACGCTTACCCCGGCATACTTTACTGCCGACACGCAGGGTATCATGTATTACGATGCAACAAACTCCTACGGTAAGCCATATACGGGCATAAAGATTTACGGTACCGGTCAGGGCGGCGACCAAAATAGCTCTCAGCAAGTTAAACCAGTCGTAGCCCTCATTCATAACACCTATGTTGCGTCTGGCGACGGTACTATCGCCTCTCCGTACATTCTTGAATGGTAAAATCGCTTGGCGACCTTGTAAAACGATAAAAAATATAGTAATATATAGAGCAAAGTATCTATTATTAATCAAAGGAGCATTTTTACATGCCTGAACCAAAGAAACAGAGCAGCCCTCGCAAGACCGGTCTTCGCCGCAGTCATTTGCGTCTAAAGCTTGCTCGCAGTGTTAACAAGCATTCGCCAGTCAAGGCGTTCGAAACTGCAAAGAAAACCCCAAATCTTAAGGTTTCTGCAGCTAAGAAAACCACGAAGAAATCTGACAAAAAGACAAAATAACTAGGGAGGCAAAATAAGTGGCAAGCAATCGACATCTCGGCAGAATTATCTCGCTTCAGAGTCTGTATGAATACGAATTCCGAAGTAAGGCGGGCGACACCTCAGCCGACATCGATAGTATCGTCGCAAAAAATATTGAACCCTACGCCAAAGCCCTAGGGGATGTAGATTTTGTGCATGACTTAACTCATGGCGTTTTTGATGAAATGGAACAGCTCGACAAAGAGCTTCAGCCAATGGCACCAGAGTGGCCAATTTCTAGCATCTCTTCTATCGATCGCAATGTTTTGCGTATTGGACTTTTTGAACTTACGCGCCGTCAGGATACGGTACCACCAAAGGTGGCGATAAATGAGGCTGTTGAGCTAGCAAAAGCATTCGGCTCTGAAAATTCCTCAAAGTTCATTAATGGCGTACTTGGTACTGCTTACCGAAATATCGGTGGAGAGGAACAACCAAAGCATGCAGAACAAGAAAAGTCAGAGGCCGCAGAGAAATCAGAAGCGTCCGACACCGTCAAAGAAGACGAACAGTCGAGCAAATAGACGCAACGCTCCGCGTACTCCGAAACAGCGCAATGGCTACAAAGTGCCAGAAGCGCTTCCGACTCAGAATTATAAGGAACCGATTCACGAAAAACTTCGCCAAGTTGTTTTGCGCAAAAAACCTGAAATCAAAGAAATTGTGCGTGAACCAACTGCGGGCGGCATTGTCTTTCGCATGACTTCGGACAATCGTGATATTGAGATCCTCTTGATTCAAGATAGTAAAAATCGTTGGACGATTCCAAAGGGTCACATTGAGCCAGGCGAAACTGCGAAGCAGACTGCTGTGCGCGAGATTGGCGAGGAATCTGGCCTCAAGAATGTCGAGGTTCTTACTTGGCTTGGCAAGATTCACTTCAAATATCGTCGCCTCGAGAAGCTCGTTCTTATGACGACTCAGGTATATCTCGTTCAGTCGATGGATAAAAACGAACGTCCAACCAAAGAAAAATGGATGAATGGCATTCGCTGGTTTAGCTTTGCTGATGCGCTTGACGCGATTGAATACGCGGATATTGAGCGCTTGATGCTTATCGCAAAGAAGAAAATTCGTAGTGGGGAACTATAATGAATAAAGAACAAATTGACGCTTACAAGGCTTTTGCAAAGGATAAGCTTGGTTTTGAATTTAAAGATATTAATCTTTTAATCACCGCTCTGACGC
The DNA here is from genome assembly GCA_017514805.1 of Candidatus Saccharimonadota bacterium. Classification (GTDB taxonomy): domain Bacteria; phylum Patescibacteriota; class Saccharimonadia; order Saccharimonadales; family Saccharimonadaceae; genus UBA2834. The sequence goes on from JAFWIP010000011.1 coordinate 37,452, forward strand.
ATCGTTCTTATGTAAATGAACATAAAGCATCGGTCAATGAGCACAATGAGCGCCTTGAGTTTCTAGGCGATGCCGTACTAGAACTCGTAAGCTCGGATTTTCTTTATAAGAACTATGAGCAGCCAGAGGGAATTATGACGGCTTGGCGCGCTGCACTTGTGAATACGGAAGCTAATGCTGCTGCCGGCGAAAATCTTGGCTACGGTCCACTAGTTCGCCTCAGCAAAGGCGAAAAGAATGGCTCTGAACGCGCGCATCATGTCATTATGGCTGACTGCTATGAGGCGATTATTGGTGCTATTTATCTTGATCAGGGCTATAAGACTGCCGAGAAATTTATCTATGATAATAGTCTCGTTAAGATTGATGAGATTCTTGAAACTGAAAGCTGGCGCGATTCCAAATCTTACCTTCAGGAACTCGTCCAACGCCTCGAAGGTACTACTCCGCAATATCAGGTGATGAAAGAAGAAGGTCCAGATCACGATAAGACCTTTACGCTTGGCGTCTTCATCAATGGCCACCTCAAAGCAACTGCTACTGGTCATAGTAAACAGGAAGCTCAGGTTAAGGCGGCGGGCGAAGCAATCCGCAAATACAAACGTGCTCATCCAGAGCAATTCTAGTCTTGCAAAAACTGTCAAATTTTGATATAATTACCCCTAGTTAATTAATTTTAAAGGAGAATTATGCTTGCGATTCGCTTACAGCGTAATGGCCGTAAAGCTTTACCGCTTTATCGGATAGTCGTCCAAGAAGCGCAACGTCACCCTCTTTCGGGTCGTATCGTCGCTCAGGTCGGCAGCTACAACCCA
>JAFWIP010000002.1 GCA_017514805.1 Candidatus Saccharimonadota bacterium
ACCTACGGTATTTACGGAAATGCACGCACAATCAATCTCGGCGAAGACGAAGGCGGACAACCAAGCATTACTTCCCCGGAGATTGTTGGCGGAGAATACGGTATCTACAGCGGCGCATACAATTTCTATGATGGGATCATTAAAGGCAAACTTGATCCATATGAAAATCCAGACATAATCAATACTATTGTCGACGGCTATACGATTAAATACGACACCGACACAATTGACGGCGAAACATATCAAACTAGCTATCTCATCTCCGAATATGATGTCGCAAAAATCGGCAGCACAAATTATACAAGCCTCCAAGATGCAATCAACGCCGCAGTCGCAAACGATACAATCGAATTAATCGCCAACAACTACATCTTTACGGACATATTAATCCCAAGTGACAAAGAAATAACAATCGATCTCGCTGGCTTCAATATTGTAGCCAGCCACCCATTCACTAATGCCGGCAAGACGTTAATTACTAACTCAAGCGCCACATCCCCGACCCTCAATTATCGCTTCTCGCAGTACTATATTACAAACGCTGCAGACGCGGAACTAGAACTTAATGGAATAGACATCAATTCCGTCAATGGCGTAGATAATGCCGGTACACTAAAGATTACAAATACTTCAATCACGGCAACAAAAACTGGCATCAAAAACACTAACTTCCTTACCATCAACACCACAACAATAACAACGCAAGACACCGCAATCACAAACACGGGCACAATTCGCGACACTGCAACAAATCAATCATCACTAACCGGCAAAAACTACGCTCTATATACTAACGGAGGTGATATCGAGCTAAATAACACGACATTAACGGCAAACACCGCCTATTATCAAAATACTAACGCAGTAGCATCTTTTGCCGACGATAGTCTAGACGGAAGAATTAGTATTAATAGCGGCACCACTACCTTTGCTGATAGCACCTTCACTGAAACTGGCGTAAAACTCACTAGACTATTAATGAATAGTGGCGACACGGCTATAATAAATAGTACTTTCACATTAACTTCTGAGAATATGAACTACTGGGGCGGCGAAGAAGAAATGACCAATGTCGTGAGTAATAGCAATTCCCTCACGCTCACAAACGTCGATATTGATGTCGTAGGCACTGGTTACATTGATAAAAATGTATATGGAATATATAATACTGGATCACAATTAATCGCCACAGACGTCGATATCGCTTCTTCATTCTCTAATCTAACTGGCGGCGGCGGAACATTCCTTGGTATTTATAATGGCACAGGCACATTAGACTATAAGTCTGGAACTATTACCGGGAACTTCTATAACATGTACGGTATCCACAACGAATCCGGCACACTAAATTACGATTCTGGCACAATTACTGCTACCGCAAACACTACTTCTACCGGCATCTACAACAATTCCGGCGCCGTAAATATTCTCTCTGCTACTATCAATGCAAATGCAACAACGGCCTACGGCGTAAACAATAATACCGGCGAAATTACCTTAGGCGAACCAGAGCCATCAGATTCTGAAGATTGGGGCAAAGCTACCGCTCACGTCTCAATTATTAATCCTTCGATTCGAGCTATTGGCACTACTACTGGCTATGGCGTCAAAAACGGCGCAAGCGGACGCATTAACTACTACGACGGCATCATCACTGCCAGTACACATCCAATGCCAGAAATACCTGCCGTTCCAACCAAAGCAGAATATCTCTACGAGCCAAAAATTCACACCGACGGCGACGGCTACCAGTACATGATTCTCGAATGGATGCGCGAACAACCCGGCAATTAGTGCTATAATATACCCCAATGTTAGTTTCAGATTATAATTATGACCTCCCCGAAGAGGTGATTGCTCAGCATCCGCCAAAAATTCGCGGCACTACTCGCCTGCTCGCACTCAATCGCAAGACTGGCGAAATTACCGACAGTCATTACGCTGAGCTTGATAGCTTTTTGAAGCCAGGCGATCTTCTAGTTCTTAATGACACAAAAGTAATGCGCTCTCGCGTCTTTACTGAGCGCGAATCTGACGGCCATCCACGTGAATTCGTCGTCCTAGAGCGTCACAGCAAAAACATCGATCACGTCATGTATCGCGGCAAACTTCACGTCGGCGAAAAACTCATCGTCAAAAATGTTGCTACCGACGAAAAAACTGACGATATTATCGAAATTCAAGAAATCCTTGGCAACGGTATCGCCACCGCAAAAGCGAACCGCCCACTTGAAGAAATCGCCCAAGATTATGGCAACGTCCCCCTTCCCCCATACATGCATCGCGATGCCGAGCCGGAAGATGTCGAACGCTACCAGACTGTCTGGGCTAAAGATTTTGGCTCCGCTGCAGCGCCAACCGCCAGCCTCAATATGACTAAAGAATTACTCAAAAAACTCCAAGACAAAGGCGTCGAGATTAAGTATCTCACCCTTCACGTCGGTCTTGGTACTTTCCTGCCAATTCGCAGCGACGAAGTCGAAGGTCACAAAATGCATTCGGAATGGTTCCAGATTCCAGCTGACACGCTCACGGCCATCAAAAAGGCGAAAGCAGAGCACCGCCGTGTCATTGCTGTCGGTACTACCGTTACGCGCACGCTGGAATATTGGGCAAAAACCGGCAAGACAGAGGGCGAAGATGATATTTTCATCTATCCAGGTTTCAAATTCGAGGCCATTGATGCCCTAGTCACGAATTTTCACGCACCAAAATCTACCGTCCTCATGCTAACTGCTGCCTTTGCAGATTGGAAAAATCTAAAACCGGCCTACGAGCACGCCGTAAAATCTGGATACAAACTATTGAGCTACGGCGATTCTATGTTTATTTATTAATCCCCTGAGCAATTAATCTCGTCATCAACATCTTTGCCGAGGCGAATTTTCATACCGGAAAGCGTACCGTTCAAATACCTCTCATACTTGCCGCCAGCAACATCTTCATTATAAGTTGCACCAAACATTACTGTTGGCACCTCGAAATACTGATTATGCGGCGTATTGTCACCTATATATTCATAGTCGCCATCATTTATCGCATAACAAAGCGCATCATTTTTTCGCACAAATCGAACCCTTTGAATCGACGATATATCTCCAGCATCGTTCTTATAATTTAACACTTTCGACTTATTCACGACGACATTCGCACCAATCATTAATCCTGTTTTGCCATCATAGCGGCGTACTACAATACCAGGATATGCATTGGCTGCCCTCTCTTGAGTAACGTTCAAGAAAGTCGCTCTTTCGCCATTTTTCGCTAAATCAAATTCATTAATCGTGAATTCAATATAGAAATCTTTATGCGCATTGTCGGCATCATACAATTTCACGCCCGTATCAATATATTTCTGACCAGCATAATCGGCGCATTCTTCACCAGTAATATCATCCGCTTCCCTCGCGCCATGCGCACCACTCGCACTACTTTTAATTCCATTAAACGTACAAGCACCGTCATGCGAATACACTATCGGGAATTCACTCTCAACATATTCAGGACCAACCGTCACATCGTTATCTAGCGTGATAGTTATTTCTTCGTCAGTATCGCCATTTGACCACTTATCCAGCTTCAACCCTTCACGCTTTTTTGCCTTCAAGGTAACCTGCGTTCCATAGTAATGCAAGCCGGAAGCGTGAGAAGATTCAACGAATTGCGAATCCTTAATCGTCAATCTTCTCTGCTCACGAACATATTCATACTCAATCTTCATTTGCCCGTCACCAGTAATCGTTTTCGTCTGCGCATCCGGAGTCATAAAACCGTCAACGACAAATGGCGCCGGAGTCACCTCGCTATCGGTCGTACCAACAGTTATAGCGGCCGGACGCGTGATATAATCATATCCCTTCCCGTCTACTGTCATAAACTTATCAACGACCGTATATGGCGTATCCTTCTTTGCTCGCCAAATCGCGAACAAATTATATACTCCAGGCTCATCGCGTAGATTCTCTATTGCTCCACCATCCGAATAATCATTGCCAGAACCATCCACTGTAGAGTTCCAGCCAATAAAATCATAACCGGCGCGAACTAATTCATTTCTCCGTAAATTCGCCGCCTCGTCATATGTAAACTGTTGTGACGCCATCGTATTTTCTGCACCATTGCCATTAAATTGAACACTATATTCAATTGGCGTATAACGTGCGTATAGCACTAAGTCGTCTTCGACCGGAGTATTAAAATCAAACAACTCTCCATTCTTCAACTGCCAGCCATCAAAGTTATAACCCTTTTTAGTTGGCATCGCCACATCTGCCGCCATCTCTCCATAGCCTAAAGCATCCGAGGCAATCTGCTCGTCGCCTTCATTGTAATAATCGACTATTACGATATCTCTTAATGTAATCCCCTCCTTAATAGCAACGCCATACTCACCCGCAACTGCATTTACGAATGGTAATGGTAAGCAAGCAAAAGCGAGCAAAACAGCTGTCACGATAACCTTTTTATCATTGCTCCAATGCTTCATATGGAAAATTATTAAAATGAGTAAACCAATCACAGACAAAGCGAGAATAACTCCAAACACCGAAATATTATCCCATGTGCTAGGATTCGCAATCGTAAAGCTCATCTGGCTACCATCCGTAAACTTAAAGACAAATTCAATCGTTAAATCTTGGTTACGCTTCCCCGCATCAGATACCGATTTTACATAGCTAGTCTTTAAGACGAAATCAAAACTCTCACCTGGCTGAATTTCGTCACTCGCAAAGTTGTTAAACGAAAAGTCAAACAGCTCGCCTTGGTAGCTCGAATCGACATTCTCAACGACTCTACTAGTATCGCTATTATTTTTTATCGTAATCTTATATGTTACGCTATCGCCGAGTCGATGAAAGACGATGTTGTTATGAACAATATTATTATCGTAATCCGTAACTCCACCAGTAGCAGTCGGACTCATTTCCGTGACCTCTACATTCGTAATCACGAAAGGGATCGACTCAGCAGTCACTCGTATAAAACCAAAGCTCGTTACAGCGAAAATAGAAAGCAAAAACAAGCCCAAACGCAAGATACTCTTTCTATTCCTCCACAACATAAGTAATACTTATGATTATACGCCGATAATGCTTATGGTGCAATAAAATGACCTCTTTTGCTAAAATAGGAATATGTTAAAGTTTGACATTGAAAAACAAACCGGCCTCATGCGTGCCGGCGTCATTCATACTCCTCACGGCGATATCAAAACGCCAGCTTTTGTCGGCGCTGCAACTCGCGCCAGCGTAAAGGCCATCACTAATGCCGAAATGCGCGAACTAGGCTCTCAAGCAATTCTCGCAAACACTTACCATCTCATCCTCGCTCCTGGCCCAGAACTAATCGAGCAAGCCGGCGGACTAGCAGACTTCACCGCCTGGCACGGTCCTACTTTTACTGATTCTGGCGGCTTTCAGATGCTCTCGCTAAAAGATGCGAAAATCGATCATGACGGTGTTACGTTTAAGTCGCACATCAACGGCGACAAAATCCGCATGAACGCCGAAATTTCCATGCAGGCCCAATGGCAAATCGGCGCCGATATTCATATGGCTTTCGACCAGGCAATTGACTCAAAAGACAAAAACGAAGTCGAAAAAGCTATGCGCCGCACTCACGATTGGCTACCTCGCAATATCAAAGAGCACAATCGCCTCGCCGAATTAGCAAAAACTGCCGGTAAGCCAGAACAGTATCTTTATGCCGTCGTTCAAGGCGGTCTCTTCGAAGATCTTCGCAAAGAATCAGCAGAGTTTATGGCAACACAACCAGTCGATGGCTATGGCATCGGCTCCCTCTACACTACCGAAACTCCCGAAACGGCCAACATGATTAAACTCACAAATGAGATCCTTCCACAAGACAGACCAAAGCATCTTCTCGGCATGGGTAGCGAACCTCGCGACCTATTCATCGGCGCTATGTATGGCTGCGACACCTTCGACTGCGTCGCTCCAACACGCCAGGCTCGCAATGGCGCACTTTACACTCCGCACGGCCGTATCAATATTAAAAACGCTAAATATCGTACCCAATTTTCTCCTATCGACCCAGATTGCGATTGCTATTGTTGTAAAAATTACAACGCAGCCTATCTTCACCACCTCTATAAAGTAGACGAAATCACCGGCAAAACTCTCGCCAGTATCCACAACGAACGTTTCGTTGTTCGCATTTGCGAGCAAATCCGCCAGAGTATTCTAGACGGCACCTTCGAGGCGCTCATGCATGATTTTATGGTAAAATATTACCATGAGCAGAACGTATAAGGTCACCGTCGATACAAAAACTTTTATTCGCTTTTGGTTAGTAATTCTCGGCTTTGCCGCTGCTGGCTTTCTTCTTTTTCAAGCCGCAACTGGCCTCCTGATTATCGGCGCTGCGCTCTTCTTCGCCCTTGCCATTAACCCCCTCGTCCGCAAACTCGCCGACTGGATTCCAGGCGAAGGTATCAAACTTCCAATCACTATCGCTTATATCTTGGTCGTTGGTTTTCTATCCGCATTTCTCGTTATTGTCATCCCGACAATCATTAATGAGACTGTTAATTTCGCTCGCAACTTGCCTGACACAGTCAAGAGTGTTTCCGATAGCTTCTCTTGGCTCAATGACCTCGGTCGCAATTTCGGCGTCGAAAATCTCCAGAGCGAAATCGTTACGAATATCCAGCAATTCTCTACTACTATCATTAATGATTTTGGCGCAAACTTTGCCAATGGCATCGGTGCAGTCGGCAGTTTCGTTGCCGGATTAATCCTCACTCTTATTCTGTCGCTCTTCATGCTTACAGAAGGGCCGTCGTTGATCGACCGATTCTTCAGCACCTTCAAGAGCTCCAAAAAAGCCGCTCGCACGCACAATACTATCAAGCGCATGGGCGACGTCGTATCAAAATACGTTTCCAACGCGCTTACCGTTGCGCTCATCAACGCATGTTGCACTGCCGCCGTCACGCTCACTCTCTGCCTGTGCTTTAAGCTCGATCCGGGACTAGCATTACCATTTGGACTCATTACCGGCGTCTTTAGCCTTATTCCGATGTTTGGCTCATTCATCGGCGGCTGTATTGTCGCGCTCTTACTCGCATTTAACGCCTGGATCGCTGGCCTTATTTTCCTCGTCTACACAATCGTATATCTACAAATCGAATCCAATCTCATCTCACCAAAAATTCAGGGCAAAGGTCTCCAGCTCCCTGCTCTCGTTGTTCTCGCCTCCGTCACAATTGGCGTATATATGTTTGGTATTATCGGCGCAATCATTTCAATCCCAATTGCAGGCTGTATTAAGGTCCTCCTCGAAGAATACAGTAAAACTTTTGAAGCTCTAGAAGAAAAGAAGGACGAAAAGAAACCTGACGCTCAAAAAGCCGACGACAAAAAGCTAATCGCCGAAAAAGCCTAATTTTTATACTGCCACTTCACGCCGTCGGCCGAATCAAGCAATTCTATTCCTTGCTCTAGAATTTCATCACGCAACTTATCGGCCGTCGCATATTCTTTTGATTCCTTGGCCGAAATACGTTCCAAAATTTTTGCCTTAATTTCGTCAGAAATATCAGGCGTAGTCTTGCCAATCTCGAGGCCAAAGGCATCATCGATAAATTTCAAGAATTCATTGCTTGGCGCTAAGCCACTCTTCGCAACACCATCAAGCACTGCAAAAGCACCTGCAGAATTCAAGTTCGAATTCAAATGTTCTAATATCTCATTGCGCTCAGCATCAAAATCCGACTTCTCTACATCCTGCCAACGCAATGCTGCAAAGTTCCGATAGTTCATCAAACGAGCGTGCGCTGCTGCCAACTGTTCAAACGAGAAATCCCTCTCCGCCTGATAATGTCCTTGATATAGCCACATCTTGTAGTCCATCGGCGTATAACCGCGTTCCGCCAAATCCGAGAAGTAATAAACATTACCAATTGATTTTGAAATCTTCTGCCCTTCTGCCGTAATGAAATTATTATGCAACCAAAAGCGCGACATTTGTACGCCAAATGCACCTTCACTCTGTGCAATCTCATTCGTATGGTGAACTGGAATATGATCAACGCCGCCACAGTGGATATCGATTGGCTCGCCGAGCTGCTCATGAATAATTGTCGAACATTCAAGATGCCAGCCAGGATAACCCATTCTGCCACGGTATTCCCACTTCATCGCATGGTCTTCGCCATCACGAATCCACTTCCATACCGCAAAATCCGACGCATTACGCTTCTCGTCAGAAAACTCTACGCGCGCGCCTGCTCGCAAGTTCTCCAAATCAAGCCGCGCAAATTCTGCATACTTCGGGAATTTGGAAGTATCAAAATATAAACCATCAGTCGTATCATATAGGTAGCCTGCTTTGTCCAAAGCATCAACTACTTTTTTGTCCGCTTCAATAAAATCAGTCGCACGACAAATCGCATATGGCTCAATCAATCCGAGACTATGAAAATTCTCTAGGAAATCGTCCATATACATCTGCGCAACTTCCCAGACCGTCTTCCCCTCACGGCGCGCACCTTTTTCCATCTTATCTTCGCCGTCATCGGCGTCAGATGTCAGATGACCAACATCGGTAATATTCAATACACGCTTCTCATGCCAACCATTCAGACGAATGACGCGCACAAGCAAATCCCAATATGTATACGAAGTAAAATTGCCAATATGCGCAAAAGAATACACCGTCGGACCGCAGGTATAAATCTTAACTTCATTCGGATTAGCCGGAACAAACTCTTCAATCTGGTGCGTCAGCGTATTATATAGTTTCATACAACTATTTTATCACCGTTACAGCTCAATGTCCTGCTTCTCAAGGAAGCTTTCGTCAACCTCAACGCAGGTTAAAACAACATTGTATCTATTCCCAGATATTTTACTGCTACCAAACAATTCTTCGCGTAGATCACAAAAATCATATTTGCTTCCACTTTTATCAGCATACAAGTGCATTACATACGGATGGTCTGTTATATCGTCCGTTTCTCTTGTCATATGTCTTATTCTTAATTCATTTCTCACGATATGCTCAAGCTCAGTAGCGGCATCCGTCGCAAAGCGCGACGACGACAACGATTTCTCCGATGTCTCCATCGTCGATACCCAGATCCCAGTCTTCGTTAGCAGAGACGGGTCGATAATCTCCGTATACTTATCCTTCGCTTTGTAATTATAGAAAGCCATAGTCGATACAGCGGTAGATTTATCGTAGTTTCCACTACTCACAGCATCGTCAATCTTACTCATGAGTCGCTTGTAGCTTCTCGAATATCCGGAGCCAGAGTCATCTCCACTTTTACTCTTATCGCCGAAATCATGATCGCCAAAGATAATTATCATGACAAACGCAAGCGCAAACAATACCATCGGAATCACAAAGAAACAAATAATAAGTACCTTCACAATTGTCGATGCCATCTTCTTATTTTTCGCAATCTGCTCTTCGGTCATTTGTCCGGTCGGCGTCTGGCTTGCCTTCGAACCGACCATTCGACCAATTCCGATGAAGTTAGCCATCTTCTCGCCCATCATGCGCTCGCCCGCCTTCGCGACCACGCCTTTTACGATTGAATCGTTTCTGCCAGCAATACTTGCACTACGCAAACGGTTTCTACGTCCGAGCGAAACATCAGTCTTCTTTAGATTCTTCACCTCTGCAGGAGTCTCGGCCTCATGTTTGTGGCGCGCATTCATATTGCGGTACTTTGCCGACTTAATCCAATAGAAGATAAAGCCTGGCGTCAAACCCGCCAAACCAAGCCAAAATGGGTTATCGTCGTCAATATCCGCAAATAGCCAAAAACGCATCCACCAAAAGCCCATAATCGCGCCGATAATCTCAAGAATCGCCGAAACAATCAGAAGACGCGTCTTATTAATTGGAACGGACCCCATCGTTTCCCCAGTACGAGCATTTACGGCAACATAGTGAAGCATCTTCTTTTTGCCGTCATCCTGCAAGTAGCTATAAAGCCAAACTGGTAAATATGCCGCCTTATACTTTGCGCCCTTAGTCGTTATCTCCTCAGAATCCCATTTCGCACCACGGTTATAGTACTCCATCGATTCCTTCACCTTGTAACGCGCAATATCTCCAACTTGCAGCTTCAGTTGCTCGCGCAAATCATCAACATTCGTTGTACGACGCTCCGAAGCAAAACCGAGCAAATAATTTGGATTCCATGCCACCGCATTCTCTGTATCGAATGGCATAATCGCATTAATAACGTTGTTCGTATTCACGCGCACATCTTGCTGTAGGCGTTCGCTCGAAGATTCAATTGTCAAATCATCAATCAATAAATCAAAATCGCGTGTCACCGAGAAAGCTTCTGCATCGTAATAGGTCGTCTTATGATTGCCGCTGCCAGAGGTATAGCGACGAATCAAATGCTCCGCTTCGCCCTTCATTTCGGCATGCGCATTCACATCCACAATCATATATGGCAAATACACACCCATCACGTTGTCTGGCGCAAACTCTTTCTTGAACTTTGGATGCGCGAAGAACTGACGTTTCTTTACGAACTCGCGAATATTTCCTTCCGCAATCTCCTTTTCGGTCTTAAATGGCAAAACCAAATCTGGTACAGCGCCGTTTGGCATCTTTTCGTTTAGCGACAAGACATGGCGACACCAGTGGCAACGCGCGCTCACCGCATCATCGGTATTAATCACAACTTCTGCGCCACAAGCCGGACATTTTAGGGTAACAATTACTTTTTCATCCGGAATAATATCGGTCGCACCCTCCTCGATATTAATTCCCTTCAAATCTTCTACGCCACCACGGGCATTCGCGATTTCATCATCAAAAAGCGTGCGACAAGAATTACACTTCAGCTTTCCAGATTTTATATCTAACTTTACATCAGAACCACCACAGTTCGGACAGCGATTGATGCCATTTTTCTCACTTTTTGTCGCTTTTACCATTTTATTACCCTTTTCTTTTTACCAATCATATGAAAAACCTCTACTTGAATCGCTCCCGGACGAATGACTCGAACCAGAACTACGGCTCGAACCGCCACTGGAGTATGAACGGCTACGATATGAACCAGAGCTTGAACTTGAACTTGAGCTAGAACCGTCACTCGGCATCAATGCTGCTAGAACTAAAATCAAGATAAGTGACACGATGACTATAATTAGTCCAATTACGCTCGAGACGGAACTACCGCGTCCATTTGCATGCGTATAATTTGCGCCATTACGGAACCGTGAGCGTTCGACGCCAAGCATTTCATCGCGCCCGTGCGACAATGAACCTATCACGCGCTCATCATTACGGAAATCTATTTCCTTCTTGTAAGATTTTCCCTTCTTTGAGAAAGTATCCTTTGTTTTTAGACCCTTAATCTCGAACCGAGTTTCATTCTCATGATGATGACGTGCCTCAATATTCTGGCCAGAATTGCCCTTCGTCGGTACACAGCCTACCGTTTCGCCCGTACGCGCATTAATTGCAATATAGTAGATACGCGAATCTTTCTCACCCTTGTAGCTGTATAGCCAAACCGGCAAATAGGCTGCCTTCCACTTCGAGCCATTTACCTTTAGATGTTCATTCTCCCAGTGAATACCGCGGTCATACTGCGACGCATCTGCCTTTATCTTACGGCGTGCTACATCGCCAGCTTGTAGGGCCACTACCTCTTTCAAACTATCCGTATCAACGCTCCGACGCTCAGAGGCATAGCCGCGCAAATAATTTGCATTCCACGCTACCGCATTCTCAGTGTCATATGGCAAGATTGCGTTAATTATATTGTTCGAGTTAACGTAAGTATCCTGATTTAACCGATTAGCCGATGATTCAACCGTCAAATCATCGACTAATAGGTCAAACTCGCGCGAAATCAAATACTCCTCATACTCATAGGGAGGATAGGTCGCTTCACCAATAGTCTTCTGTGCTTCCCCGTCCGAAGTCCAATGCGAATTAAGATCAATAATCATGTACGGGAAATACACCCCACGCACTTCTTCCGGGTTAAACTTCTCCTTAAATTTTGCATCGAGAGATGATGAATTTAAATCTACCGCATCACGAACTTTCTCGATCGCTTCTTCTTTCGTCATCTTAAATGGTAAGACCAAATCTGGGATCGCGCCGTTCGGCATCTGCTCATTCGCCGAAAAAATATGTCGACACCAGTGACAAGAAGCGCTCGTCGCCTCTTCGGTATTGAGCACTACCTCGGCACCACAGGCCGGACATTTAAAAGTCAGAATTATATCTTCACCAGGTACAATGTCTGCTGCGCCCTCGTGAACTTTATCCCCTTTCAGCTTATCCATCCCGCCAGCAGCATTGCTACTCTTGGCGTCAAAAAGCGTCTTGCAAGTCTTACATTTCAATTTTCCACTCTTTGCATCGGTCGCGATATCGCTGCCCCCGCAATGAGGGCAGCGATTTAGACCGTTTTTAGCTGAAAGTTCAGCCACCTAGATTACTCCGCTGGAGTCTCTGGTGTTTGTGGAGCTTCTGGCTGAGCAGGAGCATTATTCTGCTGCATCTGCTGCGCAATTGGGTTCTCGCTACCGCCGTTGTTCATGACGTTCATGCCAGCAGCACCCATAGCGCCCATGCCAAAGCCCATACCCATCATGCCGTTCGTACCGGCATTATTACCTGCAGCATTGAAGCCTTCAGCAACCTGAGTCTGTGCGTATGCATTGCCAATATTGCCCTGCATCATGTAACCAGTAGTAAACTTGTCGACCTTTGCGACAGAAGCTTCGTCCCAGTCGAGACCGCGTGGTTGAACATTTACAACCGCGATACCATACTTGGTACCCCACTGATAATTTTGTTCAACAGCTTCGTTGACGCTCTTCGCGAATTCAACCGTACCACCTTGGATGTCATCGATGGACTTACCGCCCTTGGTAAATGCGGAAAGTGCGGTTGCGAGTGAACCGATAAAGCCAGAGAAGAGGCTATCTTCGACACCGCCATCGCCTTCACCGAGATCAAACTGAGAGCGACCCTGACCGGAAGTAACATCGGTTGGGATGAGATTCTTGAACATGAGAACTGGGTCTACAACCTTAATAGTGTAGGTACCGTTGCTCGTAACTGCAAGCATAGCGCCACCGAACTTACCATCAGTGTAGCGGATTGGGTTCTGCGTGCCATATGGCAAACCCATGATATCCTTGAGGTTTACATAGTAAGCCTGCTGTTGATTGCCTGGCTGACCACCAAACTTGAACTGCTTGAAGCTCTGGCCAAAGGTGCTTGCGAAGAAGCCATCACCAGCGAACATAGACTTAGCTTCTGGAATGTTCTCGGAAGTATAAGTGTAGCCACCTGGTTCTGCGACGACGCTTACGATTGCACCGTTCTCAACGGTGATGAGACAGGTACCTTCTGGAACCATAAACTTCGAACCGTTAGAAATAACGTTCGCATTCTCTTCACCATCATTGTTTTCGCTACCATCTTTCTTGACTGCAACAGCCTTTGCGATTAAGGTATGATCGGTCATCGTGCTTGGCGGAGCCATGTATTCCAACCACTGGTTGGCAAATGCGCCACCGAGGGCACCACCGAAAGCTTTTAGAAATGCCATTCTGGGATTTCCTCCATTAAGTTTCTATGCTTTTATTATAGCAAATTCCCTAAAAAAGACCCGAAATAGGCATTTCGTTCTTCTGCTCGTCATCAGAGCTATTATTAATAGCATCCTCAAACATTCTAATGCTTTCTTCGGCCGTTCTTGGACCTTCGCTTTTGTTTTGCGGCTCGTCATTGCCAAGATTATTCTCTTCGCTCTCCTGCCCTCGCATCTGATCTAGGTCTGACTTTACTCCTCCGCCAAATTCCCCCAACAGCCTATCGATTTCTAATAATTTCTCACCAAATTCTTGCGGCGAATACGGAAACCGCTCGTATTCACTTAGCGAATCCCAACCACTGTCCGACGTCCGCTCCGTCTTTTCATAACTTTTACTTCTAGTTTCCAAGCCACGCATCTCGTCCTCCTAGGTATTTTGAATAATAATAACACATCCAATTACTCGGCATCATAAAAGCTATCAAGCTCATAAGTCTGAACCGGAAAAACATATAGCTCATACTTCTTTACGAGCCGCACAAGATCATCGCCGTCAATCAAAGTAATTGGCGTGCCAGCACGAGCCGCCTCACGAGCAGCCGGCGTATAGCGTGAGTTTGTTATGAAAACCCCGTAATCCGCCTGGAATCTATTCATTGCGCCCAAGAAGCCATTTATCTCGACAGAGCCGACACTGCCCTGCCAACGCTTGCACTGAATCACGACGCGCGAAGTACGAAAATCATCTGTGCGACAATAACCATAGCCATCAATCCCGCCGTCATTCGACAGTTGCGTCCCAGTTTCGGTGAATTCTATGCCCATCTTATTTAATAAAGCACGCGAAAACAACTCGAATTTTTTGGGCGACATCTTACTAATTGCGGCCAACAGCTTTTCTCGAAAATCATTCAAGTATTCATTCTCAACTGTATTCTCCGCTTCTACTTCGTCTTTCTTCTTTTGTTTTTCGTTATTATGCCAATAGCTAATAGAAACATCATAGACATCTCTGTCAATCTCAAACGTTTTCATATCAACGTTAATACCCTTCTCGGTCAGCTGTACCACAGGATTACCACGCGAATACGATACAAAACCAGCAACCAAAAGATTTTTCAAAGCAAAATTAAACTTATAATCAAACGGCCGCCAAGGAGAATTAGTCTTCTTACTAATCTTTTTAACTTCTGAATACTCCGCTATGCCCTCATCATTATCAATAATATATTCACGAAGAGCTGCCTTATCTGCTCGACCGCCATTCTTCTGCAGCCCATCCATAATTGCAGTCGCAATTTGTTTTTCTTTATCAATCTCTCTTAAATCATCGAATGACATATTTCCTCCCGACAATCATTACTCTTTATTCATTAAAGGCTATATTGAAGTCTTGAATGAATTTCTCCTCTGTCAATCATAGTTTTAATTTCTCCAGGATATCCGCTACACCGCAAATCCCAACTATTCAAGAATACTCTTAATATATATTCTATTGCTTCTTCTTCCGTTCTCGCCGACCATTGCCGATTAGCGCTCCAATTACACTGAAACGGAGGATTACTCCCATTTGGCTGCAAATTGCTAATTCTCTTTAAAGAAGTCCAAAACACGTCCCTAGAATCATTTTTATTGACGACTAAATAATAATAATCAAATCCACGTCGAATATTGTTAGATACAATACTATTGAAATCCGGCCAATTGTTAGGTAGATTTTTTAATCCAGTAAGTGCATATCCCATTCCCTTCTTCGATGATAAATTATCGGCAGAATTATTTGATAGATCAGATACTTTTATATTCACAAACAATTCCCCCTCATTATTAACGATGCAAAAATCATACCAAGCTCTTGCACGGGGAATATCAATCATACCTCCATACGGCGATTCTCGCAGTTCTTCTAATATTTCATGTTCGTTCACTCCAGAATTAACACGCCCATCAGCATCATTGCTCGATAAATCAACTGGATGCCCCCTCAAATAGGCCACTATCTCATCCAAATATCTTTCCATCGATAGGAGCCTCCAATAATGATTTTTGTGCAAATATATATCTACCGCCGGTCATGAATCCTAGCGCATTCCAATCAAGAGAATTTAGAGCATCAACCGCTTTTTCTAGATTTATATTCTTCTTCGGGAATAAGGCCAACAATGAACCATCCCACCTATCGCATTCATTAATAAAAAACGGGCTAGCAATGCGAGTCTTACAATTAACATAAATCCGCGGCTCACCCTCGCGAAAATCCACTGGCCTCCCCCACATAAACCATGTCTTTTCATCGAATGCCTTAATTCCACGAGATATTAATACATCTTTATACTTCAAAAGCGCATCATCTTCTTTTTGGTAAATCATCCTGCGAAGACTACCGTCTGAGCGTGTTTTAGAATAAACAAACTCAACACCTCTATCATTAACAAAATACTTGTCGGCACCACTAACAGCGCCAACCTTTATATCAAAAAAATCCCCAAGCCTCTCATTTTGCCCATCTCTCACGAACGAGATAAGGCCATCGCTTTCGATAAACTGATATTCGCCATCAAAGGTATTTGTTTTTCTTCCAAAATCCTCTTTCTCAAAACGAAAAATACACACATTCGGACAAGCGCCATCGAATAACCGTTCATCGCCATAGTCATAAAAATCAGTAATCGTACCGGTTTTATAAAGCAATTTATTAACTACTTTTGCAGATGTAAGTTTTATAAAATCTCTAGGGACAATAAATATTAATTCACCGCCATCATTCAGATGCTTTACGCATTTTTCAATAAAATACAAATACAGATTTGCCTGCACTTTAATAGATGTTTTATGTTTAACCTGAAATAGCGAATTATCAACATACGGCGGATTACCTATGATAGTGTCGAATTTCTCTTCTAATGGATAATCAAAAAAATCCATTACAATAACATCATTGCTAGTAACGACTTCTGGATCGATTTCAAGAAAAACAGAATTTTTATTTTTAACTTTATTAAACGCACCGTCGCCACAAGATGGCTCCAGTAATCTACCGCCATTGTTCTTTATTAACGATATACACTTATCTACTAGTTTCTCCGGTGAAAAGAATTGTCCATATTTCTGTCTATGGCTAGCATTAGCAAATTTTTCGCGTGGTATGGCGCCTCCTAACCCCTAACGCCGCAAAAGAAAAGACACCGTTGCCGGTGTCGGATATTCATATAAAAAACAGGACACCGCGCGGGTGTCTAAACCAAATCGCACCTAGACCATCACTTGCGCAATGCTCCAGAATGTTAAGCGCGATGCCCTGATTAATACTCTCGAGCAAGACGCAAACTGTGCGATTTACATTTGCAGCTAGGTGCGATAATTAAAATTGGTTTAGACAATTCTATTATAACACCTACGCTAGCCAATGAGCACAATTATTATACACTTGTTTCGAAAAGAGTCAAAAATTTCAAATCACCTCTGTTATTTATCGTTTTACAAGCCCTCTCCTCCCCCGGTATAATATTCTTATGGTTAAAACCAAAATCATACTCCACCCGTCAAAAACCGCTCTCGACAAGATTTTTCATGCCAATACTAAAAGATATCGCTTCCATTTTTCCCAATTAAATCCATCCGAAATCATCGCAATCTGCTCTATTATTGAAAACTACCATCCGACAACAATCATAAAAATTCCAGAGGTTGCATATCCAGAGAAGAAACGCACTCCAGATTTCTTAATTGACGGGGTCCGCTATGAAATCAAAGCGCCTCGCTCTATTCATTGCGTTCATAGCCTCTATACGAAAGCCAAAAAGCAAGTCCGCAAGAACGGCTTCATAGTATTTGAGTATATGAATATCGAAAACGCATCACTCTTCGATTTCGTAGAAAAAACCTACAAATACTGCAACCGTATACAGCCATGGGGATTCATCCTCATGAATCACGGCAACATTCTCTACTCCACGCGCTAACAATACCCCCAATCACAATCAAAAAATAAATCAGGCACATGTCCTGATTTATTTTTTCATTCTCAAAGAAGTTACCGAAAGGAGGAATGTATCCTCCTTTCGAAGCGAAGCGTTTTTAATTCGCCTTCTGCCAGCGATCAATCGAAGCCTCGATAACCTTCGTAGCCTCATCTACGCCAAAGAAACCTTTAACGGTAGTCGTACCAGGCTTCTTGAGGTCCTTGTAGTGATTGAAGTGGAATTCAACCTGTTCGAACCAGCGCTTTGGCAAATCTTCGAGCGTCTTGACTGCATCGCCATTGTTGCGATCATCATCGACAACTGCGATAATCTTGTCGTCAACTTCCCCATCATCAACAAACTTCATTACGCCAAGTACGCGTGCCTTGAGATAAATACCAGTCGTAAGTGGCTGATCGGTCACAACGAGCACATCGAGCTCATCGCCATCCTCATCAAGCGTCTGCGGAATGAAACCGTAGTTGCAAGGCTTCGCGAATGCAATTGGCTCAATACGATCAAGCATAAAGCAAGCGCGCTTGCGATCCCACTCAATCTTATGGTTACTACCAGTTGGAATCTCAATCACAACATTGATGGTGCCGTCTTTGTACTCGCCCGGATCCAAAATCTGATTAAAATCTGCCATTAAAAACTCCTTTCGTTTCCCCTATTATACAACACTAGATATGATATAATAAGCATAAGAAAAATCTAGATTTATATAGGAGAAAATTACCAAATGGTCAAACTTGCAATCAATGGGTTTGGGCGCATCGGTCGCAACGCTTTCAAAATCGCTTTTGATCGCGACGACACTGAGATTGTTGCTATCAATGACCTTACCGACGCAAAAACTCTTGCACATCTATTAAAATATGACTCTAACTACGGTACCTATGGTCTTTCCGTAGATTACGATGACGAGAATATTATTGTCGACGGCAAGAAGATTCGTGTCCTCGCCGAAAAGGAACCAGCTAACCTTCCCTGGGGTGATATGGGCGTAGATGTCGTTATCGAATCGACTGGCTTCTTTACCGATCCAGCTATGGCTCACGATCACATCAAGGCTGGCGCCAAAAAAGTCGTTATCTCTGCTCCAGCTAAGGGTGAAGGCGCCAAAACTATCGTTCTCGGCGTTAATGAAGACGATATTACCGCTGATGACGAAATCATTTCCAACGCATCCTGCACTACGAACTGTATCGCGCCAGTTATGAAGGTTCTCGAGGATAATCTCGGTATCGAAAAGGCGATGATGACCACCGTCCATAGCTACACTGCTAGCCAGAAGCTTCAGGATGCTCCTGCTAAGGATCTCCGCGAAGCTCGCAACGCCGCTGAGAATATTGTTCCTACGACCACTGGCGCCAGTAAGGCTGCTGCGCTCACAATTCCTAGTCTCAAGGGTAAATTTAATGGTCTTTCTGTCCGCGTTCCAACCCCCGTTGTTTCCCTCTCAGACATCACTGCTATCAGCAAACGCCCAACTAGCATCGAAGAAATCAACGATATCTTTCGCCGCGCCGCTAAGGAAGATTACTATCAAGGCATCCTCGCTGCAACCGATGAGGAACTCGTTTCTATCGATTACCGCGGCAACGCTCACAGCTGTATTGTCGACCTCAAACTTACTGATGTTGTCGATGGCAACCTCATTAAGGTCGTCGCTTGGTATGACAATGAGTGGGGTTACAGCAACCGCCTCGTAGAACTTAGTGTCGATTTCGGCAAGATGGGCAAAGATTAGTATGCACGTCTACCTCGGCGCCGATCATCGCGGCTACCAACTCAAAAACGACGTTATTAACTGGCTCGTTAGCCAACAAATACCTTACACGGATTTTGGTGCCACCGAATATAACGCCGAGGACGATTTTAATGACTACGCAAAAAAGGTCGCCGAAGCTATCCTCCGCAATCAAGACGAGGATTCTTTCGGCGTACTTCTCTGCGGTTCCGGCCAAGGCATGTGCATGCAAGCAAACCGCTACAAGGGTATCCGCGCCGCTCTCTGCGACACTGCTAGCGAGGCCTACGAAACACGCGGACACAACAACGCGAACGTACTCTGCATTTCTGCAGATAATGCTCGCGACCATTTCTCTGAAATTCTAGATACATTCCTGGATGCCAAAGCGCTTCCAGACGAAAAATATAAAAGGCGCTGCCAAAAGTTAGACGAGGAATAATATATGGCTATCTCCATTGTCGCACCAACAATCTTAACGAAAAACCCAACCGAATACAAAGAGATCGTGCAGAAATACAATGCCTTCACGAAGCGTGCTCATATCGATATCTCGGACGGCACTCTCTCCCCAGACGTCACCGTAAGCGAAACTGCTACTTGGTGGCCTAAAGGTTGGCAGGTCGATATTCATATGATGACCGCCAATCCTGCCGCGCACGTCGACAATCTTATTAAGCTACATCCAAACCTCGTCATTTTCCATGCCGAGGCAAAGGATGATTTACTTCCTATTTTTGACGCCCTCAAGCAAAATGGCATGAAAGTCGGCGTCGCTCTCGTTAAGAGCGTCTACCCACCATCGATCAAGGCCGTCCTCGAGGCTGCCGACCATGCTATGATCTTCTCTGGCGAAATGGGTAAATATGGCGGCAATGCCGACATTCTTCTCCTCGAAAAAATCCCAATCATTCGCGAAATTCATAGCGGTATCGAAATCGGTTGGGATGGTGGCGCAAATCTCGAGAACATCCGCACGCTCGTCCATGGTGGCGTCACGGTCGTCAACGTCGGTAGCGCTATCGCTAATGCTCCCGATCAGCAAAAGATGTACGCCGCCCTAATGGCCGAGACCGAAAAGGAGGATCCAATTTAATGGCACGCATCGTAAGTATTGGAGCCGCGCTCCAAGACGTCTATCTCATTGATCATGATGATTTCGGCACAAACAGCCGCGGTTTTTTCAATCAAATCGAGCTTGGCACCAAGGTAGATATCGATAAGATCAAATTCAGCACCGGCGGCGGGGCCACTAATGCCGCTACTACTTTCGCGCGCCATGGTCACGAATCTATCTTTATGGGTTGCCTTTCTAACGACCCAGCCGGCCAGGCTATTCTCAATTCCCTCGACGACGAAGGCATCGATTCTAGCTATATCACTTATCTCAATCGTTATCAGACCGGTTATTCTGTAGTCCTTCTCGCCCCTAGCGGCGAACGCACTATCCTAACTTGTCGCGGCGCAAGCGCCCATTTTGACGCACTCAGTCCAGACGACCTCGAGACTGCCTGCCCTGATTGGCTCTACGTCACCACTTTTCGCGGTGAGATGGATGTACTCGATCGCTTCTTTACGAAGGCTAAATCGCTTGGCGCAAAAATCATGTTTAATCCAGGGAATCTTGAACTAGAACACCTCCGCAAATTCCTCGGCCTTCTCTCCGACGTCGATGTTCTCCTCCTCAACAAAACCGAAGCCCAAAAAGTCGTCGACGGCAAACTACTTACCGAGCTCATCGCAAAACTAAAAAATTATGTACCAAATGCCATTATTACCGATGGCAACCAAGGCGCTATCGCTACTGATGGCAAAGAAATTTATCGTGCCGGACTCTATGAGGATGTCCCGATTAAAGATTCGACTGGCGCCGGCGACGCTTTTGGCTCTGGCTTCCTCGCCGCTTACGCCGACGGACAATCATTCAAAGATTCCCTAATCTTCGCTAGCGCCAATTCAACTTCCGTTGTCCAGCATGTCGGCAGCAAGGATGGCATCCTTACAAAAGGCGCAAGATTACATAATATGCCAATGGAGGTAATTCGCTAATGGACACTGTTGTGACAAACTGGCTCGACGCTATCGCAAACGAAAAATTAGATATTGATGACGTAGAGCGCTCTCTGCGCTATGCTAAAGATCTCGAGCAAGGCCTCGCCAAAGTACGCACCTTCGCTCAAGGTGTCACTATCTTCGGTTCTGCCCGTCTCCCAGAAGACGGCAAATGGTGTAAGCTTGCCGAGAAGCTCGGCTATGAACTCGCCCAAAACGGCCACGCCGTTATTACAGGCGGCGGCCCAAGCATCATGCAATCCGCAAACAAAGGCTGCTATGAGGCCGGCGGTCGCAGTATTGGTCTCAATATCGAGCTCCCTCACGAACAGCATATCAATCCCTACGTAACCGATTCCATCGAATTCCGCTACTTCTTTGCTCGCAAAGTAATGCTCACAATCGCAAGTAAAGTATACGTCTTCTTCCCTGGCGGCTTTGGCACCCTCGATGAATTCTCCGAAATCCTCATCTTAATGCAAGAAGGCAAAATGCCAAAAATGCCTATGTTCCTCATCGGTAAGAATTTCTGGAAACCTCTCGATAAATTCTTCGAGACTAAAATGCAGCGCCAGCTTCATACTATCAAGGCAAACGATCGCCACATCTATAAGATTACTGACGATATCGAAGAAGTCGTAAAAGCTGCCAATAAGATTGGCCACCCAAGCATCCACGATAATCTCTATAATAATTATTCTGGCAAAAACACCCACATCTAATTCGGTTTTATTTTGCCACAACCCCTTCTTCCCCAAATATTTCTTTCAATCCAGAGACCAAGACATCTTCTAACTCAACTCTGAACGGCATACGCATTGCCTTCTTGTCTGGACCAATCACTAAGATGACTTCAGATAGACCAGGATAAGTACCGCACATCTTCTTGAGATCCATCAATGCTTTCGTATTTGATGAATCCTCGACGCGTATGAACAATTTCTTTAACTTTGCTGGCTTCGCATTAATCTCACTCTCAGAAGTCTTAAAATGCGTTGCCGGCTTCTCTGCCGCCCTACGATAACCACCGCCGCCGCCTCCGACTGCGGTTGCTGCCGTTTTTCCGCGCGGAGCAGATGGCGCGACGCCTTTCGTTGGCGTCTTTAAGGTTGCGCCAGTCGACTCATAATTATCTAATTCCTCGTCTGTAACTACGGAAATTTCTTCGGCATTTATCTTCGCCTCATCAGTTAATATGCCGTCCCTATCGCGCGCATTTACCTTGCCAGACACTTTTACAACTGTATCAACAATCAATTTTGCGCCAACCTCTTCAAAGGTCCTCGGGAACACCGTTACCTCAATTTCGCCAACCTTATCCTCAATCTTCACAAAGGCCATCTTTGAACCAGACTTCGTGATCAAAGTACGCACATTTGTAATCAGACCACCCACAATCACCGCCGCTCCATCAAGATTCGGTTTAATCTCATTCGTCGGCATCGTCTGTTCTTGGAAATATGTATCATATTTATCGAGTGGATGCGCCGAAATATAGAGGCCC
Source organism: Candidatus Saccharimonadota bacterium (assembly GCA_017514805.1). GTDB lineage: Bacteria > Patescibacteriota > Saccharimonadia > Saccharimonadales > Saccharimonadaceae > UBA2834. The sequence continues at coordinate 22,833 of JAFWIP010000002.1, forward strand.
ATCAAATCACGCTCCCACATCAGCATCTCTTTCTCGGTATATTTCGTTGGCGCTGGCTGAATTTCTACCTCTGGAATCTCCGCCGCCGCGCCCATCGCACCGAACAAATCTGTCTGGCCAGATGCCGCATCTTTCTGCATTTTGTTTCCGTAAGCTTGTATCTTATCGAGGTTGAACAATAAATCTGAACGGTCGCCAAATCGGTCAAATACCCCTGTTTTAATTGCCGATTCCCAAGATTTTTTGTTAAACTTCGTTGCATTCACGCGCTTTGCGAAATCGCAAATCGACTTAAATGGACCATTTTTATCACGCTCATCAATTACTTCCTCAGCAAGCGCCTTACCCATACCCTTAATTGCCGCCAAGCCGAAGCGTACTTTTTTCTCTTTACCGACCGTTGCGAAGTCCGCATAAGACTCATTAATATCTGGGCCAAGCACCGGAATCCCCATGCGTTTACATTCAGTCATCTCAATTGCAAGACGATCCGTCCAACGCATATCCGCCGTCATTAATGCCGCCATAAAGGCATCAGGATAATAAGCCTTCAGATAAGCCGTCCAATATGCAACCAAAGCATAGCAAGCCGCGTGGCTCTTGTTGAAACAGTAGTTCGCGAAGTCGAGCAACTGGCTCCAGAAAGTCTCAGCAATCTCCTCCGTTGCACCACCAACTTTCACCGCACCCTCGACAAAGAGCGGCTTCATCTTATTCATGAGGTCGACTTTCTTCTTACCTACCGCCTTACGTAAAGTATCTGCCTGACCACCAGTAAAGCCACACCATTCCTTCGACGCCTGCATGAACTGCTCCTGGTAAATCAAAATACCATAGGTACTCTTTAATGAGTTCTCGAGACCAGGATGTAAATAGGTAATCGGCTCTTCCCCGTGTTTACGCTTAATGAAGCTCTCAATGAACTGCATTGGCCCCGGACGGTAAAGCGCGTTCATAGCGATAAGATCATCAAATGCCGTCGGCTGAAGCTCACGCAAATATCGCTTCATACCCGCAGATTCAAACTGGAATACGCCCGTCGTATCACCTCTACGGAACAACGCATACACATTATCGTCGTCCAACGGGATCTTATTCATGTCGATAACTTTGCCATGGACCTTCTTAATAATACGCAAAGTCTGCTGAATCACAGAAAGGTTGGAAAGGCCCAAAAAGTCCATCTTGAGTAGGCCAAGCTCCTCAACCTGTGGGCCAGGATACTGCGTTGCAAGTGGCCCCTTGGCCGAAACCTCCAACGGCATGAACTTCACCAAATCATCAGGCGCAATCACGACACCACAAGCGTGGACACCGTGCGAGCGAATCGTGCCCTCTAGGCGCATCGCTAGATCAATCACTTCTTTTGCGGTCGGATTCGTCTCATATTCTTTCTTAAGATCAGGATCATCCTTAATCGCATCTTTCAACTTCACGTGATGCCCCATCACTGGATCCGGCACCAGCTTCGCAATCCTATCCGCCTCCGCATACGGCACATCAAGCACGCGCGCCACATCGCGCACCGCGTTCTTTGCCATCATCTTGCCGAAGGTTACGATGTTACTCACGCGCCCCTTACCATATTTCTGCGTACAGTACTCAATCACCTCGTCACGACGGTTATCCTGAATATCGGTATCGATATCTGGCATCGAGATACGATCTGGGTTCAAGAAACGCTCAAAGAGAAGATCATACTTCAACGGATCCAAATCCGTAATATGAATCGCATAGGCAAGCAACGCACCAGCCGCCGAACCACGCCCTGGACCATAAATAATTCCCTGGTTCTTACCCCAGTTAATGAAATCCTGGACGATCAAGAAGTAACCGTTATAGCCCATACCATCCACGACAGACAATTCGTAATCAATACGGTCAAGAATCTTCTTCGGCAACAACGGACGAATTTCCTCAACGCTCTTTTTTGCCGCCTCTTCTTTCGTCAAAAAGCCATAGCGCTCAGCCAAACCACGAAACACCATGTTATCGAGGTATTGCTTCTCTGTCTCGCCAGTATCAATTGGGAATTTCGGAATCAAAATACGCCCAAGGTCAATCGTTACGTTACAGCTATCCGCAATTTTCTTCGTATTCAAAATCGCCTCCGGGCAGGTCTTCTGCCAACGCGGCAATAATTCTTCCGGCGTAATCACATGCAACTGAAATTCCTTCAGCGACATACGCTTCTCATCTGTAATACGCGAACCAGTACCAATGCATAGTAGCACCTCGTGCGCATCCTGGTCCTCGTGCTTAATGTAGTGCGCGTCACAAGTCACCACTAGCGGCAAGTCCATCTCTTTTGAGAGCTGCATCAAAGTATTATTAATCTTGTTCTGCACATCCCAATGTGTCGGCGAATCTGGATGGCCGTGATCCTGCATCTCCAGATAAAAGCGCCCTTTAAAGGTCTCTGAATACCACTTAATCAGCTCTTTTGCGCGATCCATATCATCGTTGCGAATCGCCATCGAAATCTCCGAACCCGCACAGCCAGACAGACAAATAATGCCTTCATTGTACTCTTCCATCAGCTTATGATCGATACGCGGCTTGTAGTACTTACCGTCCGTCTCCGCAATCGTCAACATTCGGCAAAGGTTCTCAAAACCCTTATTCGTTTGCGCCAACAAAGTAATATGAAAACGCTCTTTATCGTAAGCCGGATCCCTGTCCTCTAACTTACGCGCCGCCACATAAGCCTCTAAACCAAGAATCGGCTTGATGCCCGCATCATTCGCGGTCTTATATAGTTCAATTAAACCAGACATCGTGCCGTGGTCGGTCACCGCCACTGCCTCCATGCCGGTCTCTTTCACGAGATTCACCAACTCATCAACCTTCGTCAGGCCATCTAGGAGTGAATAGTGCGTATGGTTATGCAAATGCACAAAATCACTCGGTTTTAGTTGAATCTCCTCCTTCGTCATATATATTATTCTATCACGAAAACGCCGCAAAAATCGCTCTTACCAGATAGCGCTCATGCTTGCCAAGCATTACTAATAATTATTACACTAAATAAGTAATCCGTAGATTAAGTAACTTACCAGTCTACGGTTTTTGTTTTGCTCGGAAAAATGAGGAGGTGGTAAATCTATGAGTAAAGCAGATAAAATCTATATCGACATGTGCAATGCAATTATTGCCAACAATGTTGACACTACCGGCGAAAAAGTCCGCCCAAAATGGGAAGACGGCACTTCGGCTTATACAATCAAAAAGTTCGGCATCGTCAACCGCTATGACCTTCGGGAAGAATTTCCGGCAATCACTTTACGCAAGACCTACATCAAGTCGGCGATTGACGAAATTCTCTGGATTTGGCAGAAAAAGTCCAACAATGTTCACGACCTTAATTCGCATGTCTGGGACGAATGGGCAAACGAAGACGGCAGTATCGGCAAGGCCTATGGCTATCAGCTCGGCGTCAAACACGAATACAAAGAAGGCTGGTTCGACCAAGTCGACCGCGTTCTTTATCTCTTAAAAAATGAGCCTTACTGTCGCCGCATCATGACCAACATCTACGTACATCAAGATTTGCACGAGATGAATCTCTATCCATGCGCATATGGCATGACCTTTAATGCCGAGAAGCGCCCAGGCGACAAGAAGTTCACTCTCAATGCCATATTAAAACAGCGCTCGCAAGATGTCCTTGCGGCCGGCAACTGGAATGTCGTTCAGTACGCCGCCCTAGTCATGATGATCGCGCAAGCCGTCGACATGATCCCGGGCGAATTGGTTCACGTTATTGCTGATGCACATATTTACGACCGACACATACCGATCATTAAGGAACTCATCCAGCGCGAACAGTTCCCTGCTCCAAAGGTAACTCTAGACCCAAGCATTACAGATTTTTATGCATTTACGCCAGACAGCTTCAAGATTGAAAACTACAAACATGGCGAACAAATCAAGAACATCCCAATCGCAGTTTAGAGGGAGGTGATTCTATGTTTTTAGTTGTAGCCGTTGATCGCAACTGGGCAATCAGCACAGACAACAGCTTAGTCTACCGCATTCCGGTCATAAAGGCTCAATTCCGCGAACACATCAGGGGCAAAATCGTCGTTTATAACCGCAAAACTTTAGAGAGTTTCCCGGGCGGCCAACCCCTAGATGACTGCAGAAATCTAATCTACACTCGCGACATGAGCTACAATTGCGACGGCGCAACTATTATACATAGTATCGAAGAGTTAGATGCCTTTCCATTCGACGAGCTCTTTATTATAGGCGGCGCCAACGCTTATCGGCTATTGTATAAGAAATGCAAATACGCCTACGTGGCCTACGTTGATTCAGTTTCAGTTGGCTGTAATGCCTTCTTCCCGGATTTATCCCGAAAAAGCAACTGGAGCATAATTGACCAAACCGCATCTCTGCAATTCAATGGCCTATCATATAAGCTCATAACTTATACCAACAATGCTGTAGACTAAAAAATAAGCCACTCCAACAGGGGTGGCTTTTCCCTACCCTCTTGACAAAACATAAGAAGTTTGCTATAATGGCTATATTGGGTATCAAAAATACAAATCTTAAAACAAAAGTGGAGAAATAATGGACAACGATCCAGCCGCGCGTAATAGCAAACCTATTGAATCAACCCCTTGGGACACCCTTTCGGAAGAAGCCGAAAAATCCCCAACCAAAGTCGACCTCAAAACCCCAGAATATGATGAGCTATTTAGCAAAGCTGAATATTACATTAAGAAAGCACCAGTAGAAATCGTCCCTGTCACCGAAGAAGGTCTCAAAAACGGTCAATACGAGGACAAGGATGTTTCCTACGACGAGGAACAAGGCGAATATATCGTAACAACCTACGTCATGAACAAGCAAGAAGACGGCAGCCGTGTTGCCGAAGTCGAACAGACTCGCGTCGTAAAACCGGGCGATTGGCTCGCCACTAACCCGAAGAAAGTCGAAACCGACCACGCCAATAACTACCCTATGTCAGACGAATCCTTCCATAAACTCTTCCAACCGTCTGACCAAGAGAATATATATTATAAAAAGGTTCCAGTTAAGATGATCGAGAACCCAACTGGCGGCGACGTCGTAATTGACGACCCTTGGGGTAAACCAGGCGAAAACAAAACCATGAGCGGAGACGCTAACTGTCACTTCGCCGAAGACTACAAAGGCCGTCGCTACATTATTAGCGAAAACGACTTCAATAATACATATGTCCCTGCCGAATCAGGCGAGTAACCTAGATTAATAAAAATACCCCCGACTTGGGGTATTTTTTATCTCGCCAATCTCAAATAGTAGAATCGCTCCACATTCCCGAAGCGCCCAGCAATCTCATTGTCGCGCTTCCCCACTATTACAAATCCATTCGCTTTTAGCCAAAGCTCAAAATCCGCGATGATCTCGCGTCGCATCTTATTATTCTTCACGACACCATTCTTCAGCTGAAACGGTTTTGCTTCGAATTGCGGCTTCAACATTACAAATAATTCCGTGCCCGCACTTGCGAGCATTTGCTTCGCATAGCCAAGCACCTCGCGCAAACTTATGAAGCTCACGTCTGCTAGAATCAAATCCACTGGCTCACCCAAAACAAACTCAAAAATATCTGTCTTCTCATGCAACTCAATCCGCTCATCAAACCTAAGCGGCGCCTTCATCTGGTTTGTCCCCTTCTCGACCGCAATCACTTTATTTGCGCCACTCTTCAACGCAAACTCCGTAAAACCACCCGTCGACGAACCAATATCTAGGACTACCTTTCCGCGAAAATCAACACGCAATGCCTTTGCGGCATCCGCAATCTTATATTCCGCCCGTCCAACTACTTCGTTCATATCTATATTATATCAGCGCGAAACAACTAATAGTGGCTTTCCAACTTTCACGATTTCCACCGTGCGCACACCAGAAATCATCTTGTACTCCCCCTCAGCCTGAATCATCACCTTCGTCGCCTTCGGGAACACGATACAATCATAATCGCTCTCCACGCCAGGAATCCGCTTAAATACCGACTTCGTCATCATCGGCACCAACTTACGAAACTTCTTCATCTGACCAGTCATGCTTAAGAACGCCGCATCCTTCTGGTACCAATCAGACCCCTTCATGATCTTTGCAACCGAACGCCCATTCACTGCCATGTAATCAGAGACTTTCTTACACTCAATAAATTCCTCTGATGAATCGCCAAGATGAAATGTCTCAGGCAAAAACACACGGCGGCGATTCTTAAACCACCACCCCATCAAAGTAAACAAGCTATAAATTGTCTTTCGGCCACCCTTACGCAAAGTCTTTCTCGTCTTCGGATTATCGAAAACTGCACACGCCTCCGCAAACATACCCAGCGTAAAGTAGCACATGCCGAATCGCCAATGTTTCCCGTTAATCTTACATTCCAAAGGATATACTCGTCTAACATGACCTTTTAAAATATCATCAAGCTTCAAATTGCCAAAGGTCCGCGCAACGTCATTGAAGTTGCCATAGCCAATCACGCCAAACTTCACATTCTGCGCCTTCGACAGCATAATACCGTTTATCGCAATATTAGCCGTACCATCACCTCCGGCCGCAATCACTAGATCGCCCGAACTCAGAATCTTCGCCAAACGCTTTGCATTCTCGTCGACATTCGTTGGCGCCACCTCAAATTTGCCAATCAAAATCCCCTTCAATCCGTGCAAACGCTCAATAATATCCTTCTTTACGGACTCGTAGTGCGAACTTCTCGGATTATAGACAATAAACAAACGTTTCATATTTTTTCGGACAATTTATTATTTAACTCTTCTATTTTCGCATAAAAAACTAAAATGTCATCTCTTGACATTCCCAAAATATCATCTAGGTTTATCTCGGCATATTTTTCCTCAAGCTCTGCGCCGATATTATGCATCTTCCCATAATCCTCTATTAAACCTTCCTTCTTTGCGCCATTATCATGTAACTCATGATAATTCGCCATCTCGGCCCGATACTCGCTCAATTCTTCTCCAAGAACTTTCAAGTACTCGCTGCTCGAAGCCTTCAATTTCTCGATATTCTCATCCGTTAAATCTAATAGAAGTTTTACATCTCCCCAAATTGTATCCAATTTTTCAATCTTCGAATATTCCGTCTTTACCGACTCATACGCCTGCGCAATTGCCTCATCTTTTAGTACGTTCGAAGCCGACAAAGATTCTATATAGTTCCTGCACTTCTCTGTTGCCGCCTCAAATTCGTCAATCTTTTTTTGATCAGCTTCATTAAAATCTAAGCTTTCCGGTTTATTGTCTAGAAAATCTTCAATTGTACTCCTTGTACCAGCAATCGCCGACACCATATCATGCGCCTCTGCATAGGCAATCCTCTCGCGCGTCAAAGCTAAAGTTGCAAAAACACCAAGCAGTGCCACCACTCCTACTATTCCAAGAATGAATAATTTTTTATCTCGCGTCATTTCACGACGCACCTTCTGTTCCTTAGCTCTCCTCATCTTATCTCCTTACCCACAACTCGCTTGGAAGCGGCCACGGATTTGGCCTACAGCCTCTCAGACCGGTCGATTGCTGTAGCATTATCGGACCAAGACCATTTGGTATTTCACAAACTGGAATATGTGGATGGCCAAGATAATGACCGGTCTCATGATTCACTACCATTCGCCTGTAATCGAGCAGGCTCACACCTAAAGCATTATAAGAATCTGATGCATTCATCCAGCGATCATCGTTAATCAAAATCAGCTGCCCAACCTGACAGCTTAATTTGTCCGAACAAATTGTTGGCGAAGCGTTCTTTACCTCTTCACCGCTCGCCAAAATCACGTGCGCTTGTGCGCCACTCTCAACTTCTACCATTTTTACGCCAGCGCGAATCCACCCACGCTCATCGGCATAAATATCCGCAACTATTCGACGGAATTCTTCGATATCACCTTTAACCGTCCCGCGCGTAGTGATATCGTAACTAATTGTATAGTTTGCATTACTTCTATAATATTCATCCGCAGTTTTTTGAGCCGACAACTGTGCCGACGCCACCTCCCTTGCTATCGCTAGACTAACGATACCATTTAACATTCCTATTCTTCATCCTCAATCGCCACCACTGGGCAACTTACCACTCCTGCAAGTGCCTTCTTTTCTTCGTCGGAAGAATCTTTGCAAGGATTCTTCTCATCTTCGCTATTATAAGCGGCAATCTTCCACTGATTGTCCGATTTGCGCGCATAAGCAAACGCTCGAATTACGCCCGCAGCATTCGTCATCTTTAGGCTTACGACTCTGTACATTCCATTCGACTTTGCAAAATTAATTGCTGCGTCTGATGGATCCCAAGAAGTAACGATTCCGTACTTATCATTCAGCAAAGTATGGATTTGCTGAATGTCCGTACCAGACAAAATCTCGTCTTTACCGAGCGTCGTCAAAGCCTCTTCCTGACTTTCGACATTGAGCGAATTATAAATCTGGCTCAACTTATCGTTTGCTCTTTTCTTCTCTTCTTCCTGAACAATTGCGTTCGCATTAAAAGCATTCGCAATAATAACCATCACGATTACCGCGATAAACATGCCGATTGCAATAATGATTGCGCAAATAGCAGCCCGTTGCCAAATATAATCAACGACTTTACGGCCGCTCACGACACCGTTCGCATTCACAGCATTTACGACATTCATCTGGACATCGCCCTTTGTCGTCGTCTGCACGTCAAGCTGATTTGGCGCAGCATTTTCTACTGCAGTGAAAAAATTATTCGGCTGACCGCTAGACATTCCATTTCCTTGCGGAAACTGTTCTTGTGGATTCATAACTCCTCACCCATACTCCTTATGCTTTAATTTTAGCATAAATCGTCTCGCGAATTCAACTACCGATTATCTCGCCGCACGCCTCTCATGTATTGTGAAACTAGTTTCCATTTTGGAAATTTGTTTTCTCTATAACGCAATTGCTCTAGAGAAAATATTTTTCCATTTTAGAAATCAATCTCATAATACCCATAACAGCACATATACCGCCAACCTTCATAAACAAAAAGGAAGTCGCGACATGTGCGTGACTTCCTTTTCGAATAAGTTCTTCTTAAACAATTTTCTTCTTTCAAGAAGAAAATTGAGTACTTGGCGGAGAGAACAGGATTCGAACCTGCGAGAGCCTTGCGACCCTACACGCTTTCCAAGCGTGCTCCTTCAACCACTCGGACACCTCTCCAGCTCTCTGTATTTTAACACAACTTTTTACTTTTTCCCAGCCCTATACCACTCTATTGACTATTAGCTATTTAATAGTATAATTATGAATACTTGAATTCATGTGGCACATTATCAAATTTTTCCAATTAGGAGGGGGCGCTTATGGCTATTTTGATTTTTGAAGTATTGCAGAGAGGCGAAGAACGATTGACGCGCGAAGAGCAAATTCACGTGTTAACAGAAAAACTGGGGGGAATGCCGTTCGACGACGTACAATTCAAAGGCGGATCCCATTACACTAACCCATTAAACTTAGCAGGCGAGCTTGAAGACGGATCATACTTATTGTTTATCAAAGATACAAAAACCGGTATCGATCCAGAAGTCTACGAGGCGAGCGCCGAAATTAGAAGATGGCTTCTTGGTCATCGACACGATACAAGTTATGAGGCAATAGAAAAATACAAAGGCAGGCACTAATTGGCGTAGGGCTGGTTTCATTAAAAAACCGGCCCTTTTTCATGCTTTAGCATTTTCATTTACTATAAAAACAGAGTATAATTATTGTTAATTGCAACATTAACTAATTATTTTTTAGGGTAAAATGCCAAATCAAGACAACGATACAATCATCGAGCTAAAAGCCGTCTCGAAACGCTACGGTTTTGGCGATGCTGAGTCTTATGCCCTTCGCAACTTTGATCTCACTGTTAAGCGCGGTGAATTCATCATGATCATGGGCCCATCAGGCTGCGGCAAAACGACATTACTAAACATTATCGGTCTCCTCGACCAAGCCAGTTCTGGTGAATACATTCTCGCTGGCAAGAACGTCGCTCGAGTCTCCTCGCGCAAAAAGGCCCGCTTCCGCGCAAAAGAAATCGGCTTCATCTTCCAGAATTTCAATCTTGTACCGAATCTCTCAATTATTGAAAACGTTTCCCTTCCGCTTATCTATTCTGGCTACCATAAGACTCGCCGTCTTCGCATGGCTGACAACATTCTTGAGCACTTCCATCTTCGCGAGCGCGAGTATTACATGCCTTACCAACTTTCCGGCGGCCAACAACAGCGCGTCGCAATTGCGCGTAGCTTGATCGCAAACCCTAGCATTATTCTTGCCGACGAGCCAACAGGTAACCTCGATAGCCGCAACAGTCATATCATCATGGAAGAACTTCAAGAGATTCATTCTCTCGGCAACACGATTATCATGGTGACACATAACCCTGCCCTCACTACCTACGCTACCCGCGTAATCAATATGCTCGATGGCGAAATCGACACGGATATCAAGACCGTCGACGATTCCGACTTACCTCGTAGCGGCGGCAAAAATGAAAAAGTCTCCGTCAAAGTTCTCCCATCTCGCGATCCTATCCAGATGGAAATTCAGTCTGACAGCGATGTCATCGTCACCGGTGAAAATGTCACCACGGCTGAGCCGACCTCAACCGAAGAACCGGAGGAAGAAGCCCCAGCAGAGCCAGTCGAAGAGCTCCCAGAAACTACCGAAGCCACCGAAGAGCTCACCGAAAAACTCGGCGAGATCCAAGAAGAAGCTAAAAAAGAAGCCGAAGAAAAACCAGTCATCAAACGCAAGACGACTAAAAAGACTTCCACAAAGAAGACTACCCGCAAAAAGACCAAAAAATCCACCAAAAAGGAGGGCAAAAAATGAGATTCCTAGTTAATACCCACTTCCATCTCGCAATTGACAGCCTACGCCAAAACCGTGGCCGCACTTTCTTGTCTGCCCTCGGCATCGCAATCGGCGTCGCTAGCATCGTCTTGATTCTTTCCCTCACGGGCGGCATCAACCAGCTTATTAGCACAAATAGCAATAAGGACAATGCAAACTTAATTCTCGTTCGTCCATCAAATGGCAAAGAGGTCACTGACAGTATTATCGCTGAGCTTACGAATGCTAGCCAATACTCAAAATCCAACCTCACTCTAGAAGATGTCGCAACAATCAAAGAAGTTGATGGCGTAGAAGCAGTTGCTCCGCTCGCAATCAGCAACTCAACCATCACAATCGCCGACAAGGCCTACCCTTCCACTACTATCGTAGCCACGCAGGATGGCCTCAAAGATATTCTTGGCCTCCAACTAAAGAGCGGCCAGTTCCTCGATTATAGCCTCAAAAAGAATGTCGCAGTTCTCGGCTATAACGTCGCAGAACAAATCTTTGGCACCACCGAAGCTGCAACCCGCACCTTCAATTACGGCGGCCAACAGTTCATGGTTGTAGGCGTCCTAAACGAGCTCAATGACCCAATTAATTTCAATGGTGTTGATTTCGACAACTCTATTCTTATTAATATTGATTTCGCTAGTACATTCGAATCTTCTATCCAGATCCAACAAATCAATATCCGCACCAAAACAACCGATGTAGTCAACGATACCATCTCTTCGATCAACGAGAAGTTATCTAAGGCAAAGAAAAGCGACAAAGATTACCAGATCGTTTCTGGCACCGAGAACCTCCATCCAGCCGGTTCCCTACTATCGATTATTTCTAATATGCTCACCCTCGTTGCTAGCATCTCGCTAGTCGTCGGTGGCGTCGGCATCATGAATATCATGCTCGTCTCCGTCTCCGAACGTACTCGCGAAATCGGTATTCGCAAAGCAGTCGGCGCAAGCTCGAGCCATGTGCTTCTCCAATTCCTCTTCGAATCAATCATTCTTAGCGTTATTGGCGGTTTGATGGGCTTCATTCTCGGCTACGTCTTCGCCTTCTTGATTTCGCTAATTACGCCATTTGCGCCACATATCTCATGGCAAATCCTTGGCATTACTGGCGGCGTTAGCCTCATCGTCGGCGTCCTCTTCGGCGTCTATCCAGCCCTAAAAGCTGCCCGCAAAGATCCGATCACAAGCCTCAAATTCTACAGATAACCAATAGCGATCAAAAAACCTCCGTCATAAGCGGAGGTTTTTTTAGTTTAAGCCGCAGCCGGTTGCGAATCGCTACCAGATTCAACCGCCGGAATCAAACCATTCTCGCGAAGAATCTCAATCTGGCGTGCAAGATACTCATTATCGCTCGTATCGAGCGTACCCTTCAATGCCGCCTTCTTATACTCATCAGGGAGATTGTTGTATCCGCTAATTGCGTAATATAGCTCATTCATATCCCAGTTATTTAACTCAGTACGGCCAGCCTTTGCTGCCACAATCTCTCTAAGTCTCTCTGGAGATACCTGAATTAAGCGAATATCATCGGCATTCTGAATCTCGACAAAGCTATCAATGCGCGTCTTGCGCTCCAGTTCATTTGCCTTCTCAATTAACTTAATCTTCGACGCACGAACAACATCTTCGACATTACCGATTAGCGGGATATTATCACCAATCTTACTTAGCGTCGTCAAAGCCTGGAACGCATTAAATGCCTCGTTGTTGCGCACGGCATCAGCGTCATAGTTTCCACTAATATAGTTTCGACGCACATCGGCAGGAGTATGATTCCAGACGTAAGCTGCCCTATTTAGCTCATCAAAGTATGCATGCGCTTCCGCATCGCTACCAGCAAAGCTATAGGCAACCAAATCTTCCAGCTCACTAGGCGTAAACTCAACCAGCATCACCTGCTCGCTTTCTTTGCCGTCAACTTTCTCCGCCGAAGCAAACTTACCTAATTCACGATTCTTGATTTTGTCCTTATTTTCTTGAGGCATCTCGATATTCTCTGGCATATTATCAATAAAGCCCGCACCAACGAGATCCATGAGCTGCGCAGCCTTACGTGGCGCTGAGTCACCAAAACCATCAAACCGACCGACAATCATTAAACGACGCACAGATTCACTGTAGCTATTCCAAGCATCCGCAGCGGCTCTAACTGAATCTAAATTATTGTAAACAAAGCGCTCCTGCTTCGTCCATAATTCAGACATACCAATATCCGTCGGCGCATTCACTTCGTGAATAACCTGAACCTTCGACTTTTCAACCTCGGAAGCAAGCTTGACTGCCTCTTTAATTGCCTCGAACTTATCTTGAGGAATAGAAACAATCGATTTCGCGTTCTCGCCAAGCGCTAACACTAATTCTCTGTTTCCAAGCACAAACGCAGTGCGTTCCGCTTTTTCAGCTTCACTTATGTCAGAATCTTTCTGTTCTGCCTTCTTACCCGGCTCGCTACTTGCCGGCTCACTTTCGTTTTTCTTGGAAGCCAAATTTGCTTTGATTTTGCTGGCTTTCTCGAATAAGGATTTAAATTCCTCTTGAGACATCTTTTTAATCGTACCAGGTTTATCGTAACCTAGGTCTACTAGAATATCCGCATAAACGGCAATAAACTCTCTACGAACTTTTCTGGTTAGCTCTTTCGTCTTTTCAGGGTCATTCTTTGCAAAATCAGCAACTTTCTCTGCCACTGCAGCATACTCTTCGTCAGACAAATCCCTAATCTCTTTGAAGCTCTTATACCCAAGCTCCTTCAGAATGCCTTGGTTAAGAATGCAGAAATCTTTTCGTTCTTTTTTCTTCTCGTCAGCGTCTTTTTTCTCAGGATTTGCCGCGCCGAGCTCCGCCGCTTTCGCCTCAACTTTATTAGCTAAGTCGATAACATCATCGATACTCATCTTTTTAATGTCGCTAGCAAACACCTTCGAATCAACAAGATGAATAATTTCGCTCTTTTCGGTGTAGTAGGCATGCTTGGCAGAATCAAACATTTCGGAAAAACCTTTATCTTTGTAGTCCGCATTATTTGCTAAGTCATCGTAGCTAGATATGCCAAGTTCTTTCCAAAATACCTTCGTTTTATCAAAGAGCGCTCTTTCCTCAGCCTCTTCTTTATCCTCAACGTCCTCTTCGCTAGGATCCGTATCCTCTTCTTCCGTCGGTTCTTCCTCATCTTCATCATCGTCTGGCTCAAAATCTCCAGATCGTATTTTCTTAACAATATCCACGAACTCGTCGGGAGTCAGAGAATTAGTTTCATTAAATGATTTGTAACCTAACTTACTAAACTCTTCAGAATGGACGTCATAAAGTTTAAATCTGAAAACTTTCCCCTGGACTTCTTCAAAATCTTCTTTAGATAGTTTCTTTATGAAACCCGGCCGATTATAACCAAGCTCTTCTAATGCATCTCGGTATTCTTTAATGAAAGAAAGACGATCTTCCGTCTCACCATCTTCTTTGTCTTCTTCGTCCTCAGCAACAGTTCCAGATTCAACTTTTTCATCATCGCCTTCAGTTTTAACTTCTTCATCGTCCTCAGATTCGTCATCCCCATCTTCATCTTCAGGCTCAACACCCTCGTCATCATCTTCCTCAGACTCAACCACTGGTTCCGGCTCAGCATCCTCATTATCATCTTCCTCAGACTCAACCACTGGTTCCGGCTCAGAATCCTCACCGCCATCATCAACCTCGGCCTTGTTTTTATTTAGGTTTTTTACGTAATCTACAATCGCCTGTCGCTGTCGCTTTTTTTCTAGCTCTTCCTGCTCGGCGTCCTCTTCCACAGACTCTTTGATTTTCAAAAAATCTTCCATCGATATTTTCTTAAACGTTCCAAACGTTTCATGACCAAGCTTTTTCATTAGCTCAGGATTATTCATCCAGAATTCTTTTAGCTCTTTAGTATCAACTGTTTCTTGTTTTTCCATATTTTGCCATTCCGCTCCTGAATTATTCGTAGGATCAGTGTCTCCCTTCCCTAGTTCATGGTTTGAGCTCATATTATCGTCCTCCACCGAAAACCATAGTTCTCGCCACTATCCTGACCCGTCTTTGCCTCATTCTTCGCGAAGCCAGACTTCTCGGATTTGCGGCCGAATTCAATACCAAACCTGTTACCTCTAAAAAATCCCATAATTATCCTTATGCTAAATTATACCACAAGCACTTAGGAAAACAGAGTATTTGAGTTATAATAGTTAAGATGAAAATTCTCGGTATTGAATCTTCTTGCGACGAGACCGCCGCAGCTATCATTGAGGACGGACAAAAAGTCTTGTCCAATGTTGTCGTATCGCAAATCGATATCCATGCTGAATACGGTGGCGTTATTCCCGAAATTGCCGCGCGCAGCCACATCGAAGCCATTAATCCAGTTATCAAAAAGGCCCTCAAAGACGCCGGCGAAACCCTCGACAGCATCGACGCCATCGCCGTCACCCACACGCCAGGACTAGTCGGCTCCCTTCTCGTTGGCACTCTCGCCGCCCGCACTCTCGCCATCACTCACAATAAGCCTTTCTACCCTACTCACCACCTCAAATCTCACATCTACGCTAACTGGCTTAGCGGTTATCAGCCAGAATTTCCACTTCTTGCCGCCGTCATCTCTGGCGGACATACTCAGATTATCTACATGGAGCGCCATGATCATTTCGAAATCATCGGCAGCACGCGTGACGACGCCATAGGCGAATGTTTTGACAAAGTCGCTAAAATCCTCGGCTTACCATATCCAGGCGGCCCAAACATCGCGAAAATAGCCTTAAACGGCAATCCTAATCGCTACCAACTCCCTATTCCAAAAGTCGACGGTCTCGATTTCTCATTCAGCGGCATTAAAACTGCCGTTCTCCGCGCCGTCCAAAAAGAGCTCAGTCTCCCAATTACTACTCCTTCACATGAACTAAAAAACCATCTAACCGACCAACAGATTGCCGACTTCGCCGCCAGCTTCCAAAAAACCGCTGTCGATATCATTATTAAAAAGCTCAAAAAAGCCACCGAACTCCATCCCGAGACCAAATCTATTCTTCTCGCCGGCGGCGTCTCTGCTAATGAGCTACTCCGCAACGAACTCCATAATGCCTTCGATCAAACCCATCAAGTCTACGTCCCAGAGTTCAAATATAGCACCGACAACGGCGCCATGGTCGCCTCTGCCGCCTACTACTCTGTTCAATCCGGAGAAAAATCGAGCGATCCTTACTCGCTCGACATCTCCCCACGCTCGGTTATTTCTTAATTGCTTTTAGCTTTCGCTTCGCAAAGCTGCCACCACGCCTAATCAAACGCTTCGTTTTTTGAACCCTGTACTTCATCGGATTAACGACAAATCGAAACCCGCCAATATACTCTTCTACAATCACACCAAATCCACTCTTAAACTCGAGCAAATGGTTATTATTTGAAAAATCGCCTTCGATTCCGTAGAAGTTAATTCTCTTTTGCCCTGCCTTTAGGCATTCCGCAATCTGCCAATCCTGCATATAGGTCATACCATTCCACTGGCGAAGCTCTTGAATCGTTCCGGACGAGAAGGTTTCTGTTTCGTCTTTAAAATTAAAAACAATACGCGAAGAAACGAGCTTATCATCTTCCTTCGTACGAACCTCCATGAAGCTCACTTGGTCGCCAAAGGCATCCCAAATGTCCTCATAATAATCAATGCCTCTTCCCCAACCTTCAACGCCATTTTTACGATTGCTGCTATTTAACGGCGCAATCCATTCCGCCAATTCTTTTTTGTCAGTCAGAACATGAATTTTAAGACCACTGGATATTTTTCTTAACTTATTACGAACATTCTTTTTGTACGACGCCTGCACCTCGGCCATATCTTTAAACTGAGACAGATCCTTCACTGTCATCCATCGAATCACCTTCGGATCTACAGCAACCGTCCTGCCCATATAAGAATAGTTCAAATCCTTAAATAGTTTGAACGTTTTATCGTGGTTGAATTCATTTATTACTCCACCCTTCACGTCACGTGTGCTCAAAAGCTCGGCCGGATAAATTTCCAAAGTCACATATTGCTTTTCTTTAGCAAAATCTTGCAACGCCTTAGCGAAATAGCGCAGCACTTTCGTATCGTACTTTTTCATCAAAGGCCCCATCTGGACGAGCAAATTACCATCCTTACCCATCACGAACGCAGCCGCCACCAATTCGTCTTTATTGAAAACACCGAGGAACCAGACTTTCCATCCCATTTTCTCTCGTACAATCTTACGCTCAGTTCTCTGATAAAATCCGCCGCCTTTTATATTCTTGCGGAATTTTGCGAATTCTTTGCCGTCAATCTCTTTCAAAATCATCGTTTAATCAACCTCTTCGCGCGATTAGTAATCTTGCCGATGAATACCTTTCTCGGTTTCAGCACAATGCGAAATCCGCCAATATATTCCTCCGTTACGCCACGAAGACCACTCTTGAAGCGCAACAATGGATTATCTAGCGAAAATTTTCCATCCATACCAAATAGATTTAAACGCTTCTGACCACACTTGAGACATTCCTCAATCTGCCAACCCTTAATTGCCGTCGAACCATTAAACTTCTTATTTTTCTCTATTGAGCCCGCTAAGAATGCCACCATTTCATTTGGATGCATAATGTCTACTTCGCTCGACACGAGCTCGCCATTATCCTTACGACGAACCTCTACAAAAATCGCATCCTTGCCAAAACAATCCCAAATATCTTCAAAGTATTTTAGTGGACGTGTCGGGATTCCATTACGACGGTTGCTCTCACGCAATGCCTCGATCCATTCACCAAGCTCAGACTTTTTCGTTAACCGGCGAACGTCAACTTCCCTGCGTGTATGACGCAGCTTCTTTCTCGTACTTCCATTGAAGCTCATCTCGGCATCATAAATCGTCTTTAAGCCAGTCAAATCCTTCGTATAGACCCAGCGCTGTGCCTTATTCTCAATCTCCACCGTAAAGCCTTCGTGTTTATATCCCGCTTCAGCAAAAATATCAAACACGGCCTGCTGATCAAATTCTTCAATCTTTGAACCGTCAATTTCACGCGTCGAAATCAAAAGTGGCGGAAACACTTCAATCTGCCAATAGCCATTTTTCTCTGCGAACTTTTTAAACTCAGTTGCAAAAAACTTCACTAGTTTCTTGTCGGACCAATCCATAACTGGTCCCATTTGTACCCAAGCCTCATGATTATGCTCAATAACAAGAAAAACGCCGACTGTCTTTTCTTTATCGACAACGCCCATTAAACGTGCGCCATAATTCATCCTCTTGCGAAGCTCTGCGCGCTGAGCAGTCTGAAAAAAATTCCCGTATTTATTTTTGCGTTCAAACTTAGAAAAATCACTCGCCTTTAATTCAACAAACTTCATACTACTATTATACTCTAAGCAGAGGAAGCAGCATACTTATGATTAACAACCCAATAATCACTAATATCAAAATCAAACCATCGCGCATCATTTTATTATTTGACACGCGTCGAGATGGCTGCTTTTTTGTATAAGCTCTCTCGAGGATAATCTGAGTTATACCTGCAATAGTCGCAATCGATATCAGAATCATCGGCATCAAAAACATCATTACCAAAATACCGTCTGCCGAATTATCTCTAACAGACATCAGGGCTGGCAAAAAGAAAAATGGCGACACAATCGACAAAACCAAAAATAGCCATTTCATACATTTTGCAATCTTAAGAGGCAAAGGCTTGCTATTCACATAACAATAATAGCATAAAAAACACTACCGTCTTTTTGAGTTATAATTTACTTATGAACTATGAGGAGTCCTGTCAAAAAGTACGCGAGCAACTCGCAGCTCTAAGCCAAACCAAAGCCGAAGATTGGCATCTCTGCCTAAAGGCTCGCTTCGGTATGGCAATTGTTTTCGAAGCTATCCGCGACACTCTTGGCGCCGGCGAAGTTATTACAACTCCATACACTTGTATTACCTCTATCAATCCTATTCTTGTTTCGGGCCTAACACCCGTATATTGCGACATCGATAAGTCCCTCCTGAGTATCGGCAAACCTGACGACAAGCTAGCAAAAGGCAAAACTCGCGCCCTCGTCATGCAGCATACTCTGGGAATGATTAGCAACAAAGCAAATCTTCGCAAATACGCTGACAAGCACAAACTAATTTTAGTCGAAGATGCCGCACACTGTGTCACCCGTTTTGCTCGCGACAAAGACAATCGGATTCTCGCTGACATTTCCGTCCATTCTTTCGGTGTCGAAAAAGTTCTCACCGGTACAAAATTCGGCGGCGCAATCTGGATTAATCCTCTACTCCGCCAAAAGATGCCTAAACTTTACGCGAGAATTATCGAAAAATTCTCAATGCTCAAGACGCCGGATCGCCAAATGGCCTTCCGTATGCGCACCTATCGAGTCAATAATGCAGTAATTCAGCGCCTACATGGCAAACCACGCCAAATTCTCCGTAACTTCGAAATAAAAACCGGATTACTTGAGCCGGCAATCTATCCATTCGAACAGGACGGACATCAAGACGAACCGCGCAAAACAAATAAATATATCAACGAGCGCATACTAGATCAGCTATCTTTGCTAAAAACGAACTATATTCGCCGCGAAACAAATGTAGATATCTATCATAGCAAACTAAAATCGAAACACTTTAGCAAAATCACAAAACTGCACGAACCATTACTGGCCTACCCGATTGAGTTCAAAACAATCACAAAGGCCAACCAAGCCTACGATCTATTGTCGAGCCAAGGATATTTCATTAGAAGATGGTATGCACCTCTGTTATACCCAGGACCAAACTCCATTAAGCTCTACCGTTACGATCCGAAGAAAACGCCGATTGCAGAAGATATTTGCAAACGCGTTCTCTGTCTCCCTACCGACTTGCCCGCAATCGAGACAAATAAAATTGTCAAGTTACTCACAGACGAAAAATCCCCTGTGGAAAAAGCTGTGGAAAACTACAAAAAGAAATAATATATCACCACGCGCATAAAATGAAGCATCATTTTCTCCAATCAACCGACTGGGAAGCCTTCCAAAAAGCCGAAGGCTTCGAGATTTTTCGCGAAAAAGGCAAAAATTTCGAATATATGGCAATTTTGAAGCCAACTTCACTTGGAAATTACCTATTTTTGCCCTACGGACCGACACTCAAAGAAAAATCTGCGCTAAAATCCGCCGCAAAATCGATAAAATCGCTCGCAGAATCAAAAAAAAGCTTTTTTGCGCGAATTGAGCCCACAATCCCCTTCTCAAAAGCCGAAATGCGCAAAATCGGCGCGAAAAAATCCGCACATTTTGACCCGGAACACACCTGGATCATGGATTTGGACCAGACTGAAGCCGAAATTTTCCAAAGTATCGGCAAAAACAAATCTCGCGCCTACAAAAACCGCGCCCAAAAAGGAATTTCCATCCGAACTAGCAAAAACCGAGCGGACATGGAAATATTTTTCAAATTTTACGCCGAAGTTGCAGAAAAAGACAATTTTCAAACAAACGAGCGGAAATACCTCGAAAATCAGCTAAAATTCGACTTCGCAACCCTATATATCGCCGAATATGCCGACGAAAAAGGCAAAATTACCCCTATTGCAGCAACCATCATGTATACCGGCGACGAAGCCTGCTATTACGCCTACGCCGGCGCAGATTACGAATTTCGCAAAAAAGAAGCCGGCGCAATTTTGCTAATCCAAATGATTTTCGACGCCAAGGCCGCCGGAAAGAAATTTTTCGATTTTTGGGGCATAACCACCTCAGACAACCCGAAAGACCCATGGTACGGCTTCACGAAATTCAAAAAATCTTTCGGCGGTTCGCAAATTGACTACGCCGGCACCTACGACATACCAATAAATAGACGAAAATATCTCTGCTATTCCCTGCTCCGCCCAATAAACAAACTAAAGCGCAAAATATTCAAAAAATAGGCCGAAAGGCCTCATTTTTTTCGATCAAATTCTCCTAAATCAAATAAAGGCTGCTTATCTTTATCAATAATTCCCTGCGCCTTTTTAAGCAATTTTTCGAGCGCAATCTCAGAATTCGCAGAGCCAACATGAACGGTTTTAACTAATTCCCCGTTCTTCTTCCAGCAAACCTGAACGCCAGTCGCGCCGCTTGCCGTCGGAAATTTTCGAATAAACGCCATAACCCAATTTTACACCATTTTACACATCGATTCCGCTTATACTTATCCTTTATTAGATTCTACTTGCTTTAGCATCCCGCTTACGCTATAATAGAAACATCAAGCGAGTTACGATCGTTTGGTAGGTAAAAGACGCAAGAACATTTGACGGACGAGATGCATTTACGGTACATTTTTCTGATTTGTCAAGTTTCATGTGAAAGTGATAATGCTTTTTGCATACCATTTTCATGTGAATTATTTTGTTTATGCCTAAATTCACCTCTGTTAAGAGCAGGGAAGAGCACCTATCAACTTCCGAAAACTCAACGAACTTCCGAAAAATCACATAGTAGAAATATGTTCTAATATAAACATAAGCTATCATCTAAAACTACCTCTGTTATAACAAAGTAGAAATATGCTATAATATCAGTATGAAATTTAGCAAAGCTTATGAACCGGACCAATATGAGCCAGAGATTTACGCCCTCTGGGAAAAATCCGGTGCCTTCAAACCTACTGAAAACAAAAACGCCGAGAATTACACAATCGTCATGCCACCGCCAAATGCCAATGGCAACCTACATATCGGCCACGGTTTAACAATTGCCCTTGAGGACATCCTTACGAGATACCATCGCTTAAAGGGCGACAATACCTGGTATATTCCAGGCGCTGACCACGCTGGCTTTGAAACGTGGGTCGTCTATGAGCGCAAACTCGAATCAGAAGGGAAGACTCGCTTCGATTATGGTCGCGACGAACTCTATGATCAGGTCTGGAATTTCGTTCACGAGCAGCGCGGCAATATGGAGCTTCAGCTCCGTGCACTAGGCGCATCATGCGACTGGGACAGCCTCACCTTCACCCTCGATCAAAAAGTCGTTGATACCGTTTATAACACCTTCGAAAAGCTCTGGAAGCAAGGCCTCATCTATCGCGGCGTAAAACTCGTCAACTTCTGCACGAAGCACCAAACCGCCTTCGCAGATATCGAAGTAACACATAAAGACGAGAAGGGTAAGCTTTGGCAAATCGCCTATCCGCTCGTAAAGCCAAAAGACGGCATCGAGGAGATTATCGTCTCGACCACCCGCCCGGAGACTCTTCTTGGCGATACAGCGGTAGCCGTTAACCCCGAGGATAATCGCTACAAGAACATAATCGGGCAGAAAGTCAAGCTACCACTCACGGACCGCGAAATTGAAATTATCGCGGATGAACATGCAGATCCTGAATACGGCACTGGTGTGGTAAAGATTACTCCAGCTCATGATCCGAACGATTACGAAGTTGGCGAACGCCACAATCTAGACATGATTACCGTCATCGGTTTTGATGGCAAAATGACCGCCGAAGCTGGCGCCAACTACGAAGGCCTGACTACGGCCGACGCTCGTCAAAAAGTCCTCTCCGACCTCGAAACGCAGGGCCTATTAAGAGGCGAAGAGCCAATCGTTCACTCTGTTGGCCACTGTTACAAATGCGACACTGTAATTGAACCACTCCTAAAAGAGCAATGGTTCGTCAACGTCGAGCCGCTCGCACGCGACGCCATTAACGCACTCGAAGCAAATCGCATCAAATTCCATCCAGACAACAAGAAGCGCGTCCTCATCAACTACCTCAAGAATCTCAAGGACTGGAACATTTCCCGCCAGATTCCATGGGGAATTCCTATTCCTGCTTTCGTAAACGTCGACGATCCAACCGATTGGATTTTTGATAAGCGCGTCGATCAAACCGAGATAGAGAAGGGCGGCAAAACTTATCGCCGCGACGAAGATACCTTTGACACCTGGTTTAGCTCTGGCCAGTGGCCATACATCACTACTAGCGACCGCAAACAGCATTACCCAACTAGCGTCATGGAAACTGGCGCAGACCTCCTCTTCCAGTGGGTCGGACGCATGATTATGCTCGGCCTCTATAATACCGGCGAAGTCCCATTCAAAGACGTTTATATGCACGGTATGGTGTTAGACGAAAAAGGCCAAAAGATGTCTAAGTCTAAGGGCAACGTCATAAATCCAATCGAAATCGTCGCCCAGTACGGCTCCGACGCACTCCGCCTCGGCCTCATCGCTAGCCGCAGTGCCGGCGTCAACCAAGCCTTCAGCAGTAGCAAAGTCATCGCCAGCCGTAATCTATGCAACAAACTCTGGAATATCTCCCGCCTCATTCAAGACATGGTCGACAAAGCCGAAAAGCCAAACGGAGAAGCCGAAGCAACCAGCAATGGCGAAGATTGGATTTGCCGCGAGATCAACAAGACCAATAAAGAAATCCAAAAGCTCCTCGCAAAATATCGCTTCGCAGAAGCCGGCGACGCTATTTACGACCTTATCTGGAATAAATACGCCGACTGGTTCCTCGAAGGCGAGAAGCTCTGGAAGAATATCCCGCTCCTAAAGACAACCTTGGAGCAAATCCTTATTATGCTCCATCCATTCGCTCCATTCGTTACAGAAACGATTTGGCAGACACTCAGCTGGACTGAAGGTATGTGTATCACACAGAAATGGCCTTCTGAGCTCAAATTTAGCGCTACAAAGGCCGCAAAGTTCGAAGAGCTTATGATTATCGTCACAAACATCAGAAGCCACTTCCAGAGCCTCCCAGGCGCTAGTAGCTATCCGGTCGCATTCTACGACGACAAACTCGTCTACGATAATCAGCTTCTCATTCAACACTACACTAAGGCGCCAGGTATACCAGAGATCAAGCCAGAAGACGCTAATGGCCTCCATCTTGCAATCGCTGGCCACCCAAATATCTACCTCGAAATTCCAGCCGATATTCACGCAAAGTACAAGGCTAACCTCGAAGAGCGCATCTTGAGCCTCGGCAAAGAAATCGACGTTCTCGAAACTCGCCTCCGTAACCCAAATTACGTCAAGAAGGCGCCAAAAGAGCTCGTCGACGAAACTAAGCAACAACTCGAAACCAAGCAGCATCTTCTCGAAGATATGAAAGCTGAATTCGAGCTTGTCTAACAGAGCATAAAAGAGCGGTGCGTCAAAGCCTGCTCTTTTTGCTTACCCTTGACAAATTCGACATTGTATGCTAAAATACACATAGTTACTTGCCCCTTGCGAAACAGTTCGCAAACCGGTCAGAACGATATTTCCCGAGGAGGTGATTATTATGCAGGGAAAAAAAGTGAAGATCCAGCGTATAGGCGCAAAAAGCACATTGTATTTTAGAAACTACGCACATCATGTATCTCCAAAGACAGTAAGCAAACTTATCAACAGTGCGATACTGGCAAACAAATGCTCTTATGCAGAGACAGACAAGATTAGCTGCGGCGAAATTACGCTCGCATTTAACCCCCTGAAGCACAGCAGAAGAGAAAGAAGAATGCTTGAAAGAAAAGTATCAAACACGATAGAAAGCTGCAATTAACAAAAGCCGGCATTGCGCCGGCTTTTTTACTCGCTCTTGACATTTTATCCCGTTTATGCTAATAATAGACATAATAATTGCGAAAAACAAACATGAAAACCGTTCAAGATTACAGAATTACCGACTCCGAGGACAACTACGAGACGGAGCGTGACAAGAAGTTTTCGGCCCTCGTTGATGCCTTCGAGAGTAATCGCACTTCAGTAAATAAATTCTTCCGCGCTCGCGGTTTTAACAGAAACGAAGTTAAACAAGATGCCGACTTCGTCGAAGATAAAGAGTACGAAATGCTCGAAAATGCCGGCATGATTTCTTCTCTCGATACAGACAAAGCGCTTGAAGCTATCCTATTTTACATGGGTTCAAGCGATCAGATTTTTAATCGCGAATCCTATACAGAGCCGGGCTCCGATTATGACGACTTCGTCAACGGCGTGGACATCATCTTCGGTTTTCCAAATGAAGGCTCAAAATATGACACGGTTTTTAGCATTGATGCCTGCAGCGCCACTCTCCCCGAACCAATCGCCAAAAAATTCAAAAACATCGAAAAACATTCCAGAGACAATACGCCAGGCTGTAATAGAATTAAGTATTTTGAGCACGGCGGCAAGTTCACCCATCTCAACTGTACGCCAAACTATATAGTCGGGACGATGCCATCGCATGTCGCAAGTGCCGTTGACGCGCTCGAACTCAAAGACGGCATTATTCAGCCATGCGCAATCGATGAAAATCTCCGTAAAAAAATCCTTATCGAAATTCTCCTCCAATCGCAAACCGGAGCACTAGCCTGTAATCTCGTAGAGGAACCTGATAATTTTACAGAGAGAGCGAAAACCTCACACAAAAGAATCCATGCAGCCTGCACCGACGCACTCTATCAAATCTTTGGGATTGACAAGGAAGCCGACGAAGCAAACGAAGAATTCGATAAAGCCATATTAGAATCGTTCAAAACTCTTGCCAGCGACGATCTGACCTTTAAATATATTTGCAACGAAGCACTCAGCAGGAGAGCAACCGTTCGTGAACTCGTTCACGGCAAAAGAATGCGAAGAGCAGAGAAAACTAGAAGGCGAGCTTTTCCTGAATCTCACGAAACTCATCTTCCGTAAGGCTCAAAGTTCTACCATACTCCCAAGTTTCATCCATCGGCATTAGGTGGACATGCGCATGTGGCACATCCGTGCCAATCACCTTCATCAAAGTACGGCGACCAGACACTTCCTCGATTCGCGCCGCTACTTTTTTTACGGCCGCCCATAGGGCATGATAATCTTCGTCACTGAGCTCATATATTTTATCAACTTCAACTTTCGGGACAACAAGCGTATGTCCTTTACTTTCTGGGTTAATATCTAGAAAAGCAAAAGTCTTCTCATCTTCATATATCTTATAAGAAGGGATTTCGCCTGCAATAATCTTCGAAAAAATACTCGCCATAATTACTCCTTTTTCTCCATTTTATCAGACAATGGGATCAAAAATGAGACCTACACGGTCTCTTCCTGGCGGAAGCGAGAGGATTCGAACCTCCGAGACGTTGCCGCCTACACGATTTCGAGTCGTGCGCCTTCAACCACTCGGCCACGCTTCCACTTCCTATCTTATCACAAACCCCCGTTAAAACAAATCCAGACTATACTTTTTCCGTACCGTTTATGCTAAAATTAAATCATGCAAAGGTGGACAAGAGTTAAAATAGCTAAGACTATTTTTCTATGTCTTCTCTCAACGCTTATAATCTGTCAGCCTAGCCTAGCTTTAAAGGCTGACAAGCTCGATAAATGGGCCAACAACAACATCATGTTCTACGACCCAGACGAATGCGAAGACAAGGGCACTCAGACCTGTTCCGCCAAGCCTGAAGGCAAAGACATCACGTGGATCGGTGACTCATACACAGAGGGCGCCAAAAGACTAATCAAAAAGAAAATGACCGGCGTCGAAATCCATAGCCAATCTAGTAAAGTTTTCGGCCAAGGCGAATCAAGCAATAAAGGCGGTCTTAAAATACTCGAAGAGCTAAAAAACGGCAATAAACTCAGAAAGTATGTCGTCATGGCATTAGGTACAAATCTTGACACCTCCGATAAAGACAGCACAGTTAAAGAATTCGAGGAAATGCTCAGCAAGGGCGGTAAAGATAAAACTTATATCTTAATGAAGCCTTTCACGAAAGACCTTACTTACACTTTCTTTAACGAAGCAGTCGATGAATTCAAGAAAAATAACAGTAATGTTCTTGTTGCGGATTGGGAAAGCGCCGCAAAAGACAAAGTAGACGAATTCTTCAAATCAGACTCCATCCACCCAACTGACGGCGACGGCTATCAGACTTTCGTCGACACATTTTACAACGCACTTCCTGGCGGCTGTAACGCCAAGAAACTATCAGGCAACAGTAACCTCGAAAAAATCTGGAACTACTACGTAGACGCAAATATCGACGGCGTATCTACGAATGCAGCCGTTATTGCCGGGATCCTCGGAAATTACCAACAGGAGTCAGGTTTTAATCCATTCGCAGATAACGGCGGCGGCCGCTACGGTCTTTTTCAGTCCAATTCACAAGACTTTATTAACACGGTTAATACAAAAACTGGCGGTAATTATTGGGGTAAAACCGACGCACCAGAAGACGTAAACGATATCGCCATCCAAGCAGAGCTAGACTGGCTTCAAACAAGTAGCGACTACCTAACGTCCATGTGGAACACCTGGTTCGTCGGACAAATCAACAATGTCGGCGAAGACAAACCAGAAAGTTATGCCGAATTATTTGAGATGGGCGTCGAAGGTGCCGTCGGAGGAAGCGATCCAATATTGGATAGCGGCGTAAGTCAAATTGAAAATAATAAGTATGGCCAACACTACAAATGGCAAGAAATGGGCCAACGCCGTGACTACGCTCGCGAAATCTACAACACTTACGCTAACAATGGCTCCGGCAGCGATTCTTCAAGTAAAACTACTTCATATACTGCACCAAAAACTAACAACCTCCTCGCCGACAAACCATCCTCATTCCCGAGCGTCGATCAGGCTAAATTAATGGCTACAAACTCGTACACCTGGGAAGACGGCTGGCTAACCGATGGCGTACCAGGAATCGAAAAAGAAGATGTCACACAAGCCGGAGATCTGGACGAGCATCCAAACACCTACGGCACAACGGACGGAAAGCCAAATAAAATCCTTCTCCACAATACAGAAGGCGAAAGCGTAGGCTATGCCGCATATCCAGCCGGAAACAAGTATCCAGCGCACTTCATCGTAGACATTCATAAACAAAAGGGTTACCAAAACTTCCCGATCACTACCACGGCTGCAGCTACCGTAGCAGCAGACTCATCTTCTGTGCAGATCGAGATCGTCGGCTACGTATGGGGATCAAAACCAGACAATCCATATGACCTCTCAAACTTCTCAGCAAATGATTGGGATTATCTAGCCGTGTTACTCGCCGCAATCGCCAGCGAAACCGGAATCCCGCTCACTACAAGCGTAGAATGGGAAGGCAGCAATATTCGCTTCGCGGGCTCAGACGGTACATATGACACGGCAAAAGAAGAGTTCAAAAACAACATTAAGGGGGTTGTTGGACACATGCATTCGCCAGGCATCGGCAACGATTTAGGAGATAACCACACCGACCCAGGCAATATTTGGCCATCTCTCGAAGAAGCAATTGCAAGAAATCCTGACGCAAGCAAATTTGGCGGCAACGGCTCAACGAGTACGACATCCTGCCAAGACGAGGACGACCCAGAAGTTGAAACTGTCGACGGGGAAGATCTCGCCGAAACAGCAGTTGGCATGACATGGCCGGTCCAATCAAACGGTAATTGCCAGACTAAGAGCGGCGATTGGGTGCCATTCGAAACAAATAAGGAAGACTGTTATGATAATCCAACAGATACTTACCAAGATGAATTTGACAGGCTCGGCATGAGTGGCAGCCTCCAAGACTGTGGGCATTTCATCGCAACCGTTGTACATTCGCTTGGCGTCGATAACGACTTCCCGAAGGGAGACACAGATACACAGGGCGATCATCTGGCAAGCGCAACAGATATTTGGGAAAAGGTTGACGCAAAGAGCGAATCCGATCTCAAACCAGGCGACATCATGTGGTATAACGGCCATATCGAAATGTACGTTGGCAGCTATGGCGGCTCTTACGGCAAAATCGCCTCAGCATCAGCCGGCGGCCCAGCCTACGTCGGTATTATCCGCAGTATGCGCATGGAAAGAAAAGGCGAAGATGCCACCGTCTATCGCTTAATTCCACAAACATCTGGCGGGGGACTTCTTTCCGGCGGAATGACACTCGAGCAAGCGCAGCAATTCATGGAAGCGTACCGCAGCCTATCGCCTAGAAGCTATCCAAACAGCGAATTCTCAAAGTGGAACATTCCAGATACTACAAGTTGTACGTCTGACCTAGAAAACTGTGTTGCATTTAGCTCTTGGTTTATTCATGAATATACTACCGCTAATCTAGGCCTACCACATGGCGGCCAAGTAGTATCTACGCTATTAAGCAGCAACCAGGGCTTCGTCGATGGCGGCACGACTCCAAAAGTCTATGCAATCTTCAGCGTTAAATCCGGTTCCACCCTCTGTGGTGACTCTCCATGCGGACATACCGGCGTAGTCCTCGGTATCGATACGACGGCAAACAAGATTATTATTGGCGAAGCAGGCTGTTCAGCATCATATGACTGGACAAACGCTCACGAATACGACTTGTCTACATATACAAGCGGTGCATACACTTACGCCTACACTGACAATATTCGTAAGACAGGAAAGAATTAATATGAGAAACTTAAAAGAATACCTCAACGAATCCTCAGAAAACAGAAGAAGATTCATAAAAATCGTTATCTTAGTCTCTCTTCTATTGTTTATTAGCATAATCGCAGTACTATCTTTTATCTCTCTATTGCCAATCGAAGACGAATTGAGAATAGATAATCTGCCTAGCCTAATTAGCGATATGCCAGATAAAAAACGTCATTCAGTCTACCGAACACTCTATCGAATGGTCGATCAATACGTCGAGACTCCACCGCTATCCGGAGGCCTCATTCGCAAAGAAACCTTAGAGCATCACAACAACGGCGACACAAGCAATGGCCATTTCATTGTTGATATCGAATCAATTCGCCAATCATATGAAATTCATTACGAGTGGTCAAAGAAAGAGAACGAACAAGACATTTCGTCCACCTCCGTTACGATAGACTGTATTTCAGATAAGTCACTCATGATATACGACGACTTTGGCTGCAAACCAAGTAATCAGTATGATCCAGAATCAAAAGTTAGCCCATACGTCTTCATGACCTCCTATCTCCCATATACCGAAAAAATGTCTAATGGCGAGCTACTCTACATCTACCTTCGCACATATTTGAATACCAAAAATTACTTCGAGCTCTCCGCAAATGACACTTGCGGCAACAAAGCACTCTTAGATGAAGTATTCGAAAGATCTCAAAAATTCTTCGCCTCGCACGACGTAAAGCTAGAAGAACTCGATTATAAAATTCGCGACCTCTGTAACGGCGGCGCGCATTAATCCATCAAAAAGCCGCCTATCTGGCGGTTTTTTGATATTTAATACTCTCTAGACTTGTTCGAGTCCACTTTCTCATCATCTTCATCATCATTAAATTCGTCAAAGTTCCAACCGTTATCGTAATTTTCGCCATACTTATCAACAAGGGAATTATCATAATCGTCAGGCAGCTCGCGACACCACTCAGATTTAGTACCAGGAATTTTTCTTTTTTCGCCGCTCCCCATATCAGTCTCCTTTAACTAAGTTACTGTCTTCATTCTAGCATAACGCAACCAACAAAAAGCACCCTATAAATAGAGTGCTTTTTGTTTTAGATTTCAAATTGAATGGTATGCCCGATACGATTCGAACGTACGACCTTTAGCTCCGCAAGCTAACGCTCTATCCAGCTGAGCTACGGGCACATATAGATAGAAA
Source organism: Candidatus Saccharimonadota bacterium (assembly GCA_017514805.1). Classification (GTDB taxonomy): domain Bacteria; phylum Patescibacteriota; class Saccharimonadia; order Saccharimonadales; family Saccharimonadaceae; genus UBA2834. The sequence goes on from JAFWIP010000002.1 coordinate 53,272, forward strand.
TCTAAAAATCTAAATACTGTGGATCAATATACGCCAGTGAGTATCTTACGAACGTAAAACGCCCAAAGGACGCATATTTCCACCGTTCAAAGATTAAACGAACGTCGCGCCAGCAAAAGCAAAACGTGATAAACGGTATTATAGCACATTTTCTTAAGAAATGATATACTTTATTTATGGCAGATAAGCAGAAGAAATCCGGACTCAAACCAAAACTTCAAAAAGCCAAGGCAAAATTCTTTAAAACTTACTACAGCAACCCTGCAAAAGATTTAAAGATTATTGTCACTACTGGCGCAAACGGGCGGGATATCACTGCGCATTACTTACAAGAGATCCTAAAAGGTCGCGACAAGCGCACGGGCCTCGTAATCAACCCAAAAAGCACCTCAGATCTCTATAAACAATTATTCAAGATTTGGAAGACTGGCACCGATTATGCCGTCGTCTCGGCTAATAGCCACGCCCTCGCTAATCATCTATTCTATGGCATGCCAATCTATGCCGCCGTCATTACCGACGATATCAATAGCTCTTCTATTGACTCTCAATCGGATGACGAGCGCGCCATTCTATTCAACACAAAGCCAGACTTCAGCATTCTTAATCGCGATGATTCGAATTATCGTATCTTCGTTGAATACCCGAGCAAAACCGCAACTTTCTCTTACGGCAATGATCGCAGCGCCGATCTAAAAGTTACCCCAGGCAAGATTTATAAGATGGGCGCCGAAGCTACTCTTACCTACAACAGTGAACGTTTCGAAGTAGCTACCTATGTTACTGACCCAGCCGCTAGCTTATATATGGGCGCCGCTGCCATGACCGCTTTTGCTCTCGGTTTTAAATCCGAAGAAATCGTCGACGGCATCGCAAACTACGAACCAAAACAACCAGCAGAGAAATGATCAATCAAAAACTCCTAGTATCAGGCGCAGACTTTTTTGCGGACGAATTCGAAATCAATCCTTACTACAATAAGGAGCAAATTGACGTTAAAAAAGCTTGTGCCGAACATGCCGAAATCCTTAAGTGTTTTGAGCAAGCTGGCATCGAACTAATAAAAGTTGCAGCACCAGAAGGCTGCCAAGATGGCGTATATACCGCTAACTGGGCTCTCATCAAAGACGGCGTCGCCATCATGTCTCGCCTTCCAGAAGCTCGAAAAGCCGAGGAGCCTTACGCTAAGGCCCAGCTTCAATCCCTCGGCTATAAATGCTATGACGCACCAAAAGACCTTCTATTCTCAGGGCAGGGAGATTCTCTTCGCTGTGGCAAATATCTTTTTGCTGGCCGCGGCTATCGCTCCGAACCAGCCGCTCAGGCTTTCGCCGCTAAGACACTCGGCCTAGAACTTATTCAACTTCATACAAAACCGCAGCTAAACCCAGATGGCACCGAGCATATCAATCCGTTCACTAATCATGCCGATAGCTTCTAGTACGACCTCGATCTCGCACTCTCGATTATCGACGATCACACCATCGCTTACTGCCCAATGGCTTTCGATGACGCCTCGCGCGCTCAACTCGAAGCCATTAACGACCTAGACAAAATCATCGTCGATTTCAACGAATGCACGGAGGGCTTTGCCTGCAATCTCGTCAGTACCGGCAAACATGTCATTATGTCTAACAAAGCACCAAAACTTCAAGCTGAACTTGAAGCACGCGGCCTCACTTGCCTCACCCCAAATGTCACCGAATTAAAGAAGGGTGGCGGCTATATTCGTTGCGTTAGCCTATGGCTAAGTTAGTAATTTTAAGCTATAATTAAAGACAGTCTATAAATTAATCAACTAGGAGTGTTTTTTATGAGCGAAAATGTTCTTGGTGCTAACAAAGCTCCAAAAACCGACAAAAAATCAAACGCCGGCATTATCGTTGCTATTATCGTAGCAGCCCTTATCATTGCAGGCGGCGTCGTCGCAGCTGTACTACTTATCCCACAGCTCACTAAAGGCGGCGACAATAATGGCGACAACAGCTCGCAAACCGCCGATAATAACGGTGGCGACAACAACGGTAGCAATGGCGGTAGCAGCGATAAGTATACTGATCCAGCTAAGGTTGACGATGCTTACTTCATTAAGATCGACGGCAAGAAGTACACCTTCCGCAGCAAGCTCTCCGACCTCAGCAAGTCTGGCTACGAAGTCAACAGCAAAGTCAAAGACGAAAAGGTTCCTGCTGGTAAATATATGATCATGATCGGCGGTGGCTACCTCACAAACAAAGAGAACGACACCGACTTCAAGGTCACTCCATACAACGATTCCAGCGACGATACTACCTTCCCAAATGCTATGCTTGGTAGTGTCACTATCAGCGACTCTTATGATAAAGACGAGCAAGCTATCCTTGAAAAGATCGAATTCTACGGTGGCATCCATCTCGGTAGTAGCCGCGAAGAGCTCATCGAGGTCTTTGGCGAACCAAGCGAATCCAAAGAATACGACAACTACAAGGGCGGCAAGTACGAAAAGATCGAATTCCAGGCCAAGACTTGGAAGGAATTCGAATTCCAGGTTGAAGACGGCAAGGTTACCGAAATGACCTGGACCAACTACGGCAAGCTCAACCGCTAAAGATTAGTCCAACAAAAATATCTCCCATAAGGGAGATATTTTTTATATCTTTTTCAAAGCTTTCTTTATTTCGTCTAGCTCATAATAATCGTGAGCACCGTCTGCACGCTCAATCGTCTTCTCGTTGCCTTTGCCGAGGAAGAGCACTGTATCGCCTTTCTTAGCCATCTTGCAGCACTCTAGAATCGCGCTAGGACGATCATGCACCATGATGAGATCTTTACCATCTTTCTTACCACTCTTGCGCGCACCAGCCGCAATCATTTCAAGAATCTCTTCTCCTGGCGTGTCGCGATCATCTTCCTCAGTTAGCACGACAATATCGGCATACTTACCAGCAATTTCCCCCATCGGCTCACGCTTCGACGGATCACGTCTACCGCCAGCCGAACCAAACATTACGATCAATCGACCTTCGGTCGCCTTTTTCATATCTGGCAATAGTTTTTCGAAGGCATCAGGCGTATGAGCGTAATCCATAATTGCCGTAAACTTCTGCTTACCATCAATCTTTACCATGCGACCTTCTACCTCGGTTAGCGCATAAATGCCATCCACAATTTGTTTATCGCTCAGGCCCAAGCGACGCCCAACCGCAACGCAGGCTAGGGAATTAGAAACATTAAATTGTCCGGCAATCCTCGTCTTTACTTTTAGTCCATCATCAAGCTCATATTCTACACCGTCTGGACGAAGCTTAACCTTCTTTGCGCGCAAATCACCGCCCTTAATTCCATAAGTCGCATACTCAGAAACATCCTTCTCAAAGAACTCCGCCGAAGGATCATCAGCATTAATAATGCCATACTTTGCCTTTTTAAACATCTTGCGCTTCGCGTCACGATAACGTTCGAAGGTCTTATGGTAATCTAGATGTTCATGCGTCACATTCGTCATTACCGCAATCTCAATCGGAATACCCAAATCTCTATGCTGTGCCAAAGCATGGCTCGTCAGCTCTAATACTAGATATTTTGCGCCAGAATCGACAATTGTCTTAATGCGTTTATTCAATAAACTAACATCAACTGTCGTCATATGTTCTTTTTGTTCATGAATCTCGTCAACACCCCAACCAACCGTCGTCATTACGCCTGCCTTGTAACCAGCGTGGTTTAGCATCTTCCAAATCATAAACGATGTCGTCGTTTTGCCATTCGTGCCAGTAACGCCAATTACTGTAATCTTACGCCCAGGAAAACCTTTCAACGTACCAAATAATATCGATTTACCAATATGATAAGGAACAACTGCCGAATCATAAAACGGAATTTTTTCTTTCATACCCATACAACAATTTTAACACTTATTAATCCCATGTTATACTCTATAAAAGTCACCATGTTTTTTGTTCTTTTCAGAGAGGAGTGATATATGTGCAAATTAAAAAGTATCTCATTTGGTTATCGCCATCAATCTGGTTCGGACTAACTATTTTCCTAACCATCCAAAACGGCGAATCTAGCGGGAAGCTCTCACTTTATCTCGCCGAAAAAATCTGCTCCACGTTAAATATCCAAGATATTTACATTACGGAAGTAATCCTGCGCGACTGCGCCCATTTTGGCATTCATCTCGTATTAGCCTTACTAACGATGATTGCCACCTATTACGACAACCTAGATCCATTCTATGACGCAATTATTTCATTATTGCTCTGTATAATAATTGGAATCACTGACGAACTGGCTCAAATCGTAATACCTGGACGCTCCTTCGAGCTCGTAGATATACTTCGCAACACCGTTGGTATACTTACTGGCGCAGTAATCTTTCATCTTTTTTACAGCGTAAAATGCTGCTCTAAAGCCGCCCATCACTAATCTGGGTGGCTTTTTCTGATACAATAGATACAAATGGAGGAACTATGAGTAAATTCGACGATCAATATCTTGATCTCTGCGAAAAAATCTTGAAACACGGCGAACGCATCGTTAATTACGCTACAACCGACAAGCGCAAAGACAGTGGCGCAAAAAGCAATATTCCAGATCACGCCGCCCAAGGCGCGCTACAGTCGGCCACAATTCGCCTTCCTCATCAGATTCTTCAATTTGACTTATCCGAGGAATTTCCAATTCTCACTACTAAATTCGTTGCCTTTAAAACAGCCGTCCTCGAAATGCTCTGGATTTATCAGCAGCAAAGCAATGACGTTCGCTGGCTTCATGATCGCGGTATCAAAATTTGGGACGAATGGGAAATTCCCGAAGACGGCAAGTATCAGGGCAGAGAATGGGATCCAAAAGAATTTGCCCACACCATTGGCACTGCTTACGGCTGGATCGTTAAGCGCTATCAGCTCACTCAAAGTCTCATTGAAACCCTCAAGACTAACCCAGGCAACCGCCGTATGATCATGTCGCTCTGGCAAAACGAGTGGCTTCCGACCGCCGCTCTTCCTAGCTGCGTTTGGAATACGCAATGGCATGTATCAAAAGCCGATTCAGAAAAACCTCGCCTCAATATGATGGTCACCGTCCGCAGCAACGATGTTCCACTCGGCATGCCGTTTAATGTTGCTCAATATGCCGTTCTTTGTCACCTCATTGCTCAATCTGTCGGCATGGAGGCCGGCCAGATGACCTACGTCATCAATGACGCCCATATCTATGAAAACCAAATCGATGGCATCAAAGAGCAGCTCCGTCGCCGCGACGAAAAAATCGCGCAAGACGGCAAGCTATTCGATGCGCCAAAGCTTTGGATTAATCCAGACATTAAAGATTTCTTCAAATTTGATAGTTCGAAAGAGCTCAAAGATATTAAGCTCATCGATTATCAGCACCAAGGCAAAATTAAAATGGATGTAACCGCCTAATGAGCTTCTCTTTAATCGCCGCAATCGGCCAAAATAACGAACTAGGTAAAAAAGGCGGCCTCGTCTTTAAAATTCCTGGCGATCTTAAATTCTTTAAAAAAGTCACCACTGGCCATCCAGTTTTTATGGGCCTCAATACTTGGCGTAGTCTTCCAGGTAAGCTTCCAAATCGCGAGCACTTTATTCTCACGCCAGACGCCAAAGACGTACCGGCCGACCTAAATGCTGTCACCGACTTAGATGCTTTTATTGCCAATCATAAGTCCGAAGATACTGAATATTTCGTAATCGGCGGCGGCATGGTCTATAAGCAAATGCTTCCACACTGCGACAAGCTCTACCTTACCGAAGTAAATGCAACTGACACTGAAGCCGATACTTTCTTTCCAGAGTTCGACCACTCTCTCTACAAAAGAGAAGTCCTCGCACATGGCGAGGACAATAACATCTCTTACGATCACGTACTCTATACTAAACTATAGATTCGTCGTATAACCGTCACTATCAACACAGTTCACTAAACCGTGTAATACTTCTTTTTGCTGCTGAGAGAACTGGTCACAACCCATTTCGCTCTGGGTAGCCAAAATCTTCTTCCAAGAAGAACCGGACTTATTTTCCTTATACATATATAGATAGTAGCCACCAACTTCAGCATCTTCAACGGCGTTGCCGCCAGCAACAACATACTTGCCGTTCTCAGTCATCTGAAGCGTAATATCAGTGAAATCTTTCAAACCTTCAGCCTGCTTTGCAGCACTCTTTAAGGAATCAAAATTAATATTTATAGTATCCGACGGAGTAGTATTAGTGCTCGTTTCCGTCGGCTCATTAGACGTATCACACTCCGTTTCAGTTGGCTCCGATTGTTTTTCTTCAAGCTCAGCAATGCGAGCATTCTTCTCGTCGACTTTCTTTTCTAAATCAGAAACTTTCGAATCGTCTTTATTAAAGAATAAAATACCGGCAAAAACACCGACGCCGATCAATAAAACAAGTGTAACGATTGAGCAAATCATCCATCCTTTGCCACTTTTCTTTTTCTCTGGCGCTACTGGAGTCTGACCAGTCAAGCGAGCCTCAAAAGAGTCTTCCATAAAATCCTTTCTTATTAGTTGTTATATATTATACGCTAATGCTTAACGCGCCGCAAAAATATCATTTTTTATGCTAAACTTAAATTAATATTAATTAAGCAAGGAACAATTATCCATGCCAGAAAAAGAAGCAAAGAAGAATACTGGTCTTATCGCCGGTATCATCGGTGGCGTTGTTGCAGTAGTTGCAATCGTCGTCGTTATCGTTATCATTATCGCCAATGGCGGTAGCAAACTCTCCGGTAAATATAACGTCTACAGCATGAAGGAAGGTGACACTGAGATCACCGCAGAAATGCTCAAGACCTTCGGTATGGATGACGGCTACATCGAGTTCAAAGATGGCGGCAAAGGTACCATGAAGATCAACGGCCAAACCCAAGATTTCACATATGACGGCAATAAAATCACCGCTGACGGCGAAACCAAGGAACTCAAGGTTGACGGCGACAAGGTTACCCTCGAACCAGCCGACGGTACTTCTATTACCTTCAAGAAATAATAATTATTTCTAAACAAAAAACTCCTCCAATTCGGAGGAGTTTTTTGATTGCTTCATTAATCCTGTAGTAAGAACTTCGAGAGTTTACTATTGCTCCAATCTATATACTGATACTTAACAAAATCTTCTGACTGCAAAAATACGGCGCTGTCTATATTCTTATAGTCCGGCACCTCGCCTTCAAAAGTATGTTTTACTCTCATCATCACCTCGCCAAACGAACTTAAACTTACGAATATGAGACAGCCAAGCAATACATGCGTATAGAACTTATCTCTCTTCCATTCTTCTATCAAATTCTTTGCTACGATGAAACAAAATATATTTAAAGCCGGCAAGCTCGCGCGCATACATAAATCGTTATACATTCCCATTATTATGAAAGGGAATATCGCCAAACAAATTGCCGCACTTAGCAAAGTCGTATTCTTCCTCTCTTTGCGCCGTAATAGCAACATCCAAATTATCCAGCTCGCATGAATAAATACAAATGCCCATTTGCGTCCACCGTAATTTAGCAGCTCCAGCCCCATCTTCGCTGATTCTGGCTTCGGCTGCAATAGGTTACACGCAATATACCCAACTAATATTACGGCTATTATTGCCGCAGTAATATTTCTAAGTGTAATTATTGATTTCCATAATTCTTTACGCTCACCTTTAGCACTTACTAAATCAAACAAGAAGGCAAACACCATCACCATTCCTATACCTAGAAATACAAATGTTGAGTGAAGGATTAGTGGAGCAGCTATCAATATCCAGGAACCATACTGCCTCCTTCTCGACAAGAAGAGCGCTACCGCAACAAATGATGCGACTATCTGCGGCGCGACAAAACTCATCGCAATACTATTAGCAGAATATTGAACACGCAAATCTTCAGAGAACCAGTGACTTCCTACACCAGCAATCCCCATAGTTCCATCTTTGTACGGAAACCAATATCGATAGATGCCCGCAAGTGGACTCATGAAAGTTGCAAATAGTACCATACTCGCCACAATTAATAACATCGAAGCCGGTTTATTTTTCCCGAACAGCTTATAGATAATCAACATTGCAATAAATAATCCAAACGAGAACCATATCAACATTACTACTTGCGCAGCGCCGAACCCGAGGAATTTTCCAAAGAATGCTGGGACAAGGTAGCCTCCGATATAGTAAGACAAAACCCCTTGGTCGCTACCAAAGTCATAACGCACCGGCCACGGCTTCTCAGACATCGAAGAGAGCAATACATTATGCTTCTTCCAGTCGTATGCCTGCTCAAAGAAACCGCCTACACCACAAACTGCGCACCAAGCGGTAATTATTGCTAACGATATAACGGCAAAAATCGCAAACTTCTTCGTTATTTTCACTGGCGCAATTTTATGCTTTCTGAAAAACAAAACAATGGCAATAATTGACAATACTAGAACCGGTATGGCAATAAACCATCGGATCCATAAAATCAAAAACAATGCAATCGGCATATATAACCAAGCCAAACCAAGCAAATAGGCCAATTCAACAGGCTTTTTCTTCATCTCATAACTCCACTATTTCTTTAATTATAGCATGCCTAATCTCTAAATAATTAATTAGCACTCGCCGCTTGACAGTGCTAATTTGCCGCGCTAAACTGGAGGTAGAATTAATTTCAGGAGGAAATTACATCAATGTCTATCAAACCTCTCGCCGACCGCGTTGTCGCCAAAAAAGACGCCGCCACCAGTACGACCGCTTCCGGTATCTTACTTGGCGAAGCTAAGGAGAAGCCAAATACTGCCACTATCGAATCCGTCGGCCCAGACGTCAAGAGCGTTAAAAAGGGCGACCGTATCCTTTACCGCGAATATTCCGCAACCGAGCTCAAATACGACGGCAAGGATTACCTCATCGTCAAAGAAGAAGATATTTTAGCAACACTATAAGGAGTTATTTATGGCAAAAAAGATTTTTTACGATGCTGAAGCCCGCGAGAAAGTACTTGGCGGCGCCAAGGCTCTCTATGATGCAGTCAAGGTTACCTTTGGCCCAAAAGGCCAGAACGTCGTAATCGAAAAGAGTTATGGCGCACCGACCATCACTCATGATGGCGTCACTGTCGCTGAGGCCGTCGACCTTGGCAACGAAGACGAAGAAACCCTCGGCTACCAGATGGGTGCAAAGCTTATCAAAACCGCAGCCCAGAAGCTAAACAAGGTTGCCGGCGATGGTACTACTACCGTCACTGTCCTTACTTATAACATTCTCGCCGAAGCAAACAAGCTCATTGCTGCCGGTCACAATCCAATGGACCTCCGCAGGGGCATCGAAGCTGCCGGCGCAGAAATCGTAAAGGGCATCAATAAGACCGCTGAGCAAATTGAAGGCGACGATAGTAAGGTCGCTGAAGTTGCTACCATTTCTGCTGGCGATGCTGAAATCGGCAAACTCATCGCTAACGTTATCTCCAAAATTGGCAAAGATGGCGTCGTTACTGTCGAGCAAGGTCAAGGCCTCGAGATGCAATCCGAAATCACCGAAGGTTACACCTACGACAAAGGCTACGCATCGCCATTCTTCGTTACCGACACTCAGCGCCAAGAAGCGATCTTTGATAAACCAGAAATCCTTATCACCGATAAAAAGATTTCTGCCGTCAATGATATTGTCCCATTCCTCGAAAAGATGGCTCAATCCGGTCGCAAAGATCTCGTCATTATCGCCGAGGAAGTCGAAGGCGAAGCTCTCTCCGTCCTCGTCCTCAACAAACTCAAAGGCGTCTTTAATACACTCGTTCTCAAGGCTCCAGCCTTTGGCGACAACCGCAAACAAATCATGGAAGATATTGCTGTTCTCACTGGCGCTACCGTTGTTTCCAGCGAAAAGGGCATGAATCTTGAAGAATCTGGTCTCGAAGTACTCGGACAGGCTCGCAAGATTATTGCTACTAAAGACCAGACTACTATCATTAATGGCGCTGGCGACACTCGCGAGGTTAAAGCCCGCATCGCCGACATTCAGGCTCAGTCCGAAGCCGCCATGTCTGATTACGAAACCGAACAATTTAATAAGCGTGCTGCCGCTCTAGCCGGTAAAGTCGCCGTTATTAAGGTTGGCGGTGCTACCGAAACGGAAATCGACGAGAAGAAGTATCGCGTCGATGATGCTGTTGCCGCAACCAAGGCCGCTCTCGATGAAGGTATCGTCCCAGGCGGTGGCGTCACACTCGTCAACCTCGCTAAGGGTATCAAGGACGACAACGCCGGCGCAACTATCCTCAAGAACGCCCTCAAGGCTCCATTTACGCAAATCATGGAGAACGCCGGCCTCAATAGCCAGGCTCTCCTCGCTCAAGTAGAGGCCGCTAAAGATGGACAGGGCATTAACGTCATGAAACCAGCCGAAGGTCTTGTCGATCTTAAGAAAGCTGGCGTCGTCGACCCAGCTCGCGTCACTCGCGAGGCCGTCCAAAACGCCGTCAGTATCGCCGCCACAACTATCACCATGGGAGCACTTATCGTAGACCTCCCAGAGAAAAATGACCCAGCCGCAGCAGCCGGAATGGGCGGCGGAATGTATTAATACATTTCTCAAAAAAAACACTACCATTATAATGCTTACGTTGTATAATATACGTAAGCATTATTTGTTATGGTCAAAAGAAAAAAGGTCACAGATTATTTACCGTCCGCACGCAAATGCGTCTTTATCGCATTTGTTTTGCTCGTCTCTGCTATTACTTTCTTTATCTCAAAAAACCAAACCTCTTACGCAGAGGGAACTATAACTGCAAATCTTCACTTCGAAATCAGCGAAAATTTGCATCTATTAATTCATGACGGAAACTTCACCTGGCAAAGAACCGGCAACTATTCCTGTACCATTGAAACCGGCCAAAACGAATGTTTCATTAATAAGCCAAAAGTATTTCTTGACAACAACAACCATTATCTATATGGCAACCGCGTAGCCTGGGAAACCGAAAGCGACATCAGCGTTATAACTGAGCTTATTCCAGACACTTCAACCTTCATCCAAATGGAGAGCCTCCCTATTACTAGGGAAATGATAGAACAAAACGGCAGCTCAACCATCAACTTTTCGCTAACGCACTACTTCGAGCACACTGCAACCTATACGCCAGGCTACTATGTTGAGCGGCTCAAATCTACATCGGATAGTGATTGGGTATATTCAGTCGAAAAAACTTGTCAAACCACCCACTATACTCGTACTTTTACGAGCGAGCAAAATCACACTTCTTGGACAGGCTGTAAGCCAGCCATCCCTTATGGTGTTCAATACGACTCGGCAACTAATGATTGGAACTGGGGAACAAGCAAACAACATTTCTATACGATAAGCGATTCGGTAGTTGGACAAGGCAAAATCGAACTCGATATCTATGAAGATCAAACAATCCGAGTAAACAGACGCTTCCCTAGAACTCTTCGTTTCAACACAAACGGCTCTACTCTAACTTATAACAGCGGCACATATATATCCGACTCTGTAGATTTTACGTGCTATGCAGAGGCAGCAGATGGCGACTGTACTCTCCGGAGTTTTACGGTACCAAAAATCACCGCACCTTCTGGTTTTACTGCAAAAGGTTATTCATTCCAAAGTAGACAATTTTCTACTGAGGCCGACGATCATCTTGCCACCCTTATCAATAATAATATTGGGGAAGAAGTCAATTCGGGATACCTCATAGAGTATTCGGAGTGGGGTGATAAAATTGACGTTTATGCATTCTCAGAAAAAGCTATTACTATTTCTTTCTTACCTAATAGCAACCAAGTCAGTCCGACGCAAAAAGTCTGTTATATAACTCCAAACTCCTCCTGTAGCGTATCTACGCCATCAATTCCGACCCAAGAAAATACCCCGACCGTAGTCGGTTGGTCGCCAACTCAAAATGGCGCCACACTGGCATTGCATAATCCAAATTATCTAAGAGACGACTCAATCGCAGAAGAATATCGCGTATACCATATCGGCTCCGATTATCATACGCTAAGCGAAGATCCGACAGTTCATCTCTATGCCCAAACGGTAGCCAAAGCTAAAACCTATCAAGCCTTGTTTAATAACGACATGGCACCACCTGTAACAAAAAAATGTACTATTCCTGCAACCTATAATAACGTCGTTCAGGAATCATCATGCGCAATAACGTCGCCAGACGAATATAATATTGGCGGCTACAGAAACACTAAATGGACTGACGGCACAAATACAATTCAGCCGAACCAAGATGTCGCTCTTACAAACGACGTAACCTACAACTGGGCGGGTGATCCAAATATTAACATGCTCAAGTTTGATGCCAATGGCGGTAGCGGTACGATGACACCTGTCATGATTTACCACAACAAACAACTAACCCTCCCGAACAATACCTTCACGAACGAGGGGAAGGCCTTTGTTGGCTGGAATACAAAAGCAGACGGTAGTGGCACTTCTTATACGGACGGACAAACTACATCATTTCGTTTAGTCAATGATAATGGCACCCTCTACTTGTATGCACAATGGGAGACTCTCTATACAATCAATTACAACTGTACACTAAATGGTGGCACCTGCGATATTAATACGCCAGGCTACAAACCAGCTGGAGCACAAGCAGACCTCGACCGCACCGCCACGAAGAGCGGTTGGCAATTCTTAGGCTGGAATACAGTCTCTAATGCCACCTCGGCCCTCAGTTCGTATACTGTCACTGGCGACGAAACCCTCTATGCCATCTTCAAGAAAAACGTCCAAGTCATTTTCGAAAACAACGGCGCGTCATTCCTTCATGGTGAAACCATTTTTGGCTGCGTCATGTATAACCGAGACACCTCTTGCCAAGTTAGATACACGGCGCCAACAATCACGCCAAAAGAGCATTATACAGCCGTAGGCTTTAGTACTGACAAAAAGAGTCTCACCGCAACATTAGGTGCTGGCTCAGGGAACACAGAAACGCTCAGCCAAAGTAAAACCTATTACGCCACTCACTACGCCACATCCGACGTAATCTTTGTCGATAATGGCAATACAATTAATGGCGACAAAGAATTCTCTTGTTACATCATCGGGACAGAGACGAACTGTACTACTGTTGTCCCAGATTTTACACCTGCCGCACGATCAAAACGCGGATATACAAATACTGCCAACTTTGACGAAGCCACTGAGCGCTACAATCCTGGCGATATCTTAAGGCTCTATCCTCGCGACTTTGGTGATCATTATTATCTCTATGCACAAAGCATCAGCGCAGGATTTTTGAACTCTGCGACCTTCACAGATAACCTAAAGGGCACTTCCGAGAAAAGACAATGTCACGTAGAGCCAGTCTATAATGCATCTGGTCAGGCAACAAGTTGTACAATAACAACCCCAGACCTACCAAGCCACATCGGCTATCGTGCTAGAGTCTGGAAAAATACTGAGACTAATACGGAGCATTTCAATAACACAGAAATCTCACTCACCCAATCAAGCACAACATTTGTCGATAGTAATTATCAAGTACAATACAAGATTAGCTTCAATCCGAACGGCGGCAATGGCTCAACTATTACTACTGGCCTGCTAAACTACTATGAGCCATACACTATCCCAAAGAATACCTTCACCCATAATGGCAACTATAGATTCGTTAAGTGGTGTACATCCGCCGACGGCACTGGAACTTGTTATGACGAAGAAGACGTTGTTAAAGAATTATCGCCTAGAGGCACAACAGTTCAGCTTTATGCCATCTGGCAAAAATATGCACGCGTCTACTTTGACGCATCAGAAAACGGCGGTAGCACCCTCGTCCCGCCTATCTTAAGAGCCGTACCGTTCACTATATCTATAACGCCTCTCGATTATACTGCAAGCAAAAACGGCTACCAGTTCATTGGATGGAATGACGATAAAGATGCGACTACAATTCGCACTGAATACACCGTTACTGATTCAGACATAACAGTCTATGCGATCTTTAAGAAGACTATGACGGTTACCTTCGACAAGAACGGCGCTTCTAGCCTCACCGGCACCACTACTTATTCCTGCGACGCGTTCAATAACAATACTTCCTGCCAAATCAGATATACTGCGCCAACTATTACTCCAAGAGACAACTTCACTGCGCTAGGTTTCAGCACTAATCAAAACGCCACTTCAAGCACACTCGAACAAGGCATATCCGCCGTCGGCAATATTTCGAGTAATCGCACATATTACGCAATCACAAAATCTACTGCAACCGCCACATTCAACGATAATGCTGGCAACACAATAATCGGACAGAAGAGCAGATCATGTGATATTTATAACGCAGGAACATCTTGCTCAATCACTTCGCCTGACTTCAATACTTCGAATCAATACAAGATTGGCTACACTACGAGCTCAACCTACTCTAGTTCAGATGATGTTTACGATGTCAACCACGCTATTAATCTAGCTCCAGGTCAGCAACTCAATCTCTACCCACATAGTACTAATGACGCCATTCTCAGACGAGCTACCTTTAATTACGAAGAAAGTAATTCAATATTTAAGACCTGTACCATTCCAAAGAGCTACAATAATACACCGCAAGCTGACTATTGCGAAATCACCGCACCAGCTCTTAGCGCTATCACTGGGTATAAGAGTCATGTATGGGACTCAAATGGCACCTCTATCGCTGGCGGATCCACTATTCGCCTATATAAAGATATGTCCTACGACGAGAAAAAGACCCCAATCGAATATACAATTAAATTCGACCACGGCGACGGTAAAGGTTCGATGCCTAACGTCACATATAAATATGACCAAGAGTACACCCTGCCATCTAATGCATTCACGCATGACGGGGAAGAATACTACTTCGAAAAGTGGTGCCTATCAGGCGAATCATATGCCGTCTGCTTTAATGAAAATGACAAAGTAACGAACCTGACAAATACAGACGGTAAAATACTTACCTTGGAAGCAATCTGGGCAAAGCATGACTACATTACGATTAAATTGCCGCCAAGCAAAACTGATCCCGATGGCAAGGAAGTAAAGTGTATCTACTATACGCCGGGCAAATGTTCAGCAAAGATGCCAGACCCATCTGAATACCCGCAAGATGACAATGACGTTTCTGGCTATAAGCCAAACGGTAACGATGGCGACAATTCTGGCCTCTCTGATAGAGATTTTGCCTACGATCCAAATACTAGATCTCTCGTTATCGTCAGGCCATACAACGAATTGAAGGATAAAAATCTCGCCTTCAGGCCAACATTTTCTCCTTCACCAGAGAGTGTACGCTCGAACGAAAAATTGCCTAGAACCGGCGACGTTAACCCAGGCATATTCATTACCGTCTCGGCACTTCTTACCGCTTGCGCCGCCTTCGGTGTCCGTTATCTCATTAAGCGCCGCTAGGAACCGACGATCTTCGTCATAAAACCAAAAATGAATCAGGACATGCGCCTAGCATAAATATAAAAAAGGAGTCGCGACATGCGCGTGGCTCCTTTTTCGAAATCAAAGGGAGCCCCAACGAGGGAAATGTGTTGCCTCGTTGAGTCTATAAAAATGCCTCCGGAGGACAGAGGCATTTTTGCAAGAATAAGATAGATTAGATTATTGGATTTGACCATTAGCATCGGCTACAGGAATACCGAGCTTATCGATCGTTTCGACAACAAAGAGAAGGGCTTCTGCCTTTTCCTTCTGATCTTCGATACCCTTAGCAGCGTTATAAGCAGGTTCAATACAAGCCTTATCTTCGGTAAGATCAATAATTTCCTTATAAATCTTGAACTTCTTTGCCGGCTCAATATCGATATCTTCGATAATAGGGCGGAGATCAGATAGTGCCATCGTCTTTACGCGGTCAAGATCAGGGTCGCCATAAACGGCCTTGCCTGCTGGAGTGACTGGCGCCTCTGGCATAGCAGGAATTTCTGGTGCTGGAGGAGTACCAAGATCAACTGGCGCGTTATCGGTTGCGCTTGCTACGCTGTTAGTTACCTCAGCTACTGGATCAGCAGCTGGAGCAGCGCCGCCAGGGTTAGTAATACTATTGATTGCTTGTTGCAACTCATCTGGAGTCGCAGTGTTATTTTGGTCCATATTGCCCACCTTTTAATCTAATCTTTAATTAACTATATAATATCACGCTTACGCCTAAATACGCAAGAAACGCACTAGACGGTCAAGTAAGTCAATCTTGACTGGCTCCATCGGCAATCGCGCACCGAATACATCTACAATCTGCTCACCCTCAGTTTCGGGGAAATATACGCGAACCCTTGGGCTGAAGCGTTTCTTAGGCACTAATACGATTGAATAATGATTATTTTCATTCAACACGCCGAACGAACGGAATGAATCAAAGGTATAAAGATTATTACCCTCGGAGAGTCCTTTGTCGGAAAGGGAATAGTGGAGCATTCTTGGTTTCCTTGTAGTGTAAGTTAATAGTGCGACCGCCGCTACAATTACTAACGCCAAAAATGTCCATTGTTTAATAAAAATCGCTAACGCACACAAAGCGATAACGACTAAAGCAAGGCCGAAATACCACCCAGCATTCTTCTTATATTCGATATATTCGCGAGCTTCCCAGTTCACAATTATCTTATCAGCCATAGTACCTTTATTATACCATAAGCAAAATCTCAAGTGCCATCAAAAAATGCCCTAAACTAGAGCATCTTTTGGCGGAGGGTGAGAGATTCGAACTCTCGCACCAGCTTTCGCCAGTCTAACGATTTAGCAAACCGTCCCCTTCAGCCACTTGGGTAACCCTCCAACAGCTACTATTTTATCATATTTTACCCCTCTTAATCAACTAAGCTTGTATTTCCGCTAAACTAGACAAAGCTTCCGAATTCGTTGTATAATAAGTTTATCTTAAGGAAGAATAGAAACAACTTATGAAAAACTTTCTCAAAAAAGCAAGCAAAATTATCACCGGAGCAGCTACTGCTGCAACATTATTAGCTGGTCGCGCAATGGCCGCAGAAGCACAGGTAGCTAACCCAAGTTCAGCCGAAAACCCAGCCCAAGCTGGCGCAGAGACCGCAAAAGCAAGCGGCATGCCAAGCGAGCTCGTTGGCGTCAACGGCGTCTTCACTAAGATTACCAACACCGTCCTCTACGCAGTCGGCATCATCTCTGTCATTATGCTTATCTACGGCGGTCTCCGCTATGTCGTTTCTGGCGGTGATAGCAAGAAGGTTACAGATGCAAAGAACACCATCATGTACGCTATCATTGGCCTTATTATTTCTATTCTCGCCTACGCAATCGTCAACTTCGTCATTAACGCAGTTGGCGGTGAAGCTACAGTCTAATTAAGACTTATCTACTCCTCGCAATTACTGCAATTGCGAGGTTTTTTGATCCCGCCTTGCTCATTGCCTCGCAGGCAGCCATCATTGAGCTACCAGTCGTCCAAACATCGTCTACGAGCAAATAATTCGCCCTAGGATCGATATTTGCAGCCTCATAGGCATCGCTAGCTTGTACTCTACGCTGTTCAATATTTGCGCCAACTTGAACGTAGTTTTTCTTCCTCTTTAGTACTTCCTCAACCGGCATACCAATCTTTTTACATATCAGCCCGATATGATCAAAACCGCGCTCACGAATATGCTTTCTAATCGTAGGAAGGGGAACTAGTGTATAATTGCCCTCTATAACACGCGACAATAAACTCGCCAGCTCAAAGCTCGCCGCTCGCACTGATTGGTATTTGTAAACACTAATTAGTTCTTTCAAAACACCGTCACGCTCGCCTACGCAAAATTGCTTACCAAAGGGAAGAGAACAGCTAGCACATTCGTCGTTAATTAATCATTTTCCGCAAACAATACACCTACGTTCGTGCGTAGCTAAAATGTTATTTTTACAACACCCGCACAGTATTCCACCTACTTTTCCACACAAAATACAGTTATGAGGACAGAATAATTCGCTTATGTTCCTAATTATTGTATTTTTCACAACAAAAGCCTCCTTTCTCTTGATTTTAGTCGCAAATCTCCTTATAATAAAGCGTAAGAGTGTAAATAGTGGAGGAATTATTAGACTATGGCTCGCAAACAAGACGAAATGAGCTTAGACGATGAGCTCACTGCCGCCTTCCTTTCCGAAGATGGCAACGCTGGTTTGGCCGACGATGGATTGGTGGAATCCGCAGATGGCACTCCAGCAGAAGAGGTCTATGTAGAAGAAACCACCGAAGATAACTGGGAAGATGACACTGAGAATCTACCTGGTCAACTCGCTGTCGATGTCTACGAGACCGCTGACAAGTTAATTATCAAAGCTCGCACCGCAGGTATTGAGCGCAAGGATCTTGATGTTTCTATCTCAGACAACATCTTGACCATTTCTGGCATCCTTAGCGGCGGCGAAGATGAAAAAGCTACACAATGGCACATTCAGGAATGCTACTGGGGTGAATTCAGCCGCACTATCGCACTTCCTGTCCAGGTTATCGAAGACGGCGTTGAAGCTGTTCTCAAAGATGGCGTTCTCACTATCTCCTTCGAGAAGGAAAAGGTCGAGGAGCCAAAGCGCATTACAATTAACTAAGTCGCTTACTAAAATATCTCCAGCAAAACTGGAGATATTTTTATACATCAAAAAACTCCGCGGTTAAGCGGAGTTTTTATAATTATTGCTGCATTGCGTTGATAACAAACTGAACAATTGCGAAAGCAAGCAAACATACGATAAGACCAATAAGGCCATAAAGAATCGTATCTTTTGCCTTCTTCGTCTTGCCAGGATCACCCTGAGACATCATATATTGAATACCGCCGAGGATAATTACAATTACAGCAACGATACCTACGAAACCGATAATTGCGCTAATAACGGTTCCAATGTTAGATTCAAGGCTATCTGGCTTGCTGCCGCCATTAATCTTCTCGACGCCAGTCTGCGCCTTCTTGGCTTTTTCGCTAGTAGCTAGATAAATTAGCTGATTTAACATTTATATTATTCTCCTTATACCCAAAACTATACCATAAAAAAAGCCTCCGTTCAATAGGCGGAGGCTTTTCGTTGTCTTAATTAGCTGTTAAGTGCGTTCAAGACGAACTGAACAATCGCGAAGGCAAGAAGGGCAACTACGAGACCGATAATACCGTAGAGAATCGTATCTTTACCTTTCTTGACCTTTGAAGGATCACCCTGGGAAGTAGCATAGCTGATACCGCCGAGAATAATCATAACGACTGCAACCATACCAATTACAAAGATAATCGTATTAATAATAACGCCGATAATGCTGTTCAAATCATCACTCTTACACTTATCTGGGTTAGCAATAATCGTTGCAGCTAGCTGACAATCGGCAGCTGTATCGCCATAAACCTTTACGGTTGCGCCAGTTGCGTCAGTAGAAGAAGGGTCCTTCGTGTAGGTCGTACAGTAAACATTGCCGCTACCTTCATGAATAGTTGAGTACTTAGCAGTACTAGTACCAGTAGTACCACCACCATCAAAACAACCATCTAGATTAAGAGCGAACGTCGAGCCAGCAAATACTAACGTAGCAAATGCTGCAAGTACGCCACCTTTTAATACTTTACTTAATTTTTTCATTTTTTCTCCTTATTAAAGAAATCGTTAATAATATAATAACATATTTTAGAAGATGCCAAGCACAAACTTTACGATAGCCCAAGCGCATAGCACCACTATTAAGCCGATTACGCCATAGAGAACAGTATCTTTGCCTCTCTTTACCTTCCCAGGATCGCCCTGAGACATCATAATATAGATGCCGCCAATAATAACCACGATTACCGCAATAATACCAATACCATAGACGATAATCCCTAAAATAGTACCAACGTCCGACTGCAAATCGCCCTTACCGTTTATTTCGTTAACTTGGCTTTCAATACTCGCTAAATATTTTTGCATATTTCTCCTTATACGTTCGATGTAATAAAGTACACTATTGCATATGACAACAACACTACTATCAGACCAATTACGGCATAAAGAATCGTCATCTTTGCGCGTGCTGTCTTAGCAGGATCACCCTGAGAAGTTACATAGAGAATACCACCAACCACAACTACAATCACCGCAATAATACCAGCCCAGAGAAACACTGTGTTTAGAATATTTTGCACGCGATCTTGTACTTCGCCTTCATTATTACTAGAGCCCTTACAGAGAGTGTCATAATTCGGATCAGTTATGCCTTCCGTCTCAAGCTGCTTCTTCCATTTTTCGCAAACTTCAGTATTAGTAGACGCATAGACCGGCGTCATCGAAAACAATAATACGGTCGCAAAGGCTAAAACTATACTTATAATCTTTTTCATCTTCCTCCTATATTCCATTTACTACCGTGCTAATAATTGCTGCCGCGAAAATTACTATCAATAAACCGATAGCAGAGTAGAGAATAGTCGACTTTGCCTTTGCTGTAGCTTGCGGGTTGCCAGTACTCGTAACATACTGGACACCACCATAAACCATCATAATAACAGCAATAATACCGGACCAGAGAAATACCTTATTGAAGATTTCTTTAAAGAATTGTGTGCGATTCTTGCTTGCACCAGACACAATCTCAGAAACCGCGCCGCTAACAATCGACGCAGACATCGTGATAATAATACCAATTACCGCATTTGTAATCGTTTTCTTACCCTTAGCGAGCTTACCAGGATCACCTTGCGCAAGCATATATTGAATACCGCCCCACATCACTAGCGCAATTGCAAGATAGCCAACAATTCCAAGTACCATACTGGTAATATTCAAGACAATCGTCCAAACGAATACCTTCGTTTCAGCATCGTCGGCTGGACTCTTAACTGAACAGTCTGCCTCAGTCAAGCCATCATACCAAGCTCTTAACCCTAAGAAATGGTTCTTACAAGTAGACTCGCCGACTGGTCCACCAGCCGCAGCCACATTACCAGCCGGGACAGTAGCGAATAGCGCCGCACTTGCGAATAGAATCGCTACAATAATCTTCGTAATCTTCTTCATTACTTCTTTATCTCCATAACTATTGAACTTGAATTCTTAATATCTACTTCATTCTTCGGGATAAACAAGTTTGCCAAAGCATAGACTAAAATCCATGCGACCATACCAATCACAATATCCAGCATCCTTCGCTTAGCAGTTGCCACCTGAGCTTCATTCTCACGTGCCGTCATCCAAAGCACACCGCAGATCACGAGACCAACCGTACCAGCAACAACAACAGCGCCAGTTAAGATATCGGCTACGAATTTAATCAAGTTCTTAATACCTTCACCATCAGTGTCGCCTTTTGAACACCAAGCGGATAGAATCGTAGCGCAAGCGCCCTCATCTGGCTTAATAATTTCCGTGGACGTCGAGCTCTCGCTACTACCATCATCGTCTCCGTCGCCGCTATCGCCACCGCCATCCGGATCATCGGTCGAGCTGCTCTTATCGGACGGCTTCGTCTTATAGTAATATTTCCAGTTCGTCTTCTTACATTTATCCTGCTCTTCGCCAGACTTCATGCTGCCGCATGGATCTAAATTCGTGCTACTCGTAAGGATAGTCGTAACACCGTCAACAAAGCTACTCTTCGCAGTCGAACAACTACTGGTTGGGATACCATTACAAGTAGTATTGTTATTAACATACAGTCTACATTTACCCTGATCAGCACTAGAGCCTCGACATGTAGTTTTGACATTATTTGTGTCATTTCTGTAAAGCTCACCCGCACAGTATTCCTTAGGCCACGAACTGTTGCCCGCGCCAACACATAGAATCGTTTTAGCGGATGTGTCGTCACTATTAATAAATGCAGCACCGAGCACGCAAGTTACCGCCGCTATCAATACTAATATTTTCTTCTTCATTATCCTTCTCTTTAATAGTCTAAAATCACAAATATACCTTAATTATACGATAAAAACCACTAAAAATGCCACAAAAACGACCTCTTAAAGCCCAAAAGAGCAAAAATAGCTCGAAAAACCCACATATTTACCATATAATACTTGACTAAACTGCTTATGTGTGCTATAATAGTCTCGTTATGGGCAAGTGTATTAAAAGCATCGTCCTATCTGTTATGGCGGCTGTATTTGGCGTTTTGGCGCTATCCGGTCCAGTTTTTGCTACGCCCGATAATGCTAATGATAATACCGACTCCTCTGTCGTAACCGATAATAACAATGATGCTAATTCCACAGACTCAAACGAAACTCCTACTGAAAACACAGATAATACAGATAA
Source organism: Candidatus Saccharimonadota bacterium (assembly GCA_017514805.1). Lineage (GTDB taxonomy): Bacteria > Patescibacteriota > Saccharimonadia > Saccharimonadales > Saccharimonadaceae > UBA2834. The sequence continues at coordinate 75,495 of JAFWIP010000002.1, forward strand.
TAATGACGATACCGATGATGATTCGGAATCGTCTACTAGTTGTTATGACCAAGTAGGAAGTCTCGGCTGGATTATATGTCCAGGCGCAGGTCTTTTCGGCAACATTATTGATGGTGCCTATAACATTTTGACGAACTTGATTCAGACAGATCCGCTCCCAACAGAGCAGGATTCTCCTATTTATATCACTTGGGATTACTTCAAGAATTTCACTAACAGCCTATTTATCATATTCTTCCTAGTCGTCATTTTCTCCCAGATATCCGGTGTCGGTATCAACAACTACGGCATCAAGAAGACATTGCCGCGTATTATTCTTACCGCAATCTTCGTGAACCTCAGCTATATCCTTTGTGTCTTGGCCGTAGATATTAGTAATATCCTTGGTAATAGCTTATATGGCCTCTTTGAAGGCATCCAAACAACCGCCATCGAAAGTGGTGTTATCTCTGATACTGCCAGCAGCGCCTCAGTAAGCGCAATTATTGCCTCTGTCCTCGGCATCGGTGCCACCGGTGTCGCTTTTGCTGCTGCCGTCACACTTGGTAGCTTTGAAGGTATTATCTGGTTCCTACTTCCTATTCTTATATCTGGCGTCATCGCCATCGCGTCTGCCGTAATTACCATGGCAGCCCGTCAAGCACTCATCTTTATCTTGGTAATTATTGCGCCGCTCGCAATCATTCTATATATGCTTCCGAATACCGACAAGATTGCAAAGAAGTGGTTCAAGACCTTCTTCCAGATGCTTATCTTCTATCCAGCATTTTCAGTTCTATATGGCGCATCTCAGCTTGCCGGTCTAGTAATTATTTCTTCGGCAGACAACTGGTTGACTGTTATTCTTGGTGTAGCCGTTAAGATTCTCCCTCTATTCATGTCTATTCCGCTCATGCGCATGTCTGGTTCTGTACTTGGCAAGATCGATGGCATCGTTCATCGTGCTGCCAGCCCAGCTCAACGTATGGCTGGCGGTTACGCCGCAGCCCGCAGAGTCGAAGCAAAGCAAAAGCAGCTCAACAAGCGTAATCCGGTCCTCCCATCAACTCGTCTCGCACAGTATCTCGACCGTCGTCGTACGCAGCATGAATTTGATACTGCTGAAATGGCAGCAAGCAATAAGGATCGCAATATTACTCGCGCAATGGCTGGTTGGTATAACCGCGACGGCACCTTAAACGCACGCGGTAAACGCCATGCTATGAACGAACAGCTAAAGTCTGCTTATGCTAACAAGCGTACCAGTATTGCTACTGATTTCGACGAAGGCTTTGGTGACGATGGTAATGACTCACGCATTCGCAGCAAGGATCTCGCCGACATCAAGAAGCTCAACAAAGATATTCAGAAGGATATTATCGAGAATGCTGCAGTTTCTGCTCGTAAACAGGTTGTCGAGCATAACAACGCTAAGAGCCGCGCTGAACTTATTCACTCTAATATTAGCGACAAGAACAGCGAAGTCCACAAACGCGTTCTCGATGCCTTCAACGTCGATAGAGTTGCATTTGCCAACGTTCAAGCGAAAGATGCCGCTTATAAAGATGCCGTCGCTAAACAACGTAGCGGTAATCAATTAAGCGCTGCCGAACAAGCCGCCCTTAATGCTGGCCCTCTTACTAGAGAAGAGAAAGCTCTATTTGACCTCGGTAGCCAGGCTCGCAACTACACGCTTGCTAACGCTATTGCTACCCGCCGCAAGAACAATGCCGAAGAAACAAGCATCTTCTACGAGCTATACGATGATTCTCCAGCTGGCCCAATCCCGGGCAACGCTCTTACCGAGTCGTTCGAGAGCGGCAACTATAACTCTATGAATGCCGCTATTAAGGTCATGGCAAAGCGTGGCGACCACAAGGATATTATGGACATTCTCCGCAAGAACTCCGATAAACTTCTTGAGGCGGATCCAAGAAACAATCCGGATCAAAACAAAATTCGCTTCCAGAAGGAGCTCAACGATGCTTTGATTGCGCTCAAGCCAGACAACCAGATACTCTGGGCATATGCTAAGTCTAATATGATTCGCCGTGGTAAATTCAATGGCGCTCTCGCGAATGGCAATAATCCTACCCTTGATGCCTTCGTCGACTTCAAGACCTTTACTAATGGCTCTCTTACTGCAAACGACCAAGTATTCGTCAAGAATGCTGATGGTAGCTTCGCGCTAGACCAAGAGGGTAATCGTATCTTTATCAACAGCGACGCCCAAGATAACTACGGCATGATCCATATGGAAGACATCCTTACGAATGTTAAAGACGGCAAGATCTTCGCTGGCGCCGACCGCACAATGTTTAACTATTTCGTTAAAGCAGCTAAGGATGGTGAGGTCAATTCAAATGATTACATCTTTACGGACATTAAACACCTTCGTGCATCTGCTACTTCCGGCATGATGGATGGTGAACAGTTAGCGTCGTTTAACAAGTACATAACCTTCGGCTATGATGAAAGATATGCAGTCGACGATAATGTCAACAGATTCTTCAACGACAACCAAGAGCAATTCAAGAAACTAGCGAAAAAATACTTTGCTGATATGACTGCAGGCCAAATCGCAACAACTAAGACCGCAACTCTTCAGAAGTTTAATAACGCACTCATCGCGCTTGGCGATAGGAAGCTCGATCTAGCAGGAGAGGGCAAGGAAGAGCTCATGATTAGCGAGACGATCTATAACGCGCTCAAGGATGAAATTAATAACAACCTCATGAAGCCAAACATGACTCAGGCTCGCGCAAGCATGAACAAGTCTGTACGCCAAATGCTTGGTATTCCAATCAAGGCGCCAAATCAGCCAAATCATCCAAACCCTCAAAACCAACAAAACCCATAAAACAAAAACACCTTAAAAGAGCCGGTTCTTCCGGCTCTTTTTATATTGTGTTTATGTTAAAATATAAGTATGGCTCGGTATAAGGTCCCGCAGGACATTGAAGCTGATGATAAGCTCATTGGTCCTTTTAGCTTCCGCCAATTCGTATATCTGATAATTGCGGCGGGTCTTGGTTTTGTTGCCTTTCTATTATTCCAGATTCTACCCCCTCTTGTTATTGTTCCTATTCCATTCATTATCTTTCTCGTCGTCCTCGCTCTCCCGCTTAAAAAAGATCAGCCAATGGAAACTTACCTTTCTGCAATTATCGACTTTTATCTAAAACCGCAGAAACGCGTCTGGATGCCAGGGCAGGTCGAAAGTACAATTACTATCACTGCACCTAAAAAAGTCGACGAACAGCGCACTAAAGATCTCAGTCAGGAAGAAGCTGGCCGTCGCCTTTCGTTCCTCGCCGACATCGTCGATACAGAAGGTTATGCAATCAAGGATTCTAATCTCCGTGACGATATTGCTAGCGAAGCTGACAATACTCAAGATATTTTCGAAAAAAGCCAAACTTACAATATCGACCAAAGTCTCGCGCAGACCGCCGAGAATCGCCACGCTCAACTTGTCGAGCAAATGCGCGCTGCTATTAATAATGCCGAAAGCATCACGCCACAAATAACTACCTCATTTAATCAAGCTACACCTCAGGCGCCAACCGCCGCCCCTCAACAAATTGCTCATATGCCAGCATCATCTGCGCCAGTAACAACACCAGTCGCGCCGGCAGTAACACTAGCAACGCCAGTAGCTGCGCCAGATATCGAACATAGCGCCGCTACTATTCAGCCAGATCGTGAAGAAATTCATAATATTCTTACTAACACCGCCAAACCAGCATCTACTACAAATGAACCTGTTCCAGAACCAATTCCAGAGCCAGAAGTACCAATCCCGGAATCTGAAGCAGAGAAGTCCATTCCAACCCCACAGGCCAAAGCAGAGCCGGACGAAGATTTAAAGAATCTAGCAAATAATTCCGATTTCTCCGTAGAGACCATCGCTAAACAAGCCCAACGTCTCAAAGAGAAAAAAGCAAACGATAATGGCGAAGTATATATATCACTACATTAAGGAGTCAACGTGCAACCAAATCAACCACTAACCCCACCAAACGCGGCGCAGCCGGCTACTCAGCCAATGCCAACTGCTATGCCCGCTCAGCAACCAGTCGCTCCGGCGCCGATGCAAGCTCCAGTCCAACAACCAGCCATGCCAACTCCGCCAACTCAGCCAGCTGCCCCAGCACAACCGACTCCTATGCCAGCAGCACCGGCAGCCAACATGCAAGCACGCCAACTTCAACCTAGACCAACCAATGTACGCGGCAACAATCCAAACTCCGCTCAATCTTCGCTTATTATCTCCGAGTTGCGCGACTCTATGGTTATTATGAAAGATGGCTCATTCCGCGCCGTAGTCGCCTGTAAATCAATCAACTTTGACCTCATGTCCGAAGAAGAGCGCGAATCCGTTGAATACGCTTACCAGAACTTCCTTAACTCTCTCAACTTTCCTATCCAAGTCCTAATTCGCTCCCAACGTGTCGATATTGCACCGTATATCGATCACCTAATGGAACTTCGCCGCAAAAACGACAACATGCTCCTCGGTGTCTTAATGGATGACTACATTAACTTCATCGATATTCTTTCCCAAGAAGCAAATATTATGGACAAGTCATTCTTTGTCGTCATTCCTTACTACACCTCGAAAGAAGCAGAGAAGGCTATTGAACAATCAAAGAACTTCTTCAAATCCTTCACAAAGGACAAAACTCCACCAGTAACTCGCATCGATCGCGCAACTTATGATAAGGCAGTCACCGAAATCAACAACCGTGCCGACGCTGTTATTTCCGGTCTTTTCCAAATCGGCATTCAGTCTGTCCGCCTTAATACAAAAGAGCTCGGTCAGCTTTACTACAACTTCAATAACCCAGACACTGCCGTTCGCGAACCACTTGGAGACTTTAATAAACTCGCTCACCTTTACGTAAAGAAGGGCACACGCGAATCAGTAGAGGAGGAGAAATAATATGGCAAAGAAACAAAAACAGCTTAGTGCTGCAGACATCGCCGCTCAAGCTCAGCTTCAAGAAGAAGTCGAAATTCAGCGCGCGTTTGAAACCGGTATTACTACACTCCGCGACCTTATTTCGCCATCTAGCCTAGAGTTCCATTCCGACCATTTCCGCATCGGCACCAAATACGGCCGCACTATCTATGTTTATGGCTACCCACGCGAGCTTTATACCGGCTGGCTTAGTTCCATTATTAATATGGACGAAGTGCTCGATGTTTCGATGTATATTTATCCAGCCGATTCCGCAGTCATCATGAAAAACCTTACCAAAAAGGTTACTCAGCTCGAAGCAAGCATGGATATCAATAGCGAGAAGGGCAAGGTTCGTGATCCGGAGCTCGAAGCCGCTATCTCCGATGCCGAGGAACTTCGCGATCAGCTCCAAGTTGGCGCCGAACGCTTCTTCCGTTATGCGCTATATATTACCGTCTATGCCGACTCTCTTGATGAGCTCCAGTTCGTTCAGCATAAGATCGAGAATATCTTCGGTCAGCAAATGGTCTACACTAAGGTCGCCAGCTCGCAGCAAGAGCAGGGCATGAACAGTACTATGCCTCAATGTACCGACCAGCTACAAATTCGCCGCAACATGAATACCGGCGCAATTTCTACTAGCTTTCCATTTACTTCCGCAGATCTCACCCAGGAAAAAGGCATTCTTTATGGCATCAACATGCATAACAACGGCCTCGTTATCTTCGACCGTTTCTCACTGGAAAATGCCAACATGGTCGTCTTCGCTAAGTCCGGTGCTGGTAAATCCTTCACCGTCAAGCTCGAAGCACTTCGCTCCATGATGGTTGGTACCGAAGTCCTCATTATCGACCCAGAAAATGAGTATCAGAAACTTGCCGACGCTGTTGGTGGTTCATATATCCGCCTCAGCCTTAACTCTGATGTTCGCATTAATCCATTCGATCTACCAAAAGTTGTCGATTCAGAAGACGCAAATGACGCTCTCCGCGCCAATCTCGTTACACTTCACGGTCTCTTCCGTCTCATGCTCGGCGGCGGCGTACTTAGCCCAAATGAAGAAGCTGATCTCGATCAGGCCCTTATTGATACTTATGCCCGCGCTGGCATCACTAGTGATCCACTCACTCATACTGCACCTCCTCCAACTATCATCAATCTTCATGACACTCTACTTCATATGGGCGGCACTGGCCCAAGCCTCGCACAACGTCTTCGCAAGTATACGACGGGTACTTTTGCCGGCATCTTCTCCCAGCAATCAAATATTGAGATCAATAACCAAATGGTCGTCTTCAATATTCGCGACCTCGAAGACGAGCTTCGCCCAGTCGCAATGTATATTGTTTTGAGTCATATTTGGAATATTACTCGCGCTGATCAACGCAAGCGCATGCTTATCGTTGATGAGGCCTGGCAGCTCATGAAATACGAAGATTCCGCTAGCTTCCTCTTTAGTCTCGCTAAGCGTGCCCGTAAGTATTATCTCGGTCTTACTACTATCACTCAGGACGTTGAGGACTTCATGTCATCAAAGATGGGCCGCGCAATTGTTTCCAACTCATCTATGCAGCTACTTCTTAAACAATCTGCTTCTGCTGTCGATGTCTTGTCCGACGTTTTCAAGCTAACAAGCGAGGAACGCAAACGTCTTTCGAGCTTCCCAGTCGGCCAAGGTCTCTTCTTTGCAGGCCAAAATCACGTTCACATTCAAATCGTTGCAAGCCCTACAGAAGAATCACTTATTACTACAAATCCAGGCGGCAAATAGTAAAACGCTTATCGTAGATATTACCACTTAATTATTATATAATTATAGTGGTATGTCAGCCGGGAATGAAGGTCAAAAGTATCGGCGCGAGCATGATCCATACAACGGTATGGAAGAGGCGGAAATTCGCCCAAAAAATATCGCTCGCCAGGAACTTTCTGATGCCGAAAAAACCGCTGCAAAAGAGCAAAAATCTCCTGATTCTTTAGATAATTATTCACGCCATCAACATAATTCTCGTTTTGTTAATTCCGGCCGCACCGGCTATGCAGCTAGCGAGCTCCAATCCCTCGAACGCAATATGGCGAGTAACTCATTCCGCAACTCCGTCACTGGTCGCGGCGCAGAAAAAATTTCCGTAAAAGGTGGGTCTCGTTTCAAAAAGCGCCTCGCACCAGTCAGTCTAATCACTATGCTACTTCTTGGCGGTGGCGCAATTTTCTATTTTTCACAATCATTCCTCGGGCCACATCTTTCAAGTCTCTATACCGAAGCAACCGACATTCAGTTCACATCCTATAACGCTCGCAATGCCCGTATTTTTAAATACATGCTCGACGGTGGCGACCAAGTCAAAATCAGTAATTTCACTAAAAAATACACTACCTTCTCGCCATACATGAAATCCCGTCTCAAAAAGAATGGTATTGAAGTTGGCCATATCGATGCCGATGGAAAATTCAAGAGCGGCGATCTTGTTTCAACTAAAAAGACCGTCTTAAAATTTAACGACGAAATAATTGACGCAAATAATTTCCAAAACAAATTCATCAACGATGCCAACTTTCGTGAATCATATTACAAAGCAAAGCGCGGTCGTGTAGCTGGCTTCTTTGATGATTCCGCTGATCGCTACTATAAGAAAAAGGGAGCTACGCGTGATATTTTTGACCAATATAAATCTACGGGAGACGCCGAAAAGGATACTCAAAATTTCAAAGACACCGTATCCGATCGCGTTACTGGCACCGAAAGCAAAGTAAATACCGTCAGTAGTACTACTGATGAAGAAACCGGCGAAACTGTCGCTAATAAAAATGGCGAGGATCTTGAAACTAAAAATATTGTTGGCGACACTCCGGAAGCGAAAGCGCGCTCAATGGTTAATAGTATCGCAGGCAAAGTTTCGAACGTCGGTGTACCGGTTTGTTCTGCATTACGAATCGCAAACATTGCCGCAACTACAGTTTCCGCATATCAAATATTTCAGTCAATCTCATACTTCCTCAGCCTTATGGAACCAGTCAGCAAAACCATGGCCGGCGAAGGCGATGCTGCTGCCGTTAATGAAGCGCTTAATTTTCTTACCACCGAAACCACTAATCGAGTTCAATACGTAAATGACGACGGGACAACTACGACAAAAGACGTCACTGGTTCACCACTACAATCCGGCGGCGCAAAACTCGTCCTTGGCGACACCCTCACGTCACGAAAAGATATGGAACCATACTCGATCAAAAACGTCATTCGCGGAGCAAATACTGTCGCTATCAGCACAGGCGCAACAAACACAGTCTGCGATGGCGTGATGGCCGCATCTGCCGTTATGTCTCTCGCTTCTAGTGCCGTTCCTGGAGGAACGCTCGCAAAATTCATCGTTAGTGCTGTTGCGCAGACAGTTGGCGGAGTAGTATTAACCGGCGTCGTCGCCACAATTGTCAATACGATCATTCCATATGTCGCAAAAATCTTTGCTAGCAACTTATTCGAAAATTACACCGGAATACCAGCAGGCGAATTATTCTCGCAAGGCGCCGCCATCGGCAACTTTAAGCTCGCTACCCAATCAAGTGCCTATATGCCTGCATCAGAAGAGTATATTAAAGAACAAAATCATCAAACCGCACTCGCACTCGCGCAAGAGGCAGAAATCGAACGTAAAAATCGCAGCCCATTCGATGCCTCAAGCCGCCACACTTTCCTCGGCTCAATTATCTCGAAGTTCTCATTCCTAGCTCGCTCAAGCACGGTCTTTAATCAAATGTCTAATTTTGCAACCACATTAACGAGCTCGCTTAGCGCGCTAAATCCGTCCGCTTCCGCTTATGATACCGACGTGCCATATACCTCTAATTATTTCTCATGCGAACACGGCCTGTCCGACACTGTTTGTGGCACCTATGACGAAAACATCGTTGCCATGGATTATTCTACAATTGACCTAGCTCCAGATGATTCAACTTATTTATCCGTCATTGAACCAAACCTCGACGAAGACGGCAATATTAAAGACGATTCCGAATTAGCTACCTTTATTAATGTCTGTACGGAACGTGAGTCGCCATGGGGAATTCTCGATGCCGGCATTATGAGCGGACTTCAAACCAGCCTCGGCACTATTGGCGATAATATTCCATATGTCGAGAATGCCATCGATATTATTAATGCCATCAAAGATATCATGAATAAAGAATGGGGGACTGGCGACAGATGTAAAATGTCTCATGATAATCCATATTGGGATACAACCTATAAATATTTCCAACGTTATATTGAAGATATGCGCATATTGAGTAGTATGGACGGAGAAGAAAACTCTAATCCAGTTATCGCTTATAAAAATGCCTATGACGAAAAGCACCCAACCGACAATTCCTTCACCGGAACACTCGCGCGCATTTCTGGACAATCAAAAGAAGATATCGCTTTTCTATTAGAATATATCGATTATTCAAACGAACTCGCTCAATATAATCCATCTACTCGCCACTCCTTTGTAGAGACCGAGCCCGAGCTTCATTACAGCTTCCTAGAAGATAAGTTTAATACTCTCGCCATGGACAAGGTTATCATAGCTAATATCTTTATCGATAAAAGGAATTACACGCTATGAAAACCGCCATCAAAAAAATCAGCCTATCAATCTTAACAACAATCATTATTTGCCAACCAACTTTTGCTACTATTCCAAGCGAAGATATTCTAGATTTCTTCGACAATAACGGTATTTACTATTACAACCCGGATGGAAGCAACGATCTTTGCAATTCATCATCGACGACTCTCTCCGGCGACACTACCGAAGAAAAAATCTGGAACTTCTTTATCCAGAATGGTTTTACTGACGCTCAAGCAGCTGGCTTATTAGGAAATGCAATGGCTGAGACAACCCTCGAACCAACCCGCTCAAGTAGCGGCTCACACTGGGGTCTCTATCAATGGAGCGGTGGGCGACAAGCAACCTTATTTAGTAAGCTCAGCGAAAAAGGCCTTTCTAAATATACCTCATCAGAATATTGGCCAGCCGGCGCATCAAAGAAAATTCCAGAGTCAGACTTCGATCAAATTCTCCAAATTGAGCTTGAACACACCTTGTCCGAGACTGATATGAATTGGCAAGAAGAAATCAAAAAACAAAATCAACCAGAAGCCGCTGCTGAAGTATTTCTAACTCTCTTTGAAAGAGCAGTGGGCGGTAGCGAACCAATTAAATATTATTCACCATACATCGGCATCAAATATCAGGGGACTAATCGCCGTCGCGATTATGCTCGCGAATATTTTGATAAATATTCCGGAAAGGGAACCGTAGTTTCTGGCGCAAAAAATACCGCAGAGAACGGTAAAAATGTCAGTATCATTGGTGATTCAATAACCGTAGGCGCCTCAATCGCAATTCAAGAAAAATTCTCCGAATTATCGTTCTCAGACATTAATGCAAAGAACGGTCGCACATGGGACGAGGGTATAGAAATCGCATCGCATTCCAAACTAAACGATTATGTGATTTTCGCTCTCGGCACAAATTCCGCCAATCTTTCCGACGAGCAAATCAAAAATACCATCAATACAATTGGCACCGACAAAAAAATCGTATTTGTTACAAACTATAGTTCCGCTGACGAAAATGTCTACGCCTCAAATAATAAAAAATTCGCTGAATATGCAAAGAATAATTCAAACATAATCGTCGCCGACTGGAATACCACTGTCAGTAAAAACCCTGGCTTATATATGAACGACAACGTTCATCCAAATACTTCCGGTAACACTTTATTTGCCGAGACTCTATATGACGCAGTTAATAGTAATACGAACGAAAATGGTTGTAGCGTAAACGGCGAATTCACTTCGCTCGTCAAAGGCTATGCTTGGCCAGAATATCACAAAGCACCATTTACTAACCGCATGCCAGACTATGCAGAAGCCGTCACTACTTCTATTAGCGAAGGGCGCTATGTTGGCGGTTCTATTAATGGCGTACCCGGCATCGACTGCGGCGGTTTCGTAACAATCCTTGTCCAAAATTCTGGACTAGAGCCAGACTACAATAATTACAAAGGAAATACCGATACTCAAGAAGCCTGGGTAAAAGATCACAACTGGACACTCCTTAATTCATCAACATCTACTCCAGTAGACACTAGTATCCTACAAGCCGGCGATGTTGCATTTACGAACGGGCATACTTTTATTTACGTTGGAGAAATCGACGGCTTCGATTCCACTATTGCTTCTGCATCCTATGGACAAAGCTCCGCACGCGCACCAATGGCTGGTCACGAAAGTCCAATTTACGGAAATGGAACAACAGTGCGTTGGTACCGCAAGCCAAACTATTCCACTAACAATGGAACTACCTACGGAACAAACTTAAAAAATAAAACCCATGAAGAAAATTAATATCTCAAGAAATCTCAACCAACGCCAAAAAATCATCATCCTAATTTTAGCGCTCGTTTTTCTATTCATTATTATTTATTCCGTTTCAACCCTAATTTACCGCTCAGGGAAAACAAAAACAACAATTCGCATCGCCCCAAATAGTGCAAGTATTACACTTAACGACACTCATATTAGTAATAATTCAACTATTTGGTTAACACCAGGAAAATATCATCTAACTGCCAGCTTCGATCATCTTACAACTTATGAACGAGATATAGAAATAAAAGATGATCCAGCAGAGATATATGCAATTTTAAGCGCAGCCGACGATGAAGGTAGGCTGTATATTGAGCAACACCGCCAAGAATATGCCGCCGTTGAAGGTTTAATCGGCGAGCTAACTAATCGCGAAGGCGAAAAACTCCGCCAAGCCAATCCAATCATCAAATACCTCCCGCTTAACAATTCGCTTTACTCAATTAGCTACGAATATAAAAACAATGATTTAGTCGTAAATGTAAAATGTGAACCAGAATTCATCGATACAGTTGTAGCTAAACTAAAAACATTCGACGGAATAGATCTAAGCAGCCAAAATATTGTTTTTAATTTAGATAATCGTTTTACTAACCCACAACAAAATCCTAATACAGACGTTAAAAAATATCTAAGAGCAGCCTTTCAAATCCCAGATCGTTATGTAATTAATGATATTCAACAAATAAATGATTACTATTATACTTCCATTTATATCTACGACTACGACCGCGATCTAAGCTATGCTCATTATCGCGTAGTCTTAAAGAAGGGCAGCGAAGATGCCTGGGAATTAGTTTCCACACCTCAACCATTATTAACAACCCATAACACACCGGGTGTGGAAAAAGATATCCTCAATACTATAAATTCATATTAGCCGTCATATTAGCCGGAATATTTGTACTGGTAATAATCATTTGATAATTTCGGAAATTACTTACTAAATGTTTTTGACGCATATCGTCGAGTTCTGAAAAAATATCATCTAACAGAACTACTGGCTGCTTACCAGTCTCTTCTTCCAAAATTCCCGCTTCAATAAATTTGAGCGCAAGGATAATACTCCTCATTTCGCCACGCGATGCGGAACCATCCGCATCTTTATTATTAAAATAAAATCGGTAATCATCACGATGGGCACCGTAAGTCGTATAACCAAGAATTCTGTCTTTTTCGAAACTTTTTGCTAATTCTCGAATATAAGTATTTTCATCTACAACATCACCGGTATATTTTATTTCACAGCTATCTTCATTCTTTGCGATCTCGCGATAATTATCCGTCATTCGTTGATTTATTTTTTCTAATACACTAGCCCTAATTCTTTTTAATTCAGCGCCATATTGTGCACACAGAATATCCCAGGAAAATAAATCATCTTTAGAAACAGTTTCTAATTTCAATAAATCATTACGCTGTTTTAGCGCCTTATTATACCGACTGAGTGTAACTGAATAATTTGCATTAATTTGACGAAATAGTTCATCAAAATAATCTCTACGACGGGAAGGGGATGACTCAATTAAATAAATATTATTCGGCTCAAACAATACTACAGGATAACGATTTTTCTTTGGAAGACGCGCGGTTTTCTTTCCATCAATCTCAAAACTTTTTTTACCAGTTTTACCATCATAACGAATTATGATTTTTTGAGCATCAATCAAATCAACTTCCGCCCGATAAAACTCTTCGTCGGTTCGCAATATATCACTATCTACTGCGCGAAAACTTTTACCACGCAAAGCAAGATATATTGCTTCGAGTACCGAAGTTTTTCCACTACCGTTTTCCCCAATTATTAAAGTCGTAGATCGATTACAATCCAGACTAAATTCTTTATGGCAACGATAATTTTTAAGACTAACTTTTTGAATAATATTCATTAACTCTTCAGAGGCATAATGATATGCGTATAATCATTATTTTTAACATTCTTAATTACTACTGGGGATAATTTTCCAGAGAAGCAGAAACTAATTTCATCTTCAGTTGCCGCATTTAATGCATCGAGTAAATATTTAGAATTTAATGTTACTTTTCCACTTTCTTTTACATCTGCTTCCATTAATGCAGAGTTTTCACCCAACTCGCTCGCCACCGCAGAAACACTGAACGAATTATCCGTATCTTTTGCTTCGCAAACAATCGATCCATTCGATTCACGAGCAAATAATGCAGCGACTTTCGTCATCCGAAGTAACTCAGCTTTATTAAGAATAATTTCCGCGTTATTATCCTTCGGGATTAGCAACCTATAATCAGGGAAGCTCGCATCGATTAATTTCGAAGTCACTTCGATCTCACCCAATCTGAAGCGAATCTGCGAATCAATAATCATCACCTCAATTTCTTCAATACTATCAGAGAGAGAACTTAATACTTCACGTAATGCTGCCGTTGGAATAATTGCTTTTATTTCACTCTTTACGTTTTCCACAAATTTTTTATCTGCTAATCGATAACCATCAGTGGCCGCAATATAAAGAGAGCCTTCAAATGTATTAAAAAATACACCAGTTAGAGCAGGACGAGTAGTATCATTACTTGCCGCAATAATCACTTGATTAACTGCCTCTTTAAAAATTTCCACAGGAATTCTAAAAGTAACCGCTTCTTTCTCGTCTATAGTTGGAAGCTCTGGATAATCATCAGCAAGAATACCATTAATAGTAGATTTATATTTACCCGCTGAAACTGTTAATTTTTCACCATCTACATCTAAAGTAATGGTTTCTTTTGGTAGGTTAGAAATAAAATCAGCTAATAATCTAGCTGGAACGGTAATCGTACCTTCTTTTATAACCTTTGCATTTACATATTCCACTGTTGCTAACTCGAGATTGGTCGCAGTTAGGGTTAATTGTTTACCTTCTGCTCTTAAAAGAACATTACTAAGGATTGGTAATCCTGCTTTTGTACTAGCTGCTACTCGACTTACTACGCTTAGTGCCTTTGCGAGTCTGTCCTGAAGTACCTCAACCTTCATTTTTCCTCCTTTTTTAAAATCCCTTTATATTAATAGTAGTATTAGTAGATGTCTGTGGAAAATGTGTAAAACTAATAAATAACAGATTATAAAACGAATTATTAATTGTTAATAATAGTTGCGTAAAACTTTTAAAAACTCGTTTAAAACTAAAAGTGCTAAATTTTTTATTCACATTATTATTTTTATTCACAACTAATCTACACGTATTATTAACAGAGTTTTTTACAGTTTTTACACAATTAGTTCGCATAAAGCTTTCCTCGTAACTCAGATATCTGTTCTCGTAGATTAAAATCACTCTGAAGATTACTCTTAACTTTCTTAATACCATACATAATAGTGGTGTGATCTTTAGATAATTCACTACCGATCTTGACTGTACTAAGTCCTAGTTCTTCGTTCATTAAGAACATTGCAACTTGGCGTGCATTTTTTATGTCTTTTGTGCGACTCTTTCCGAGTAAGTCTTTTGAAGTGAGATTATAATACTTTGCCACTTTATCAATTAGCTGGCGAGATGAAATATGGCGACTTCTAATAGTTGTTACTGGCGCCATCTGGCTTAATACTTCTTGTGTTGAAGTATGGTTCATATCGGCGAGCAAGAGGATGCGGTTTAAGGCACCTTCAAGATCGCGAATATTAGTATTATAGTTTTCTGCAATATATTCTACGGTAGTATTATCTATTGTTCCGCCAAGCATTTCTGTTTTAGCTTTCAAGATTGCGCAGCGTGTTTCGAAATCAGGGAGCTGAATATCAATTGCGACACCCATTGTTAAGCGACTTGCTAAACGGGTATCAACTTTTCCGATTTCAGTCGGCAACCTATCGGACGCAACAATTACTTGTTTTCCGCTTTCGTATAATTCATTAAAAGTATGGAAGAATTCTGCTTGAGAAGCATCTTTACCTTGAATATATTGGAAATCATCCACAATTAAGACGTCGAGTTTACGATATTTGTCCTGGAAACCGTCAACTTTATTTTTCATTGCGGTAACAAAGTCGTGATAGAATTCTTCAATCGTGACATAGAGAATTCTGAATTCTGGATGATTTTTTTGCAATTCATTACCGATTGCTTGAATAAGGTGAGTCTTACCAAAACCGGAGCCACCATAAAGAAAGAATGGATTCCAGCGCTGGCCAGGGTTCTCAATAATTGCTCTTGCGGCATTTACGGCGAGATCATTATTGCTACCGACTACATAATTATCTAGAGTATAGCGTGAATTTAATTTATTGCTAGATACTGAAAAAGTAGAATTCTTAGTTGCCGAAAAATTAATCGGAGGAACGGTAGTGCTAGAATTTGAATTTGGTAATACCTCTACACCTTGTCTAATAACGGTCTTTTTTGGCTTATCGCTTACTATTACATTAATATCATCACATTTAAAATCGGCGGCCTTTAAGGCTTTTAAAATATTGTCGCGATATTTTTTCTCGATTGTAGATTTAGTGAGGGAGTTCCGGACCGAAAAAGAAACAATTCCATTTTCTTCAGATATAAACTTTGTATCGTTGAAGTAAGTTTGGAAGGCCATTGCAGAGATATTACCTTCAAGCTCATCTAAAAACGACTGCCATTTATTCAACATCTCTTGTTTCTGACCTCCTTTCTGAACTATATTATACAGAGTTTTCCACAGTTTGACATGAAAAACATCAAAAAAATATTATTTTATAATAGTTGAATTAAAATAACAGATTAGATTTTTCCACAGCCAAAAGCCAAATAGGGAAGCGGCCTGTGGAAAAACAGTTGAAAAACTCAGCAAAAAATAGTAAAATAGACATAATTCTTTATATAAAACAATAATTAGAAAGTCAGGATTATATTTATGCCAAAGCGTACTTATCAGCCACACAAGCGTCAACGCAAAGTTGAGCACGGTTTTCGCAAACGCAACGCTACGGTCAGCGGCCGCAAGGTTCTCGCTCGTCGTCGCATTAAGGGTCGCGCACGCCTTAGCGCTTAATTAAATGATTCAGAAAAAGTATCGTTTTCATTCACGCGGTGGGGTGCGATACACCTATCAGCATGGTAAAACAATCAGGGATTCAAAAATATCCCTGGTTTTTGCTACCAATGGCCGTAATCGCCAACGTTATGCGGTAGTAGTAAGTAAAAAAGTTCTTAAATCTGCGGTTGGACGAAATCGGATTCGTCGCCGTGTTTATGAAGCGATTCGTCTTGAGCTTCCAAATATTCAAAAACCAGTCGATTGTATCTTTATTATCTATACTAAAGAGATCGCCCAGATCGATTTTTCCGAGCTACGCAAGATGATTCATGATTTACTTATTGAGGCCGAAATAATATAATAGACCCATTAGGAGTGTGTAGAAAATGTTTGATTTAATTGATATGCTCATTGTTCGCCCAATCGTGAATATCTTTTTTGCGATTTATTCTGTAGTAGGCGACTTTGGCGTAGCTATTATTTTATTTGTTATTATTGTAAAAATCCTAATGTGGCCAATGATGAAGCGCCAGCTCCATCAGACGCGCATTATGAAAGAGATTCAGCCTGAATTGGCTGAGATTAAAAAGCGCTGCAAGGGTAATCGTCAGATGGAATCTCTCCAGATGATGGATCTTTATAAGCGTAAGAATGTGAAGCCTTTCCGTTCGATTCTCACTCTTCTCATTCAGCTTCCACTCTTTATTAGTCTCTTTACCGCAATTAATGTCGCAGCTCGTCCACGCGATAACTATAATGTCGATCATTCCGCTTACTCCTTCGTAAAGCAGATTCCACGTGTTAATGATCTTATCGGCACACAGAATAAATATCTCGATGAGGTAAAAGCCTACAATGAGAAATCAGATGAAGAGAAGGGTGACGCGCCAGTTTATGAATTCCAACCAAAACTCTTTAATATGGTTGACCTCTCAACAACTGCCGGCTTTACTTCTAAGAGTTCAGTTGTAATCCTTATCTTTGCTTTACTATCTGCTGCTACTCAGTTTATTATGTCTCGTCAGCAAGATCCTTCTCGTCAAAAGGGCAAGAAGAAGCGTGGCTTCCGCGAGATTATGAAAGATGCTGCTGCTGGCAAAGAAGCAGACCAGAGTGAAATTAATGCTGTCGCTCAGGGCCAAATGACTTGGATGATGCCACTCATGATGCTCATGATTATGATTAATCTTCCTGGCGCACTCGTCCTTTACTATCTCTTAAATAATATTATTACTGTTGGTATTCAAAAGGTGATCCTTAGCCGCAATTATACCGAGATGGAAGCCGCTGCCGATAAGCGCATTCTAAAAGAACTCAAAGATGCTCAAGAGGCTGTCATCGTTGAGGATAAAACTGAACCAAAGAAAACTACGCATTACGCGTCTAATAAAAACAAAAAAGACGAAAAAGTCCATGTCACACGTATCTCTGCTTCTAATAAAAAGAAAAGGAGATAATATATGAATATAGATGAATCAATCCGCTTCGCAACGAAGTACCTCGAGGATTTACTGTCATTCTTTGGTATTAATGTAGCTGTCTATTCGACGATTGAGGATGACGTGATTCAGCTCTCAATCCCATCGACGAGCATGAATTCGCTTCTTATTGGCAAGAACGCGAATAATCTTCGTGCGCTTCAGCACGTTGTTATGATGACACTTATTGCCCGCAACGCTGAGGTTACTCGCGTAAATATTGATATTGCCGACTACAAGCGCCAGCGTGCAGACAAGATTGAACGCCAAGCAGAGCAGTGGGTTCAGGAAGTTCGCCGCACTGGCAAAGAAAAGGTTCTTGATCTTAATGCTGCTGATCGCCGTGTTGTCCACCGTTTCGCACAAGATTACTCAGATATTGAGACCTTTAGTCAAGGCGAAGGCCGCGAACGTCGCCTTCATATCGTCAAAAAAGACGTCGCAGAAGAAGAATAATTACGCACAAGAACCGGCCGAAAAAGCCGGTTTTTTGTTGCCCGAACATTAGCCCACCTCTGTAAAACCGAACATGTTCGGTTGATAAAATAAGGAATTGTTATAGAACTATTTAACACAATGTGGAAAACTCGTTAATATATTCACCGCTAATAAAGCATCAAAAATACAAAAGTCAAACATAGCGATTATGAGCCTAGCCCTTAAAATGTTAAAATAGAGTAATGAGTATTAATTCTATAGATGGACTTCAGCGTAGAAGTGCTAAGACTAGCGGCACTAAAATTGCCGTACGACGCGCTTCGGCTATGCCAAAGAAAAAGCCAGCAACAAAGAAGATTGTTGTTACTGTGCCAAAGAAAAAGCGCAGCCTAGAGCTACCAGACAAAAAGAAGGATCTTAAGGAATTAATTGCTGAAAATGACGCTTTAGAAGCTGCAAGCTCTAAAGCAGAACAAAAGAGTCGTAAAGCTGATGCTGTTAAAGAGTTTCTAGAGGAAGTGAAAGATTCGGATCCAACTGATTTAGCTGAGCTTCCAAAGAAGGAGAAGATGAAAGAAAAGCCTCCAAAAAAGCCTAAAAAGCAGAAGATAAAGAAGCCAAAAAAGCACAAAGTGCTTAAGAGAGTTCTCTTGATTTTATTCCTCTTGATTTTAGCAGGCGGTGCTGGTGTCTATTTCTATTTCAATGATTTTATTGCCAAGGTTACTGACGGCGGTAACTTGCTCGGTTTCCTTTTCTCTGATCCTGATACGCCTCTCAAGAAGGACGATCAAGGCCGTACTAATATTATTATCTTCGGTACAGAGGGTTATAATATGGACGACCCAAACTATGATGGTGGTTTCCTGACGGATTCTATGATGCTTCTGAGTATTGACCAGGATTCTGGCGATGCTAAGGCTGTTAGCCTTCCACGCGACCTTAAAGCCAGCTATACCTGTACTGGCACTGGTAAGATCAATGAGGTTTATTTCTGTGAGTATTCCAAGAACGATGGCTCTGAGGCTAGCCGCAAAGAATATGAAACGCGTGCCTCTAATAAGCTCGGCGAAGCCTTTACAGAAGTACTTGGCGTAGACGTCCATTATCACGTACATGCCAACTGGGCAGCCGTTATTAGAATCGTTGATGCGATTGGCGGCATAGATGTTGTGTTCACCTCTGAAGGACAGACTTGGGAGGGTGAGGAAACCGCTATTGAGACCACTAGTAAGAAAGGTCTTCGCGACGTAAATGCTCAGGGCAAAGTTTATATCGATTATCCTAACGGTGAGGTTATTCACTTAAATGGTACTCAGGCCCTCGGTGTTGCGCGTGTTCGTAATGCCTATGGAGGCTACGGCGCATCTAACGGCAATTTCAACCGTGAAGTGTTCCAGCAGCGCATTCTTGAAGCGATTGTAAAGAAAGCAAAATCAAAGAATCTTGTCGGCGACCTCGTTGCCGTAATGCAGATTAAAGACGCCGTTGGTGATAATCTCCGTACCGACTTTAAGGATGATGAGATCAAATCTGTATTAAAGGTAGCAAGTAATGTTGACTTTGCTAATCTAGAGACAATTTCGCTATATACTACAGATGACAAACCGGCGGCCCTCATGCGTACCGGTACAATTAATGGAATTTCATATGTTCTTCCTGCTGCTGGCGTTGGCAACTATGCGAATATTAAGGCTTATATTAAGCGCAAACTTAGCGCCGAGGCATTTACTTCTGAGAACGCTCAAATCGCTGTACTAAACGGCACTTCTGCATATGGCATAGCAAGCAAAGAAAAGACTGAACTCGAAGACAATGGCTATATTGTCAGCGCTACTGCAAATGCGCCAAGCGATCAAAGCGGTTTTGATGGTGTTAAAGTCTTCCAAAAGAACGACAAAATGACGCAAACCGCCGAAGCGCTCAAGAAGTTCTATGGCGTAGATATCGTCACAGAGATCCCAGATAGCCTTAAGGATCAAGCAGCTGATTTTATTGTTATTATTGGCAACGGCTTTTCTCATAAGAAATAATCTGCAACAGATGGTATAATATTACTAATGAAGCATTATTATACTGACGGTTCTGCCTCTCCAAATCCCGGTCCGGGTGGCTACGCAGTTATTAATCTTGATACAAAAGAACCTGCTGCTCTTGGCAGAGAAGCTAATTCTACTAATATTCGCATGGAAGCGATGGCTCTAATCGCTGCTTATAAACTTGCTGAGCCAGGCGACCAAATTTCAACTGATTCTGAATTCTGGGTAAATGTAGTAACAAAATGGGCAAGCACTTGGCAGGCTAATGGCTGGACCAAGAAGAGTGGCCCAATCAAGAATCTTGAGCTCGTTAAAGAGCTCTATGAGTTGTATTTATCTAAACCTGGCGTAAAGCTAGCATGGACCCGCGGCCATGTTGGAACGGAAGGGAACGAGCTCGCTGACGAGTGGGCGAATAAAGCGCGCGAAGGCGCAGAATTATAGGAGGTCAATATGAAAAAGACCATCATCAAAATGAAACTAAATTCCCGAGCGGATTTCATTTCGACCTTAAATGAAATTGATTTCAATTTTTCAGCGCCATATTGGCAACACGACCGCGTGTTTGTTCCGAAGCGCTTTACGCGCGACAAAGCAATGCCACGCCTTAGTCTCCGCACGATTGTTAAAGATCCAGAAAAGAAGGCAACTTATGCACTCGTTATGCGTCGACACTTCGAAGATAATAAGTTTGACCTTGTAAATGCGACCGTCGTAAAAGATTATTCTGAAACAGCTCATATTCTATATCAGCTTGGCTATGAGCTGCGTTACGAGGTTAGTCGCCGCCGCGAAGAGCTTCGCATGGGCAACTCAGTTAGTGTCTATATTGACAAAATTGATGGCCTCCCAGGCTACTATGCGCGTATCGAATCGGACCTATCTGATGTTGACGATCCAGCAGATGCTTATCAAGATATCTTAGACACATTCAAGGTCCTTCATGTGACGGGCAATCCAGTCAATGAGACCTATGGCGAAATTCTAGAATCCTCGAAATCTGAGCCAATTGTAAAAGTAGATTAAAAAATAACCGCCTCTACGGCGGTTATTTTGATAGTAATATTTATTTTGCGGCTTTCTTTGTAGTAGTTTTCTTAGCTGCGGTAGCCTTGGTAGCAGTCTTAGCTGCTGGCTTCTTTGCTGCGGTCTTTGCAGCTGGTTTTTTAGCTGCAGTTGCCTTAGTGGTGGTCTTTGCAGCTGGTTTTGCAGCAGCTTTCTTTGCGCCAGTATTTTTAACGCCGGCAGCTTTTGCGAAGACGGCGAGCTTTGCCTTGCGGCGGCTAGCGGTATTCTTCTTGAGAAGACCTTTCTTTACGGCCTTGTCGTACTCAGACTGAACCTTTTTCATATTCTCAGCAGTTGGCTTAGCGCGGAACTCTTTTAGAGCAGCGCGGATAGTCTTCTTAATCTGCTGGTTGTTTTCGCGGCGTTTAACAGATTGACGAGCCGCCTTTTTTGCGGATTTAATAATCGGCATTTATATTCTTCCTTAAAATTATTATTACAATTCCCGTTATTATAGCGGATTTTTGCAAAAAAGTAAAGAGTATATCAGTGAGACTTGCTTTATCAACCAGCTTATGCTAAACTAGTACTAAATTAGGTCAAAAATAAACAAAGAAAAATCAAAATGCCAGAGAATACATCTCAGCCGAAACCGGCTGTACCAAAAGAGAGTAATTCCAATCGAATTACTCAAGTTGCAGAAAAAATTAAAGATAGCGAGAACGTATTAGTTGCGTTGTCGAAAAATCCTAGCGTAGACGAATTGTCTGCTGCGCTCGGTTTAACTTTTATCTTAGATAAGCTCGGTAAACATGCTACGGCAATTTTCTCTGGTGCCGTACCAAACGCAATCGAGTTTCTTGAGCCAGAAAAAACCTTCGAATCAAACACTAATAGCCTCCAAGATTTTATTATTGCGCTTGATAAAGAGAAGGCTGATCATCTTCGCTATAAAGTAGAAGGCGATTTCGTTAAGGTCTTTATTACCCCATACAAAACCACACTAGACGAGAGCGACCTCGAGTTTAGTCACGGCGATTTTAATGTTGACCTGATTATTTCAATTAACGTTAGCTCTGTGAATGATCTAGACTCTGCACTCGCAGAGTATGGCAAAATCAAACACGACGCTAGCTCAATCAATATTTCCGCTGATAAGCCAGGTAGTTTTGCGGATCTCGAATGGGGAAATCCGAAAGCTTCCTCCGTGTCTGAAATGATCGCACAGTTAGCGGATATTCTTGATGACGGTAGCACGGAAGATAAACTAGTCGAAAAATCGACTGCAACCGCGCTTCTTGCCGGTATCGTTGCTGCAACTAATCGTTTTTCTAATGAACATACTAGCGCCGAGACGATGTCAATCGCTTCCGAATTAATGACCGAGGGCGCCGATCAGCAATTAATTTCCTCAAGTATTCCTGTAGATATTTTGACGAAGGGCACAGTAGATATTAATGATGAAGTCGAAGAAGTTGTTAAGGAAGTTGAAGAGAAGCCAGAACCGGAACCAGAACCAGTTAAAGAAGATCCAACCGAACTAGACATTAGGCGCGAAGAGAAGGTTATTGAGCCGGTGCCGACCGAAGAAACAGAAGAAGAAAAGACTGTCGCTAAGAAGCCAGACAATGTTCCAGATTTGCCGGCGCCAGAACCGTCTCCAGTCGAACCAGAAGACGAAACGCCAACCGCACCAGAACAGGCGCCAGAAATTGAATCTACGGCCGTTCCTGCGCCAGCTGAAGCGGAGCCAGTTGAAACGCCAACCCCTGAATTAGAGCCGCTTGCTGCTCCGATGGCACCAGCAGAGCCAGCGCTTCCAAGAGAAGAACTCCCTCCAATTGAAGCGCCAGTTGCACCAGAGACTACACCAATGGCTCCAGAGAATGCGATTCCAGTTGTCCCGACGGAAGTATCTAACGCTCAGTTGCCTGAACCAGTTGCTCAGCCGCCAGTTGCTGAATTCCAGCCCGCTCCGACGACTGATCCAGCTCAGCCACCAGTACCGCCAGTAAACGCTGAATACGTTGCGCCGCCACTACCAATGCCAGGCGACGGTACAATCTTACCTCCGCCACCAATTCCGTTTGACTTAGATGGTGCGCCTTTGCCGCCTACTGCACAACCAGTACCTCAGGCACAGCCAATGCCAGTTGCTCAGCCTGCTCCTGTCGCCGAAGCGCCTGTCGCTGCCGCTCCGGCAACTGCGCAAGATTTTGCTCAGGGAGTACAGGATGATATGCAACAAAATATTCCATCTGAGCCAATCATGCCAGCCATCCTCCAAGAACCAGATGAGCCTAGCCTAGCGCCAAACCCAGGCACTAATCAGGTAATGCAAGATCAGGTATATGGAGATCCTGGCGCATTCAAGATTCCAGGAATGTAAAAAATGGAAAAAGTACTCAATAATTCTTCTGAGAATATTAAAGAAGAGAAGAATGAAAGTGGGTGGGATGATCTAGAAAACTATGAAGCTGAATCTGCGGACGAGCAGTCCGCAGAGTCTTCTGATTCTCGCGAAAAAATTCTAGAACGAGCCGCTCTATATAAAAAATTTGGTAAAGTTGCCCTAGCTTTATCTGAAATTACAAAGAGTTTAGCAGAGGGCGACTCAGCTAATGAGTCACTCGAGAAATTAGAAGATTTTGAAGGCGAACAGGCTGATGCGCTAATCAACCAGCTCAAATCGGCACTTGGCGACGTTGATCGTTCGCTTGCTAACCAAATTGACTACAATATCGTCAATCATAAACAAATCAACACAAAGGAAGCGCTCGAGCACGAGCTTCAGAGTGGAACAAGCGTTCCTGAGCTAGATATTCGTTTTGATAAAGACGGCAAGCCGTGGATTTCTCATTCGCCACGCGCGGGTGTTAGATTTTTGTTCTCAAAGCATATTCATAAACTTTCTAGTGAAGAGGTAGCCAAAACTGGTCAACGTCTTTCGCTTGAAGAAGGTCTGGACATATTTAAGAAATATCAAGAGGATAATCCGAATCACAAAGTCGTATTGGAGATAAAAGAGCTTGGCGCTTCCGAGGCATCCCATGCAGAGTTGCTAAATAATATTAAAAGCCTCCTTGAAGAGCGAGGTTTGACCGAAACCGCAACTTTTGCGACTTTGTCGCCGAGTATTCTTAAATCCGTGCATGATGCTTTTCCAGAGAATTCAAAGATACTCAATGGCGGTATTGCGCCAGTAATTAGCTACGATATTGCCGAAAAATCTCTCGGCGAAAGCGAAGATAAAGAATTTGCCGTAAAAATCCCAGGAGTAGAATTATTCTTTTCAAATTCGACTGACGTTAAGGATCATGCGGACGGCTATGGTAAACAGACCGGCTATCTCTGGACTCGCCTACCAAAAGAAACTGTTAATACGCTGAAAGCAATGAATGAAAACGGTCAAGTTGGTGCCGCCTCTCTAACGGTTGTTAATAAGTTCGCAAATATTCTCGACAAGCTCAGCCCGAAGACCGCAGAAAAACTCCGCCGTCATTATGCGGAGCAATTGGATAAGATGGGCATTCGTAAACAAGTTGCGATCTCGAAGAGTAATCCGCGCGAAAGCCTCCTTCGTACAAAAGAGCAGATGGGGAAGGACTCGATTATCTATTCCGATACTGGTCCTGGCGACTGGTCAGTAGACTTGCCTCCTCAAGACGAGAAATAAAAGACAATAAAAAATGGTCGGGGTTATCAGACTCGAACTGATGACCTCACGCTCCCAAAGCGCGCGCGCTACCAACTGCGCCAAACCCCGATCAATACCTATTATACTACAAAACTCATTATTTCGCAAAGAGGGCTTTTCGCGGTATAATATATCTTATGAAGAAGATTTTAGCTACCGGCGGAACTGGCTATATTGGCTCACATACCGTCATCGAATTAATTAACAAAGGTTATGAAGTCGAGATTCTCGACAATCTCTTTAATTCCAAGATTACTGTCCTCGATAAAATCGAAGAAATCACCGGCACGCGTCCAAAATTCTACGAAGTAGATATGCTAGATGCGGACAAAATGGATGAAATCTTTAAAAATGGTCATTTTGACGCCGTAATCCATTTTGCTGGCCTCAAAGCTGTCGGCGAATCTGTCGAGAAACCACTTCTTTACTATCGCAATAATATCGAGGGTACGCTCAATCTTCTCGATTCTATGGCAAAATATGGCGTTAATGAGTTGATTTTCTCTTCTTCGGCTACTGTTTATGGCGAACAAGACCAACCAGATTTTGTTGAAACAATGAAGACTGGCGGCGCTATTACTAACCCATATGGTCGCACGAAGTACTTCATTGAAGAAATCGTGAAGGATTATGTTGTTGCTCATCCAGATTTCGAAGCAACACTTCTTCGCTACTTCAATCCAATCGGCGCTCACGAATCTGGTCTTATTGGAGAAGATCCAAATGGTATTCCGAACAATCTTATGCCAATTATTATGCGCGTCGCTGAAGGCCGTATTAAGCAGCTTCAGGTTTACGGCACTGATTATCCAACTGAGGATGGTACTTGCCGCCGCGACTATATCCATGTTGTCGACCTTGCCAAGGGCCACGTTGCTGCGCTTGAGCACATGAAGGCCGGTGTTAACATCTATAACCTTGGTACCGGCAAGGCGACTAGCGTTAAGGAAATGATTGCTGCTTTCGAAAAAGCAAGTGGCGAAAAACTCCCACATGAATTTGCGCCACGCCGTGCCGGTGACCTCGCCGAGATGTGGGCAAATCCAGCTAAGGCGGAGAAGGAGCTCGGCTGGAAAACGGAGCTCACAGTTGACGATGCAATGCGTGATACGATTAATTATTTAAAGCATGTTAAGGAGAATAACTAATGGCAAACGCAAAATTCACCCTTAAAAATTATTTTAAAGAGCTCAAAAAAGCATGGCTATTATTAGTAATCTTTGCGATTATTGGTGCTGGTGCCGGTGCTTTCTATTCATTCAAAAAACCAGTTCTTTACACTGCGAATGCAAAGGTATTGATCAATAACTCAAAAATCGATAATGGTGCCGCGATGTCCCCATATGCTCAGATCACAGAGCTATTAACGAGTCAAAATATCGTAAAAAATGCAACTGGCAGCGACGAGAGTCTCTCTGGATATCAAGTAGCTGAATCGCCGCGCGGTGTATTTACAATTACCGCTACTGCTTCTGATGCCGACCAGGCTAAAAAAGTCGCCAACACTGTCGTAGAAAACGCAAGTAGTATTATGTCTATCGCTTTCGACGATGCCGAAGATTATCGTGTCACAATTATTAATTACGCCGAAGATGCGGCGCCAACCGTTACCGCGAAAACTCGCATCATTTCTATCGTTATCGCCGCCGCTGCGATGTTAGTCTTGGCTGCAGTTGTCGTATTTATTAAATTCGACTATCGTTCGGAGAAATAATGACCAAAAAATCGCAAAAGATTTTATCAATCTCTGTCGCAGCCTATAACCTAGGCGAAATGATTGAAGATAATTTAAAATCTTTTTGCGATTCACGCTATATCGATGACATCGAAGTACTCGTTGTCGACGACGGCTCTTCTGATGATACGCCAAAGCGAGTCGAAAAATACGTCAAAAAATATCCAGATTCAGTCCGCCTAATTAAACAAGCAAATGCTGGCCCGGGGTCCACAGTTAATACTGGCATCAAGAATGCGACCGGCAAATATTTTCGCATGGTTGACGGCGACGACTGGGTTAATAAAGATGATTTTGCGAGACTTGTAAATTATCTAAAAGACGTTGATGCTGACGCGGTGTTTACCAATTACGTTCCATATCATAACGTCAAAAAAGTACTGCTCGAGCCGGTCCGCATTGTCGATATGCCAGTTGGGGAAGTTTTTAAATTTAACGATTATCACTATTCCTATAATCCGCCAATTCGCATGCACCACGCGATTTTCCGCACCGATATCATGAAAAAGCACGTCAAGCTAGATAACGGTTTCTATACAGACTCCCAGTACATGTTTTTCCCGACGCCATACATCAAGACTGCGATTTATTATGACTTGAATATCTACGTTTATCGCGTCGCTATGGCCGGCCAGAGCACCAGCCCGGAAAAGATGCGCCGCAATCGCGCAAATCATCGCTTCATTCTAGATCAAGATCTTGCTTTTTATGAGAAGGTTATCGACAAATTAGAGCCAGGCGTGCGCAATTATCTCGCACTTCAGATGACTGGTTTAGTTATTAATCACTTCGATATTATTGTCCTTATTAATGATAAAAATATGGCGAAGGACGTAAAAGCACTCTTTGACGAGATGAAGAAATATCCAGATATTTATGAACACCTCCGTCATGACAAGAAATTCCGCATTACGGCTGGAGGGAAGGCGCCACTCGTTAAAGCATTCTCGATTTACTTACGTCGACGATATAGGCATTTATAATTATGGCAGCGAAAAAGAGTATAAAGAAAAATTACCTATACAATCTGGCTTACCAGATATTATTAGTAATTGTTCCGTTTGCGACAATCCCGTATCTTTCTCGCGTTCTTGGCGTAGAAAATATCGGCATCAATAGCTTTACTTTGTCTATTGTCGCGTATTTTATTCTGCTCGCAAATATCGGTGTTGGTAGTTTCGGCACGCGCGAGATTGCATTACATCAAGATGACCGCAAAAAATATTCCAAGATTTTTTGGGATCTGTATTCTTATCAGTTTGTAATTGGTATTATTTCCATTCTTGCTTACGGCATATATGTGATGTGCTTCGGCGGTTATCCATCTGTCCAATGGATAATGATGCTAAATATCGTTGCGGCCGTTATCGACATGGCGTGGCTCTACCAGGGCCTTGAGGATTATAAATATATCTCAATTCGCAATATTCTTATCAAGCTCGCCACCGTTGCCGCGACATTTATATTTGTTCGCACGCCAGACGATCTTGGTATTTATGTTCTAATTAATAGCATCTCTACAATTATCTCCTCGTGTATTCTTTGGTTTAAATTTCCAAAAATTGCCGACCCGCCAAAGCTCCGCGAGATTCGCATCTTTCGTTATTGGAAAGATTCAATTATTTACTTCTTGCCACAAATTGCAGTCTCAATCTATACGGTTCTAGATAAAACAATGCTGGGAATTATTACTGGCTCCGAAGCAGAGAATGGTTATTATGAACAGACCTATAAAATCATTCAAATTGGTCTCATCATTATGACTTCACTCAATGCTGTTGTTGCGCCGCGCATGGCTTATCTCTTTGGCAAGGGACAAAAAGAGGAAATCAAAAAACGCCTCAAAACTTCCTTCCATTTTATTTATTTGTTAGCCTTTCCACTCGTCTTTGGCTTGATCGCGCTCGGCCCAGATTTTTCGTCAATTTTCTTTGGCGAAGGCTACGAAAAAGTTCGTCTCCTTTTGCCAATCTTTGCGCCGATTATTTTAATTATTAGTATTAGTAACTGTCTTAGCGGGCAGTGTATTATTCCGATTGGTAAACAAAAGCAAGCCGCTTTATTCCTTTGGATTGGCGCTGCCGTAAACTTCGTTTTGAATATTGTTCTGATTAATATGTTTTCGAGCGTTGGCGCTGCTATTAGCTCGATTATTGCAGAGATTATTATTACGGTTTCATTTATTATGCTCGCACGCGAATATATGCAGGCCAAAACGGTCTTTACAACTATGAAAAACTACCTGATTGCTGGAGTTGTAATGCTTGCCTCGTTGCTTGCGATTAATTATTTCTGGACAGGCATTTCGCTTCCGATTGTTGGCGCAAAAATCGCTATCGGCGCCACTATTTATTTCGTTGTTTTGCGCTTTATTTTGCGCGATGAATTCCTAAAGTCCGAAGCTGCTTTAGTGATTCGTAAATTTCTCCGCCGCTAGTCTGTTATAATAGATACAAAAGGAGTGTAAATGTACGATTATGTTATTGTCGGTGCCGGCTTATTCGGCGCAACTATTGCCTATCGCGCAAAACAGCAGGGCAAAAAAGTATTAGTAATTGATAAGCGTGATCACATTGCCGGTAACGTCTATACCGAGAATGTCGATGGCATCAATGTTCATAAATATGGTGCACACATTTTCCATACTGATTACAAAGATGTTTGGGATTTTGTAAACTCTCTTGTAGAGTTCAACCGCTACACCAACTCGCCAGTCGCTCGTATTGGTAATGAAATCTACAATATGCCATTTAATATGAATACCTTCAGTAAGATTTGGCCAGATGTCTTTACGCCAGCTGAAGCAAAGGCGCGCATTGACGAAGAGCGCAAAGAAATGGAAGGCAAAGAGCCTCAGAATCTCGAAGAGCAGGCTATCTCGCTCGTCGGTCGCAGCATCTACGAAAAGCTCATCAAGGGCTACACCGAGAAGCAGTGGCATCGCGATTGTAAGGAGCTTCCAGCAGACATTATTAAGCGTCTTCCAGTTCGTTTCATCTACGACAATAACTACTTCAATGATCGCTATCAGGGTATTCCAATTGGTGGCTATACGAAACTCGTTGAAAAGATGCTCGAAGGCGTTGAAGTTCGCCTCGGCGAAAACTTCTTCGACAAGGCCGATGAGTATCGCAAGATGGCTAAGACGATTGTTTATACTGGTATGATCGATGAGTACTTCGATTTCCAGTATGGTCATCTCGAATACCGCTCACTTCGCTTTGAAACTGAGACGCTCGACGAAGAGAATCATCAGGGCTGTGCCGTCGTAAACTATACCGGCCACGAAGTCGATTACACTCGCGTCATCGAGCACAAACATTTTGAATCAACCGAATCGCCAAAGACGATCATTACCTATGAATATCCAGACGATTGGGATGATCCAAAGAAAGAAGCTTACTATGTTATTAATGATGACAAAAATAACGAGCTCGCTGAAAAATATCGTGCACTCGCCGCGAAAGAAAAGAATGTCATCTTTGGTGGCCGCCTAGCCGAGTATAAGTACTACGACATGGACGACGTTATCAAGAAAGCGCTTGAAACGGAAATCTAAACGATAAAGCTATACGGAATAATCTCGCCTAAGCCGAGTACCGCATAATAGCCAACGAAATATAATACTCCCAACAGGATACTCAAAATCACGCGGGAGTATTTTTTCTCGCTTAGCTGTCCGAGCAAGTCTACTGCCGCAATTACGATAAATACCCAGAAGAAGTTTGCCATGCGACCGACGTAGCCAGAATAGAACCCAATCGCAGAATATACTGTACCGATAAGCATTAAGAAGCTCAGGAATTTATCGCGACGCAATTTGCTACGATGATAGTTAATTGCGTATACGATTGTTAGAATCGAAGCCGCAAAGAATTTTACATTAATAATCGACCCGGGCGTCTCCATGAAGGTCACATAATGTTTAGGGGACAATAGCCCGATTTCCGTAACAAAAGAGAGCATTGCCGGGAAGGCGCAGACGCAGGCGATTGCAAGTACGGCGAGTACGAAATATAAGCTTCTTCCGCGGATATAACGTATTGCGAGTGGTAAAAATAGTACTGGCAAAATTAAGATCGATGAATAGTGTAATGATAGAGAAAACGCTGATAGTAAAATAACTAGTAATAGGCTCGGCTTCAGAGAATTACGGCGTCGTTCGTAGATGTGGCTGAGCGCGTAAGCCTGCACTGCGACTGCGGCTAGCTGGCGCATAATATTAAAGCTCTCTGGGAAGACAATTACGAGAAGCATTCCATAGTAAAGCCAGGCGCTTTTGCGGCTAATTGTGCGAGCGGTGAGGTAAAAGAACAGTGTGGTAATGATTCCGAATATAATAAAGATAAACGACGCGTCTAGATGCAATGCATTTCCGATTCTGGCCAAGAATACAATAAATGGCTCCATCGAACCGTCGTTAATACGGGACATTGATGCCTCAAAACTTTCTGCGCCGATCTCGCTATAAAATGCCCGATACGTAATCGAGTCAGTGCCGGTCGTAAAACGTAAACCCGCAAGTAGTGCCGGTAATAGTAGGGCTAGAATAATTGGCGTAATTGTTTTTTTCTTCTCGCCAAAATATGCTAGCGCGCCGGCCGCCAAAAAAACTGCCAAGTATAAAGCAATGCTAGCAAAAACATCTAGTTCCATATGCTATATTTTACCATATAACAGGGAGCGTATTGCGCTCCCTGAGTCTATTTCCTGGCAAAGTCGAATCGGTTAGAAGACTTGTGATAATACAATGTTCCAGCTTGGTATTCCTGAGAGATCGTATCGCCACTCGTCCTAATTTCGCTCAGAGGGAAGCCCATCCAGCCTATTTCAAAGTTCTGACTCTGCCAGTACTCGCGCAACTTGCCGCGCGATTCGTAGTAGCCATATTTCTCATTGCCGACGATAAACCCACCCTGGTATTCTTGGTAGATAATACCAGTCTTTGGATTGTCGCGAATCTCGCTTACTGGGAATCCTAGCGGCCCCCATTCAAATCCTTGCTTCTCCCAAACCTCGCGAATCTTGCCACGCGATTCGTAGTAGCCGTAGCGGTCATTACCGACGATGAAACCGCCTTGGTATTGCTGGAAGATAATCCCAGATCCTTTATTCTCTTGGATTTCGCCGACGGGGAAGCCAAGTGTGCCATGCTCGCAGTTCTGCTTAGCCCAAACATCGCGAATTCTGCCACGTGATTCATAGTAGCCATACTTATCATTTCCTACAATGAATCCGCCTTGGTACTGTTGGAAGAAAATTCCGGAAATCTCGTTAGTCTGGATTTCGCTGATTGGGAACCCAAGTAGCCCCCATTCAAAACCTTGCTTTTCCCATACTTCGCGAATCTTACCGCGTGATTCATAGAAGCCATATCGGTCGTTGCCAACGATAAAGCCACCTTCATATTGTTGGAATACTATTCCTGAGCCTTTATTCTCTTGGACTTCTCCGACAGGAAAGCCGAGCGGGCCATGCTCGCAATCTTGTCTTGTCCAGACGTCGCGGATTTTACCACTGGAAACATAATAACCATGTTCTTCGTTGCCAACGATAAAGCCGCCTTGGTATTCCTGGTAGATGATACCAGAAATTTCGTTAGTCTGGATTTCGCTGATTGGGAACCCAAGTGGACCCCACTCAAAACCTTGCTTTTCCCAAACCTCGCGAATCTTACCGCGTGATTCATAGAAGCCATATCGGTCGTTGCCAACGATAAAGCCACCTTCATATTGTTGGAATACTATTCCTGAGCCTGGGTTATCTAACACGTCGCCAACCGGGAAGCCTAAAGCACCCATCTCGAAGTTCTGCTTTTGCCAAACTTCGCGAATCTTTCCGCTAGAAACATGATAGCCATACTTATCGTTACCAACGATGACGCCACCTTGGTAATCCTGGTAGATGATGCCGGTTTCTGGATTATCGCGAATATCGCTAGTCGGGAAGCCTAAAGCACCCATCTCGAAGTTCTGCTTTTGCCAAACTTCGCGAATCTTGCCGCTAGACTCGTGATAGCCGAAACGTTCATTGCCTACAATGAGGCCATTTTCATATTCGCGATAGTAAATGCCCGTAGAATTATTGCTACGTGTGCCAGTAATTTGTTTGCCCAAATGCGCCTCGCCGCCTAGTTCTTCATACTTTGCTTCGATCTTCTTTGAAGCGGCTGGCGCATGTGTATCGCCAAACCATTCATTAAAGTACATGAAGAAATTACGGTTACCATACGAGCCACAGTCTGCCGTGCCTGGATAGTTGCGGAGCGCTGCATCGTTTGGCGTATATGGCGTGTAAATATATAGGGAAGTAGTTGCGATGTTTTCGAGATAGACACTCTTTCTGCCGCACGATACTACCGGCGAATAGAGAATACTATTCGTTGCGTACGGACGATAGTTGTAGCTATAAATATGATCCTTGTAATAATTGATCTGCCATGCCGCCATTTCTACCTGATTATAGAAGCCAAAATATTTCGCATCACATGGCGCCGTGTCAGGACAAGCGTAGCCCATGACGGTATTATATTCATAGCGGAGCGGCCAGTTATCTCCCCAAACATAACTTTCCTTTTTTAGTAAAACTAACAAAACTTGTGGATTAATATTGTATTTCTGGGCTGCGTTATAAATGATTTGTGCCGCCGAAATCATACCCGGCTCAATAACATTGTTAGAGTCGTAGAGATTGCGCTTTGTTTCTGGATTTTCATAATAGTTTTGAACGCAAATGTATGGTGGATCGTGATAACGGCTATTGCCGGCTGCGCGCATTTGGCGTGCATAATCCGCGCGCGAAGTATTTGATGGAACTGCGCGACCATTAATATAGCGACCGCCACCAACTACACCTGTACCCCAAGTATCACAAGCTGGCATGTAGCGATTTAGGTGCGCTTGAATATCGCTGACCGACATCGTGTTCTTGTCGTAAAAAACTTCATCATCAATAATATTGCCGGCACGAAAATCCATCGCTGAAATTGCGTCAGATTTTGGCGTATTCATGATTGCGAGACCAAAGAACACTGCCAAGAACGCAAAACCAGCTGCGATGCTACTGTATTTCAAAGCTCTGCGTGTCACTTTCGCCCTCCGATCGATTAGATTTATATTGAATTTTTACGTTCCACGTACCGTTTGTAAACTTACTTCTATCTACTTTGACGGCTTCGCAGGTAATATAACTTGGTCCAGGTAGAATTCCCGAGCTTGCCGTAACGGTCGTGTCGCCGTTTGTAAAGACAAAGGTGCAATTTCCTTCGAGCTCGTTAATATTAGTGATGGCGCCACCAGCCTCGATGCTTGATTTGTCTTCGCTCATTCCGACGAAGTTTACGACTGGTGTTGCAATATTTAGGCCAGCAGCATTTTGCTCGACAGTTGGTTTGTTGCGCTCATCGGCTTCCATGCGATCCTTTGATTCGTTGCCGGCCTGAGCGACCTTATCTTCGTCCTTTAAGTCGTCTTCTGTGCGCAGGATTTCAGAGGCTGTATTTATATTTTGGGCGTTGTCTTTTTCGCCTTCCTTATCGCGTGCGATTTTTGCGATTGCAAAAATACCGAATACAATTACTGCCACCAAAATCATGGCTACTAAGATGAATAATGCTAATTTTACGGTTCTTTGTTTGTTCTGTTTTTGTTTTGATGCTGATTTTGCCATAGGCATTTCACTCCTATCTAAATTATACCCATATCTTAACGATTTTTGCAAGTATATAAAGCATAAGTGTGATATAATTTTAATCAATATGGACGGTGGTGGTGACGGAGACTACTTCAAACAAGACGGCGATTTTCGTGACGCCGGCGATTCTAATGCTGAACCAGAACAGACCAACCGCGGCTACAAAGATCTAGTATCTATGGATAAGGTCCGCAAAGACCTTGCCGACAATCCCGAAAAAGTTGCAGACTTAAGAAAACGGTATCTAGGCGACAAATCGGACAAAAAAGACTTCCTGAAAAACGGCGAAAAAGCCGCCAGCAAAGATCCGAATGGCGGTGGTCGCGGAGGCGACAAAGACGCCTCTCTTCGCGAGAAGGAAGACAACGTCGGCTCAGAAAATGACGATAGTAGTGCCGGTAAAATAAAGAATTCTGTTAAGGGTGTCCAGGATATCAAGTCCGGCAAAGTCGGAAAAGGCGTCGGTCGCATCATGAAATCCGGCCCGCTCGGTATTATTATTGCGGGTCTGTTATTGTTTAGTGGCGCAAGCTTCTTTGGCCAATCCGCCATGGGCTTCAATCTCATTGCTGTTCTCCAGGGCGAGTACGGCGATATGGGCTCAAGCCTCTTCGCGCGCGAGAAGTACTTCATGCGCTGGCAGCTTCGCCCAAGCTCTCGCCAAACTAGCGCCGAAGCGGACGACTTCGTCGCGAAGCATTCGAAGATATATCAGAAATTTACCGGCAAAGACGAGAACTATTTTAAACTCACCAGCAAGCAGAAGAAAAAGTTCAATAAAGCTCATATTAGCGTAGTACGAGACGATGTTGCTGCTAATGATTATGTTTTGAAATTTACGAGGGGTGACGGTAGTGAAATTATAGCAGTGGCAGATTCTAATCAGGTTGGAGATAATCGCTATTTATTAAAGGACTTGCTTGATACTGACCCGGAATTCAAGGCCGCCTATGATACCGGTACGGCGACATGGAAAAATCCGGTTGCGCAATGGTTTGACAAAAAAGCTTCAGCATTTATGAAGCGTCTCGAGATGTCGCGCAATCGACTGAAGGGATTATTCGAGAAAAATAATGCTAATAGCTCCGAAAACGTCGAGGCATTTGAGGGGGTTGCGAAAAATGCAGTGGGCGACGGCGACGTTGAGGGGAAAACCGGCTCTGGCTCGCTTGAAGAGACTAGTACGACAAATAAGGATGGCTCGGTTGATACTTCTTACAGCTCTGGCGAAGATGGCGAAGCTAGTCTTAATCTCAAAAAAGGCGACGATGTTGATACCACGAAGAAGAAATTAGAGGATTTTGCTGGTGAGAGCGGCGTTGGTGGCAAGGTGGCAAAAGCGACTAAAGCTTTAGCTAATGGCGCTTGCACGGTGGCGGGAATTATTGGTGCAATTAATATGTTTGTTATAGCAAGTGAGGCGCAACAAATTCGTGACTTTGCGAGCATGATTTTGGAGGGTGAACAAAAGAATCAGGTCGAAACAAGTGGCGAGGGCTCTATCAACATAATCAATAATAGCCTAACGAAGAAAAAGAAAACATCCTACTTAACGAAAAATAACGAGAAGGTAGAGATGTACGGAAGCGCAATGGAGGCAAATTTAGTGTCGTCTGCGTTTGGAAAGAAAATTCCGAACGGGAACGATCCTAGCGTTAACTCATTTAGCCTTACTGATAGCATGGATACTATTATGACAAAGCTGGGTAGTTCTATGGAATCATTCAAGGCATGTACGTATGCTAGGATGGGGGCCGCATTGCTCGATTCGGCTCTTGATGTCGCGGATCTGGCCGCCAAGGGCGGATCAATTGCGGCATGTGTTGCCGGGGGTATAGAGACACTTGGCGGTGCCTGTATTCCATTCCTTATCGAACTTGGGGTTACTATCGGTAAATCTTGGGCTGCAAATCTATTGATAAAAGAGATAGTTACTAAAGTTACGGAGTTTATGCTGCCAAAAATTGTCACAATATTGGCGCGGGACCTGACAACGAATATTGGCGGTGTCGATGCGGGGAACGCATTAGTTGGTGGTTTTGCTCAATTTTCAATGCTAAACTTTCAATCTGGCGGCGGCGCAGTCGCCTCGAAAGAAACGTATATAACACACATACAAGAAAAAGATAAGTACATTGCCGACTTAGCAGAATCAGAGCGCGCCAAGCGAAGTCCGTTTGATCCAACATCGCCGTACACTTTCCTAGGTTCATTACTGACGAAAGCATCGCCACTCCTCGTCGGCACGAGCTCAATAAGTAGTGGAATTAATAATTTCAATAATCTTGCATCCGAGTCTATTGCATCAATTATGCCAAGCGCATCTGCAACCAGTGCTGCATTAACTGCCGAAAATGAAGAAAAATTCACTTCAAAATATTGTCCATACATCTCCGCAATTGGCGGCATTGCTACCCCGGGTTGCTATCCTCGTATGATTACTGACTATAAGACTATAAATATGGACCCTGCAGAAGTGACAAAGAAAGTCAGCGAATTGGGGAATGGTAAAAACTTTGATCTATCTAAAGAAGATGAAGATACGCCGACTATAAATGAGGATATGAATGACAGTAAGTTGATGAAATTCTTGTTATTAAGTCAGCGTGCTATCACGACTTTCGGGCTTGCAGATGAAAACATAAAGAATGCAATCGATTCTGGTGCTGGTACGCTCGAATCATCAATACCGGTTTGGGGTGGCTTCACCGATATGCTCACGAATAATAAGTATCTTAACAATCTTGGAATTATTTCAGGCGAATCTCTAGTTGCTAAAGATATGCCGGAGGGCAGTCTTGGCGAGGACGCATTTACCTGGGAAGAAGCGAAGTATTATCAGCGCTTCATAGAAGACCAACGCCTAGCAGAGAATATGGGCCTAATAGAGGAGTCTAGCGTTTCGGTGGCGCTCAGGCACTATTACGAAAAACACCCAATTGATACGTCTTACGAGGGCATGCTTGCATATTATAGCGGCATGACGAAAGAGCATGTAGCTGATGTTATGGATATTATGGAAGGCATGCTATGGCTAGCAGATTATGATCCTAGTGATTTCTATCCATACAAAAGCAATAATGGCGTGATTACTATAAAAGAAAACAAGATAAAAGATGATGAAAAAATAGAGACGCTTAGCTCTATTGTTCCAAATACTATATACTTAGCGTATCGCCAAGAGTATTACATTTCGTGACATGGAAAAAGGCGCTTGACTGGAAGCGCCTTTTTGTAAGCATATTACGCAAAACTAGGTTTTAATGCAAAACTATCTAGATACAATATACGCACCACCAGTTTCAGAAACTCTTGGAAAACCAACGTCTGCTACCCATCTGGTATGTGGTTCATAAACGCAATTTTCTACTAAGAATGTAAACAGTACTATTTGTTCGTAATTAATTTTATAACAAGCATTGTCTGCAAGACTAACCCAATATACGGGCATTGAGCTATCTAATGCGTCTTCTCTAGAAAAGGCAAGCTCAGTCTCTGATCCGTAAGAGGATAAATAAATAGTGTAGAAGTTCTGGTTGTCTAAGTCTTCGAGCGATATTGTCGATTCTCCGTCAGAACTCCTAAATGTGCACTGCTGCCTTTCCTCTAAGTCTGTGCCAGTTGGTTCAAAACCTAAACTCTTTGCTATTCCAGCAATGTCTACGCCGTAGCTTGAATACTGTGCCGAATACACAATATAATCATCGATATTTGTGTGAAGATTAATAATGTGTCCGTCAATATCATAGCTATACTGACCAGTTGGCGCTGAAGTTGTAGCTTCAGTTGTTGCCTCGGTGGTTACTTCTGTTGTCGATTCAGTTGTAGCTTCTGTTGTTGCCTCAGTTGTTGCTTCAGTGATGTTTACGCCAGGGTCAATATCGAAATCTGGCTCATCGACCTGAATTGCATCATACTTCTCAGTAGAGAGCTCTTCAGTTGTCATTTTAGACTCCTGCTTAGCTTCTCCACAACCATTAAGTGACAGTATAAAGATAAATAATGCTATGCTTACTACCATTTTTCTATAGGCAGCAAGCTTAAATGTTGAATTCTTCTTCATATAGCTCACTTCCTTTCTCATACAAATACTAAATACCTAAGAATCCAAAAAATGCTTTACTTCCTATAGAATCTCGAAATGTTCTATCTAGTAAGCAAAGCAGCTACTAAATTACTATCATTATATCACACCTTGCTTTATCTGTCAAGCTATTGTATCGTAAGGATATGAATTTTTGGTCTCAGTTTCCGAAGGGTTTTGCTTGTCTCGCGCCAATGGAGGGCGTGACAGATATTGCCTTCCGCCAGGTTGTCGCCAAGGCTGCGCGCCCGGACATCTTTTTTACTGAGTTCACCAATGTTAATAGCTATTCTAGCGAGAAGGGTAGGCCAAATGCGCTCGAGCGTCTAAAATTTGAACCGCAAGAGCAGCCAATTGTTGCGCAAATCTGGGGCAAGAATCCCGAAATGTTTGCCGAGACCGTAGCGGCCGTTCGCGACCTCGGTTTTCAGGCGGTAGATATTAATATGGGCTGCCCGGATCGCCATGTTGTCGCTACTGGCGGCGGTTCTGGTCTCATTCGCACGCCTGAGCTTGCCGTCGAAATCTTGCGCGCCGCACAAAAAGTCGAGGGCATTACTGTATCTGTTAAAACTCGCCTCGGCTATACGAAGACCGACGAATGGAAGCCATGGCTTAGCACGCTGCTGAATGAGCACCCAGCCGCCCTTACGATCCATCTCCGCACCAAGAAGGAAATGTCGAAAGTCGATGCTCACTATGAACTCGTCCCAGAAATTGTTGCGCTAAAAAATGAGCTTTCGCCAGAGACGAAACTTATTATTAATGGCGATATCAAGTCAGCTGCCGATGCGCAGAAATTTGTCGAGCAGGGCGCCGATGGCATTATGATTGGCCGCGGTGTATTTCAAAATCCGTTTTGCTTCGAGCGCGAGCCGCAAGAGCACAGCCGCGAGGAGCTCCTCGATCTTATGCGCTACCATCTTGACCTCTATGAGAAATACGACCTCCAGCCATACGACCCGCTCAAGCACTTCTATAAGATTTACATCAATAATTTCCCAGGCGCCAGCGACCTTCGCGCTGAACTAATGACAACTAAAACCATCGCCGAGGCTCGCGCGATTATTGACGAGCTATGAAAAAGACGATTCTATTAATTCACGGACTACGCGGCGACCATCATGGCCTCGCTGCGCTCGCTAAAGAACTTGAGCAAAAAGGCTACAATGTAATTAATCCAGACCTTCCGGGATCTGGTGACCGCGCTGAGCTCGATGATAAAACTCTCGATGGTTATGCCGAGTGGTTTCATAAAAACTATGGCAACAAGAACTATTACATCGCCGCACATTCGATGGGCTCGATTATTGTGTCGCATTATCTCGCCAAATATCCGAAGGATAAAGTTCAGCGCCGTGCCATTTTTATTTCGCCAATTTTCCGCACCAAATCCGGCCAGAGAACAAGCAATATATTATATGCACTTAGTTCTGGCGCGCTTCATATTCTGCCGAAGAAACCGCGCTATGCCTTCATGCGCAGCAAACCGGTCTCGTTTTGTATTTCGCATTTTTTGACCGCTGATAAAACGCGGCAAAAAGAAATTGATCAGCTCCACTATAAGTATTCTGGACGTTTTGCTTCTGCTGCAAGCCTCCTCGCCGATATGAAAATCTCTATGAAAGCGCAGACCGTCCTGCCAGAGAATAAAGATGTTCTGTACATTATTGGTAACAAAGATCGCCTAACCAAGGCTAAGCTCGCCCGCACGCGCGCTGCTGAATATGGCGCAAATTATACTGAACTTGCCGGCGCTGGCCATCTCGTGAACTACGAGCAGCCAGCCGAACTCGCCGAAGCAATTGACGATTTTATCCGCGCGTAAAACTACCGACACGCTTCGCGCCGAACTTCCGAAGGTTTTCTTACGCCATGTCCTCGCTCCGCAACTTCCGAAGATTTTTTGAGTCATATACCACCACTTCGCAACTTCCGAAAACGTAACGAACTTCCGGAGCGTGAATAATTATACTTATGCTTGCTAATGAGGAGCGCGGCCATAAAATATGAGCATGAATAATAATTATTATCGTGAGTTATGGTTTACTTTGCGCGGACTTGAGCGCCTATTCGGCGTGAATCGCAATAGTCTATGCTACCGCCTAAAGCGGCTAGAAGATTATGGTGCCATCTATCCTAGGAATCATAAAAAGGTGCTATTCCGGCACAATGAGGGTGATCGCGAAGTTGCCCGAGATATAAATATATATGACATTTTTGCCACTCGCGAGTTGGCAAATACTTACGATACGATTCGCGCGAGGAGCATCGTCAATCGCTGCGATGACATTATTAGATGGAATGACGATGCCGATTATTCAAACGTGAAATCTCGCGTCATCGATTAACCGGCCTCTCCGTAATGGTGTACTGATTGCATTTTATGTCATCGGCTCACCAATCTTTTCGGAAGTTCGTCGTGTTTTCGGAAGTTGTGGAGTGAGGGGGATGGCATGAAAAAATCTTCGGAAGTTGCCAAAAGGCAGAGAACGGCACGAACAAACCTTCGAAAAATACTAAAAAGACAGAACACAACCTAAATAATCATCGGAAGTTTGGAACGTCAAGCGAAGCTTCTCTAAATGCGGTATAATTACAGTAATGAAAATTGTCATTTCTACCGACATTTATTACCCGATGATTAATGGCGTGGCGGTCTTTTCGCGCAACCTCGCCGCTGGCTTAAAGAAACGCGGCCACAAAGTTATGGTCCTCGCGCCAAGCATCGACGGTAAATTTAAAGTCGAAAAAGATGAGGAATATGGCTTCACAATCGTGCGCCTAAAATCCTTCAAAATCCATGTATATCCAGACCAAATCAATAAAGTGCCAGAGGCAAAAGATTTCCTCGGCGTCAAACTCCCAAAAGTCTATTACAAGAATGGCCTTAATGTTAGCCTAAATTGCTACCGCACAATCAAGCGCGTTCTCGACGATTTTCAGCCGGATATTATTCATGATCAAACCCCAGGCCCAGTGGCGCTAGCTGTTTTTCGCTATGCGAAGAAACGCAACATTCCACTCGTGTCCACTGATCACGCTTACCCAGACAACCTCACGCAGCAGCTTAAACTTCCGCGCGTCGCAAAGAAGCCAATCAATTCTATGATGAATAAATATTTCGTGAGCTTCTTGAAGCGCAGCGAATATGCCACCATGCCGACCGAGCAGGCTGTCGCGGATCTTATCCCCAACAAGCGCAAACCATTCAAGGTCCCGGTCGAAGCGCTCAGCAACGGCATCGATCTTTCGCGTTTTGCGAAGGGCAAAGCAAATAAAGAAATCTATGACGAATATGGCATTCCAAAGACCAAGCCAATCGTGCTTTACGTCGGCCGCGTAGATCCAGAAAAATCGCTCGACATTTTGATGAGTGCATATATTAAAGCGCATGAAAAAGTTCCAGACGTGCATCTCGTTGTCGTCGGCGACGGTACGGCCCGTCCAAAACTTGAGGCGCAAATCGCGAAAGCCGGCCTCAGTGATCAAGCGCATTTTCTCGGCCGCGTGATTGGCGATAATCTTCCGCAACTTTACCGCACGGGCACAGTTTTTGCGATTACTAGCAAGACCGAAACCCAGAGTATTGTTTTGATGGAAGCGATGGCGAGTGGCCTACCATGTGTCGCTGTCGATGCTGGCGCAATTCATGAACTTGTAAAGACGAACAAAAACGGCTATTTATGTAAAGCCGATGACATCAACGCAGTCGCAAGCAGCTTAGTAAAAATTCTCACTGACAAAGATCGCCGCGCGGCGATGTCGGACGAAAGCGTTAAGCGCGCCGCCAAGCACGACATTAGCCATACGCTTACTCGCATGGAAGAGATTTATCAGGAAGTGCTAGATAATCGCGAAAGGGCGGAATAGTGGCGATTCCAAAAATCATCCATTACGTTTGGGTTGGCACGGCGCCAATTCCGGAACAAGACCAGAAGT
Organism: Candidatus Saccharimonadota bacterium; assembly: GCA_017514805.1. Classification (GTDB taxonomy): domain Bacteria; phylum Patescibacteriota; class Saccharimonadia; order Saccharimonadales; family Saccharimonadaceae; genus UBA2834. The sequence continues at coordinate 117,936 of JAFWIP010000002.1, forward strand.
ATATCGAAGGCTGGCAAAAGCTCAATCCGGACTTCAAAATTAAACGCTGGTCTGAAAAAGACATCGACCTAAAGAAATATCCACTAGTTAAAAAAGCCCTCGACGAAAAACGCTGGGCGCTCGCCGCAGATATTATCCGTATGTATGCCGTCTATGAAGATGGCGGTTTCTATTTTGATACGGACGTCGAATTGCTCAAGCCGCTCGCCGAACTGACGAAATACAAGGCTATCGCGGGTTGGGAATCAAACTTCTGGTTTACGACGGCTGCATTCGGTGCGGAAAAACATTCGCCATGGATTGCGAAAATTCTAAAGCGTTATGAACTTGCCAATCCAAAGCAAAAAATCACGACCAACACTTTCTTAAAAACTGTTCATAGCCCATCAGTCTACGCGCAGGATTTCTGGCCACTTCAACTTGATGGCGAGACGCGCGTATATAATGATGAGTTCGCAGTTTTTTCGCGCGAATATTTTAGTCCGAAGCATTACATGACCGGCAAGGACGAGCGCACGAAAAACACAATTGCTTTTCATCATTATGCGTCGACTTGGCATACGCGCATTGAGGCTTTCAAAAACTTTGCCAGCCGCACGGGCTATAAAACGCTCGGCCCAAAAAACTTTGCCAAACTTGAGCGCCAGTTTAATCGCAAACTTGAAAAACAAATTCGCAAGGAGCTTCCATGAATACGCCAACAAAAAAACAGCAAAAAATTCTCAAGTTCATCCAGGATTTCACGATCGAGCACGACTACTCGCCGTCATATCGCGAGATTCAGCGCGCGCTCGGTCTCAGTTCAGTCTCGGCAGTAGCAGAGCACATTTCGAATTGCGAAAAGGCGGGTTTCCTGAAGAAAATCCCAAACGCCGCTCGCACGCTAGAAGTGATTCCGCTTGAGACCCACGAGGAGACGCAAAAGTTATTCCAGAAGCATATTGCGGAGCTAGAAACGAAGCTCGCAGACGATCCGGAAAACCAAAGTATAAAGGACGATCTTGCGACATTAAAGGCTGCCGCGAAACTGCTAAACCTCGCAATTTAAGCAAAAAATGGTATAATAATTAAAAATGAGAAAAGAACCAGGTTTTATCTATCGCATCTGTTTACTATTTGGCGACGCGCTGGCGATTGTTTTTTCATTCTCATTTGCTTACTACTTCCGCACGCACATTGACGTGCGCCCATTTTTCTTCACGTCCGAGCTGACTGACTTCATCGTTTCGAACTTAATCCTACTACCGATTTGGTTGGTTATCATGGTAAGCCTCGGCACTTACAATCGTTCTGTTTTGAGTCGCCCAATGGCACTCGTCGTTCGACTATTCCTCGCTAGTATCCTTGGCGTCATGTCAATCATTACCTACGATTTCTTCGTCAACAACACAACAATTGCGTCTAGCTCACTCTTCCCAGTGCGCGGCATCGCAGTTCTCACTGCGGTCTTTTGTTTTATTACACTCATTATCGAGCGCGGCATTATTTCGTCGATTCGCCGCTTCTTCTTTCGCCGCAGTGTTGGTTTGATTCGCACGATTATTGTTGGCGATAGTCAAAACACCACGCAGCTTCTCATGGGCATTTGGCCAGAGACTGGCTTCAAAATCGTTGGCGTAGTCGCAAAAGATAAGTATGTTCCAGAAGAATGGAAAAAGCGCCAATACGATTCGCTCGATACGGCAGTCAAGAACCTCCATCCAGATGCAATTATTCATACCGGCGGCAAGAATATTGAAGAGGTTAACCGTGTTGCCATTAATCATCATGCACTTTATTATTACTCGCCGGCAAATGATTCAATCATTACGCTTAGCGGTAGAGTAGAATGGATTGCGGCAACGCCGATCGTTCTAATTCGCACGACTCCGCTACATAGTGGCGCCCGCGCGCTTAAGCGTTTCATTGATATTATCGCCAGCCTATTCTTCATTATCCTTACTTCGCCATTCATGCTAATCGTATTTATCGCGCAGAAGATTGCCGATCCAAAAGCACCTGCGATTTATAAGGATATTCGCCTCACGCGCTTTGATAAAGAATTCGGTCTCTACAAATTCCGCAGTATGAAACAAGAGTTTAGCGGCCTTACGCCAGAACAAGCTTTCGAAAAAATGGGCAAGCCGGAACTAGCAGAGAAGTATCGCGCTCAGGGCGATTATCTCGCCAACGATCCGCGCTACACGAAACTCGGCGCTTTCCTCCGCAAGACTTCGCTTGATGAAATTCCACAATTCTTTAATATTCTCAAAGGCGATATTTCGCTCATCGGTCCACGCGCTTTGCAACCGGCTGAGCTAAAAACTTATGGCGATCGCAGTCTAATTCTTTCGGTTAAGTCCGGCCTCACTGGCCTCGCGCAGGTTTCTGGCCGTCGCGACATTTCCTTTAATGAGCGTCGCGCACTCGATGTTTATTACGTCCAGAACTGGTCAATCGCTCTAGACATTTCGATTTTTCTCCGCACGATTGCAGCTGTTTTGAAACATGTCGGCGCAAAATAAGCACTAGACATTTCTGCAAAACGGTTATATAATACTCAAATGGACCACAAGCCTCAATGTGGTCTAAATTTATTGCCGGAGGGCATTAAACTGTGGGGAGCACCTATGTTAACAAGAAACCTATTTATTAGGGGTATCAACCTCGAGGATCCGTCAACTACCTTCGTTGGATCGAAGCACTTCTTGGATAATTACATATCTGAATGGTATACGCTTTCAGAGATAGATATTCGGCCAGGAGGAGCAGCAACATTGAAGTTTGACCCATGCGAAAGCATGAAGGTTTATCACCCAGAGGGTTATTGTAGCCTTTCATTCTGGGCAAGAGAAGACTTCTTGCTTATCAACAAGGAACAGTGTGATACGCAAGGCAAGTCCACCATTACATATTGGTTCTTAGATTGCCGAAAGAACGAGGCAGGGGAATCTTACTTCCACTACGACATCCTGCAGAAGCAATTCTCAGGAAGAATAGCGATAGAAGATATCCAGCCAGGCATCTCGGTCGAGCAGTTAATAAGAGAAGGTTTTAAGAATATAAAGTCCGACGATGACTGCACTCGCTCAAGTAATTCGGTGATTTATGAAGGTCACAGAAAGGCATCATGAGTCTAACATAATAGTTTTCTGTGCTAGCCACGAGTTTTTATACTCGTGGCTTTTTCTTGCTAAAATATATGTATGAAAGCACGCAACCGCAAAATCATCCGAGTCTCAATTCTCGGCGTCATTGTTAACCTCGCACTTGCGGGCTTCAAGATTTTTGTGGGTCTTCTATCTAACTCAATCGCGATTATTCTCGACGCGGTAAATAATTTCAGCGATTCGCTTTCGAGTATCGTTACGATTATCGGTGCGCGCTTTGCCGGCAAAGGACCAGACAAAAAGCACCCGATGGGCCATGGCCGCTCAGAATATCTCAGCACGGTAATTATCGCAATTCTTATTATTTATATTGGCCTAACCGCCCTCGTTGAATCGATTAAGAAAATCATCGATCCGCCAGCCGTGAACTATACGGCGCAAACCGTAATTGTCGTTTCGGTTGCGATTGTTGTAAAGATTGCGCTTGGACTCTATGTTCGCCATCGCGGCAAGAAACTAAAATCCGGCTCGCTAATTGGTTCCGGTATTGATGCGCTCTATGATGCAATTATTTCCGCCGCCACTCTCACTGCAATTATTATTTTCTACACCACCGGCAAAGAAGTTGAAGCCTACCTCGCCGCCGCAATTTCGCTCTTCATTTTATACTCGGGCATCAAACTTATTTGCAGTGCCTTCAGCATTATTCTTGGCGAGCGCGTTAGTCCAGAAATAAGCCATCGCATTAAAAATAGCATCAATAAATTTACTGGCGTAAATGGCGCTTTCGATTTAGTGATGCACGACTATGGCAACGGCATTACGGTCGCATCAGTCAATATCGAGATCGATCACAAAATGACTGCTGCCGACATCGATGATTTGACGCGCAGCATCCAGAAAGAAATCTATCGTAAGCATCGTATTATTCTTAGCTCGATTGGCGTTTATGCAATTGATTTGAGCAATCCAGAAGTAGAGAAGCTCTGGCAAAAAGTGAATGAAATTTGTAACCGCTACGAACATATTATTGATATTCACGGTTTCCATGTCGACCAAAAAGACCGCGAAATCGCCTTTGATATTGTTGTAGATTTTACAACACCAAATCGTGCCCAGTACTATCAAAAATTCTGTCGCGAGGCCGGAGAAGCACTCAAAGAATACAGACTCGACGTGACGCTCGACGCCGACATTAGCGATTAAAAATACCGCCAGCAACTTAGGCGGTATTTTTAAAGGTATTTTTCGATGATTCTATCTACGTTTTTATTGATAGTGTCTTTCAGACTTTCGGGCATATTGTTCTTATAGCCGCGCAAAGTATTTTCTAATACTTTCGCCGACCTATCGCGACGTTTGAGCATTTTGCAAATCATTAAAGATAGGCCATACATCCCGAAACATGCTTGCTCCAAGTCTAACTCGTTGCCTGCGATAACGAATAATCCTACATAGCCACTTTTAAACTTCATCGTTATTTCGTATATAAATACTGATTTTTCGTCGTAGGCTAGAGCTGCTGTAGCGATTTGTGGAACAGGATAGTCAAACACTAGCGAATAAAAGTCGTCAAAGAAATAATAAAAACTATTGTAGCCGAAATTTTCTTTATCTTTGTCGGCTTCGTGCTTAATTTTGATGACATTATCTAATTCATTATCATTTCCTTCAGAGCAGCAGATCGATAGTACGGTACTATTTGCTTCGAAGAATTCTTTGAAGAGCATATTTTCTATGCCATCGCAAAGCGCGTCAATTTCATCGTCGTCAAAAACGTTAGAATAGAATCTATCAATGTACATCTCTAGCATAAAGCCACACCCCCTTTCGCTAGATAAACATTACTATTATTATAGAACAAGAAGCGCTATTTGTCAATGCGCGGTTCGGTGAGCATGAGGAGCGCAAAGAATGCGTAGAGATAAGCTGATTCAAACCAGAGAATTAGGTCCATGAAATATGGCACGCGCAATACGTCTGAAATGCAGAAATAAACTGAGTATGCCGTAAAGAGTAGCGCGAAGCATGTTGCGAATTTGTTTTGCGCTTTCGCAATCGATAGCAAGCTGATTAGCGCAATGTCGACAAACATGACGCCGGCAAAGAATTTATGAATGACGGCTGGCATGCTCTCGTCTGGAACATGTGGGCTGATTGAAAGCGCCATGAACGCGATGACGAAAACGTACATCAGCATTCTCCATAAGAAACCACGATTCTTTGCGCGCGTGAGTAGATAGTTTACTATTAGTACAACGATTGCCATGTTGCCAGCGCAAAAGATTAGTGAGCTCCACCAATTCAAGCCGACGTAGCGACTGATCGTGAGCGATGCGTCACCCGCGCGCCCATCGAATAGCCAATACCAGCCAATCAGGCCGACGTACTCGGCGATAAATATTAGTAGGGAAATAAATAAGAGATTTTTGCGCTTCTTCATGAGTATATTATGGCATATCAATGAGCTGATCGCTATTTTTTTTGACAATTCTGAAAAACTCTGTGAAAGCTATTGACGAAAACAGAGAAAGATGCTAGAATAACAACAATAGTTTCTATGGGTGGGAGGTACATAGAACGACCCGTCGAAAAACGACGGCGTTTTTTGTACCAGGCGGACCGAAACTTCCGCCAGAAAGTGTGTATGAGCGTAGATACCAGAACCATAGAAAACGAACAAAACCTAACGACCGCCTCCATCAAAACCGCGAGCATTTTTACGACGCTCCGGACTTTTTGCTATCGCTTCACGAAGCGCGCCTTTGATATCGTGTTCGGGCTTGTAGGCTCACTCGCAGTATTTCCGCTCGCAATCTTCGTTAAAATCGGCAACATGGTTACTGGCGATTTTGCGCCGCTTTTCTATAGCACGAAACGCGTTGGTAAGAATGGAAAACAATTCAATTTCATTAAGTTCCGCAGTATGGTTGTGACGATGGATGGCAAATCCGCCGAGGCTTTGCTTGAAGAAACACTCGATTCCGACCCAACTCTTCGTGAGCAATGGGAGAAATATCGCAAGCTCGACCACGATCCACGCATCACGAAGATGGGTGCCTTTATTCGTAATACGAGCATCGACGAGTTTCCGCAATTTTGGAGTGTCTTGAAAGGCGACATGAGTATCATTGGTCCACGTCCGCTTATGGTCGGTGAACTTGATGAACATGATGGCGACCACGATCGCTATGAAGCGGTTCGCCCGGGCATTACTGGCTGGTGGGCTGCTAACGGTCGCAGCAAATTGAGCTACGACAAGCGTCTCGAACTTGAGTATTGGTATGCAGAATACGCATCGCTCAAGGTTGACCTGAAGATTATCTGGCGCACCATCCGCACGGTTATCCTAAAAGAGGGGAGTAAATAATATGGCGGGTGGGAAGAAAAAACCAATTGTTGTTGCTCAAATCATGGGCAAGATGAACGGCGGCGGCGTCGAAGCGGTAATCATGAATTACTATCGCCATATTGATCGCACGAAAATCCAATTCGACTTTATTTGCGACGAAGACTCTACTAATATCCCATACGAAGAGATCGAGAAACTTGGCGGCAAGGTTATTTTATGTCCGCCATATCAAAAACTTCATAAGTATATGAAGTTTCTTGAAAATCTTTTCGTGAGAAAAAAGTATCGCATTATTCACTCGAATATAAACACACTTTCCGTCTTTCCGCTCAAAGCCGCCAAGAAAGCTGGCGTACCAGTAAGGATTGCGCATAGTCACAATACGAGTAATCCACGCGAAATTAAACGCAATTTAGTCAAAAACGTTCTACGCAAATTCAGCAAAAAATATGCGACAGATTATTTTGCATGTTCGGAGGCTGCTGGTCGTTATCAATTCGGTGACAAAGCATTTGACGAAGGTAAAGTTAAGATTATTCCGAACGCAATCAACATAGAGAAGTTTAAGTATGATCCAGATGCACGCAAAAAACTACGCAAAGAAATCGGCATTAAAGATAGCGATTTTGTTATCGGTCACGTCGGAGCTTTTCGAAGGCAAAAGAATCATACATTTTTAATCGATGTATTCGCAGAGGTTAAAAAGGAGCGCAAAAACGCGAAGCTAATTCTCGTCGGCCAAGGTCCACTCCGTGAAGAAATTGAAGAAAAAGTTAAGAAGCTCGGACTCGAAAAAGACGTGTTCTTCCTAGGGCAGCGAAACGATACGAATAAGCTTTACTCGGTATTTGATGTTTTTTGCTTGCCAAGCTTATATGAAGGTTTTGGCGTAGTAACAATAGAAGCATGTGCTGCAGAAAGAAATGTAATATTAAGTGAGCATGTTCCGCGAAATAAAGTACTAGTTGGAGCTCAATATAAAAAATTAAAAATAAAAGAATGGACCAATGCTCTAAATACAATAGCAATTTCGAACAACGCAAAAAGGTTGATTAATGCAGAAGACTACAACTTGGAAATACAATCGAAGAATATCGAAAAAAAATACATAGATAAATATATCAATAGAATAATTGTATTTTGCGAAAAATGGCAAAATGGTGGAATTGAGTCATATTTATCAAAAACATTACCGCGCATCGGAAACGAGAATAAAATAACGCTCGTAATAGGACAAAAAGAAACAACTATCTACGACAAGTATATAGGTTGCGACAATATAACTACGCATACACTACACGAAGTAATTAACAACCCAATTAAGAGAACAGTAGTAAACTTTGCTTCATTCAGGAAATACATAAAAAATGAAAAAAATGCAGTAGTATATATAAATATCTATAATTCTTTAGGTCAAATATATGCCCTAATGGCGCATAAAAATAAAAAGGTACTTATACATGCGCACAATAATGGAATTGACGCGAATAACGACAGGCTACACATAAAAAGAATAGCGAACAGTATGGCAAAACTGCTTCTTGGAAAAGGAAGATATGAGTATCTAGCGTGTTCGCATGAAGCAGCGGAATTTTGTTATAGAAAAAAGTACGCAAATAGGTCAAAAATTATCATAAACGGAATAAACGAAAACGAGTTCTCCTATAACGACAAAACAAGAAAAAGGATACGCAGAAAATACAAAATTAGCAATCAAGAGATTGTACTAGGAAATATCGGTAGATTCGTTGAGCAAAAAAATCATATTTTTATGATCAAGTTGCTTGAAGAATTAAAGCAAACAGACATCAAAGCGAGGTTGCTACTTGTGGGAAAGGGTCCATTACGCAACCTTATCGAACAGACAGCAAAAGAAAAAGAGCTTCTCGAAAACATAACATTTATAGACGAAACAGACAACGCTGGTGACTTATACTCGGCAATGGACATATTTATATTTCCGTCTTTATATGAAGGCCAAGGGATAGTACTAATAGAGGCGCAGTGCGAAGGATTACCATGCATAGCTTCAAGTGCAGTGCCGAAACTGACAAAAATCTCGGAAAATGTCGAATACTTAGACCTAGACATATCCAAGTGGGCCAATAAAATAGAAGAACTACTCAAAAAGGATGACACTAGAAAAAGCGTATCTGTAAAAGGTACTGACTATGATATTGAGAAAACGGCAAATGCTATAGAGGGAATTGCAACGGATAGCAAAAAGGATAGAGATATAAATCATCTCGTTACTTTAGTCGTACCAGCCTATAATGTTGAAGAATATATAGCTCCATGCCTAGAATCAGCACTTCGTCAAACATACAATAATATCGAGATAGTCATAATCGACGACGGCTCTACCGACGACACGAGCGCCATTTGCGATGAATATGAAGCAAAATTTGAAAATATCAAGCTGATACATAAAAAAAATGGCGGGCTAGCAAGCGCAAGAAACTGCGGCCTAAGATACGCAAAAGGCGAATACGTTGCTTTTCTAGATGGAGATGATGAGCTAGACGAAACAGCCGTAGAAAAAATGGTACACTGTGCTAAAACATATAATGCAGATATAGTAGCCTGTAATTTTTATTTCGATAAAAGAACAAATATACCCAATAAAAAGCACAAAGTATCTATATATAGAAAAGAAGATGCGCTTAAGGCTATGACTAATCTAAAAAGCGGATTTGCCCCCAACGTATGCAATAAACTATTTAAGAGAGATTTATTCTCGAATGACTGCTTATTCCCATCCGGAAAGCTATATGAGGACATAATAGTCACGACAAAAGCAGTCTGTAAATCAAATATAATTGCATATCTAGAGGAGGGACTTTACTATTACCGAACGAGACCAAATTCGATAACTAGACACTTCAATACAAAAGAATTCGATCACATCGAAATGAGCAGAGAAGTCTTAGATTATATCGAAAAGACATATCCTTCAGTTATGGATTATTTCATAGCGTATCATGCCGTAAATCAACTATCCGTAATTAATAAAATGATCGTTTCCGACCATAACGACCTCCTAGTTGTAGATAACTATATTGAATATATAAGAAGCAACAAAAACACAATTATGTCATGCAAAGGCTTATCTACAAAGAAGAAGATTCAATGCATATTGCCAATCTGCCAGATGGAATTATATAAAAAGGCGATAAGGGTCCTAAAAAAATGAATAAGGCTAACAAACAAAAGACCGTAATACGCAATATTCTCTTAGCAACACCATTCATTGTTGCCCTGTTTACAAATGCATTATCGCTCGAGGCTAACGACCTAGTCGGCAAGGTAATTCTCACGATGGTGGTCGGCGCGTGGTTTATGCTAGCTTCATGGATGAAACTCAGAAGTATTAAATCGGTATTTGAAAACATATATGTAATATACGGACTCATGTTCTTCGCGTACGCCATAATAGGGTGTACTGTGTTCATACTGGACAATATGACTCCACGTTTCTATTATTTTAGAATTACACAATCATCACTAGCCGAAACAATAACACTATACATAAATATACTATGCATCTACGCAATTGTATGCTTCATAACGAATACAATTAAACCACTAGCAATAAACATTAAAGAGCAAAAAAACAGATACAATATCAATAACAAAGCAATAATATTTTTTTCAATATTAGCACTTATAGCATCTGCACTTAATATCTATAACGTAGTATCATCAGGCTCATTTTTAGCACTATCAACATCAGCAAAGAGAGGAATAATAAACAACGAATTCAGTCACTATATTAACCTGTTCATCCTATCATACAGCTTATTAATCGTATATATATCAATCATAAACAAAAAGGCACCAAGACTAGTAGTAATAATCCCTATACTACTATTTTGGGCAACTGTTCTAACGTGCGAAAGGAGAATGTTCGTTACACTTCTCATAGGAATAGCACTAATCGCTATACTTAGCGTCAAAAAAATACGATTAAAGTATGGAATCCTCGCAGTTATAGTCGCATTAGCATTATTGAGCATAGGTGCGATAAGGGACAATATTACGCTAAAAAATCATAGTTTTAATGATGTCCTATATTCATCGACTACTGAATTCTATTGCACATTTATGATTAGTAATGCATATATCGTAGATGAGCATGAATTACAATACGGGAAAACGTACGCACTCGACACTATAACAAAGGCGCTGCCAAGAGAAATATACAAAAACAAGCCAGAAGATCTATCTGTACAATTCATGAACGAATATAAAACAAACGTAGGTTTTGCCTACAATCCTGTAGCCGAAGGTCTTCTGAATTTTGGCAAAGCGTCACAGCTAATAGTTCCGATAATTATGATAGCAATTTGCAAATTTGCAGTCTCATTGTCAAAAAGAAACCCTATATATTATGCAACAGTATACATGTTTGCTCTGGATTTCTTCAGGGGAGCATTTTCAAACATGGCATTCGATATAGCCTTTTGCTGTATTATAATTGCCTGCTTGCTATATGCGGCAAAAAATAAAGGAGAAAGGAATGATAATTAAACGCCTTATATTTAGAATTACATATTTCATAATATGCGTATTTACCAAGGTTGATGATAACAAAATCGTAATTACAAATTATTATGGCAAAGGCTATGGTGATAATGGAAAATACATATGTGATGAACTTATTCGTCGTGATGGAAAGTATAATATTGTCTGGCTAGTCGAAGATATTAATGAAAAAATGCCCAGCCGTGTGAAAGTAGTAAAAATTAAAAGCATAAGATCATTCTATGAATTAGCGACGGCGAAAATATGGATTGATAATTGTCGAAAACCATACTATTTACGTAAGAAAAAGAATCAATTTTACATTCAGACTTGGCATGGCAGTTTCGCGATAAAGAAAATTGAAGAAGCAGCCGAAAAAGAATTAGATAAAGTCTATATCCTGAATGCGAAAAATGATTCAAAGATGATGGATCTTGCATTGTCGAGCAATAGGTTAATGACAGAAATATATGAAAAATATTTTTGGTATAACGGACAAATACTGGAATGCGGCTGTCCTCGCAATGATATAATTATTAATCAACCAGTAGACATAAAAGAAAAAATAATAAATGCCTGCAAATTAGATAAAGGCATAAATATATGCCTATACGCGCCAACATTCAGAAAAGATAAATCATTGGCACCATACAATATAAATTATGAAGAGCTGCGCAAGGAGCTAAAGAAGAAGTTTGGCGGCCGATGGGCGATTTTAATTAGACTACACCCAAACATTACGGCAAAAAGCAAAGAGTTAAATTTCTTTAATGAATATATAAAGGATGTATCGCGTTATAGCGATATGCAAGAACTATTGGCTGCCTCGGATTTTATGATAACGGATTACTCATCGTGCATTTTCGATTATGCTTTGTCTAAAAAACCATGTTGTATTTATGCCTCAGACATAGAAAAATATGTCGATGACCGAGGTTTTAATATTAGCCTTAACGAGTATCCATTTGATATAGCTCGAAATAATGACGAATTGTCGCAAACCATAGCCTCATTCGACACGGCTAAATTTACTGAAAGGATTAATGCTTTTTATCGCCGCTATAGATGCAAAGAAGATGGCAAAGCCTCTAGACTGATTGTTGATATAATCGATGCGCATATGAAGGGGAAATAGATGAAACGAATCAGTAATAACAACAAAACGTTATTATTTAACACGGTAATGATGTATATAACGATGGCATCATCGTTCCTATTTCCTTTGCTCACTTTTCCATATTTAACAAGGACGCTTGGAGCTGAGAACTATGGTATAGTCGTATTATCGAATGCGGTCATGCAATACTTTCAGTTGCTAATTGATTTTGGTTTCATTTTATCTGGCACAGCGGCTTGCTCGAAATATAGAGACGATAAAGAAAAACTTCAAAATATAACATCTGCAATAGTGTATTCAAAATTGACACTTTCAATAGTCGGTCTGGTCATATTATCGACATTAATATCGACACTAGACATCTTCAGAGGCAAAGAATTGTTCATTATTGTCTCGTATTTACCGCTAATTTTTACTTCGTTTGTGCCAGATTTTCTATTTAGGGGAATAGAAAAAATGGGTACTATAACATTCAGGACGATTACGGCCAAGCTAGTATATACGGCTATGATTTTTATATTGGTAAGAAATGCTGATTCGTATTATTTTATACCACTTTCTCTAGCTGTTTCGAATTTAATAATAGTATTATGGTCATGGTCGTATATTATTAAGAAATTAAAAATGAAACCAGTAAGAGCATCAATTAGATCTATTAGGCAGCAATTAAAAGAATCTAAAACGTTCTTCGCATCTAGGATTGCTACAACGGTATATAGTGCTAGCAATATATTCGTTCTAGGATTGTTCGGGTATAGCGATTCAAGCATTGGTATATATGGCGCAGCAAATACGCTTACAAATTATGGCAAAAGTATGTTTTCGCCTGTCGCAGATAGCCTATATCCATATATGGTTAAGAATAAAAACCATAAATTAGTCAAAAAAATATTAGCTATTATGCTGCCGGCAATAATAATTGGATGTATCGCATTAGCCCTTTTGTCGCCTTTCGTTATAAAAATAATGTGCGGCGAAGAATTCATGGAGTCTGTACCGTATTTTCAGCTTATGATTCCAATGTTAGCAATGACGCTACCATCGTATCTATATGGTTTCCCGATGCTTGGCTCGATTGGAAGAAACGATAAAGCAAATAAATCGGTGTTTATTGGAGCTGCTTTTCATTTCATGGCTTTGGGGATATTATTCCTGACAAGAACGCTAAATTTCTACAATATTATTATTACTACTACAATCACCGAATCGATAATTATGATTTACCGCGTAATCTGTTTTAAAAAGTGTAGCAAAAACCATAAGTAATATACTAAAATTGACAGAAAATCAATAAAATGATAGAATATGAGTAATGAAACGTGTATTAACCTACGGAACATTCGACCTACTCCATTTTGGTCATATCGAAATTCTTCGCCGCGCGAAAGCTCGTGGCGATTATCTTGTTGTGGCAGTTTCTACTGATGAGTTTAATGCAATTAAAGGCAAAAAGGCATATCACGACTATGAAACTCGTAAGAAAATGCTTGAAGCTGTTCGCTATGTTGATCTCGTTATTCCTGAGAATAACTGGAAGCAGAAACGTGATGATGTGAAACGATATAATATCGATGAAGTTATTATGGGTTCAGACTGGGAAGGTAATGAGAACTTTGAATGTCTTCGCGATCTCTGCGAGGTGACTTATCTCCCGCGCACAGCTGGTATTTCAACCACAAAAATCAAGAAAGACCTCGGTCTCGCCGATCCAAAAAAGACTAAATCAACGGCTAGCGATAAGCAAAGGAAAGCGATTGCTTCGCCTAGTATTTCTCGCGGTCGTCATTCCTTGAGATTCGCCACTTTCTTTAAGTCGCTATTTTAATAGCTACTATTGTTCAATATTAATCCTGGTTCTCGTCAAGCTATTCGCTCGCACCGACGCTGCTTTTTATTGCCTTCATGATCGCATTCCTCGGCTCATTCGCGATCATCCTCGTGCTAAACAAGCTCCTCTCGCGTAAAGAGTATTAAAATGTTGCGGCTAACTTTGGTGGGGTAGGTGATACGGCTGCTTACCGTGCCCGCAGGGCTATCTCTACTTCAGCCAAAAATATGCGCCAATGGTAATCTACGGATTCTTATGACGAAGGCTATCTATAGAAAAGCACGCTCCTTGGAGTCCACTTGCGGATTCTGACAATGTGCTACCGTGCGTTATAATGTTAGTAGGGGGGGTTTTAAAATCAATTCGCCATCAGCGAAACAGCATAATACTATAGGCGTATATCGCCTGGAATGCTATATGCATTATTGAGCAGTTACTCTCGTCTTTCTTTATCGTATTGATGAAGTATTTTACGATAACTTCGTTTCACGGGTTGTCCGCATGCTAGGCTATTCCTGGCTTGCTGCGGTCAATACAGAGCGTCTGAAAATATTATGCCAGGAATAGCTGAGGCATGCGTGAGCTACTGACGTTTAGGGTCGATCGATTTTAATAGTAGGAGGTCCGCATGGCTAGATTTTGTATGAACAGCAGTATTGCTGAAATGGAAATCGATGGCGAATTGTGGCGCTCTTACAACAAATCGATGGGAAAGCTATATGAAGTTAAAGAACTTCAAGGCGATCAAAGATATCCTCGATATTCTCGCGGATATCGCAGAAATCGTCGCACTGCTTGTTGCGCTCCTAGCGTAACGACTCCCATCGATTTGTAACCGCACTATGAATATGATTAATTATCCAAACTTTAATATTAGAAGCAAGAATGAAATCGCTAAAAGGATTTCTAGCAGAAAATTGCCACAAAGCGAAGCTCTTGCGCTAATTAACGACTGTCTTGTAGATTTTGATAGCCTTTGGGTTGACAATTTAAAAATGTCAGAACCAGGAAAGAAAAAGTGGGTAAGGGATGCAAGTAGAACTAAACTCGGCAACTTATTAAGCCTGATAGATAAACGAATATTTGCACCGTACGATACGAAGCTTCCGAGTTTTATCCATGGCGGAGTGGCTGGAAAGGGCGTGAAATCCGCTGCAAGCTCGCTTCTTGGCAAACGCAGGAAGCGTATGCTCTTAAAGGTTGATATGTCGAGATTTTTTGAGCATGTCAGCTCGGAAAGACTAAAATATGCGCTTATTCACAAGCTCGGCTTTTCGCGCGAGGCGGCCTTAATTATATGTAAGCTATGTTGTGTTGATGCTGGTCCGAAAAACGGGCTAGAGAAGGGGAAGACGATAGCTCGTGGCTTCGCAACATCGAATAGACTTGCTATTTGGTGTAATCTGGAATTATTTTATCGAATTAAGTGGCTCACGGAGAAGCGACTGGGTAGATATGATGCTAGGCTTGCAATATATGTTGATGATATCGGCATTACGGCTAGCAGAATTCCGCCTAAAACTATGGCGAATTTCTACTCGGGACTAATTGTGTTGGTTAATAAATATGGGAATGGGCTCGAAATTAACCACGGCAAAACTAGGATAATCAACTACTTAGGGAACCAATTCTCGGTAAACGGAGAGCCTGCTGTTGATAACGGCGGCTCACCTGTAAAAGGAAGCTATGAGGTGCTCGGGATAAGAATGGAGAGAAATAGGGTTACTGCTGGAAGGCGAACTATCGGCAAAATTCAGTCCTTAAAATCTCGGAAATCGCTAACAATTCCTCAGAAAAAGTCGCTAAAAGGACTAGAAAAATATAAGCGCTATATTGGAAGTTAGTATAATCATAAGGCTGTCATTTTGCCTGTGCCGCCTAATTATCTCATTAAACTAATACGTCAACCACGTAGATACGCCACCATGATGTGAACATGCGCCTCGGCCGGTGGCATTACTTCGGGTTCCATCTCGGCAAATTGCTCCATAACGGGTTCCGCTCGATGTTGGTGCTTGACGTTTCGGGGCCTCGTACACGTAATATTCCCAGTGGAGCGTTGTACCTGGGTATTCGTCATACCAACAATTAATTTTTGAACTGTCAGCCTGACATTCGGCCAATGCCTTATCGCGAGCAATCTTCCAATTATATTTATTTTCGCATTCTAGATAATCGGAATACGATTCATATTTAGCCCCATCACTACATGCATACGTATTTTTAGTCGTCACTCGACTAGACTTCGTAGCATAAGAAGAATTACTACTAAGATTACTAGAACTCGAGTGTCCGGAGTTGCTACTGAGGCTACCTATGGCGCCACAAAGCAGCACAAATACAGCCATCCCACCGATGATACTACCAGCTCCCGAACCGCTCTTCATATATACTATATATTATATCATAAACAATTTATTCCGTCAATATGCCGCTTATGTTTCCTGGCCGCATTGGCGGAGAAGTAAATGTCTTATTCTCGGAGCGCTTCTAAAACGCGCGACAAAACAATCGCGAAATATTGTCTTCGACTCGTCGCGAATGAAAGGTTTGCCTGATAATAAGGTTTACTCCGCGTTACTCGCAATTAAGAAGCGCCAGCTTCAAATTAATAAGATTATTTTTGTCACGAAAAAGCATGAAATAATCGAAATTGACAAATAGTCAGATTAGAAATATTATAAAAGTATTGAAGCAATCGCACGGTGCAGTATGCACCTACCGCGAAGGCTTCATTTTTTCTTGCAGGGGCTTTAGATGCACTGGTCATCGTAACTAATATATTATATAATATACTAATCAATGCCAGCCCAAAAAGAAGAGCAGCTCATTGAGCTAAACGGACAAACTATAAAACTTCCGACCCACGTCGCTATTATTGTTGACGGCAACGGTCGCTGGGCAAAAGAGCGCGGCCTCACTCGCATGCAAGGCCACGACGCTGGCTTCAAAAATCTCAAGCAACTCACGAAACATATCATCAATCGCGGTGTCAAATACGTCAGTTTCTACGTTTTCTCGACCGAAAACTTCAAACGCAGCGCAGAAGAAGTCGGTCATCTCATGGATATCTTCGTCTTGCTCTACAAGCACAACCTCAAAGAATTCATGGATAACAATATTCGCGTCGTTTTCTCTGGCCGCAATGAGCCGCTGCCGAAATCCGTCATGAGAGCTCGCGACGAACTCGCTGAGAAAACCAAAAACAATACCGCCGGCACCGTCAATTTCTGTCTCAACTATGGTGGTCGTGCCGAGATTGTCGACGCCGTCAAAAAACTCGCCCAGGACAAAGATGTTGATATCGAAAACCTCACCGAGCAAGACTTCGTCAAATATCTCTACCAAGATCTTCCAGACGTTGATCTTATGATTCGCACTAGCGGGGAACTCCGTCTCAGCAACTTCCTATTGTGGCAAAATTCCTACGCCGAATTCTACTTCCCAAAGACCAAATTCCCAGACTTCCACGAAGAAGATTTTGATCAGGCCCTCATCGAATATACTTCGCGCGACCGTCGCTTTGGCGGCATCAAGAACAACTAATCTACGATATAACCCATCGCCGAAACGATCGAGCGGATTTTTTCATAATCTGCGCAATTATCGCTGGAAAGCTGGCTAAACGGTACATAACGCCAACCCTCAGGCAATTCATCTGCTAATACGGCCGCATGAAAAATCTCGCACTTACTATCTTTGTAAGCGACTTTGCCGGCATAAGCATCTGCACCAAAATATTCGCGTAGTGCATCTTCGTCTGAGCTAACAAAAAGCTCATTGTCTGCATTCAGCAGAACGGAGATATTTTCGCTCGTATTATCAACGCCGTCGGCTTTTGCGGCGAAAAATTTCGTAATCATATCTTTATTCTAAAAAAATATGCGCCTCTCGTAAAGAAGGCGCATAAAATACTAAAGTGATGAGTTACCATTTATTGCGTCCATGATTATTCTTGCCTTTTGAATCATGAACTTTGCGGGAATCCTGATGGCCAGAATGAGTGTTGCCGGAACCTGAGCGATGTTGCGCATTGATGCGTCTCCTCGTGCAGTCCCAGCAAACGCAATCCTTCTTCTTTAGACCAGTACTCTTGCAAATACCTCCGCTTGCCACATAGATCACTTCCTTTCATAAAAAGTACAAGCCGTGCGGCTCGTCTATATTATTTATAACATAAAATCGAACAATAATCAATACCAATAGCAGGGCAAAAAACAACTAAAAATACTAGCTATACGGCCTCTAATACGCTACAATATATACATAAGCACTAAAGAGAGGTCATGACAAAACAAGGGCATATACTTCGACGCCGTCGTTCTATCTTTGTATTTTTGTCGGCCCTCGTTCTCCTCGCTATCGGTGGCACCATCGCCTTCAATAACAACATCTCTACGATGAATAATAAATTCGGTCTTGCATACTATCAGACTGAAAACACTGAAAAATTCACCTCGCCAGACGATTGGAAGACTTGCGACGAAGTGCCAAAAGAAGCCATTGCTACTAACAAGTCCACGATGAATATTAAGGTTCGCGTTGGTTACATTGAATATTGGCGCAACCATGACGATACCGACAATCTTCCGCTCGTCCGCGACAATACTCGTCTCGCCGTCATTAACTTCCAGAACGCAAACGATTGGGAAGACGGCAACGATGGCTGGTATTACTGGAAGGGCACTCTCGCGCCAGGCGAATCGACCAACTCATATTTCAAATCTGTCACTTATAACTGTGAAGCGAACATGTCGCTCGACGTGGTCTGTACAAAAACTGCGACCGGTACAGAATGCGTTAATCCAGAGAACCCATACGACGGCGCTAATTATCATCTAGATATTACTATTCAGACTTCCCAGGAAGATGGCGAATTTCCAGAGCCTGCGACCTATGCCGTAAGTATTGATCCGAGCGGCGGCAATTACGATGGCAGCAGTGAACTATATACTACTCGTGTTCGCGCTGGCACGGTTATCGACCTAAGCAACATTAGCTACGTTGACCACGAGTTTAATGGATGGACCAGGAATGGTTCTAGTGCCTTTGCTGGCCAAACAATCACGATTACTGAAGATACGACTCTCGTCGCAAATTGGCTAAGTAGTATCTTCCATACTGTCACCGTTAATCCGAACGGCGGTATTTATGACGATAAATCTACCGCGAGCACCTATGATGTGCGCGAGGGCACTAGCTATGCTATCCTTGACACCAATCGCGAAAACTATGCCTTCGAGGGTTGGGAATACGCCGACGGCACGCCGGTTACGGGTGACTCGCTTGATAATATTACTAGCGACATTGTAATCAATGCTACTTGGGCTCCGGCTGTTGCGAGAATTGAGCGCACCGGTAAACTCTACTCGAGCATCATGAAGGCGGAAGCTGCCGCGCAAACCAATGATATTATTACTCTCCTTGTCGACACTGAGGAGACCGTCACAAACGAAAAAACCGTCACGCTTAACCTTAACGGCCACACTGTGACCGGTTCACTCACAAACACCGCCGCTGGCAACCTCACTCTTATTGATGGCGAAATTAATAACCCAGACGGTACTGCCCTCACAAACAATGGTACTTTGACAATGGGTATTAACGACTACAAGGCTGATGGTAAAGTTAACATTATTAACAATTACGTCCGCCTCATTGGTACTCATACCAGCCTCAAGCAAAATGGCGTCTTTAATTTCTACGACGGTTTCCTCGAAGGCGATGTCGGCCTAGAAGGTCCGTATAATGATTCACCAGTTTATCGCAATATTGAAGATGGCACGGTCGTTCACTATTTCCCATTAGTCGATCACATCGGCAATACTGAACGCCAGCACGTTGAGCTCGCTAGCGCTGACCTCGCAGTTTCAAAGACTACCGTCGGCGGCGACATCTACTACTACAACCTCCAAGACAACATTAATACCTCCGCTCGTACTGGCTACAAAATCTACATCGTTCGCGATTTTCCAGCCTCGTATCCAATTATTTCTCGCCCAGGCACCTCTGCGGATATTGATCTAGCTGGATATACAGTTAGCTCTGGCGAAGACATTACGGTTAATGGCGAGCTAAATATTACGGATAGCGGTTCTGAGGCAGATCCGTCCGTCAAAGGTAAAATGACTGTCCGCCTAACTATTACGGTTGGCGATACTGGCGAGCTAAACATCGATAACGCGGAAGTTCAGGAAATCACCAGCAACACTTTGCTGCAAAACTACGGCACAGTCAATCTCACGAACGGGGCAGTACTAAGCTCGACGAATGGTTATGTAATGGTATTAACTGACGATAATAATTTCGTCAACATGGATGCTACCTCTATGGTCACTTCTAGTACGCCATCCAAAGCAACAATTCGAAACGAGCGTACGCCCGATAATCCATTCGTTCTTAGCGGCGGCATTATTCATGCCAGCACGCGTTATGCGATCGAAAATAAAGAATATAGCGACGCGACATTTCACATGACTGGTGGTGAAGTCCGGGCAACCAACAATGCTACTAGTGCGATTTATCAAGGCAAAGTCATAATCGACGGCGGCAAAGTCAATTTTGATGCGGCCACATCTTCGGGCACTGCTATCGCGAATACGCGGTCGCTGACAATTAATGACGGCGAGATCATTGCGCATAATACGAACGAAGTGTATGCGGTGGGCGGTTGCGACTCTACTGTTTATATGAACGGCGGTAGCATAGAAGCAGTCAGCGAATATGGCGCCGCTTACGGCATTCGCTGTTCGGCGACAGTCCGAGATGCCACGATCACCGCTACGGCTCCTCGCAGTAGTGCAGTCGGTATCGGCGAAGCCGCGTTTGATGTTGCTCGGACGACGATTACTACTAACGCTGGTTATTCTGCCACCGGCCTTGCGGGTTCCGGCTTTGGTAGAAACGCCTTCGTAAGCGATACTACGATTAGTTCGACTAGCTCTATTACTAATACTCCATATTACGGTGCCTTTGGTATCGATATGGGTAGTGCTTATGTCGAAGTGAGTGGCGATACGGTAATCACTGCGCACAATACTAGTGGCGGTATTTCGTATGGTATTCGCGCCAATGGCTATGGCGGCGGCGCTGGAGTTGATTTGTTGTCTGGCACAATCAGCTCAACTTCCGATAACGGCAATGGTATCGGCGTCGAGGCGCAAAACGCCAACATCATGGGTGGCTCAATTTACGGTAACGGTATCGGCATTAACTCCGTCTATAATATTTTGAAGATTGGCAAAAACGATAATGCAATCAATATTACTTCGCCACGAATCGAGGGTGGCGATCATGGCCTCGACGGAGCGGGTGGCTTTGACTATTATGATGGCGTCTTGATTGGCGGCACTAATTCCTACGTCGAAGGCGTAATTCGTGGAACTCCAGACGGTACGAATTATCATCAAGAACGTGCTCAAGCCGAAGGCGACGACCCGACGGACCCAGAGCATTTTACTGGCACTCAAAGTACTTGGCTAGTTGAAGGCGAGAAATATCTCGCTGTTGGCGATCGAGAGTTCAGCTCGCTTACTGCCGCCTATCAAGCGGCTGGCGATGGTGGTACTGTGAAAGTCATTAAGGATGTTTCTGTCGCCGCCGATCTTCCAGTTAATCCATCTGGCACAACTATCAATTTTGACCTTAACGGCCATACAATTCATTATGCAAAAGGACTCCCGAATGAAGGTATAATGAATATTCTCGATAGTAGTAGCGATCATTCTGGCGTACTCAATGATTCGAGCTCGGGTTTCTCCACGATTTCAAATTCCGGCACACTTACCATCAAATCCGGTACGATCCAAAACTCCGTCAAATACGCCATTGATAACTCAGATAATGCAACTTTAATTATCGACGGCGGTGAAATAAAAACAACTGCCGGCGCCACTCGCGCAATATATCGCGGCAAGACCACGATGAATGCCGGTAAGATCACGATTGATTCTACGTACGACGGCGTTGCTGCTTTCGAAGCATCTAATACTCTGACTATTAATGACGGCACTATTTCGGTGCATAGTACTAATGCGGCTTACGGAATTATTGGTTGTCACAATGCGATCACAGTGAGCAATGCGTCCTTGAGTATTGATAGTAATAATAGTGTTGCCTATGGCATTCGTTGTTCGGCAACAGTTTCTGATTCAACGATTACTGTTGATGCGCCAAGGAGTGATGCAGTAGGCCTGCTCGAAGCTGCTTTTGATGTCGACCGTACGACGATTACTGCGAATGCTGGAAGGTCGGCAACCGGTATTTCTGGCACAGGCTTCGGAAAAAACATTTTCTTTGACGATTCGACAATTACGGTAACTAGCTCTATGTCCAATAATCCATATTACGGCGCGTATGGTATCTATACCGGCAGCGCTTATGCAGAGGTTAATAGTGGTACAATCACTGCAACAAATACAAATAATGGTTTTGCTTACGGTATTAATGCTAATGGTTATGGCGGCGGCGCTGGCGTCGATCTTGCTGGTGGAACTATTTCTGCAACTACCGGCTACAGTGATGGCGGTATCGGCATTGCGGCGCAAAACGCCAATATTACTGGCGGCTCAATCTACGGTAGCTATCTCGGCGTTTCCGCAACAAGTAATATGATTACGATCGGCAATAATACAGATAATAATATTGATATTGCTATACCGCGAATCGAAGGTGATAAGCATGGCCTTGATGGATCAGGCGGTTTCAACTATTACGACGGCATCTTAATCGGCGGAGATAGTTCATATGTTGAGGGCGTTATTCGCGCAATTCCTGAGGGTACGACCTATCATAAAGAACGCGCTCAAGCCGAAGGTGACGACCCAACGGATCCAGAGCATTTTACTGGCACTCAAAGTACTTGGCTAGTTGAAGGCGAGAAATATCTCGCTGTCGGCGCTCAGGAATTCAACTCACTTACTGCTGCGTACCAAGCAGTCGCCGATGGCGGCACTGTAAAAGTAATTAAAGATATCTTGGTTGCCGCAGACTTACCGACCAACCCTGCTGGCAAGACAATTTACTTCGACCTAAATGGTCATAGTCTCAGCTATACGAAGCCGCTCCCAAACGCTGGCACTATGAATATCATCGATAGTAGCGCAGGCCAAACGGGCGTGATAACTAATCCAAATAGAAGCTACGTTATTGATAGCTCTGGCACGCTCAATGTTCAGTCTGGTACCATCCTTTCGTCTACTTATCGCGCAATTAAAGTTTCCTCCGCTGCGGCTACGGTTAACCTCACTGGTGGCGAAGTAAAACTAACCGGCAACGCTGACTTTGGCGTATACTATGATGCCAACAGCTCGCAAACCGGCTCGATTCGTCTAAACGGCGGTAAGGTCACGATGGAGAATATCACTAACGGCGCTACAGCCTTGAGCGGTAGGGCATTTGTTGAAAGTGGCACAATTACCGGTAGCGGCTCTGGGGAAATTCGTGGTATTGCCGAATGTAGGTATAGCGACAAAGCAACTA
Organism: Candidatus Saccharimonadota bacterium; assembly: GCA_017514805.1. GTDB lineage: Bacteria > Patescibacteriota > Saccharimonadia > Saccharimonadales > Saccharimonadaceae > UBA2834. The sequence goes on from JAFWIP010000002.1 coordinate 141,326, forward strand.
TTACTGGCGGAACGATTACGCTCCGATCTACTAGTATTGTTCGTGGTAGCTACTGTCCTACGACTATGTCTAGTGGAACGATTGATGTTAAAAGTACTGAATATGATAGTTATGGTATTAGCGGTTATGCTACGATGTCCGGCGGTACTATTATATCCAAGGCAAAGAATGTTGCTCGCGGAATTGCTGGCTCAGTCAATATTAGTGGTACGAGTAGCATTACTGCCGAGGCTGAAAACAATACTGCATTTGGCTTTGAGGCGGGGAACAGCGACAACGTGATTTCTGGTGGCACAATTACAGTCCATAGTAAAAATGGCGACGCCTATGCCGCTCATGAAGATGGTTTCTATGTGAACGGCCGCATCGATATGTCTGGCGGTACGCTCACGGCTACTTCGGATAACGCAAGCTCTACTGGTCTTCTCGCAAAGCATGGTGACATTACCGGCGGCACAATTACTGGTGGCACAATCGGTATTCAATCCGTCTTTGAAAAGATGTATATCGGCACAAAAAATACTCCAATTGATATAAATACTCCAATCATTCGCGGCGGTTCTTATGGTCTCGCTGGCGTTGCATTTGATTTCTATGACGGTACTTTGAAGGGCGGCGTTTATGCCTATCAAGATGGCGTTATTAAGACCATTGCGGATAATTCAACAGTTCACATTGGCAGCGAAACAATTGACGGCGACCCATATAATGTTCAGTACCTAATCGCCGAATATGATGTTGCTAGAATCAATAGTACAAATTATACCTCGCTCGCAAAGGCGATTACTGCCGCGCAGACCGGCGACACTATCGTATTAATCGACGATAACTACATCTTCTATCCACTCAATATTCCTAGCGACAAAGACATCACGATTGAAACTGACGGCTATGACGTGATTGAAAGTAATCCAATCACTAATAATGGCAAAGTAGTGCTCAAGAATTCCAATACCAGCAATAATCCGCTATTCGACTATTCTGGCGCTGGTTACTTCATTCAAAATATGGCGGGCGCGGAGCTGGAGATTATTAATATCCCACTCAAGAGTAAATTCATTATCGAAAACTCCGGTAGCTTATCATTGGATAATGTTTCGGCTACATCGACAGATACGGCAATTAAGAATCTCGGTACTCTAGATATTTCCAATCAGTCGACGATTAGTGGAACGAACTATGCTATTTATTCTAGTGGCGTAAGTCTCGATATTGCTGATTCGACGGCAAGTTCGCCAAATACGAGTTTCTATCAGAGCAATACTTCTGATTCGACAATCGACAATTCTACTTTGACTGGCTATTTCTCGAACCAGGCGGGGAAGCTTGACGTGACGAGTAGTACTGTTCAGCGCTCCGGTGAAGAGATCCGTAATCTCATTGCTAATGGCAGCACTGCAAATACTACCTTCGATGATTCCACGATCACTTTCTCGCACGACACATTGACCTGCTATCAATGTAACGGCACTACTATCGCGATCGATAACTCTGGCGAGCTCACACTAAAGGATTCTACTGCAACTCAGCTATATTATGGCTTCAACTCTGATATTAATTATCTTGTTCGCACTACTAGCGGAAAGCTTACGGTCGACGGCTCGACGCTCATATCTGACCAGAGTAATAATACCGGCAATGCAAACTTGGCGCACTACGGTATTCATAGCGCAAATTCGATTGTGAATATTGCAGACAGCGATATTACTGTCAAAAAGGCCAAAGGCTATGGCGTCATGAATGATAACGGTACGGTATTTATTGATACTACGGATATTTCGGTCAACAGTACGGAGTCGTACGGCATATATAATAATACTGGCGAAGTAACGCTCGGCGAGGCGGAGCCGACTGATTCGGGGAATTGGGGCAAGGCGACAGCGAGCGTTTCGACTACGGATCCAAATATTAAGGCCGTCGGCACGAGTAATTTCGGCATTGGCGTGAAGAATATCTCTGGACGTTTCAACTACTATGACGGCCGCATTACAGGTTCGACTCAGGCAATGCCAGAAACTCCAACTAATGTTGAATACAAGTATGAGCCTCGCTTTGATACCGACGGTGACGGATATCAGTACTGTATTCTTATCTGGTTACCGGGTGGTGAATAAAAAAAAGACATAAAAAAATGGCTCCCCCGGCCAGACTCGAACTGGCAACCTCGAAGTTAACAGCTTCTTGCTCCACCATTGAGCTACAGGGGATTGCAAGTACTATTCTATCAAGAATACTGTTATTCTGTCAAGCTAAACAACACAGTAATTCTTTGTTAAAATAAAGGTATAAATACGGAGGTTTTCTATGTGCGGAATTGTGGGCTATGTAGGTAACAAAAAGGCGCAAGACGTTCTAGTCGGCGGTCTTCGTAGGCTAGAGTATCGCGGCTACGATTCGGCTGGTATTGCTACGCTTGACGAGAACAACGAGGCTCACCTCGCACGTTCGGTCGGTAAGATCGTTGAGCTTGCTAAAGTCCTTGATTCTGAGCCACAAACTGGGCATCTCGGTATTGGTCATACTCGTTGGGCTACGCATGGCGGTGTTACGGAGACTAATGCGCATCCTCATCATGTCGGCAATATCTATATGGTTCATAATGGCATCATTGAGAACTACAAAGAGCTCAAGGCTGAGCTAAACGATTACAAATTTGCCTCCGATACCGACACAGAAGTTCTAGCTGCTTTAATTGATAGCAATTATAAAGATGGCGTCTCGTTAAAAGATGCTGTCGCAAAATCGCTCAAGCGTATTCGTGGTACCTACGGTATCGCTGTTTTTTCGCCAAAAGAACCGGGCACGATTATTGTCGCGCGCCTCGGCTCGCCGTTGATTATTGGTTTAGGGCAGGGCGAAACGCTAATTGCCTCTGACGCATCGGCGCTCTTGGGCTACACGCGTGAAGCGATTTATCTTAATGATGGCGAATTAGCAGTTTGTACGGACAAAGGCGCCGAGGTCTTTACTCTCGGACTTAAGCATCTTGATAGTAAACCTGAAACAATCGAAGGCGACCTTGCTCAGATTCAAAAGGGCGGCTACGACCACTTCTTGCTAAAAGAAATCATGGAGCAAGCAACCACGCTTCATAATACGCTCAGCGGTCGCATTAATCCAAAAGCTGGCAAGATGCATCTTGGTGGCCCGAATCTTACTGAAAAAGAAATGCGCGATATTCATCATGTCGTGATTGTTGGCTGTGGCACCGCGTATTATGCCGGTCTCCTTGCGTCATATTATATGGAGCAGCTCGTCCCAGATTTAACAACTGAGGTCGTTGTTGCGAGTGAATATCGTTATCGCTCATTCCATTTGCCAAAAGATTCCGTCGCGCTTATCGTCTCGCAATCCGGCGAAACTGCTGATACTTTGGCCTGCCTCCGCGAGATCAAAAAACGTGGCATTAAGACGCTCGGTATTGTTAATGTCGTTGGCTCGACAATCGCGCGCGAAGTTGATGGTGGCACTTATGTCCACGCCGGTCCGGAGATTTCGGTCGCTTCCACAAAAGCCTTCACTGCGCAGGTTGTTACAATGTTGATGTTTGCTGGTATGCTCGCTGAATACCACGGCGGCGATCCAAAACTCATTGCCGAGTTTACGCGTGAGTTAGAAATCTTGCCAAAAGAAATCGAGAATGTCCTTAGCGCTAATCGCGAAACTATGGAAAAACTCGCCAAGAAATATTCTAAGTTCGACCACGCGCTTTATCTCGGCCGCGATACTGCCTACCCAATCGCGCTCGAAGGCGCTCTAAAGTTGAAAGAGATTTCCTATATTCATTCTGAAGGCTACGCAAGTGGCGAACTTAAGCATGGTCCAATCGCCCTCATCGACGACCGATTCTTCGAAGTCTTCACGATTCTCGATAACTGGCTCTTTGATAAGGCTTGCGGCGGCCTTCATGAAGTTCGCGCTCGTGGCGGTAAAACAATTGTCCTTACCAATTCCAAGGCTGACATCGAGGCAGACGATATTGTCTGCATTGAAAGTCCAATTAAGCTGCTTACTCCGATTCTCTTAAATACGCTTCAGCAACTCTTCGCGTATTATGTTGCAGTCGAACGCGGTAACGACGTTGACCAACCTCGCAATCTCGCAAAATCTGTAACGGTGGAATAAGATGTCAGAGCAAAAACGTAGTCACGGTTTTCGCCTTGGAAAACGCAAAAAAGATGAACAAAACTACCCGCGCATTTCATTGAAATCGATTTTCTACGTTTTGCGCATTTATCGAAAGGCAGTCGGACCAAAACACATATTCTTTGTATTTTATCGAATATATAATTCGGTAATTTCTACAATCACGGCTGTCCTTTCTGGTGCTGCCGTTACAAGTATTGTTGGTGCAATTTTGACGCATGATTTTACGCCATTTATTATTATTGCACTCATTCTTCTTGGCGTAGAGATTTTGAACGTTGTCCTTCGCGCTCTTAATAATTACCTCTCCTTAACGACCACACAAGACGTGATCATCTATGTTGGTGAACAGATAGCAATTAAATACATCCAAATCCCACTCAAAATCCGTGAGAGTAGGGAATTCGCCGATAAATTTAATCGCGTCCAAGATTTTGCCGGTTCGCTTCAATTCGTGTCTGAAAGCATCGTTGGTGTAGTATCGAGCGTTATTAGTCTCATTTCTGTAATCATTGCCACCCTAGCGATTTCTCCTTGGATTACGTTGATTATGTTCGTCGCAGCTATTCCGGCATCAGTCTTGAACCTTCGCCTTGCAGCGATTCAGCGTCGCAACTGGCGTGAATTTACGCGCGATCGTCGTGTGGCTTGGGCGATTGAGCAGAAAATCACCAACTCAAACAATGCCCTCGAAATCGAAATGAATGGCCTTTCTAATCATCTCGTTCACAAGATGATTAAGGCGCGTCGTCGCAGCCAGGAGCAGGACATTGTTTATCATCGTCGTTTTCTTCTACCGGGCTTCGGCGCAGATATGCTCGAATCGCTCGCGAGTTTTGGCGTGTTAATTTTCGTTGCGATTCAAATTATTCTCGAAAATCTCGAAATTGGCCAATTCCTTACTATTCGTACTCTCATTACGCAATTAAATAGTAATATATCTGGACTATTTCATAGCATTTCGAATGTTAGCAGCTACCTTGTGAACTCGACGGACTATATGGAATACATGGAGACGCCAAATCGTCCAAATGGTGATATTAAAATAGCTAGTACTCCAAAGATTGAATTCAAGAATGTTTCGTTTACTTATCCGAATGCGAGCGCAAAGGCTCTTGATGATATTAACTTTACTCTTAACCCTGGCGATTCACTTGCTATTGTCGGCGAAAATGGCGCCGGCAAAACTACGCTCATAAAGTTGCTCATTGGCGCCTACGAGCCATCTGACGGTGTAATTCTCGTAAACGACGAGCCGCTTTCGCGCATTGATCGCGAAAGCTATCTAAAGCAGCTCGGTGCGTTATTCCAGGATTATGCACGCTACGAATTTGCGACGCTTGGCGAAAACGTTTGGTTCGGCGATGTGACAAAACAATATTCAGCAAAGGAAGTTAATCAGGCTCTCAAAGAAGCAGACCTAGATACTCTCGCAAAGAGCTATGAAAAAGGCCTCGATCAAATCATGTCGAAAGATTTTGACAACAAGAATGCGACGGATTTGTCTGGCGGACAATGGCAACGCCTAAGCATTGCGCGCGCGTTCTTCCGTTCGCCGAATGTCTTGCTGCTAGATGAGCCAACCGCTGCGATTGATGCTGAAGCGGAATATCGAATCTTCCAGAACATTCTCGCTCGCCAGAAAGGTAAATCTACGATTATTATTTCGCACCGTTTTTCGACCGTGCGCAAAGCCAAGGAAATCATCGTACTCGATAAAGGCCAGATAATCGAGGCGGGCACTCACGAAGAATTAATTGCCGCCAAGGGTCATTATCGCGAAATGTTTGAGCTCCAGGCGGAAGGCTATAATTAGCTATCATTGACGAACGGGATAAAATAGAGTAAAATAACCATAACAATTTTGCAAAAATAAATAGGTCAAAACAAGGTCAAAAATGAAGCGTTTCAAATCTATGTCGCTTAAGAATAAGCGAAAGCTAGCCATTGCTGGTATCGGTTTTGTCGTCATAGCAATTGGCGGCACGATTGCTTATAACCAGACGACTGCAATCTTTGGCAATAAATTTAAACTCGGAGGAGATCAAATTGAGGCAGTAGATATTGTTCCTCCGGTCGACGATTGGCAGCCATGCCAAGAATATCCGAAAACCGCTGCGGTAACCAACAGGAACGACACGCCTCGCTACGTGAGAATGAAGATTAATGATTATTGGCGCGTACAGAATAGCCAGCAGACCGATCATGAAACTTCTGACCTTGCAATGACTTGGACCGACAACTCCGGCACTCATTCCTATGCCTTCTATAATCTTCAGAACCAAGACAAATGGGAACTTAAGAGCGACGGGTACTATTATTACTATCAGCCGCTCGCTGCTGGTGCCACAACTGAATCGCTCATTAAATCTGCCGAGTTCAATTGCGACGCAAACTTGGCTGGTGAAATGACCTATAGCCAGGACGGCCATGTCGCAGAAAATACTCAATCTAATTATTCTGATTCTGAATATCATGTATATGTGATCTTTGAGACGAGCGACGTTGCATACCCAGAACCGCGCCACGTAGTTGATTGCGATAATGCAACCGAGCTTTACGATATCATTGCTTGTCAAACTCTTGGCCCAGATGATAATACTACATTTGGCACGTCAGCAACCTTTGACGATAATCGCATCGGCGTCAGTACCTATGCCTCTACGAAAGACGACGAATATCCAGTCTATTATTATCGCTCCGGCGTCAATACAAACTATGTAGATTTTGCGGATAAGTGTTGGCAGGTTCTTCGCACGACTAGCACTGGCGGCGTCAAATTAATGTATTCTGGCAACATGTCTACGGTTCAAGTTGGCGCGGATGAATATGTCAGAGCATGTTCTAGCGGTGAAGTATTGACGTCGAAGTTTAATGCCAATTATCAGAACATGCATCAGGACTCAATGAACCTCAACTATGCCGGCTATATGTATGGCGACCATGAAAATGCGGTTCCGCATGAGGATGACAACTATATGTATGAGACTTTCTATACTTCGACTGGCGACCGTAATAATCCAGAAATGTGGTTTGCAAATGACGTTAGCTGGGATGGCGAAAAATATCATCTTGTTGGCGAGAAAAAAGTAATTAAGTTCTGGCAGGGGAACTATAATAATCCCCCTGAGGATAGCTATCTAGACGTGATGGCGGGGCATCGCTATACTTGTCGCGGACCAGTTGATGAATGTGAATATGTTGACTATATGGTCTCGGTCACTAGTGGCACTCAGGCCTCGTATGCCGTTTCTCTATATAATGGTGACAATATAGAGGACTACAAGCGTCATATGCATGAAAACCTTCATGACTCAACAATAAAAACTGTTGTGGATGGTTGGTATAGAGATAATCTAAGCAGCCATTCAGATATGATTGAGGATACTGTATATTGTGCCGAACGCGATATTCGCGGTGGTGGTATGTCAGGTAAAGATTTCATTCAGGAAAATGTCGGTCAAAGCCAGCCATACGGCGCCTATCGTGCCTTTTCTGGAAGCTTCATGCGCAATTACTACAATCGCGACTCCGTCGTTAACAATGCGAAGCCATCCTTGGATTGTCGCAATGAGGATTCGTATACGGTCTCTAGCGCAAACGGAAACGGTGCCTTGACTTACCCAGTTGGCCTTCCATCGGCAGACGAAATTATACTGACTTATAACAACAAATGGTCTTCAATTAGCAGTAGCACGTTCTGGACTGGTACATTTGCTATGGCTTCATCTGGCAATGGCCCGAATGTATGGAACTTTTCGTCATATATAGGCAATCAGGGCAATGGTAGTCTTGAATACTCCAGTTTGAGTAACGAGCTCACTGTTATGCCGGTGATATCGCTAAAACCTGGAGCTAAAGTAGTTTCTGGCAATGGAAACTCATGGAATGCTCCATACAGGATAGAGGAGTAGCGCATTGACTGGCGCACGCTATTGAGTTATAATAACCATAACAATTTTTGCAAAAATAAATAGGTCAAAATAAGGTCAAAAACAATGAAGCGTTTCAAATCCCTTTCGCTCAAGAAAAAGCGAACTCTTGCCATTGCGGGCATGTCAGTATTAACTCTAGCTATTGTAGGAACTATTGCCTACAACCAAGATGCAATGTTCTTTGCTAATATCTTCCGTGCTCAGGATGATGTCGTAGAATTCACAGAGACCTTCAACTCTCCAGAAGATTGGCAACCATGCCAAGAAATAGATAAGACTGCCATTGCAACCAACAAGAACGCTACTCCACGCTACGCAAGAATGAAGATCAATGAGTACTGGCGCACTAAAGACACTACTACTCCAATCACTGACCATGAAACGACTGACCTACCACTCACTTGGAACGATTCAGGCACAGACAAACACTATGCCGTAATAAACACTCAGAATGACGACAAATGGGAACTAAAGAACGATGGCTGGTATTACTACAAAACTACCCTCGCTCAAAACGAATCTACCCTCTCACTCCTCAAATCCGTCACTTTTAACTGCGAAGTAAATACTGTGGGCGAAATCCGCTACAGCGCAGATGGCCAATCTGGTGAATCTATCCCGAATGACTATGCTGAAGCTAACTACCACCTCTACATTACTTTCCAGATGAGCGATGAAGAGTATCCAGAGCCACGTCACATAATCGATTGCGATAATGCAACCGAGCTTTACGATATTATTGCTTGCCGAACTTTGGGTCCAGACGACGATAAGACATTCGGTACGAACGCAAGCTACGACAGCAGTGTGTATGGCGTAAACACTTACGCGCCAACTAAGGACGATAATTATCCTGTTTATTATTACCGCTCGAGCGTATGGAACAATACAGTTCTATTTGCGGGCAAATGCTGGCAAGCTGTACGTACCACGAGTACCGGCGGCGTAAAGCTAATCTATAATGGCAATCCGATTGGCGAATATGGCAACATGTGTAATTATTACAGCTCGGACATCGGTATCCTAACCGACTATCAATTATCTACTGCGGAAGATAAGGAGTCGCTACGAAAGATTGGTTATATGTATGGCGATCCTGTAAATACTGTTGAGCGACCATATCGTGGCTATGTATCTAGCAACATATCGAATAACTGGAGCACTTCTGATCCAAGCAAATATAGTTCGCTGACTTTTGCCGAAGATGTCGAATGGGATGGTGAGAAATATATACTAACCGGTGATTTATTTGAAATGACTGACCGTTGGTCTGACGGCGAAAGAGTTAGCGACGGACACAGATATACTTGCTATAAGCATGGCACCGAATGTGAACAGGTTGATTATCTGGATTATATTTCGGGTTCGGATCTTGGAGAAAGCACTGCAATCACATTCAGCAATGGCGAGACAATCGAGCAATATCTTGATCAGATATCTACGAACGACCACAGTTCTCTGGCTAAGCAGGTAGTAGATGATTGGTATGCCGACAACATGGCTAGCTATACCAACAAATTAGAAGATACTGTATTCTGCAGTGATCGTCGAACATGGAAAGGTGGCGTCACAAAATACGCAAGCATCAATGATGTCTATAATCTCTCACGGCGCGCATATTACAAAGGCTATGAGCGATTAGGCAATGAATATACTTCTGACGTTCGTGCGACTCCAGACTTATCATGCAGCAACGTTCGTGATTCGTTTACCGTTTCGGAGAGCAATGGTAATGGCGTTCTAACTTATCCAGTCGGTTTGCTTACTGCTGACGAGGCACTGCTTTCCTATGATAGTACGGAGTCATATCTCAATAAGAACAACTCTCGTTCTTGGACAATGACGCCTGGCGGTTCGAGCAATGCGGACAATATATGGGTATTTTCATTCAGCGGTGGTAGCAGAGGTCTATATCCATTCCATTATGGCGGAAAGATTTATGGGGATTCATTATCTGATCCTGTTTACGCCAGACCAGTAGTTTCACTAAAACCGGGTACAGTCGTAAAGTCTGGCAACGGCGACACGAGCTCCCCTTGGGTTATAGAGTAAAGACCAGTGGTATAATTAGTGCATGGCAAAGACCAAAAAACCGACTGCGCAAAAAGTCGTCAATCGCCGTGCGCATTATGACTATAATCTCTCCGATAAACTAGAAGTCGGTATGGTTTTAACGGGCCCGCAGGTTCGCCTGATTCGCGACCGTCACGCTCAATTAAAAGGCACTTACGTTACGCTTCGTCGTGGCGAGCTCTGGCTGCTCGGCCTAACGCTCGGCACTGAGACAGAGACGGATATTAAACTTCTTGCTACTAAAAAACAAATTGCCGGACTCGACCGCGCTAAGCAACAGGGTAACACTATCGTTCCGGTCGAATTATTACCGCTCAAACGCCACATTAAACTCATCATTGCTGTTGGTGAAGGTAAGAAAAAATACGACAAGCGTCAGACCATCAAGAATCGTGATCTCGACCGAGAATCAAAACGTTTCCGATAAGAGAGAATTATGGTATAATATATTCTTGTAAATAATATTGTTTTTAATGGAGTAAAAAATGCGGTCCCTAGCAAAAGATCTTACTGTCAAATCTGGAAAAGTTGAATTGGCCGGCTGGGTAAATTCCCGTCGCGACCACGGTGGCCTCATTTTTATTGATTTGCGTGACCATACTGGCGTCATTCAGCTCGTTATTGATCCTCAGACCAAGGAGGCTTTCGAGCTTGCCGAGCATCTCCGTGATGAATTTGTGATTCGCGCCGAGGGCACCGTCCGTCAGCGTGGCGAGGGGCTCGAGAACCCAAATATTCCAACCGGCAACATTGAAGTCGTCGTTGAGTCTATGGAACTCCTCAACCGCTCCGAGGCACTCCCAGTTTCTACTCATGATGAAGGCGCTGAGACCGGCGAAGATCTCCGTCTCAAGTACCGCTATCTTGATTTGCGCCGCCCAAGCATGCAGGCTCGCCTTGCACGCCGCTCTGAGTATTATCGCATTCTTCGTAACTATATGTATGATCATGATTTCGAAGAAATCACTACTCCAATTCTCGCTAACTCTAGCCCAGAAGGCGCACGTGACTTTATTATCCCATCTCGTCTCCGCCCAGGTCAGTTTTATGCTTTGCCACAGGCACCACAACAGTTCAAACAGCTTCTAATGGTAGGTGGCGTTCCGCGCTACTTCCAAATTGCGCCATGTTTCCGCGACGAGGATCCACGCGCAGACCGTCTCTATGGCGAATTCTATCAGCTCGACTGCGAGATGGCTTTTGTCGATGATGGTGAAGTTGTTCGCAAAGAAATGGAACCACTCATCAAAAAGCTCGCAACTGAATTTGCTGGCAAAAAGCTTCTCAGTGAGGATATTCCACGCATTCCATATCAGGAATCGATGGAAAAATATGGCACCGATAAGCCAGATCTTCGTTATGGCATGGAGCTCATTGATCTTACGGATGATTTGAAAGATACTCAGTTTGCAGTTTTTGCAAAGGCAGAATGCGTCAAGGCAATCTGTGTTAAAAATGGTGCTGATCTTAGCCGCTCTCAGATTGATAACTTTACTGAGCAGGCTCGCAAACTTGGTGCTGGCGGTCTCGCATATCTCACCTATACGCCAGAAGGTATCAAGTCTCCAATCGCTAAGTTCTTGAGCGAAGCCGAACTCGAGGCTATTACGAAGAAAACTGGTGCAGAAGCTGGCGATGCTGTCTTCTTTGGTGCAGACAAGCGCGAGAAGGTCAATAAGGTTCTTGGCGCTCTCCGCATTTCTTTTGCCGATCATTTCAATCTCAAAGATCCAAACCTCGTTGCGCTCTGCTGGATTATCGACTTCCCATTCTATGAGTGGGACGACGGGGCAAAGAAACTCGACTTCGGCCACAACCCATTCTCTATGCCAAAAGGTGGTCTCGCGGCACTCGAAGCAGCTCAGACCGACGAAGAGAAGCTCGCTATTGTTGCTGACCAGTACGATATGGTTATGAATGGCTGCGAAATCTGTTCTGGTGCCGTTCGCAACCACAGCCCAGAGATCATGTACAAGGTCTTTGGTGTTCTTGGCTATGATGAGAAATATGTTGAAGAGCGCTTTGGCGGTATGCTCAATGCCTTCAAATTCGGTGCGCCTCCACATGCTGGCTGCGCCTATGGCATCGACCGTATCTTTATGGTTCTCGAAAACACCGAAAACATTCGCGATATTGTTGCCTTCCCGAAGAACGGTTCCGGCGCCGACCTTATGATGGGTGCTCCATCTGTTGTTGACGATTATCAGATTACCGATTGCCATCTTCAACTCATTCCAGAAGACGAAGAGTAATACTTCTAGTGTTATAATATCTTTATGAGAAAAACATTCGCTCTAGTTTCGGCTGTTGTCTTGACCGCTACGATGGTCAATCCTGTCAGCGCCAAAACTCTCGGCGAAGAGCAGAAGGGCCTCATTTCTGCGAACTGTTCTAGCATTAAGATGCAACTTAAGACAGTAGAAAAGTACGGCTCCAAGAGCCGCCAGCATCTTGGCGCTCAGTATGAGTCGATTTTAACGAATTTGATTATGAATCTCAATCTCCGCCTCGTGAAGAATAACCGCGCCAGTTCAGAGATTGCCGAGCAGCAGAATAGATTATCTTCTGAGCGCGAGACTTTCAAGCGAAGCTTTACTGAATATTCGCGCGAGCTAGAATCGCTCAAGAATTCCGACTGTAAATCTGATCCGCAACAATTCTATGACAAACTCCGCACTGTCCGCGATAAGCGCAACGAGATATCTGATAGTATGCAACGCATCCGCGAGATCATTGGTCAGCATCGCGAATCTGTCGTTAAGTTACAAGAGGAGCTAAGAGATGGCCGATAGTCAGAACAAACCAATCCGCGGCCGCCGCAACCTAATTATTCTTGCTGCTGGTTCTGGTTTTATTGCACTTGCGACCACGGTTGCCAGTCTACAGATTTATCGTGCCACTGGCGATATTTATCTTGATCGCTCGCGTCCAGGCTATATCTTTGATGACGAGAAGCACAGCGAAGAAGACGACCAAAAAGAGTCATTCTCGAATGAAGGCGAGATTACGGTCGAATCTCTCGATGAATATCTAAAGGAACTTGATACTGTCATTAAGCGTGTTGATGATTCGGCAAACGATTACTCGCCAGAGCCGCTTTCGGACGATTCTCTAGGAATCTCCGTCGATAACGGCGAATTTCGTGACGACATTTAAAAACACTCCCGAGAGGGAGCGCTTTTTTTATTCTGCAAATTCTCTGCGTAACCACTCATCGCCTGTGGCGCCGCCAGCCTCCATTAAGACTAGCCAGCCGTCATCGCGCAATTCGTGAAGTTTTTTCGACAGCTCGTCATTCAGCTCTGCCGCCTCTGCGATTTCAGGGTTATTCATGCTAGTAATCAATTCTGCCGGCGTAAGAACGGCGAGATTTGGATCTTCGCGTAGCTGGAAGGTGGGCACCCAGAATAGTTTATCGATACCAATGAATACGTCGCCATAATCTTTGCGGCATTCGTATTGGCGTCTATTCTGAAGCGGTTCATAAACCATCGCGACGCCTTTTAATCCGAGCCTGTCGCGCATTTCGCGTGCCATTTCGACGGTCGCCTTAATCTCTTGTGGATGGTGGCCATAATCAGTGAAGACATTCTTTGAAACTTCTTCGAAACGACGCTCAGCACCAGGGAAGCGATTGAGAATTTCGATAATCTTCTCCTCAGGTTCGTCGCATAGGTGGCGCATTGCAGCTAATACAATCGATGCGTCTTTACGGCGTAATTCGCCAGGAAGAGTAATTCTTTCGTCTATTGTTGTGTTTTTTACAACAATCTCAGATTGGGACTCAAACTGTGCAAAGGCTGCACGATAATCTTCGACGGTAGGGTAAATGTCTGCATGGTCGTAATCTACTGAAACAATCGCCGATAGATACGGATGAAATGCTAAGAAATTACGATCGAATTCGTCGCACTCATAAGCGAAATATTTCGACTCTGGGTCAAAATTGCTACGATTTCCCCAAGGTAGGCTGGTGCCAACGGCATAATTTAGCGGCATGCCGAGCTCATGGAATACCCAAATTAGCATCGAGGTCGTCGTGGTCTTACCATGCGTTCCAGCAACGGCGAGCATCTTTAGACCAAACTTATCTAGAAATTCATTCAACCACTCGTCGCGCTTGCTAACGCGAATGCCTGCCTCGCGGGCGGCGACAAGCTCAGGATGGTCAGGACGCAAAGCTGAAGTATGAACGAACCAATCGACACCATCGGCAATCTTTTTCTTCAAAAATTCTCCGTCTTGTTCGCCATAGAATACTTCTATGCCACGTTTTTCTAGCTCTGGCGCCAATTCGCCACGGCGCATGTCGGAGCCACAAACTTCCACTCCCATATCTTGCGCAAGCTCGGCCAATGGGCTGATCCCTACGCCATTAATCCCTGAAAAATAAATCTTACTCATGATATAATCATAATATATTATGGGTGGACTGTCTAAGAACAAGTTAAAGCAGTCGCTAAAGAAAATCTTCCGCCTCTCCAGCTGGAAGATTGTACTCATTTTGATTCTCTTGGGATTCTTGACCGCCACGCTGATGCGTTTTGATCATATTCGAATGACAGAGCTTCGCGATGCCGTTATGGCTGCCGACGAAGCGAATGATGACGAACAGATTGCTAAGGCACTTTCGGAGCTCCGTTCATTCACAATTCATCACATTATCTTTAATACTGTTGAAGAGAATGGATCGCAGAAGATTACTTTTGGCACCGGTCCGTTCTATCTAGAGAATCAATACATTCGCAAGGCAAACGAGGCGATTGCTGCCGCTCAGGCTGAGATAAATACTCATACTTCCAATCCAAATGGTAACGTCTATAAGCGTGTTGCGGAGGTATGCGATGCGCAGGGCATTAAGTATGGTTGGCGCTATCCAGATAAGCAATATATTAATTGTTGGGTAAACGAGCTCGCTACTTATCCAATTGAGGACAACATGGACGTTTATGGCGCTGCTACGCTACCTTCGACCGAGCTATTTCGCCACGAATATTCGTCACCTCTGTGGTATCCATGCGGTTCTGGCATCTGTTTGCTTATCTGTATTATCCTAGCGCTTATTCTTTTCGTCCGCCTCTTGATCTGGCTGATCATTCATCTAGCTTTGTTCATCTTGGAAAAAAGTCATAAAAAATAGCTTTTTTCTCTTGACAACACCTTACAAGAGGTCATAAGATAAGGATATATATAACTAACGGAGGAAAGTCTAAAATGGCTTACGAACATACCAATTCCAAGGGTGTAAAATACTATCTTCACAAATCCGAGGTTACTCTCCGTGGTGGCAAACCACAGACGATTTACTTCTTCACCAAGGTTGCGAAGAACGCTAAGGGTACCCCATGTGACCTTCCAGCAGACCGCGAAGTTAACGAGAATCCACGCAACGGTTTCTTGACCGTTTCCCGCAAAAAATAATTCTTTGCGTAAAGTTATTTAGGTATATAAAACAGCCACCTCGTGTGGCTGTTTTTATTGTTGTATAATAATAGATATGAATATTCCGCTTGAGCTATTCTACTCGCGCCTCGGCACTATTGCAGTCATCTTAGTGCTCGGCTTCATTCTTGGCAAAGCTAAACTAATTGATACTAAGGCTAATCGTTGCTTAGTTAACCTCTTGCTCACGGTTTTCATGCCGGCATCGCTCTTTGTTGCTTTCCCAAGCGAGTTCAGCAATGAGACTTCCGACTTATTCTTCAAAGGCCTCGCGGCTGGCATCATCGTTATGCTCGCTCTCATCATTGCGAGCCGAATCATTTTTAATAAGGCGTTTTACAAAGGCGAGCTTCGTTTCGAGTCGCAGTTTGCGCTTATCTTTAATAACGCAACCTTCCTCGGCTATCCGATTATCTCAAGCGTCTTTGGCGAGCAGGGAATAATCCCATATTGCGGCTTTATTATTGCCTTCAATATCGCACTCTTTTCTTACGGCGTTTATCTGTTCGAGCGCAAGCTTACGCCGAAATTATTCTGGGGGATCGTCAAGAATCCTAATATTATTGCTGTATTTCTCGGTATGGCACTGTTCTTGTCTGGCCTTAAACTACCAGGTTTCTTCATGGACGCCGCACAGTTTACTGGTAACGCCACGACGGCTCTCTCGATTATTTGTATCGGCTTTATGCTAAGCCATGCGGACTTCAGGAAACTAATAAAGAAATGGCGCCTAATTGTCACGGCTGTTATTCAGTTAATTATTGGTCCAGTCATGACCTTTTTCTTGCTGAAATTCCTGAATTTCCCAGAGGAAGTTATTGTCGTCTGTACGATAATCCAGACTCTTCCGACCGCCACTAGCCTTGGCCTCTTCGCCGCAAAATATGGCGGGAATGACATTGAGGCTTCCGAGCTCGTTACGATTTCTACGCTCCTATCCCTTGCGACAATGCCAGCAATGGTCTGGCTGCTATTACTCCACTAAAAAACGCCGAGCAAATTCGCTCAGCGTTTTTTCTGAAGGTTAATTTTCGAATGCTAGCTTATCCCGACTCCTTTCTGACCAAACTACGCCAGCTTTATCGAGCTCCCAGTTTTGCTCGATTCTTTCTCTAAAGCTACTGCTTTCTGCTTTGCATATCAGTTCCTGATCATTGCACTTATCGAGCGCCTCAAATATCTTTCTGTCGGCGGCCTGTATTTGACTCTGTTCCGCCTTTTCTAGAGCAGCCCTTTCTTGTTTCTCCTTTTCTCTCGACTTAGCCAAATTAAATTCGGACAAAACATGCTCATATTCGGCTTGCGCTGCTTTTGCGGCCTCTCTTAGGCCGCTGCACTCTTCTTGCAGTGCTAAATAAGACTTTTGTGCCTTGTCGTATTTTCTTTGCCAATGTTTCGTTAAATCAAGAGAATCATGGTAATTGTCATAGACGGTTCGATTTTTCGTTCTCTCTTTTGCAGATTTTTGCGTCTCGCGCTTTTGGCTTTTTAAGTCCTTGATTTTCGCATTAATTTCGTCGCGCTTATCTCTGTGTATGACGCCAATCGCTGAATATCTGTCTGCCAGGATGCCTCTTTTTTCTTTTCTAGCTCTATTCGAGATTGCATAGTTCGTCTTCATCTCGTTATGCTCGAATGTGCTTAGTTTTTCAAGCTCCTGAATTTGAGTATCGATATCTTCGCATTCTGCGTTGCATTCCTTCCAGATTTTTTTGGATAACCTACTAGCTTTATCTAAGGCCGCCTTGTTTTTTATTAGCTCGGCTTTAGCATCGCCATAGATTCCATTAGCTAAATCTAGAATTTTCGTCGCAGTGGTTTTGCGAGTCATGGCATCTTTGTATTCCTGCCATGCCTTTTCCTTTGCGTGATAGTATTTTCTAACTCTTTCTTGATGGACTTTTAGATATGGTTGCAAATTAATCACCTTCTTTCTAAAAAAGTACCACCCCTGAGGGAAGTCTATAGATATTATAACATGAGATGTCGGGAAATCAATGAGCGTATTGACAAAAATAAGCATATGTGGTATAATGAAAGCATAATCGGTTTGGAGAGGTTAAGCTCGTTAAGATTATTATCCTAAATTAATCCTATTCGCATTTCTGCGATTCGATTTATTCATCTTTCGAGGTGGCTAGATCGAATCGCGGAATAGTCCGCGACCAAAAATTTATGGCCGGCGGGCGATAAACGCGAAGGAGGATTGCGATGGCAAAGTATGAGAATTTAGGTTATTGTCCACAGCAGTGGGTTCCCAAGATGTGGGATGAAAACACCGACTCAGTGATTCCAGGTCTTTGGAGCCTTGTTTCGGGGTCAATTGTTTATCAGGACAAAGATGGACTCGAGTGCAACATTGATATTGATTCTTGTAATCAGATGTTCGGAACTGATCCGATAGCTAGAACACTACTCGAGGCAATTGTCAGAAGAGATGTGAACGTAGATAAGATTGTGGTACATCAAATCCATAATGGCGCCTGCAACACACAAAAAATTTCTGACATTCAGAACATATTGCATTCCGCAATTAATCCGGAGCTAATCGTATATGCTGGAAGCAACTACGCAGTTGTTTTGTCAGATTGCGATTATGGCATGGATGTATATGTGTGGGACCTGAAGGCATGCTTTTAGCGTTTAGGAAATAATCATGTCCCCGACTTTTGCGCGAAATGCGCAGATCAAAGTCGGGGATTTTCCTTGCCTTAAAACATGTCTAATAGGAGGGTATTTCTGCTTATGCTATACTTGTAGTAAATGAAGCAACACGAATGGACACAAGAGAATCGCGGCAAGGAATGGGATTCTTTATCGACTCAAGCAAAGGAGAAGTTGCAGGATTTGCCGCCAGACCATGAGGATCATCCAATGATGCCGGATTCTTACGAGGAGATCATTAAGATTGCGGAAAAGGAGTACGCAAGTTTTATGGATCCATTCGTCGAAAAACTTAACGATAACGAGATAATGACGATTGATGGCGCGTTCGATTTTAGTTTTGTTGCCGGCAATGAGACTGCAGTAGAAGTACTCTCTGCCATACTGAATATAGAGCCGCCTGAAGTTGTTATTTTTGACCAAAATAAATCTCCGCAACCATTTTATAGTAAGCGTGACGGAAAAATTTATATACCCGACAAGAGCAACGATGATTTATTGGTTAACAAAATAGACAAAATCTCGCATGAGCTATGGCATGCCTATCAGTATCAAATGATAAAAAATAACGGAAGGCGTGCCGACATTTATAGAGATAATTTTGCTAATTATAAGCCACTTAGCGCCGGTGTAAAAAATTATTTTTGCCAGCCAGTTGAGCTAGAGGCATATACATTTGGCGGCAGAATTACTGATAAGTATTTCGATATTGTGCTTAGTAATGAGTGGCAAAAATATGAACAAACAGAAAAAATTATTGAAGAATGCCGAGAAGACGGCAACGAGCATCTAATAGATACATTCGAAGAAGACAATCGTCTAAGATGGGCAAAAATAGAAAAGATGACTGGCGGAGAATACTTTAAGAAAAGATTGAGAGAGCAGCAAAAGGGGGAATAAAAAAAGACTCGGTGAGTCTTTTTTCGATATGCAATAAAGTTGGCATTTTATGACAAAATGTTGTTGATGAGTTCTTTGGCGTATTCCAGCGTTAGGCCTTTTGCGGTAGAGAGCCGGCCTTCTTTCAAATGAACGAAGTTGTTGTAGGCTATCGTAATGCCGCCGCAGCAGCGCAGACATTCTGGATTATCTAGCCATTCTTCGAGTATTTCGTCCGAGATATTATCGACGCTCATTCTTGCGACGTCGGTGATATTGATGCTCTGAAGGATCTTGTCTTTTTCTGCGAGCAATACGGCATTTCCGGTATAGGAATATACTTCGTCCGAGCCACGCATTTGTTCGATTAATTTGCGCGCGGCGGCTTTAGTTTTTGGTTTGCCGTACATTTTGCCGTCAAATACGATGTTTTGGTCGGCGGCAATTATTAAGCGGCGGCCACGAGTTTTAGTTTGTTTGAAAACGGCCTGCGCTTTGCGCATTGCAATTTCTGCTAGCTGATCTTTGAAAGATTTCGAGTCATCCGGAGTCTCGTCGGCATCGCTTACGATTACTTCGAACGGAACATTGGCATCAATCATTTGTTGTCTGCGCTCAGTTGACTTCGACGCCAAAATCACGCGCGGAAAATTCTTTGCGATTTTCGTAAACGGCTTTATTAAATCGTCTGGTTTGTCATAAAAGATAACCTCAGATGCTATATTTGCCATGGTCGTAGAAATGTCGCTGCCTGTTTTGGCGATAATGTAAACTGGCTTTCCTGCGGCATAGCAAAAACCGCCGTTCATGCCGAGGCCTACGCCTTTTTCGCTGAACTCGATAATGTTGCAGTCGCATTGCAGCATGGCAGGGAAGGCAAAATCTTTCATCAAAGTTTTTCCTTCTGGGATTTCCGCCTGTCCCCATTTTTCGACATCGCGCGCCATGACCGTGATCGTAATTCCGGCCTTGTTTAGAGCCTTTTCTATCGCTTCGACTTTTGCTTTATCTTCGTCTCCGTCGTGGAATTTTAATGCGAAAAATGAATGAAGTGTCCCGGCTTTTCTCTCTTTTGGAATAATTACTGGTTTCGCAATTTCAGCCATTCGAATCCTCCTAATGTCTGCCTCAATTATAACGCAGAGATTAGGATATTATGACTCAAACTCCATATAATCTGCCCATTCAAATAAATGAAGATCGGAATCAACGCCATTATACGTGACGTCTCGTATATAGATATAATCTAAATTCGGATCCCAAGAATTCCTATAAGCCGCGTAGGCATTATGAAAATCAGTATTCTTCATTAACTCAGAAAAGAATAATTTCATACCTGCCTGATCTTTAACTTTAAATATATTATCGGCATTATCTACAACCAATATACTTCGTCGCTTAATGAGTAGGCTTTTGATGAAGCTATAATTCTTGCGAAAAATGTATTCTCCCATACTATGGCTACCATCTGAAAAAACTTCATCGCAAAATGGACCATAGCCGCTATCGAGGCCAAATGGGCGGACCTCGCATTTATAGTCGAAGCGTGTATCGTCGTCAAGCTGAATTGTCATTACTCCGCCGAGGGGGTCTTTCTTTATTATTTCAAAACTATATTTACTAATACTTAGTTGCTTTTCCTTGTCTGTAAATTTATTTGAGATGGCAAAATATCTAGGTACGAATGAGTTGATAATTATTAAGAGTATGGCAATCCCAACCACTGCGAATAATACGATATGTGGTCTCTTTAGGGAGTTTGAGTTCTTTGAGGAATCGGCATTATTAGTGCTAATAGACGCGTGCGTTTGACTCTCTGGATTACTCGTTCTATGGGTAGCCTTATAAAAACATATTGCAATTAATTCGGCAATGATAGAGACAATTAAGATTGGAACGAGCATTATTAATGCAAGATAACTAAAGAAAATCATTCCGCCAGTCGTTAAGTCAACGAGCGTGGCAAATAGAAATAAGGCAACGGCTACGGTTTGAAAACGAGTGAAAGGAAGAATAAATTCGTTGAGCTGCTTCTTGCGTTCCGTATTATTATTTTGCTGCGGTGAGTTATTATTAATGACCATTATCTGCTCGATTGGCTTTTCTGGGCTATAATCATTGTCACCTATTTTCTGCTCATCCATGGCTAAATTATACTATGAGTGCTATACGAAAAACGAATATGACTCGATTATCTAGGCATTAACAATTATTAAAAAAATGGTATAGTATATAATACATGCTCACTATGAGAGGAGGCGATAAATGTGGGCCGTATTTTTAGTATTACTGGAAATTTTATGCAGTATGGGCAATGGTCAGAACCCGATCCGTCATTTTCGGGTAAGATTGTCGTAAATGAAGAGGATGAATTTTATGGTATTTGCGAAGAACTGTATCGTAGCAGTATGTCGGACATTAATCGAACCCGATATATCGCTGGTGCTTTTGCGAAGAATAACCGTAATGGATGGCAGGGCATTGCATTCTACAAGATGTCGAACGATCCAGTGCAGGCTCCGCTTATGTACTTTACGCCAGATTTGACCAATTCGGAGAGTGGAACATGGGCGGCACTGTCTATCTTTGGATATTTTCAAGAGCAGGGGAGATCAAAAATTATTGTCAAAGAAGAAGCTTACTCTAAAGAAGTCGAAGATAACATAAAGGCCGAATATGATGCTCTAAATAAGGACATTAATGGGAACAATGAACTTCTTGAACAGATCCATTGCTGCAAAGACATGATAATCCATGCGAGATAAGTTCGGAAACCAGGCATTCTATGCCTGGTTTTTGCGTGGCTAGTAGAAATTGACAATAATAACAAAGTGTGATATAATATAAATATATAGAACCTTAAGAAGATGCGTTAGGCTCTCTTCTGTGGTGTTTTTGCAACTCGTTTTGCTTATCAATATGGTAATCAGGACGAGTTGCAAAAGCCGCTCGAAAAACTATTTTTAGGCGGTGATCCCGCCAGGAGGAGATAACAATGAAGGATAAATTTCAGGAAGACATCATGGATCTTATTGACGGTGAAGTAATTTTTGAAGATATTGAAGAATTCGATGATGGTAAAATGTTTGAATTACTGAATGATCGTTTCTGCACTAAGCCTTGTTCGCCAGAAGAATTACTGGCAAGGCGAAAAGAGGAGAATGATAGACGTGTAGCTCTGGGAGTTTTCCCCGTTGCAGAGGATTATCAGAGCGTATGCCCGACAGATATGGAATTTGTTGAGGCTAATCCCGAGCGTTTTATTGTCCCGGAATGCATTCCGGCGTGCAAGGAGCTCTGGAGCAAGAACGTTTATACCTTTATGGTGTGCGATTTTCTCGATCTCGAAGCCGGCTGGGCGTGGATCTGTATTAAGGACAACCTGCTGTCGGATCGCAACAAAGAGATCCTTGCAAGTCTTAGTCGGATTCCGAATGTCAAGGTAGTCACTAATGATTCTTACTACAAAAATACAGCCTACATCAAGGTTCCGTTTGTTGGCCAGGCTGCTCAGGATGCTCTTCTCGATATCGCAAAGCGATTCGAGATGCAGGATGTTCCTGAGGGGTATGCGTATAGAATCTTCGGCTCAGACAACCCTGTAAATGAAGGTGAAATCGTCAGAGATGGCCGTATATATTTCTCTGAATATCACCTGAATAAGCATCTGGATTATATTAAGTCTCTTGAAGTCTAATATTAATCTCTACTGCAAGACCCCGGGTAATACCGGGGTCTTTTTTATGCTGAAAAACAACTTGAATTACTCTAGGATAGACGAACGCCTTAAAAACAGCCTCTGAGATTCGCCAGGTTTTAACGGCATATAAAGAAGATATACGTCTGAGGGTAATAACTTGCACCTCATGATATAATTAAAGGAATATGGTGTATTTGGACTATGCGGCAACATCGCCTATGCTGCCAGAGGTGTTTAATGCTATGCATGGCGCGGAAACGCGTTTCTTTGCGAATGCATCGGCTCTACATACTCCTGGGCACCTAGCGATGAACGAAATCGAAGAGGTGCGAAAAACTTTAGCTAAACTAATTGGCGCAAAACCTTCTGAAATTATCTTTACTTCTGGTGCTAGTGAGTCAAATAATACGATTATTCGCACGTTTGCCGAGCATCAGATCGAAACGTCGCCGCTTGAACACCATTCAATCATAGAGCTTGCCGACAAAGTCTCTGGCAACAAATTGCCAAAACTCTATTCATATATGCTCG